>NZ_CAJHAR010000003.1 GCF_904846415.1 Psychrobacter piscatorii | reverse complement strand
GGTAAGATGTGTATAGTGTTTCATAACGTTCTGATATGTAGGAGTTGAAGTTTGAAATGCAACACGGCACATCTTACTCTTCAACTCATTCTTTTAAAACGTTGCACTTCTTATTTGAATCTAGGATTTATTAAGTTTGTCCAAAAGCTATGGTATATGTTTGCTGATATTCTCATAGCTTCTGAAGCCAGCGTGATTGTAGACATACTGGTATTGGTTGATATCTCGCTGGTTGCCAGCTTATTGCTCATCATTATATTCAGTGGCTACGAGATTTTTGTCTCAAAAATCGATACTGGTACTCATGATGATCGTCCTAGCTGGATGGGAAAAGTGGATTTTTCGGGCTTAAAACTAAAAGTCATTGGAGCGATCGTTGCTATCTCGGCGATTGATCTTCTGAAATCCTTTATGGATATCTCTAGTGGCATGAGTGAGCTTGATGCTGACAAGCTCATGTGGAAAGTTGTTATTCACATGACCTTTGTATTGTCTGGCTTGTTATTCGCTATTATGGATAAAGTCGTTGGCGATACCAAAAAACATTAATACTCAAAAAACATTGATTAAAAAATCCTGATATCTACCCTTTCACACTCTTTTCATCGTTCCTGCACATTTTCTCTTCATGCCCTTCCTATGATGTTCTTTAAAGCCACAGTCTGCTATCTCGGCAGCTGTGAATTAAAGACACGTAGGAGGCGACCACATGCAAAAAACATTATTGACTAAGTTAACCATCATCGTAGGACTTTGTATTATTTTTTTGATCGGACTTAGTATGATTAGTAATATCATCTATGAGAGGCAATACTACGCAAAATCAGTAATAAAAGAGATCACCCAGCAGCATGTCAATCCACAAGAAGTCATCACCCCATTTATCGCCGTTCCTACGACAGTCACCCCTGCCTGTCAGGCAGATACATCAGACACACCAAATATAAAGAGCAAATGCGAGTCACCATACTCGAAAATTGAGACGATATTTGCCACTCAGACGCAGGCTGCACAAAACCTAAAAGTAAGCACAGACACTTATAAGCGCGGTATCTATAGTGCCACTAGCTATGATGGTCAGCTGACATTCGATCAAAGTTATACGTTTGTAGACACTTTAGAAAATGCAGACAGTACCGTAACTGCACTGAGTAACGATACAGATTCGATAATGACATCTTCTAATGCAGACAAAATGCAGTTAGCCAAAACCATTACCCACTGGAATAAGGCAAAACTGATCATTCCTGTGTCTGATTTACGCGGTGTCGCTACCCTGCCTGCCGTCACAATCAATCAAAAATCGATTGGAGCGAGCTATCCTCAGATACCAATGATAGAGAACTTGACCTATGTTGAAGTCGATATTCCTGAAGACGTATTGGCTCAATTAAGCAATCCTACTAGCCAGCAGAATAAAGAGAACCTTGTTACTACAAGCGCAATGAATACAAATCTAGATAAATCAGAAGTAGATCGCCAACTATCTAACCACAAAGACAATCAAGCGCTCAAGATTACGATCGATTTGCCCTTATCTGGTATTAGTAATTTAACGACGGTGCCTACTGGGCAGAACTTTACGCTGTCTATGCATAGTGATTGGCAAACACCAAACTTCATCGGTAAGGCGCTACCAAACACTAAGAGTATTACCAATGAAGGGTTTGATGCCAGTTGGCAAAATCAGTATCTAACCGTCGCCAACAATCAATCTATCTCCCAATGTATCAGCACGCCTAACCATCACTGCACCATCATCAATGAACCCACGCTCAATCCCGATAGCCAGTCGTATAACCCTGATTCGTTTGACTCACCAAGAGGGATGACAGCAGACAGTGCAGCGGTAGCTGGTAGTAATCAAAGCATTCTGTTAAACAGCTTTGGGGTTAGTTTTGCGAGTCCTAATGATGTTTACCTACAAACTGAACGAACCATGAAGTATGCTCTGCTGTTAATTTTGGTATCGTTTGGCACTTTCTTTTTATTTGAAGTGCTTAAATCCAGTCGCATTCACCCTATTCAGTATCTGCTCGTTGGCTGCGCGTTATTCGTTTTTTATGTCCTATTGCTACCACTTGCTGAGCAAATTTTCTTTTGGCAAGCATATACGGTAGCCGCTAGCGCGTGCGTGGGACTTATTGGTTGGTATAGCTACTATGTATTTGGCGGTTTGAAACGGGCTTTAATTTTTACCGCAACACTCGCTGGGTTATATGCTGCCTTTTTCGGTATTTTAAGTACAGAAGATCTCAATCTATTACTGGGTGCGATATTCTGCTTTATGGTACTTGCCTGCGTCATGGTGATGACTCGCAAACTCGACTGGTACAAAGTTACATAAGTGATATAAGCCACTCGCTGTATGAAGAAAGCCACATAAACTGATAATAGTTTGAAATAATGCTGCCTTAGCTTAGTTGATAAGGCAGCATTATCGTTATATTAGCCTAGTCGTTACACTACTTGACTATCTGATTGTTTAACGCTTTAGCCCAATTATTGCAATTATCCTCACAGCGCGGGCAGCATTTATCAGCTTCTAATATTTGCTCGACATAACCACAGTACATACAGGCGTAATGAGCCCCTATCTCCACTTGCTCGACAGCTTGATATTGCTTAGGAAACAGCGGCATCCCATAAACTGTGTTTTCAGAGGAATGCAATAAGATACTAAAGTTACCATCTGTTTCAAGCAAACCGATGCGCACTTGACCCAAATGCTCAACGCCTTGTTGGCGCATTTCAGCAAAAAACTCATCGTGAGACATTTTGCCTTTTTTAATCTTATCCAATACCAGCATGCTATCTTCTACGATATAAAGTGACTTGCCTTCCAACAAATCTTCAAAAGGCTGCCATTTCATCATAACCCACGTACAGATTCGGTAAAGAACAATGACTGAACCCATGATCAATACGGCTTGAATAATCGGCAAATCCTCAGTAAACATAGGGTCACCCGCGATAGAGCCAAGTGATAGGATAATGGTCAGCTCAAAGATAGAAAGCTGACGAACGCCGCGCTTGCCAGTGAAGCGCAAGAACGTGATAATTAATACAAACATGACGGTGACACGTATTAAGATTTCAACGGCAAACAACCAAGTTGTGTCATGAATAAAAATACTTGCCCAATCCATATTCTCGTTTCCAATTTATTTATCTGATGTATTGTGTTTAATGAATGTTGTTCTAATAGTTCGTTTGATGCGAAGCACATCATCCCTATTTTCAGACCTTATCGTCAATACAACTATCGTTATTCTCATTTAAGAGAGACTTTTTGCCGCAAGTACGACAAAATATCCTGTCTTGTTAGACGGCAATTGTTTTTGCTGAAAAATAAGCTATCGTGACAGTAATCCATCCACACCCAAAACTAAAATCCTATGCCTGCTGATTTTATGCTCCCTTATTCATTGTAGGAATTACTTTTGAAAGCCACTGTTTATACTATTATTGCGTTGATCGCATTTGCCGCAAATTCTCTGTTTTGCCGGATGGCACTAGCAGAAGATTATATAGATGCTTGGAGCTTTACGGTCATTCGTCTGCTCAGTGCGGCTGTCTGCTTAGTGGTTATCATGACAATTCATGCCTACAGACTACAGCGTCAAGCACTCACCGCTGACAAGTCTTCTGTTGATGCTATTTTAAATGACAAAGGCAGTTGGCTCAGTAGTGTCAGTTTGGTCATTTACGCGTTATGTTTTTCGATTGCATATGTAGAGCTTGATACTGGTACGGGGGCATTGATTTTGTTTTCGGCGGTTCAGCTCACGATGATTGGCTGGGGTATCTACAAAAAAGAACAGCTCAGTGCACTACAATGGTTGGCATTTATCGTCGCAGTAGCAGGATTCGTATATTTGATGTTACCATCAGCCGCCATTCCATCACCATTAGCCGCAGCATTGATGGCTATGAGCGGCGCGGCTTGGGGAGTATACAGCATACGCGGTAAATCATGTATCTCACCGTTACGAGCAACGGGGTTTAACTTTGTGCGGAGTTTGGTAGCCGTTCCGATACTACTACTAGTTAGCCTAATGTATCTGGATGAAATGGGCTTACAAAACATTAGCTTAGAAAGCATTACTAGCGAAGGGATATTGCTTGCCTGTGCGTCAGGAGCGATCGCATCAGGGGTGGGCTACAGTATCTGGTACACTGCAATGCCCTTATTAAAGAACACGCAAGCGGCTATTGTTCAGCTGTGCGTGCCTGTGATTGCGGCTGTACTGGGCGTGATATTTTTATCTGAGCAACTAACGTTGCCATTTATTATTGCCAGTGCAGTTATTTTAGGCGCAGTCTTGGTGTTTACGTTAAATAAAAAAGTGTAAGCTTAGGGCGTGTCACTATTTTAAAAATGGTGATAAACGTTTGAATTAGGGACGTGCCCTAGTAATGCTATTACTTATGATGCTCTATCACTAGCTCGGCTAATGACAAAAATTTCGCGCTATTACTCTATTCTACTAGATAGCATAAAACCGCCCTGATTTATAAAAATCGGGGCGGTTTTGTGTAAGCTATCATATTGAATTAATGATTCGCTCGCTACCAGTAAAAGCTAAAAGCCTTTATATAACGGTCACTTCTAAGCGGACATCTACATTGCCACGAGTGGCATTAGAATATGGGCAGACCTGATGTGTGGCTTCGATCAGCTGTTGCGCCTGTGCTTCGTCAATACCTGATACTTCGACATGCAACTCTATATCCAAGTTGTAGCTACCATCTGCTTTCATACCGATGCCAACTTGGGCAGAAGTTTTAGAAGCGGTGACAGGCAGTTTCATTTGCTGTGCAACCATGCTCAAAGCACTATCAAAACAGGCGGCATAACCCATAGCAAAAAGCTGCTCTGGATTCACACCTTCTTTATCTTGTTCTTGAAAAGACACCAAATCAAACCCTAATGAACCATCATCTAATCCAGTATGACCAGAACGTCCACCAGTGGCTGTCGCGCGAGTTTTATAAAATATTTTCATGATTTATAATTCCTTATCTATATTATTAGAGGTCATGCTTACGCTGTTGCGATAAGACTATTATAGAATCGCTGGCTGTTATCCGTTAGAACAGACCTCTATAACTCTTGCCTAATCCTATAAATTTTTATACTATCAGGAAGTCTTACAAAACAAGCTATCCTCATGAATCAAGAAACCATTGACCGACTTCTTAACATACTGCCTAGGAATCAAACCCTCGAATCTGCTGTCGCAGGGCTATTTTTTTACTGTGCCGATAAACCAAGCAAAGCTGTTAGCTATATCCAAGAGCCAAGCATTTGTATTGTCTTGCAAGGTGAGCGTGAGATTTACTTAGGAGCAGACTGCCAAAGATTCAATAATAGCCACTTGATGTTTTGTCCTGTCAATATTCCGCTGAGCATGCATATAAAACATGCCTCAGTAGAGAGTCCTGTTATCGTTTTATCCATGAAATTAAATCTCGCCATGATTAGAGAGATATTGGCGCAAATACCCTCTAAAACCCCCACAGCAAATGGTCACTTAGGCATAAAGTGGCCGTTAGATGACGCGATAATGGCGGCATTTGATCGATTGATACGCTTGCTTGATTATCCAAACGATATTGGATTTTTGGCGTCATTGATTCAACAAGAAATATACTATCGACTACTCTCAGCGGAGCAAGGTAACAAGCTTAGGCAGTTGGTCGTTGATGGTAGCCATACACACCGTATTGCCCACGCTACTGACTGGATCAAGTCGCATTTAAATGAGCCTATCATGGTAGAGAGTCTAGCCAGTAGATGCGGCATGAGTGTCTCAGGGTTTCACCAGCACTTCAAAGAAATTACCCAATTGAGCCCACTACAGTATCAAAAAAGCTTAAGATTAATGGAAGCAAAACGATTGATTAAGATACACGGGCAAGGAGCACAAATATCGCAAATAGCCATGCAAGTTGGCTATGAAAGTCCTAGCCAATTTAGCCGGGAATACAAGCGGCTGTTTGGAGTCAGTCCGAGCAGTGAGCTAATGTGATAACTGTCTCATCATTTGTACCTATAGCGGCAGGATTTTATTATCGTTATGATGGTAACTTTGGGACTTATCGAGTTTGGCATAACAGACTCAATGTCAGGCCTACCTCACTTATCTTGGTCAACTTCAAGCGCTTATCAACGTGAGGTATGTAACGCCTTTAGAGCAAAACCATCTCTACAGCGTACTTACAGAACGATTCAATGAATTGACCATTTATTTACCACTACAGATTATTGATTAACTATCCTTCGAGTGATTTCTAGCGCTATCCTCTTGTAGCTACAAGAGAGCATCTGAGTATCGAGATATCCACTGGTATAGTTGATTCAGTTTAAAAGAGATATAAGGCAACCGAGCGCAGATGTATATGTAATACTTCAAGTGAGGTTAACGCTGTCACTCTTTTATAGAGGATTGACTATAAATAGGTTTTAAGGCAAATATCTACTCAAAATATCTCTATACTTTCTTATTTTTTAGCTAAAAGAGATTTGTTATTCGAATAAAAAACAGTTGACTCACCAATATATTCGTATTATAACATATAATATATATTCAAAATTTTGTATATATAGCGTAGTTCTTTCTACGCATGTTTATCGAAAAGCTTGGGGAGGAAATGACATGATTCGTTTAAGCTATACTCTCAAATGCTGGGCGCTAGGTATCACTTTTTTTTCAGTGTTCTATTTTATGGTCGTCATGAGTGACCCAGGCTTTAGCAAATATATCTATATGTTGGCCCTTAGCACTCTACTCTTCCCCATTGCCAAGCGTGCAGTGGATGTGATGACAGATTTTTTTACCCCAGATCTCGAGCTATTTAATGGATTACTACCGTCAATTCTAATTAACGTAGTGATTTGGATACTCACACCATTTATCGTAGCACTGACAGTGATTGCTTTCATGCTTTATAGTATGGGTGTACTGACAGAAAAAATGAGTCATTAAAACCTACTTAAATAAAAGGCCAGATTAGCAGTTGCTAATCTGGCCTTAACATTCAAAGAAACTCTTGGTTCTAGCCCACTTTGTCCCACATTTTACTAAGACGCTTGGGCGAAACTGCCACACGAGTTTTCATCGGCTGAGCAAATAGCTGGATACGATACTCCTCTACCATCCAGCGATATTCGCTAATGGCTTCTTTGTCCGCACGCCCTGCCAATCGCTCCATATGTAAATCAAGCGCGTAGACACCATCAAGGTCGGCTTCTAAATTATGCTCAAGACGCTCTAAGCGAATCTCTAGTGCCTCAAGATAACGTGGATACTGCTGCCAATGGCTATAATCCATGCGGTAAACAAAATCAGCCAAATACAAATCTTCTAATTGATCTTCGATATCATCGATAGATTCCCCAAATATCTCGCGGTCTAACATCAATAGACTTTGGCGAATACGCTGCCAGCGCGTATAAACATTTTTCAGCGTTTTTATGACGCTTTGACCGGTCAATAAGAAGTTATTTAACACAACTTCTAGCGTCTGTGCATATTCCTCAGGCGTAAACGGTAACTCCTCGCTCAATCCAACTGCGATATCATCAGCGCTCTCAGGCAGACTCTCGGTATGATCAAATAGCACATAATGCTCTTCAAGCGTA
The DNA here is from genome assembly GCF_904846415.1 of Psychrobacter piscatorii. Classification (GTDB taxonomy): domain Bacteria; phylum Pseudomonadota; class Gammaproteobacteria; order Pseudomonadales; family Moraxellaceae; genus Psychrobacter; species Psychrobacter piscatorii. Next base: position 177,113 of record NZ_CAJHAR010000003.1, on the reverse strand, counting down.
GCATCCAATGTAGCATCAATGACGATTGTCTTTAGCTTTTCCATATCACCAAGCGGTGCAAATGCCAGTTTAAATATTTTATCTACTTGACTGGTGAGCTGTTTTTTCTTCGCGCCAAGTTTACCTTTGATTAAGGTCAATACGCCAATACGATGCGCTTGTAGTGCTGCATTGACATCGGTGTACTGATGGATCGATACCGCTTCGCCTGCTTCATCGGCAACGAGCGCCGCAAACTGCTTCATGACCACGCCTGCGCTATGATGGTTTTTGCTAAAGGCAAAATGCTCAGGGAACTCAGTATGCGCGCCTTGTTGCTCATTCACGGCTTGACTAGTCTCAGAGGCATGACGAATCTGTAGCGTTTGCAGATCACGACCTTTTTCGATAATGCGGTTTTTGTCATCGACCACACAAATTTGTGGCTGCAAATAACGGTCAATCGTAGAAGGGCTAAAGCTCTCCGGCGTCACCGACATAATGCCGCGGCGATTGAGCGCTTGGCACAGCTGTTTTAAAAGCCCTTGTCCACCTTGCTGCTGCAACTCATCAAACAAACTATCTGCGGTATCAGGTATCGGGACGATCTGACGACGGATATCTTTTGGCAATGATTTGAGCAATTGCAACACCAGCTCATAGCGCCAACCAGGCACACCCCATAGTAGCTCAATCGCGTCGAGCTGTGGTAATGCAGCAAGCGGTACGCGTATGGTCACGCCATCATCATCGCTTGCTGGATCAAAGACATAACGCAGTGGCAGTTTTAGATCGCCCAGCTTCCATACCTCTGGGAAGTCGCCCGTAGTCGGCGCTTGGCTAGTAAGTACGTCTTCATCGGTAAAAAACAGATACTTAGCATCATTTTTCTCTACCTCTGCCCGCCAGTCTTCAAACGTTTTGCGACTGGCGACATGTTCAGGAATCTTTTTATCATAGAATTGATATAGCGTTTCTTCATCAACCAATAGATCCCGGCGACGTAGTTTGTCTTCGATGCGTTCAACATGGGCAATCTTGTCCATATTGTGCTGCAAAAATGGCGCATTACGACCAAAGTTACCAGTCACTAACCCATCACGAATGAAAATCTCTCGCGACTCGACCAAGTTTACTTGCTCATAATTGGTCAGCTGCTTACTGATAATGATCAAGCCAAACAAGCTAATCTGCGCGTAAGCTTTGACCCGTCCGGTTTTCTTGGACCAATGCGGTTCAAAGTAATGATATTTGAGCAGATCCCCTGCCGCTGAGATAATCCACTCAGGTTCAATTTTGGCAACGGTACGCATAAAGACTTGCGAGGTTTCAACCATCTCAAACGCCATCACCCAAGGCGGTATTTGTTTGAACACCGTACTCGCTGGGAATATCTTGGCTTTTTGCTGACGCGCCGCCAAATACTCACCGCGACTTTCGGTTTTATGCGCAATGATAGACAGCAGACCCGTCAATAATGCTCTATGCAAATTGGCATATTTGACAGCTTTTAGTTCTTCATCTTCAATCGCAGTTGGGTCATTCTTAGCGACATTTTTATCAGACGCTTGTGAATCATTGACATCTGTTAATTTAAGCTCCGTCACCATTTGTACCAGTTGACGATGTGTCTGGTGCCATTCACGGACACGCGGGAAGCTCAGATAGTTTTTCTTCGCAAACTGCTTACGCTGATTACCAGACAGCTTATTACCGTCTTCGTCTTTTTCAAACAGTGCTTTCCATAGACTTAAATAAAACAAGAAATCTGAATCATCTTGACGGAAGACTGCATGCTTTTGATCCGCTTGCGTGCGCTTATTGGCAGGACGCTCGCGTGGATCTTGTACCGCAAGCGCGGCCACAACAATCAGCATTTCACGAATACAATCAAAGTCAGAACCAGCAACCAGCATACGTGCCAGTCGTGGGTCGATTGGCATACGTGCCATTTTCTGACCAGTCGCTGTCAAACGCAGGTGATCAAGCCCTTTTTGACGTTTTGGCTTATTGGTTTTATCCTGAGCAGCGATGTCCTTTTTGGAAGTGATTGCCCCCAGCTCATCAAGCAATTTATGACCATCCGTAACCAATCGGCTATCAGGCGGCTCAATAAATTCAAAGTCATCGACACTACCCAAGCGCAGATTTGCCATCTGTAATATCACAGATGCCAAATTGGTACGTAGAATCTCAGGCTCAGTAAATTCAGGACGACCGTTAAAGTCCTCCTCAGAATATAGGCGAATACAAACACCCGGAGCGACACGGCCACAACGACCTTTACGCTGGTTGGCAGCCGCTTGCGAAATTGCTTCAATCGGTAAACGCTGCACACGTGAGCGATACGAATAACGCGAAATCCGCGCAAAACCCAAGTCAATTACATAGCGAATACCCGGTACAGTCAATGCCGTCTCAGCAACGTTGGTCGCGATAACGATACGTCGACCTCGACCTGATGGCTGAAAGATACGCTGCTGCTCTTCATACGTCTGCCGTGCAAACAGTGGCAACACTTCGGTATGACGTGGACCATGGCGCTCAAGCACTTCTTGCATTTCACGAATTTCTGCTTCAGTCGCGGCAAATATCAAGATATCAGCCTGATCGGCATGGCCTTTATTTTGTGCGTCGCTAAAACACTCCTCGACAGCGGCAACGACAGCACGCGGCAGGTTCTCTTCAAAATCGTCATAGCTGTCATCTTCTGAGCTGTTTACTGGCTCATCGGTCAGCGGACGATAGCGGACTTCTACCGGAAAGCTACGCCCTTCAACATTAAAGATTGGCGCAGGAACTTGCCGTTTTAATTTTGCATTGTAACGGCTAAAGTACTCACTAAAGCGCTTGGTATCAAGGGTCGCTGAGGTAATAATGACTTTTAAATCTGGACGCTTGGGTAACATCTTTTTGAGATAACCCATAATAAAGTCAATGTTCAAGCTACGCTCATGTGCTTCATCAATGATAATCGTATCGTACTTACTCAAAAAACGATCGTGACCCAGCTCAGCCAGCAAAATACCATCAGTCATTAGCTTGACTACAGATTGCGCTGAGCCTTGCTCATTAAAGCGAATCTTAAAACTGACCGTATTACCTAGCTGCTCTCCCAGCTCTTCTGCAATACGGTTCGCCACACTACGAGCGGCCAGTCGTCTTGGCTGCGTGTGCCCTATCTGTCCGGTAATACCGCGCCCTGCCAACATGGCAAGCTTAGGCAGCTGCGTGGTTTTACCAGAACCTGTCTCACCTGCCACGATAATGACTTGATTGTCGATGATGGCTTGTACCAGATCTTCTGCACGTTGACTAACAGGCAGATCAAGATTCAACTTGGCAGGCAAATCGCTTGGAATACTGTCGATGCGCGCTTGCACTGCTGCTTGCGAGCGCGTTTTTATTTTGTCGTATTGAGCACGTTTCTTGGCAAGGACATCTTCGTGATTGTTTTTTCGCTCAGAATCATGATTGGATTTTTTATTTTTGGACACAGCAGCGCGCGCCAGCTCTCGTTCGAGACGGCTTAAGTAATAGCTGTCTTTAGCAAGTACTGGTAAATCACTCAGTAATTCCGCTGGTTGCTTTGCACTGTTAGTTTCATCTACAGTAGATGTTTTTAGACTGGTATTCTCAAAAGTATCAGACATATTTGCTTAGGCTATTTATTATGTATAAGTGGTTAGATTATGGAGACAAATGCAGGGTGATTCAAGGTAGTTATGATGCTTGTATAATGCTTGGTTGCAAAGCTGAAGTTTTTTCTATGACTGTGAGGACGATAACGCCTCTATCCCATAAGCAGTATTAAATAAAGACACACTTAGACCATAAATATTAAATTTCATATCATCAAAGGCATAAAAATGGTCTAAATGAGAAAACTAATTACTAACAGTATAAATAATCTGTTGATTAGTCGCAGCGCCCACAAAAAAAGTGTGCATTTCTTGTAGTGCAAGCCTAGGAAAAGGAAGGTGTAGTGACAGTATTAATTTTTCAAACCCTAACATCTCATTAGCTAACTCTTTCGCTACGTCAGGACGAATCTGCGGGTTTTCATAAATATTGTCAATTAACCACGTTAATCGTGGAAATTTTGCGTTTTCATGAATCTGATAAAGTGTGGGCAACATATCATCAGAGATTTGGCAGCGCATTTTGCGAATTAGACCGCTTTTGTAATACATATTTAAAGCCATATTATGATAACTTCTTTAGGTTCTTGATACTTAAGTATCCCACATACTCCTTATCTTCTCCAATCTCAATATCGTTCTCCCCTATCTCAGCGATAGACTCAATCAATAACTGAACATTTGAGAGCAGATCATTCACGTTATAGATATCATCTATATCGACCTCAAACTTATCATCAATATGTGAAGCGGCGTCGAACGGCGATGCGTCATCTTTAAAAGTGAACTGTTTATAAAACTCGCTTTGTTTGGCTTGCTTAATGGCTTGTGCCTGACTGGCGGCGACGATCAGAAGCTTATAATGAAACTCTTCAAAACTACCTTGCTGATAGCCACCTAAATTTATAAAAAACAGCTTTAAGTCAGTATCTTTGCTTACCTGTTTACCTGATTCAACCAGTTTGATCGCATAGCCATCGACCTTAGTAACTGCTCGATACGAATCAATATGCCATTTGTTTTTTACTTCTGGCCAATGCTGATTGATATCCTCTACCAGCTCACTGACGTGATTGGCCACACCAAAAAAGATGTCATGCTGTTCAATCAGGCGACCTTTGGGACGAGCGCCAAGTTGAACCATATATAGAGTAAGCATATAACGTAGTCCTGATAAATTTTTCATTGTAGCTAGTTTTGATTGAGCATAATATCGAGCGCGTCTTATTACAATACCCGTCCGGTATTCAAGGCAAATGCCCAGTCTTCACGGCCATTTTTGAGCGCCAGTTCTGCTGCTGCTTCATGATCATAAGCGACCTTGATATGCTCAGTCTGCCAGCATTTACCTTGCGCCGTTTCTATACAGGTTATAAGCGCATAGTTAGCATGAGGCGAATACGTTTGCATCTTATGAATAATGGGCAAATCATCTTCGTAGGCGGGATAACCCACACTGCCACTATTAATAACCATTTGCCCTGATGACAGTGTGACTGTACGCGGAATATGCGTATGTCCACAGATAATGATAGGGCTGACTATACCATTTAATAATGACAAGATGTTCGAGTCGCTACGTACTGTCGGTGCGCCTGTTGCGATATCTTCAAGCAAATATATCATGTCATCGGTTGGCGTCCCATGACAAAGATAAACATCCTCACTTAAATGACAATCAAACGGTAAAGCTCGCATCCATTCAATCGCGTCTTTGGAAAGATCACTGACAATAAAATCCATCGTTGGATTATCAGCGATTTCTGCCATGGTTGATAAATGCAGCGCCTCATAAATCTGCCTATCCTGATTGCCCCGAATGGTAATAATATCATCTCGATGGGCCATTAGTAATTCATAGGTCGCCCTAGGCGCTATCGGCCCATATAGAATATCACCCAAATTAACGATTTGATCGACACCGCGCTTTTTGATATCGGCAAGCACAGCGTCAAGCGCGAAGACATTACTATGAATGTCTGAAATAGCAGCGATTGTAATGAGAGTCTTACAGCTAGAGGGTATCATGCGGTCTATTATCCCCATAAATTGCGATGTAATAAATGAATAGAGTACACAAAATAAAAACCTGATGCCTCATTAATATTGGGGCATCAGGTTCTATTTATCATGGTAATGCTAATGGTTCGTTAGACTTATAGTAGGAAGAAATACGCCCAACACCCAACGATAACAGTAGAAATGATATTGAGGATGACACCTGTACGTACCATCTCTGTTTGTTTGATCAAACCGGTACCAAACACGATAGCGTTTGGCGGTGTAGCAACGGGTAGCATGAAGGCACAAGACGCACCGATACCAATAATAAGTACTAATACCTCGCTCGGTATGCCCATATGCTCGGCAATTGCCACGAACACAGGCACTAAGAGCGCAGCTGATGCGGTGTTTGATGCAAACTCTGTCAAGAAAATAATAAAGGCTGAGATTGCCAGCATCACAACCAACAGTGGTGCTGTTTGTAAGCCATTAGCAACCGTCTCACCTAATACTAATGATGCACCTGATACTTTTAGAATATTCGATAGCGCAATACCGCCACCAAATAACATCAATACACCCCAATCCGTGTTGTCTGATACTTGTTTCCAAGACACAAGACCCAAACTCACGACCGCCACTGCTGCCAGCAATGCAACAACGGCATCGGTATCTTCGATACCAACTGCCGCACCAATTTGCTTAGACAATATCCAGCTGACTGCCGTTATAATAAAAACAGCAATTGTCAATACGCGGGTCTTGGTCCAAGGAATGTTCTCGTCCTGTTGCAATGTCATCGTGCGGTTTAGGTTCGGCTTTAGATACAAATACATCGCACCCAACAGTACTGGTAATAGTATCAGCATCATTGGAATACCAAACTTCATCCAATCAACAAACGCAATGTCCAAGGCTTTTGCGGCAATCGCATTTGGTGGCGAGCCGACAATCGTACCCAAACCACCCAAACTTGCTGAATACGCAATACCGAGTAGTACAAACACAAATGTACCGCGATCTTCTTTACTATCGACTTGCGTCAAAATACCGAGTGCAAGCGGTAACATCATTGCCGTTGTCGCCGTATTTGAGATCCACATTGACAAAAACGCAGTCACGCCAAAAATCAACAGTACAGCCGTACTTAGCTTACCACCTGATAACGAGAGAATTTTTAGCGCAATCTTTCTATCAAGCTTTTGTACATGTAACGCGGCCGCCAAAGCAAAACCACCAAAGAAGAGATAAATAATGGGACTAGCAAAGCTTTGCAGACCTACTTCAGCATTAAAATCAGGAATGCCAATTAAGGTCCCAACCACAACCACCAAGATCGCAGTGATAGTGACATGTATCGCCTCAGTGAGCCATAGCACGCCGATAAAAAACAGCATTGCTAGCCCTTTGTTAGCACTGACCTCAAATGGCAATACACTGTAAATAATAAAACTAATGATTGCCGCGATGGCGACCACGATCAATCCTTTTCCCGTTCCTTTTGGGAATGTATCCGTAAATAAATACTCGTTACCATCATCAGGAATATGGCTATCCAGCTTTTTCTCTGACATAAATTATCCTTATCGCATCCAGAGTGAGTATGAAGTCAAAATTATTGCAACACACACTTATTGTAAGACATCATGATATTCATATAGCGAACATTACGCGCGAAAATATCATATCAGAATAACTTATATATGAATACATTTTGAGTAATTTTGTTTTTTTAAGATAGCTGTTTGATTTGTTAATAATAACCACCTCTCGACTTTGTGAGATTTTTCAACAATGACTCTCTCACCACTTTGTATGGACGTCTTAGTTGGTAAAAATTACATAAAGCATCCAAACATTCATCATTTGGGGCTATACAAGTAAAAACCGATACCACATAATTTGTAAGGTTAGATAGATAATCATCAATAAAAACAAGAGGAATGATACTATGACAGATGCAAATAAAACCGATGCAACCACAAAAATGGCGCCAAAAGACATTAATCAAGATGGTCTGGCTAAAGAAGATCAACAGCGTACTGACGACTCAGCGCTAGATATGATGCAAGGTATGCATGAGCATGAAGATCATCAAGAAGAAGGCACAAAATAAAAGATGGCAGAACGGTAGATAAAGCCTGTTATCTAGCATTAACAGTAAAAATAAGAAGCGCTTGTCATGATGATGAGCGCTTTTTTAGTTTTGGTTCTCTTTGTTCTGGCAAGTGATTGGAGACATAGTTATATATAAATGCTGCTGTTAGAACGATTGTGATGGGTACAAACAACGCATCGTAGCCAACTTTGGCAAACAAAAAAGCCCCAACTGTACTACCACCGCAGAAGCAATACCAAATAACGGCCTGAAAACCTAATGTAGGCTTACTAATAGAGCGACCCGCAAGCCAGTTACCGATTGCTGCACCCATATCGGATGTCAGTCCTGTCAAATGAGTCGTGCGAATAACTGCTCCGCTATAAGTGGCTACCATCGCGTTTTGTAATCCGCAAGCCATCGCTGCTGCCAATTGTCCGAGATAATCATGCTGCTGATATAACCAGTAGGCAGCTATTAGTAATGCTGCTTCAAGATATAGCGCACGCCCGTAACTACGGCCTAGTGTTAAGGATGTCTGTCCAATGACAAAACCGCTCAATATTGCCCCTGACAAAAAAGACAATAGTAGTGCACCGATATACAAAATACTGCGAGAATCTGAGTAAGCAATAGCTGCTGCAAATAAGCTAACATTACCGGTGACATGCGAGACCGATAAGTTAGCAAAGCCCATCAATGCGGTTGTGTTAACGCAGCCGGCGCTAAATGCCAATACTGCCCCACCCCACAATATCCACTTCGGTAACTTGGTTATCATATTCGTCACCTAAAGGCACACTGCCAAAAAGACTCATAGTATCACGAGAAAAGGCAGCCAATTGGCTGCCTTTTCAATAGTTGAGTGAATCATTCATAATGACCATCAACGCAAAAAATACTTAAATGATTATTGCGCTGGCTCATCAAGCATCATCAACTGCTCACTGATAGCGACGGTATTAAAACCTGCATCAACAAACATGATCTCACCAGTGATACCAGATGCCCAAGGCGATAATAGGAATAGTGCTGCGTTGCCTACTTCCATCTGATTGACATTACGTTGTAGTGGCGCGATTTTTTCGCTGATATCGAGCATTTTACGGAATGATTTAATACCACTAGCAGCTAGCGTGCGAATTGGACCTGCTGAAATCGCATTGACACGGATACCTTCGCCGCCCATAGAAGTCGCTAAGTAGCGCACGCTGGCTTCAAGACTGGCTTTTGCCATACCCATGACATTGTAGTTTGGCAATACTGAGATACTGCCTTCATAAGTCAACGTCAGCATAGAACCATGACGCATTGCAAGCAACTCACGAGCTGCTTTTGCCAATGCAACAAAGCTGTAGCTAGAGATATCATGCGCGATGTGGCTGCCTTCACGCGTAGTGGCATTCACAAAGTCACCATCTAGCTGATCCATCGGTGCAAAACCAATGGCGTGTACCACACCATCAATACCATCACCCCAATGGGTGGTTACTTGCTCAAAACAGGCAGCAATCGACTCATCAGAGGCGACATCACACTCTAATACCAAATCCGCTTCGAATTTTTCGGCAGCCATATCGACGCGCTTTTTTATTTTATCGTTCGGATAAGTCAGGATCAATGAGGCGCCTTCGCGGTGTAGCGCTTCTGCGATAGCCCAAGCGATAGAGAGTTTACTTGCGATGCCAGTTACGACAAATCGTTGTCCTTGCAGTAGCATAAGATTTCCTTTTGAATCAATCGAGATGATTTAGAATGTAGGTTTATTTAGAATAATTAGAAAGTGACGCGTCATGAAATGATGCAAATCAAAAGATGACTTATTATACACGAATTAATTTAAGTAAACAGTCGTAAACTGTACTTGGTTACCATCATTATTATCGCAATAATACTAATGAAATATCATCATTGTCACCGTTCTAATTGTATCTCTAACAGTCCTATAGTTACTAAACTCTGAACTACTCACCACAGCAGTATGAAGTTCAGCAGATTTCAAGTATAATCACAGCCCTTCCCAGCTTGCACAATTTTATAAGAATCCTGACATGATAGGATTCAACGTTAAGCTACACCCACATTTTGGATGGCTGCCAAACTTATGAGTAACACCCCAATAATAACCCCAGATTATAAAGAAAGTACCGAATCCTATCGCCAACTGATTGGTTCGACTGGCGAAGACTTAGATCGTCCTGGTTTATTAGATACGCCTGTACGTGCGGCAAAGGCTTTTGCTCACTTAACCAAAGGCTATCATCAAAGCATTGAAGAAGTGGTCAATGATGCTGTCTTTCCATCAGCCAATCGTGAGTTAGTACTGGTACAGAACATTGAGTTTTATTCACTGTGCGAGCATCATATGCTACCTTTCCACGGTGTCGCTCATATTGGCTATTTACCTAATGGCCAAGTACTGGGTTTGTCGAAGTTTGCCCGTATTGTCGATATGTTTGCCCGTCGTCTGCAAATACAAGAAAACTTGAGTGAACAGATTGCACAAACCATCATGGATGTTACTGGCTGCCGCGGTGTAGCTGTAGTCATGGATGCCTCGCACATGTGTATGATGATGCGCGGTGTCAGCAAACAGCATTCAACCACGCGCAGTACCGCGATGCTTGGTGAGTATACACACAACAATCAAGCTCGTAATGAATTTTTGGGTGCCGTCCCTAAACGTCAACCAGCGTTCTAATTTGTTAATGGTTTAGGCTGTTGTGAATAATAACCAAACAAAAAGGACGCATATGATGCGTCCTTTTTATTTTAGCTATACAAAGTAAGATTTCAAGTTTTAGCAAATCCATACTAGCTCACTGGTTTGACCTCATCTATCCAATTGCCGTAGCCAGCGGCTTCCATCTGCGCAAGTGGAATAAAGCGCAGTGCTGCCGAATTCATACAGTAACGCTTACCTGTTGGTGCTGGACCATCATCAAACACATGGCCCACGTGCGAGTCAGCGTAGCGGCTACGAATCTCGGTACGCGTCCCAAAGATACCGCGATCTGCTTTTTCTACTACCATATCAGTGTTCAATGGACGAGTGAAGCTGGGCCAGCCCGTGCCAGACTTGTATTGATCACGAGAAGAAAATAGTGGTTCACCAGATACGACGTCTACATACAATCCAGGCGCTTTATTATCCCAATACTCATTATTAAAGGCGCGCTCGGTACCGTCCTTTTGGGTGACTTTATATTGGATGTCAGTGAGCGATTTTTTTAGAGTATCTTGCGACGGCTTAACAAATGTATCTGGATTGAACCCTGTACTTGCTTTGCTGTTTGGCATTTGACTGGATATTACTGGCTGTGCACTAGCTGCCGTGGGCTTGAACTGACTAAAATCAAGCTCATAGTCTTTGCCATACACACTTTCGATAAACTGATAGCGACCAGAATTGAACGTATAAGCCTTATAACGTATCGGATTCTTTTTGTAATAATCCTGATGATACTCTTCGGCAGGATAAAAAGTACTAGCAGGAACAATTTCAATTACGACTGGTTTGTCGTATACCCCAGAGTCTTGTAATGATTGTTTAGCAGCTTCTGCTATTTGCTTTTCTTGCGCATTGTTATAAAAAATCGCTGGGCGATACTGTGTGCCACGATCAACATATTGCCCTTGATCGTCAGTGGGGTCAGCGATTCTCCATAATGCTTGTACGATACCATTGTAAGTAATCTTCGTAGGATCATAATACACTTGCGCCGCTTCCGTATGACCCGTACCACCTGCCGACACTTCCTTGTAGGTTGGGTTTTCGGTATTGCCACCCGTATAACCAGACACCACTTCTACGACGCCTGGGATTTTCTCGTAACCTGCTTCAACACACCAAAAACACCCGCCAGCTACTGTAGCAACTGCCAGTCCTGGGGTTGTCGGTGCATAAGGATTAGTAGCATCTGCGTTTTTTATAGTAGTGCTGTTTTCGGTAGACGCGCAGCCTGCGTAAAAAGCACTGCTCGCCATGATAACCAATCCAATCATTTTAGACGGTAATGTGCGATTCATAAAAATCTCCCAAACGTAATATCATTTAATCATCGTAACGCTTATGTATCACTAAAACATTCCTGTATTGTTATATATTTACAATTTATTAAGTTATTTTTTATCAATTAAGTCATATCACAAGGTAAACTAAACGATGATTTGATTATGACACAGGTTTTAGCATAATTAATATATTGAGATAAACTATTTTATTTCAAGGTCTTAGCTTATTTTAAACGCGTTAAAAAAGCCTATCCTCAAAAGAGTCATAGGCTTTTTATCTATCGTAAGTCTGTCAGTACAAGCAAAAATTTATGACGCTTTCTGAGTGTCTTTATCAGCATTCTCGTCACTTACCTGCTTAATCTTCGTTAAGATTTCCTTAATTTCAGCTGCTGAGAGATAGGTTGGTACGGCATAAGTATCGCTGACTTCTTTTGCTGCTGCTTTTGCAATATCATCAAAGTCACTGGTCTGCATACCGCTAACGGTCGGATCAATATTTAGGTTTGCAATCAGCTCTCTGACTTGTTCAATGAGCTGATTTGCTATTTCTTTATCATCATGACCAGCTTGGCCGTCTGCTACCATACCCGTTCTTTTTGCCAGTGCTGCCAGTCTCTGCTTGCTTGCTTTACGATTAACATCAAGCACATAAGGCAACACGATAGCATTGGCACGACCATGAGGAATGCTATAGTAGGCCCCTAATTGGTGAGCAATGGCATGCACATAACCCAAGCCCGCTTTGTTAAAGGCGATACCACCATAATGGGCGGCAATTCCCATCTCTTCTCTTGCTTTTAGATTGCCACCATCTTTGTAAGCTAGTGGTAGATAATGCATGACAGATTTGACGGCAGAGGCCGCATAGTAATCCGTCTCCACGCTGGCATTGGCACTCATCCATGCTTCTAATGCATGGGTCAATACGTCAATACCGGTATCAGCGGTGATATGCGCTGGCATACCCTTCATGATAATGGGGTCAATCGCTGCGGCGAGCGGCACCATTCTTGGATCAATAGACAATGCTTTTTGGTGTGTTTTATCATCAGATATCACTGCACCAAGGGTTGCCTCTGAGCCAGTACCCGCTGTTGTAGGCACGCAATATAATGGCGCCGACGGCTTTCTTGCTTTAAGGATACCGATCAGTTGCTGAGGCTTGCATTTATTGCCTTGAGACATAGCTATCATTTTGGCAGCATCGATCACTGAGCCGCCACCGATGGCGATAATAGCGTCGCAATTTGCTGCTATAGACTGACGCAACCCTTCTTCGACTACATTAAAAGTAGGGTCTGGTGTAATGCCATCATAGACATGATAGCTGATATTTTTTGCATCTAGATAATCAGTGACTTTTGCAGGGATACCAAGTTTGTTTAGTACCGCATCAGTGACAATAAAGACATTGGTATTGCCTTCGTTAATGAGCATGTCGCATAGCTCATCACAGGCAGTCTCACCGACAAACAACATCGGTCTTCTGATAGGTATCACGTAAGAGACTGCTTTTAGTACTTTAGCGCGTGTCTTAGCCACTGCCAAATAACCAGCATGCTGCAAGCTGTTGTTCTTTACTAATTTAGTAATACTGTTTTGTTTTTTCATGGGTGCAAAAATCCTTTTCAATGATGATTTTAACCGCGATAACAATAGTTTTAGCTAGTTGATAAAGGCTAAACGACGTTTGCCAATAGCAGAGTAGATAAGTATATGTACAGCAAAGATGTTTGAATAAAGCAAACCACTGTCTAGCATGATTGTACCACTGCCTTTTTTGGTATGTCGCTATTATTGTGTACTGCTCGCCTTTAATAACTGCTTGGCATACGGATGCTGTGGCTGGCTAAAGACATCTTCTGTGAGCCCAGCCTCCACGCATGCCCCTTGTTTTAGTACCATAATATGTTGACATAGTGCGCGTACTACTTTGAGATCATGACTGATAAAGACATAACTTATTTGCAGCTTGTGTTGAATTTCACGTAATAAACTCACTACCGTTACCTGCGTGGTACTATCGAGCGCAGAGGTAGGCTCATCCAATATGAGTAAGCTCGGCTTCATAATGAGTGCGCGCGCCAATGCCACACGTTGACGTTGACCGCCGGACAGCTCATGCGGATAACGCTGCGCGAATGCTAAAGGTAAATGGACGGTAGCCAAACTCTCCATCACCGCCTGCTGACGCGCGTCTTTATCCACGCCTTGTACCAACAGTCCTTCTTCCACGATTTGCATGACCGTCATACGAGGGTTAATACTGGCAAAAGGGTCTTGAAACACCATTTGGATCTGCGAGCGGAAGTTACGTAGCGCTTTTTTGGACAATGCCGAGATGTCTTGCCCGTTGACCACTATCTGTCCACTCACACGTGCTTGATTGCTTAGCAATTGACTAAGGGCCAATGCAATGGTGGTCTTTCCAGAGCCGGACTCACCGACGATACCCAGTGCCTGTCCTTTTTGTAGTGTCATATCGACATCTTTGACCGCATCAAACCAGCGCTTGGTGCCCCCAAATAGACTTTTTTCAATTGGGAATTGTACTTTGAGATTACTCACTTCTAATACGCTTGACTGCTTATCGACGTTATTGTCTGCTATAACTAACGCTTGACCAAAGTCTTGCTTGATAAGGGTACGCGTATAATCAGCTTTAGGCTGATCAAATACCGCGGACGTTTGACCCTGCTCAATCGTCTGGCCTTGGCGCATCACGATGACCTCATCACTATAACGCCTAACCAGATTGAGATCGTGGCTGATTAATATCATTGCCATATTATGCTGGTGTTTGAGATCATTCAGTAGCGCCAAAATTTCATGCTGTAATGTCACATCAAGCGCAGTTGTCGGCTCATCAGCGATCAAAATATCAGGCTGCTGAGCCAATGCCATCGCAATCATTACTCGCTGACGCTGACCACCGGATAACTCATGTGGATAGCGACTCAACTTGTCAGCAGGATCGGTGATATTGACATCATTTAGCAGAGCAATGCTAGTATCTCGCCATTGTTTTTTGGGTATACCACTTAAACGCAACGATTCAGCAATTTGTTTAGCGACCGTATGTAACGGATTCAGCGCTGTCATCGGTTCTTGAAATACCATACCAATACGCTGTCCACGAATAGCACGTAATGCGGCATTGCGTGTTTTGTCATTCGCTATCGGTAGTTTAGACATGCCTGCTGTGCTTGCCAGTTGAACCTCACCCCTAATCGTCAAATTCTCTGGTAGCAGGCCTAGTAACGCAAGACTGGCAATCGATTTGCCAGATCCTGACTCACCAACGATAGCCAAAGTTTGCCCTTGTCTTAACTCATAAGACAAGGCATCGACCAGCTGGATGCCTGTTGCAGTTGTGATACTAAGACTATCTACTGTCAGCATGAGCTTGTTTTGCGCGCGATTAAGACTTTCATTTGGCGCGTTGTGCTGCTCGGTAGCGATAATATTTTCGGTCATATCAAGAGCGCCTCGGATCAAACGCATCACGCAGTGCTTCACCAACGAAGATGAGCAATGACAAAATAAAGGTCAAACTAAAGAATCCTGACAAGGCCAGCCAAGGGGCATCAAGGTTATTTTTCCCCTGTACCATCAGCTCACCTAAAGACGGCGAGCCAGGCGGCAATCCATATCCCAAAAAATCCAGCGCGGTCAACGCAATGATATTGGCTGTTAAGATAAACGGTAGTTGCGACAAGCTTGAGGCCAATGCATTGGGTAAAATGTGTCTGAGCATAATCTGGCTGTCCGAAACACCGAGATTACGCGCGGCCCGCACATAGTCGAAATTACGGGCACGTAAGAACTCTGCTCTTACCAAGCCGACCAGACCCATCCAACCGAATAACAGCATCATGGCAAATAGCATAGTAATACTGGGACTAAACAGACTGACCAAAATAATGATCATAAATAGCTGAGGCATACCGCCCCATACTTCCATAAAGCGCTGCCCTGCCAGATCTACCCAGCCGCCATAATAACCTTGTATTGCACCGACAATGATACCAATGAGAGCACCAGCGAGCGTCAGCGCCAGACCAAACAACAATGAGACGCGCATACCATAAAGTATCCTTGCGAGCACATCGCGACCCATATCATCAGTACCAAGCCAGTTCTGAGCGTTTGGAGCCGCTGGATAAGGTAGACCAAGCTCGACGTTTGGTGTCTGATCAGCAAACGGAATAGGCGGCATCACATAATAGCCTTGCTCATCAATCAGCGACTGCACTGCAGGGTCTTTATAATTGGTTTCGGTTTCGAACACGCCGCCAAACGTCGTTTCAGGATAGGCCTTTAATACTGGAAAGTAATAATCGCCTTGATATTGCACTAATAAGGGTTTGTCATTGGCGATGAAATTAGCCGCCATACAGATGATAAATATCACTGCAAAAACAAACAGCGATATCACTCCAAGTCGATTTTGGCGAAAGCGATTTAAACGCGCTTGCCATATAGGGTTCAATCGTTGCTTTTTTGTGGTAGATAGCTGCTCAAGCATTGGCGCTTTATCTGGTTCGCTATTAATAGGACTGCTCTTTGATGAAGATTGATTATTTGACATTAGCGCCCCTCAAAATCAATACGAGGATCAATTAAGTGATAGCTTAAGTCACTGATTAATTGCAGTAGCAATCCCGCTAAGGTGAAGATAAATAACGTACCAAATATCACTGGATAGTCGCGTTGCTGAATGGCCTCAAAACCTAACAACCCCAAGCCATCTAGTTTAAAGATAATCTCAATCAAAAAGTTACCGGCAAAGAAGATACCAACGATGGCGGCTGGGATACCTGCGATGATAATTAACATGGCATTGCGAAATACATGACCATATAATACCTGACGCTCACCCAATCCTTTTGCGCGAGCGGTCAATACATACTGCTTACCCAGCTCCTCTAAAAAGCTGAATTTAGTCAAGTACGTCAAGCCTGCAAAACCACCTACGGTACTGGCAAGCAACGGTAGTGCCAAGTGCCAAAAATAATCTTTCACTTTACCAAGCGCGCTGAGCTGGTCAAAATTTTCGGACGTTAGTCCCTGTAGCGGGAAAATATTCCAATAGGTGCCACCCGCGAAAAATACCAATAAAATCACTGCAAAGACAAACACAGGTATCGCATGTCCGATAGCCAGCAGCATAGCAGTGAATTTATCAATGCCTGAGCCATGATGCATCGCTTTATACACCCCTAACGGAATGGCGATCAAATAAATGAGCAGCGTACTCCAAAGACCAAGTGATATCGAAACGGGCAGCTTTTCTATAATGAGATCGATCACCGACTGCCCTTTAAAAAAAGACTCACCAAAGTCTAGCTGAGCGTAATTTTTTAGCATGAGCCAAAATCGTTCTGGTGCCGATTTATCAAAGCCGTACTGGGCATTGATAGCAGCGACCATTTCCTCAGAGAGACCGCGCGTTCCTTGATAAGTGCTGTCGTTGCCACCTGCACTGCCCGCGCCAATATTACCGCCAAGTGCGTTATCTTTTGCGCCCTGCTCAATAAGGGCAAGCTGCTGCTCAACAGGTCCGCCTGGCGCCGCTTGTACGATTACAAAGTTGGCAAGCAATATCAAAAACAGTGTCGGTAATATCAGTAGTAGTCTTTTTAAGATATAACGACCCATAATGGCGACTTCCTAAATAAAGAGAGAGGGCGATGACTACAGCAGTATATTCTTTAGTACTAAAGGTCTACATAAACACATCTATGTATTAAAAACTTGCATTAAAAATTATTTTTCAGCTCGCGTAACGCTGCAAATACCGTCAAAGATTTCTCATCGTCGATAGTTACTTTTGATTTAACCCCTGCAATCACACTTGGCTCTTGGGTACGCAAAAACACGTTTATCGCACGCTCATGCTCTAGCGTCACTGGCAGTGTCGGCGCACCTTGTGCAGTTTGTGCCTCAGCTTGCGCTAGCGCTTGCTGCATTGCCTCGTTGTCAGGCTCGATAGACAATCCAAA
Source organism: Psychrobacter piscatorii (assembly GCF_904846415.1). Lineage (GTDB taxonomy): Bacteria > Pseudomonadota > Gammaproteobacteria > Pseudomonadales > Moraxellaceae > Psychrobacter > Psychrobacter piscatorii. The sequence continues at coordinate 159,369 of NZ_CAJHAR010000003.1, read as the reverse complement.
GCGTAGGTTACTGGCCGTATACTCGTGCGCAGGATATAGCAATGTCTCATCAGACAATTCATTTAGACGCTTAAAACTATCATGTAACTGCTCGATCGTACCAGTAAAAACACGTCCACAACCTGCACTAAATAGAGTGTCACCGCAGAAGCAATGTTTTTGCCCATCGATATCTAAGATATAAGCCATGTGGCTGGCGGTGTGTCCTGATACATCCCAGACTTGTGCAGAGCAGCCCCATGCGCTTACCGTGCTGCCATCTTTGATGGTTTGATCCTCATCAACCCCATGCTCACTATGTGCAACCAGATGGGTCATCGGATACGACTCCTGCAATTCTGCCACACCACCAATATGATCATGATGATGATGCGTGGTCCAAATCGAGGTTAGCTCTAGCTCATGCGTCTCTAGATAATCGATAACTGGCTTGGCTTGACCTGGATCAATGACGATCGCCTGCTTATTATTTTCATTAATTAAGGTCCAAATATAATTATCATTAAACGCTTTAATGGGGTGAATACGGATACTCATGTCAAATCCTTACCAGTAGTTATTTTTTTGCTCGTTATTTTGAATTATTTCGCTTTGATTTTACTTCTCGCTTTTACTGCGTGGTGACAGCCTATGCGTTTGGCAGTCAGCTATTATTAGACCAAATCCTGTCAAAAGGTACTGCTTACTGCTTCAAATATTTGTTGATGCGTCCTTCTGCCTCTTTATCCACCCACCAGTAATCGATGCCGACGGCGTTGGTCGGTAATGTGTCTGTATGACGGTATTGATCCCAATAAGCAACGTTGGTGCCAGACTTACCATACAATGGTACGACATAATGACCCGCTCGCAACAACCGATCAAGCACCTGCGTATATAACACAATTTCGTCACGATTTTTGGCATTACCAAGAGCCGCGGCCACCTCATCGATGGCTGCGTTTTTGATACCAGCACTATTATGATTGCCAGGCTCATCAGCCGCCGCACTACCCCAAAATGCAGCCTGCTCAGCACCAGGAGACAGACTTTGGGCAAACACATCGACGACCATATCATAATCAAAACGGCGCGTTCGCTCGTAATATTGCGGCCCATCCACTTGACGCAAGGTTGCCTCAAATCCTAAACGTTTTAAATTGCGAATATAAGGCAAAAGCACACGACCCATGGTCTCGCCTGTCATCAAAATCTCAATTTGAGCGGGCTGACCATTCGGCTGATATAGCTTCATATCATCATAATAAAATCCAGCATCTAGCAATAATTGCCGCGCTTTTAGTAACCCTTGTCGATTAAAGCCATTGCCATCACTGGTGGGTAGCTGCCATTCTGCTAATACAGCTTTACGCTGGATCGGTTCAAGCTCAGACAATAAAGGCGTTAACACCTGCATCTCTTCAATAGACGGTGTACCAGTTGCCGCAAGCTCCGACCCGTGAAAGAAACTCTGCAATCGCTCATATTGACCATGAAACAAAGTTTTATTCATCCACTCAAAATCATAAGCAGCCGTCAGTGCTTGGCGCACCCTTATGTCCTGAAAGATTGGGCGGCGCAAATTCATCACCAACGCCTGCATTGGCACTGGATTTTGACTGGTTATGGTCTCTTTTTTGATAAGACCTGCTTTCACTGCAGGGAAATTATAACCACTCACCCAATTTGATGCTTTGTTTTCAGGGCGAAAACGGTATTGACCAGATTTAAATCCTTCAAAGGCAATCTCATCGCTTTGATAATAAACGAACTTAATCATGTCAAAATTGTAGCGACCACGATTGACCATCAAATCACGACCCCAGTAATTGGGATCACGTATGTAGCTCACCGAACGCCCTGCATCGACGCGCCCCAGCTTATAGGGCCCACTACCCATCAAGGGCGTCAGGCTGATTTTTTCAAAATCTGTATCGATTGAGGATTTTGCAAAAACAGGAAACTGACCAACCGTCAGTAGGATTTCTTTGTTCTCAGCAGAGGCAAAGACAAATTTGACTTGCTGCTCGTCAATAATTTGAATGTCCTTGATATCACCCAAATAGCTGCGAATAGACATGGGACCTTTGTTTAATATTGCATCAAAAGTCGCTTTGACATCATGACTGGTCACAGGTGTCCCATCCCAAAAACGGGCGGCAGGGTTGATGTGATAGACAATCCAGCTCGTATCTTCTGGATTATAGGTTACCTTGCTTGCCAGCTGCGGATACATGGTAAACGCTTCATTTAATGAGCCCGTCATCAAAGTATCATACAGATAATCCGTACCGATCATCGCCACACCCGTCGTCATCCATTTATTAGCACTGTTGAACGTACCGCGGGTATCTAGCGACAGCGTACCGCCTGACGGCGCTTTTGGATTGGCATAGGGCATATAAGGTGCATTAATATAATCAGTCGGGCTATTGTGCCCAAGCGCTGTCGTTGTAATAGGTGCCGCAATACTGCTCGGTATCCAGCTGACGGTGATGGCTAGCAAAACAGCTTTTAGCAGGGCATTTTTTCTTATCATAACGTTATAACAAACCTCTATGCTAACCAATTCAGGGGTGAATAATAAAGGCTGACGGCAAAATCGCGCTATAGCAAAATTTTATCATAACAAACTTAGGTTTTTTAACACCTTAGCGCAGAAGCCCCTTACTTCTAAAGTAGTGGGATGAATGCGTTGTTGGTAGTAACTATTTCTACATATGGTATTATTAATAATACCATATGTAGAAATATAAGCACCGTCTGTATGCCCACTCAAATTCTAAAAGCCCATAAAGTTAGGCTATATCCTAATGATGAGCAACAGATATTCTTTGCTAAATCATTCGGCTGTACGCGCTTTATTTGGAACAAGATGCTTGGTGATAAAATGGCGCACTACAAGACCACTAAAAAACACCCCAGCACAGTACAAGGCTGAGTTTGAGTGGCTCAAAGAAGTGGATAGCTTGGCATTGGCCAATGTGCAGCAACAGCTAAGAGCTGCCTATAACAAGTTTTTCAAACAAGGCACAGGCTTCCCCAAGTTCAAGAAAAAAGGCATCAAAGACAGCTACACCACCAACAACCAAAAAGGCACAGTTTCACTCACTAACCATACCGTTAAACTGCCAAAAATCGGTCACATCAACGCCAAGTTCCCCAATAAAATAAACGGACTTATAAAAAGCGCCACCATCAGCAAAACCCCATCAGGCAAGTATTATGTCAGCTTATTGGTTGAAACTATCGTTAATGAATTACCAAAAACCAAATCAAATATCGGCATTGATTTAGGATTGACCCACTTCATCGTCTTATCAAACGGATGCAGAGTTGCCAATCCTAAGTTTCTATCGAAGCTGCAAGACAAGCTTGTACGTGAACAAAAGATGTTAGCCAAGCGTAGAAACGTTGCCAAAGCACAGCAGCGCAAGCTGACAGAGAGTCGCAACTACCAAAAGCAAAAAGTTAAAGTCGCTAAAGTCTACGAGAAAATAATCAATAGCCGCAAAGACTTTCTACATAAGCTTTCATTCAATATCATCAAAAACCACGATGTGATTGCCATAGAGGACTTGAATGTAAAGGGTATGGTTAAGAACAGGAAACTGGCTAAAGCCATATCGGACAGCTCATGGTCAGCCTTTACCACCATGCTGACCTATAAAGCAGCATGGTACGGTAAAACGCTGGTTAAAATAGACCGGTGGTATCCATCCTCTAAAACGTGCTCAGGATGCGGTCACTTGCTAACGAAAGCTGAACTACCGCTGTCGTCAAGATCTTGGAATTGTCCAAGTTGTCTGCAAGAAAATGACCGAGACCTCAACGCCAGTATCAACATCTTAAATCAAGGGTTGCTACTGGCTAAACACTCAAAAACTGTCGGTGCGACAGGGTTAGCTTAGTCAATTCGCTTAACCGCTGATACAGAATATCGTATCAAGTATGAGCGTTACCTAAGAAACCTCTAACTCTAAGGTAGTAGGTAGTTCATCCTAATGGTTTGCTATGTTACGCGGCATCAGTGCGACATCCATCAGTATTAGATGTAATGGCAGCAGATATTGGACGCTTCTTCCTAAAACTACGCATCGATAAATATACTCATAAAAAAAGACGCAACTTGTAAAAGCGGCGTCTTTTATTTTAAAGGCTATTATGACTTATGCATGCTTTTTTTCGAACGCTATCATAAAGTCGACTAATTGCTGTACCCACTCAAGTGGTACGGCGTTGTAAATACTGGCTCGCATACCGCCCACATCGCGATGGCCTTTTAGATTGAGCAAACCAGCTTTTTCTGACTCTTCTAAGAACACTTTATCAAGGTTACTGTCTGCTAAAGTAAATGGCACGTTCATGATAGAGCGATACTGAGGATCGACTGGGTTGTTATAAAAACGGCTGTCATCAATTGTATTGTAGAGCAGATCTGCTTTTTGCTGGTTGATTTCACCGATAGCAGCCACACCGCCCTGCTCTTCCAACCAATCAAACACCAGTCCTGCTAAGTACCAAGAGTACGTCGCTGGCGTGTTAGACATGGATTCTTTGTCTGCTTGATGCTCATAATTCAGTAGCATGGGGCACCACTCACTTGCCTGCCCCAATAGATCATCACGAATAATAACGATGACCAAACCTGCAGGACCAATGTTTTTTTGAGCGCCCGCGTAGATCATACCAAATTTAGATACATCTATCGGCTGTGACAAGATAGAAGATGACATATCAGCGATGATTGGTGCATCTACTTGTGGTGGCTCGAATATCTGTAGACCATGGATAGTCTCATTGGCACAGTAGTGAAAATAGTCGGCATCGTCACTCACATTCCAATCACTTTGGGCGGGTACAGTCGTAAAGTTGTCCTCTTTACCAGTCGCGACCAAGTTTATCTTACCCAGACCAAGTGCTTCATAGCGCTGGGCTTCTTTAATCGCCTTACCTGACCATGCACCAGTCGTCAAATAATCGCCGCGTCCACCATTGAGCAAGTTCAATGGAATGGCAGAAAACTGTAAGCTAGCGCCGCCTTGTAAAAATAGTACTTTATAGTTATCTGGTATCTCCATGAGCGTGCGTAGCTTAGCTTCTGCTTTGTCAGTGATCGCCATGTACTCTTTGCTACGGTGACTGACTTCCATGACCGATAGGCCGCGACCTTGCCAGTCGAGCAATTCGCTCTGAGCACGCTCCAATACGGATGTTGGCATCGTGGCAGGGCCAGCACAGAAGTTTGGCAGACGATGCGGGTTACTATCATTAGCAGTGGGTGTAGACGTTTGGGTTGTAGACATGATCACAGTCCTAGATATGATGAAATAAAGAAGCGACCTTTATTTCAGTTTGTTGATAAAAAAATTTACATCAATATCAGTTTTAATATAGCTCAATGAGATATGCGCTCCCACAGCTGACGTTTAGCATCACTATCCGCAATCATGTCGTCTAATGTAGGCATAGTCATAAGGTTGGGGTGCTGAAGACCTTCAGGTAGTACTGTTAAAGCAGCAACTTTTATCTCTTCGCGCAGACCAATTCTAAAGACATATCCAGCAAGGCTGGCATTGGCAAGCTCTACTGTGTCCATACCGGCACAAATTGGGAATGAGATCGTCTCATGAGTCATTGAGAGTGCTTGAGTGATATTATTCCATAGCTTTTGGCTATCACTATTAAGTGCTTGAATATCAACCAATATCACCCAGTCACCATAGCGTCCACCTTGTAAGTTAAATGGTGCTACCTTTTTCAAGCTGTCGTCATTTACACTATCACTATTATGACTGCTTTGAGACAATTGATGCGGCGCAATAGGCGCAGTTGTTGACTGCACTGCTTCATCTATAAAAAATGCGGCGGTTTGGTTTGATTCGATATCTGGACTATTGTGAAGATTAGGTGCATTTGAAGTAGCAGATGCCTCATTGCTCACACTATCAAAACTATAGGTGACTGGGCTTTGTTCAGTGGCTGCTTGTTCATCAATACCTAGACCATGAGCATCGTTATTCACATTATCATGGTCACTGCTATAAGAGTCATTTATATCATAACCACTGGTCGGCTGAACGACTGTCTCTATGGTTTCAGCGATGACTCCAGCGCTCGCGGGTTTATTATTCGCGAATTCAGTATCAATAGAGTCAATATTTGAGTGCTCAACCGAATCTATCGTGATACCTGCTATATTTACGGTACTTAACTCAGGCCGCACCCATTGATTGATACCCATCATCGCTAGGATTTGGCGTTGCTGCACACGGCGCTGCAATACACTTAGCGGGTCTTGGATATCACTCATACGACTCTACTATCCTAATTATGTTGTCTCTATTGTTTATTGTTTTTTAGATGGTTTTGGTAGTTCTTATCAAAAAAGCTGCCGAACGCCTAGCCAGCGCTCTGACATTGCGAGCAGGCAATCATATTCATCTTGGCTGATTATCGTATCGTGTAACATCACGGTATGCAATGTACTTAGCCATTGTCGATATTCATGATGAGCAGGTCTGATCGTGCTATCGTCATTATAATCTATTTGCCTACCCTCCTGTTGTCTCTCTGGATAATTAGTACTACCCAAAGTACTTCTGGGCCGATTGATAGAATGATTAGTAGATATAGGAACCGCAGCAATAATCGCTAATAATTGAATACTATTTAAGTGTTGTGCTGTTAATAACAACCATTGCAAGTTGACATCGCTCACTGTCGTCAAATCAATATCAACCAAACGCGCATGACGTCTCAAATCTACAATGTAATGCGCCACACTCTCATCACCTTCACTCAATAATGAGCGCTCATACATTGAGATCATCTGACCTTTAGCGTCTTTTGACAGGCGATAAGCCAGTAAAACCACCATCGACATCTGAGCATCTCTCAGTGCCCCAAATACCTGCCCTGAAGGATCTAGTTGTACCTTTACGCCTTCTATACCAGTTTTGAGTGTCTGTGATGATAGAGTTTGCGCATCCGTATCGTGTAAAACCTCAGATAACATCGGTAGTAACTGCTGTAATTGTAGCGCTTGCCATAGTGACAGTATGGGTGATTTTTGCCTCTCTACAGCTAATGAATGATTTAATGAATTCGCTGCTGAGTGACAGTCTTCACTCGATATTTTTTTATCTGCAGAATCACAAGCTAAGCTTTTAGTTAAGTCAGATGTCAGCTGTTGGTTAAATAACTCAACTATGCCTTGTTGATAACGCAACAACATCGTACGGCATTTTGCTTGTTTTTTATAGTACTGATCGCTTTCGTGACTGTGTTCGCTGTCACTTCTAAGCTTTAATTTTTTGATATGTATTTCAGATAAGTCATGTCGACGTAACTGGGCTAATGCAAATACAATCAAAGCACTGTCCAAACGTCTATCCAAATTGGCCACTATGGTCAGTAGCTTAGCATCTATCCTATGCGGTAATACTTGCTTATGACTAGTAGTGTCACTTTCAATAGAAAAGCCCTCACCCCAAATATCATTCAAACTATAAGTGGCAGTCGTTAATAATGGTTGAAGCTGATGACAAAGCATGACCACTTCTATGAGCGCTTGCGCACCAAGTGGATGATAAATATGATCGAGTATATATTGCGGGAGTGACACCTTTTGAATATCGCTCGCTTCAATCAGTGTATCTTCTGGTAGGTCAGCGTCAGGTTTGGCCTGCCAAGGCTTCAGCAAATTATCGGTATCTATAGGTGCTATTTCTACCTGCAAGCGACCATCGATAATTGTATCTACCTCTTTAGTGAACTCCAGACCTTCATTTGTCTGGTTCTTACTGTTACTTGCAGCGTTATCAAAAATAGCGTTCTGCTTATGGTTTTTTTCTACATCAATACTGAATAATGATTGATGCGGCAATTGAGACTTTTTCTGTGAATTTTTGCTTAGGCTATTTTCTGTAATATCTCCCCAGTTTCCTGAGCGACGCTGCCGATATATTTCTTTTATTTTCTGCTGATTGATCCGCTTCTCTTTAGCGACTTGTACGGCAAACTTACGATAGGCATCAGCATTAATGGCACTCATACGCTCTATCAAGCTTGGATGAGTGGCAAACCAAGACACATCACCCAAGTCCGCGCCACTACTGGCAAAGAAAAAATGACTGAGTCCGTTGATATCAGCAACGCTCGATAATCGTGAGCCAAGTGAATCTTGGTGAATGGCTTTTAAAGTTTCTATGATCGCAGGCGAGCGCGTTAACTGCACGCTGGTTGCATCAGCAAGCAGCTCACGCTCACGATTAAAGCTGTGCTTAATCAACTGAGCACTTGCCATACTCGAGAAACTTAGACCATGGAGCAGTAATGTCCAGACACTACGGGGTGCTTGACGATCGATCGCAGGTCTACTTTGCACCCACCGAGACTCACGTTTGGCTGATGCCTGCTGTTGCTGTGATTGTGTCTGCCAGTACGCAACCCACTCACTTTGCGTGGTAAAACGGGCGGTCTGCGCCTCTATACTGCGTGCACGACTATCAACTTGTCTCTGTGAAAAAGGAATATCGGTGGCAATTGTATTATCAAGATAGCGACTGTTAGGAATTGGATCACTCCAATCATATAATATCTGTAGCCCAGCTAATACCACCATCAGCTGTAGATTGAACGTGGCATCACCATGTAATATATGACCATACTCATGACCAATTAGCCCGTATAGCGCCTCATCAGACAACTTATCTAGCGCACCTTGGGTGATGACAAGTACCATATCTTGGCTATGACGACCCGCGACGAAGCCATTAATACCTTGCTCATTAGGCAATACATATAAAATCGGTGTACTCAAACCTGCCGCAATCGCTAACTGATGGGCAATTTCATAATAACGACGATAGACGGGTGGAAAGTCGCGCTCATCGCGTACGGCTATATGACGTGGGCTATAGTGAACTTTCTCTTTGGTTTGATGTTGATGCGCCACCCCATGACTGTGCTCCCATGGTGCCTGACTGTTATCAATAAACAGTCTGACCGCCCCTACTCGCTGAGCAATAGCGCGACCACCCGCTCTTAAGCGCCGGTATTCTAAAAAACTCCCACCAACGAAACTGCCTAATATAAAGAGAATGACGAGTATCAATGCCCAATGATATATACCACCCGTGAATATCGTTAACAGCAGTCCCATGATAGCCAGTGCTACCGCCATATGAGCAAGCACAATCAGAAAAAACAGTCCATAGAGCAATAGACTGCGCCGTGTACGTATCCGCTGTTCACCAAAAAAATCCATCACCTGGGCTGCCTAACATTGGCCAAATTTATCTAAATCCTAGCCCAGATTAACATTCGGTGCTTTAGCAATGGCATCTCTGTCTGCGAATACCAAGGGACTAAGCGGACGAAAGCCAAAAGTCGTACTGACAAGATTGTTAGGAAACACTTCACGATCATTGTTGTAGAACATCACGCTATCATTATAATGCTGACGGGCAAAACCAATGCGATTTTCTGTGTTGGTCAGCTCATCCATCAACTCTCTGAGCATACTATCGGCTTTAAGTTCAGGATAGGCTTCTACCACTGCCGAAAACTGACTCAACGCTTTGGACAACATGCCTTCTGCTTTGGCAAATAGTGCCATGTGCTCTTGTGAATCTGGCTGATGCTTATGCGAGTCTTGTAGATTTTGAGCATGATTGCGTGCGCTAATAACTCGTGTCAGTGTCTCTTCCTCATGAGTCAGATAACGCTTGGCTGTTTCGACGAGATTTGGAATCAAATCATGACGACGTTTGAGCTGCACATCTATCTGCGCAAAGCCGTTCTTTGCTTGGTTACGTGCACGTACCAATTTATTAAATATGGACACCCCAAATACAATAATTAGCACCACAAATACAATGAACAGCCAAACAAACATCTTCATAACCAAACCTCAAAGTGTCCAGAATGTTAATAAACGTTAATGCATTGTATTTTAACTCATATTAATCAATGAAGCTTTTAATTTAAATAAGAAATCGAATGAAATTTTGGACAAAAAAAAGCCCTTTGCAATGAAGGGCTTAGTACAGAATACCAATGTATTAGGTACTTTATTAGAATATCTATCAAATTTTAGGCAAAAAAAAGCGACTCCATCAGCACATCCTCGGCACACATCAAATCTATTACCGTTGCTACCTTCCGGTCCTGGCGGGATTCATAGAACAATGTTGCGAGGCTACCAATGGAGCCACCGGATGAGATTATACAAGGATTTTTTAATTTTACAACCCCTATCTCAAAACTGTTTGTTTTAATCGAAAAATAACCCAGTAACCTAGCTCACAAAATTCTCACAGCAACTTATACAGATTTTGCTATTTTAGTGAATGAAGTTGCACACATGTCCGCATTTAAGGTAAGCACCTTGTAGTCAAAAAGTGGCTCGAATGAAGTTGCACACATGTCCGCATTTAGAAATTGAGACGCACAACTTCCCCTTCCCATATGAAAATGGATTTTAAAAACATTCATATGAAGACTATTAAAAATAATTTAGGAGATAATAATGAAAAATGCTCTACTGAATAAAGCGGCACTCGCTTCTGGTACGGTTTGTTTAATGACTGCAATGATGGGCAGCGCCCACGCAGAGCCAACAGGCTACGACCAACTGACGTTTCAGACAGAAATAAAAGAAGAAATACAAAACGATGAAGTACGTGCCAGCTTATACAAAAAAGCACAAGCAACTGACGCTAAAACATTAGCGACAATGCTCAACACGTCAATCAATAATGCTATGAAAATTGCTAAACGCTACCCAAGCGTGACTGTGAGCACCGGGCAGCAGCGCACCTATCCACGCTATGACAAAAACGACAAAATCATTGGCTGGACAGGTCAAGCAAACATAGACTTGAAAAGTACAGACTTTGCAGCAACCAGTCAGCTGATTGCTGATTTACAAGAAACCTTAGTCATGGATAACCTTAACTTTGGCGTCTCAGATACCAAAAAAGATGCGCTAGAGCAAAAGCTAATGACCGAAGCATCTCGCGCTTTTCAGCAGCAAGCGAAGAGTCTAACTCGTGCTTGGGATGCGCGCGGCTATCGCGTCGTGAATGTTAATTTGAATACCGGTAGCAACTATCCACGTCCAATGTATAGCGCTATGAGCATGAAATCAGGAATGGCAGACGAGTCAGTACCAAGCCAAAGTTTTGAGTCTGGTAACAGCACTATCTCAGTCACTGCCAATGGTACAATCGAGCTGACCAAATAAATAGTGATAAGCTCATATAACGTTAGACAGAATAAATAAATAATAAAAAAGGCAGATGCGATGATCACGTCTGCCCTTTTTGTTTATACATTACTAATGACTTTGTTACTGAGATACAGCGTCATTACCGCGCATTTTTAACAAGACCTTTTGGTGCCATGGTAAGCGCTCATAAGCCAAAAGCTGCTCGGCAAGCTTCTTTTTATTCTGTAGAATTAGGGTGTTTTGAATGACATGTACCGTACGATTGACTTGCTGCCCTGTTTGTCCTGATACCTTCTTGACTACAGCGCGGATGCTATGAGGGCCTGGCTGCAGATCGACTGTCGCGACGGAAGCACTTAATCCTTGGGCGATTTCTTTATCATCCAAATAGATACTCACTTGATCGCCATTCTGTAGCGCAGGCTTTACATCAAGCGCGATGACGATACTCTGTGCAGGACGCTGATAGGCACGCTCAGTACTCGGCTCAATCATACTCAACTGATAGTTGATATTCACCGCAGGTTTGGTGGCAGCGGCAGCTGGAAGGTCAGTATTGCCTCTGACCTCACTTGGCATGCCTTTTGGGGCGCTACTTTCGCCGGTATTGACGCTGGTCTGGCTGACTTGTTTTCCTGCTTGATCCTCATAAGACTGCGGACGATCGGTAAAAGTCACTTGACCTGTCTGCTCATCAATCACTTTATAGATGGGTGTTGCGTTGCTGAGAGGCGCACAAAGGCTAGCCATGATAGCCAATGCTCCTAACTGTATATTGCCTCGTAACAAATTCCGCTTTGATAACAAACTCATAGTCAGTCAACCTAATTAGTGTCTACTATAAATATACTTCTATAAGAACTATTATGCGATACTTTTGGTGCAAAATCAGTAGGATTTGATGTGAAATCAATGATATTCAAAAAAATATCATTTGTTAATACCACTATATTTTTGAACAGGCACAAAAAAACCAGCCAAGATTCACTTGACTGGTTCTTTTTTATTGAATTAACTTAACCGACTAATTCATTATTAGCAGCTGTAGTACATATCAAACTCGACAGGGTGTACAGTCACGTTTAGACGTTGTACTTCATCTTCTTTAAGTGCGATGAATGCTTCTAGCATGTCTTTGGTGAACACATCGCCTTTTAATAAGAACTCATGGTCATCACGCAGCGCTTGTAGTGCGACGTCTAGACTCTCTGCAACCGTTGGGATTTGCGCTTCTTCTTCTGGTGGCAAGTCATACAAGTTTTTGTCAGCTGCTTCGCCTGGATGCATTTTGTTCTGGATACCGTCAAGGCCTGCCATCAATAGCGCAGCAAATGCCAAGTATGGGTTCGCCGTTGGATCAGGGAAACGAGCTTCAATACGTACGGCTTTCGGGCTGCTCACATGTGGCACACGAATAGATGCTGAGCGGTTAGACGCTGAATACGCAAGCTTAATAGGTGCTTCATAATGTGGTACAAGACGCTTGTAGCTGTTGGTTGATGGGTTGGTAATCGCGTTCAATGCACGAGCGTGCTTGATGATACCACCAATGAAGTACAATGCAGTCTCAGACAGACCCGCATACTCATCACCAGAGAATGTGTTTACACCATCTTTTGAGATTGACATATGCACGTGCATACCTGAACCATTGTCACCAACGATTGGCTTCGGCATAAAGGTCGCTGTTTTACCAAACTGGTGCGCAACGTTATGAACAACATATTTCAATTGCTGAACTTCATCCGCTTTACGTACCATTGTGTTGAACGCTACACCGATTTCAGACTGGCAAGACGCCACTTCGTGGTGATGAACTTCAACGCGGCCTTCACCAACGATTTCTTCGATACGTTCACACATGACAGCACGCATATCGTGTGAGCTGTCGATTGGTGGTACTGGGAAGTAGCCGCCTTTGACGCGTGGACGATGCGCCATGTTGCCCCACTCATAAGTCTCGTTAGTTGACCATGCCGCTTCTTCAGCAGTGATTTTATGACTGACGCCAGACATATCAACTGACCATTTTACATCGTCAAATACAAAGAATTCAGGCTCAGGACCGAAGTAAGCAGTATCACCGATACCAGTTGACTTTAAGTACTCTTCAGCGCGACGTGCGATAGAGCGTGGATCGCGATCATAGCCTTGTAGCGTTGATGGCTCAATAATGTCACAAGTCACGACGACAGTAACCGCATCAAAGAACGGATCAACGAACGCTGTTTCTGGGTCAGGACGCAAGATCATATCAGACGCTTCGATACCCTTCCAACCAGCGATAGATGAGCCATCAAACATTTTGCCATCTTCCATGACATCTTCATCGACAGTAGATGCTGGGAAGCTAATGTGTTGCTCTTTACCGCGCGTATCAGTGAAGCGAAAGTCAACCCATTTAGCATTAGAGGATTGAATAAGATCTAATAATTTGTTCGACATACATAATCTCCGTTGTGTTGGTCACGTTATTGCAATTTAAAATTGTTGGTGCCATTTCTTGTGCAAGAATTCCAGATGTCCTTCCAATACCAAACAGCGCATTCGATATTATGCTTATTATCAGCACTATTTGTCGTATTAGTCAAGACACTCATCTAAGACGCTTTCTTAATTAGACCAATAGTCATCTCAATGGTCTACAAACATCCTAAGTCAATTCTCATATCATTCTAGCAATATATAACTCGTCATGCTGAACTCTTCTGGCACTTATGAATAATTATTTTTAGACCCGTTTTTGTGGTCACTAATAATCATACCAGCATCAATGCAAAGACTATGCCAATATCTAAGAAAACTACTATCTACCCCACTTAAAATAACACATTTCCAATAATTACAGCGCCTTATACCAAATTATTTTCATATGAAAATATATTTTTTCTAATAACCTTCGTATTAAGCAGTTATTAGATGCACTAATTATGATATTTTTGCACTGTATTAGTGCTTAAAAAACCTTGTAATTATTATATCGCTCTATTACGGTGCAATAATAGAATATCGATTTGCTGATTTGGCTCTGGTTGTGAAATCATTATGATCAGAGAAAAATATTTTTATGTAGTGCTTATTTAGCTAGCCTATGCTCTGCATTTGATAGAGAACAAAATAGTGGTAAGATAACCGCGCGCCATAACGCCCTCTGTCACAGTCATAGCTGCTTTTGTTTGGCAACCAAAGCCCTGATCAACAGTAGACGTATATCCCATATTACAAACAGAATAAAACTGATAAGTTGACACCTTCATGATTTTGATGATCGATAATTACGACAGCTTTACGTACAATATCGTACAGTATTTCGGTGAATTGCAGCAGGACATCACTGTTTGGCGTAATGATCAGGTCACTATCGAGCAGATTCGAACTTTAGCACCGGACGTGATTGTTATTGGCCCAGGTCCATGCGACCCTGATCGTGCCGGTGTTTCGCTCGAAGTTATCGAGACATTCAAAGGCATTATTCCGATACTTGGTATTTGTTTGGGTCATCAAGCGATTGGGCAGGCATTTGGTGGACAAATCGTCAAAGCAGGTGAAGTTATGCACGGACGGTTATCAGCCGTCTATCATAATGACCAAGGCGTATTTGCCGGATTACCAAACCCATCGCAAGTCACACGCTATCATTCACTTGTCATCGATAAGCGTACCCTGCCAGATTGCCTTGAGCTGACCGCATGGACGCAGAATGTTGATGGTAGTATCGAAGAGATCATGGGTATACGCCACAAGACACTTGCCGTAGAGGGCGTCCAGTTTCATCCTGAGTCCATTTTGAGCGAAGCAGGTTATCAATTACTTAATAACTTTTTACACACTTATGGCTTGGCAAAACTAGCATCAGATGCGCTACCACAGGTAGGCTAGTTTTGGCTTAAGAGCCTGCTTTCATGACTCTATCTCAAATCATAGACAGATTTACATAAAAAACAGATTCACACAAAAAATAATCATAAGCGAGATCATCATGAGTACGACAAAAATAGAAGAAGATCACACGCCAGAGGGTATTGCAAAACTGTCTGACGCTCAAATACACCAATTATTGACGACAGCTTTGAGTAGAATCTTTCAGCACATCGATTTGACCTTTGACGAGATGTATCAAGTGATGCTGATCATCATGCAAGGCAGATGTAGCGACGCGATGATGGGCGCTATCTTGACAGGTCTACGTATGAAAGGTGAATCTATCGATGAGATCACCGCATCAGCCAGTGCGATGCGTGCGCTAGCTGCCAATATTGAGCCAAAAAACTGTGACTATTTGGTCGACATCGTTGGTACTGGCGGTGATGGTGCCAATTTATTTAACGTATCGACTGCATCGGCATTCGTTGTCGCGGCGGCTGGCGCACAAGTTGCCAAACATGGTAATCGCGGTGTCTCAACCAGATCTGGTAGCTCAGATTTGCTTGAGCAAGCAGGCATCAGTCTTGCGCTGACTCCAGAACAAGCAAAAGATTGTATCGAGAACGAAGGGGTTGGGTTTTTGTTTGCGCCCAACCATCACAGTGCCATGCGTTATGCCAATCCTGTACGCCGTGAGCTAAAAGCGCGTACCATTTTTAATATTTTAGGCCCACTAACCAACCCTGCTGGTACGCCCAATTTAGTCATCGGGGTATTCACTGCGCAGCTCTGTGAGCCAATTGCCAAAGTCATGAAAAACCTAGGCGCACGGCATGTCATGGTCGTGGGCGCAAAAGATGGGCTGGATGAAATCAGTCTAGCAACCTCGACCACAGTTGCTGAACTAAAAGATGGTGAAATATCCGTTTATGAGATGATGCCAGAAGATGCAGGTATCGAATCTCAAACCCTGATTGGTCTCGATGTCGACTCTCCTGAGCAAAGTCTTGCACTGATTCGTGCTGCTCTGTCTGGTGCTGATACCCATGACCGTGCTGTACTTAAAGCCCGTGACATGATTGCTTTGAACGCAGGTGCGGCAATATACACCGCCGGACTTGCCAGCAACTATCCTAATGGCGTTAGCCGAGCTCAAAAAATTATCCAAAATGGTGATGCTTTACTCAAGCTTGAGTCTTTGGCCAAATACACGCAGCAGCTAGTGACTGAAGGTTGATTTATACGCACCAATACAGTGCAAAACTATATATCACTGCCTATTTACCTTTAACAACATTCGGATAACAGCATGACCACAACTCATTCAGACATACCTTCGGTACTACAGCGCATTGTCGCAACCAAAGTAGAAGAAGTAAAAGCAGCTCGCGCGGCGCTATCGCTTGAAGATTTGCAAGCAAAAGTCGCAGCTGATAACAAACCGCGCCGAGGTTTTTCTGCTGCCTTACGTGCTGCTAGCACTGAAAATAATGGTATTGGCATCATTGCTGAAATCAAAAAAGCCTCACCATCTAAAGGTATTATCAATCACGATTTTACCCCTGCTCTATTTGCGCAGCAGTACGAGCAAGCAGGCGCCAGCTGTCTATCAGTGCTGACTGATCGCGATTATTTTCAAGGCGATGATACGTATCTTATTCAAGCGGCAAATGTCTCAAGCTTACCGATACTTCGCAAAGATTTTATGATTGATGTCTATCAAATATATCAATCTTACTTAATGGGTGCTGACTGTATCTTACTCATTATGGCCTGCTTAGACGATGCGCAAGTAAAAGAGTTGCACGCACTAAGTATTGAGCTTGGCATGGATGTGTTGATAGAGGTGCATACACAGTCTGAGCTTGAACGGGCACTACAGCTACCACGCTCAGCACACAATATTTATGGTATTAATAATCGTGATTTAAACACGTTTGACGTTGACCTACAAACTACACTCGATTTAAAAAACATCTTAATCGAAGCACTCTCTACTGATACTGATGATGCCGATCAAAAACCATTGATTGTGACCGAGAGCGGCATTCATAGCAGTGATGATATTCGTCTTATGCTAAGTCATGATATTCAGCACTTTTTAATCGGTGAGCAATTTATGAAAACCGATCATCCGGGACAAGCGTTACAATCCTTACTTGCGGGCGTCGCAGTAGACGAGTAAAGTAACTCAATAATTCAGGCTTCAATAGAATCAGATAGCTTGAATAAAATATTTACCCTATAAATTACTCAACCTTTCATTCATCAATCAACGATACGTTAACTTTTATGTCAAACTCTCTGTTTTCAAAAGAAATGCAAGACCAGCTCAAAGAACTAAAAGGCCAATTAAGTAAAGGCCGTGATACTAATTCACCTGAAGGTGAAAACCAAAAGCCCACTGAGCCTGTTTCTTTACTGACTCAAAAACAAGTGAAAAAGACCGTCAAGCAGCTAGATAGTGAACATGTCGATGATGACAAAGTACTGTTCATGCAAGCTATGCATGGTGTCAGTCAGCTAGAAGACAAAAACGTACGCTCACCTACTAGCACGGCAAGAGCGGGTAAACCTGATGCAGCAACACTATCAAAACGTGCGGCCGCTCAAGGCAGTGAAGCTAGTGATTTAGGCGCTGGCTTGTCAGATATGCAAGCCCTACTAAACCCTGTCGCTGCTGAAGCCTATTTGTCATATAAGCAGCCAACCTTGCAAAATAAAATCTTTGATCAGCTCAAAAAAGGTAAGTTGCGTTGGTACGATGCGGTAGACATTCATGGCTGTACGATAGAAGAAGCACGTGACGCCATGACGCAACTGCTAAGCCAAGCGAAGCAAAAAAATGAAACCATGGTAAAAATCGTCCATGGTAAAGGTAGCGAAGCGATTCTAAAAACCTGTATCAATGGCTGGTTACGCCAATTGCCAGAAGTATTGGCGTTTTGCTCTGCGCCGCCAAAGGATGGTGGCAATGGTGCGGTATTGGTACTGCTCAAAAAACCTAAAGCAGATGGCGAATAGAAGTCATCGCTTATGATAACTCTATTAAATAAAAAAGGACTGCTTATTTGCAGTCCTTTTTTTATCTATAACTCGTATATCAATCTTTAACGATTTTCCCTTTAATATGTGCCTCCTACCCTTTACTATTGGATTCACTCGTGCACTGTTTAATTAGTCAAGCGAAGTCCTTATGAGTATCAAAACCATTGAAAATAAACAAGCACTACAGGAAAACATCACCGCATTAGTTGCTATCGAACCGAAATTTGCTGCTATCTACGAGCATGTTGGTCTACCTGATCTTAGGCACAATGCAGGTGGGTTTGAGCAATTAATGAGAGCGATGGTTGGTCAGCAGCTGTCTGTCGCCGCTGCGGCAAGTATCTGGAAGCGGTTGGTTGATGCAGCGTTGACAACGCCGCATAAAATCGATGAAGCAACTGACGAGGCTTTAAAAGCTCATGGATTGTCTAAGCAAAAAACTCGCTATATCCGCTCTTTAGTCAATCATGATATAGATTTTATGGCTTTAGAAAACATGCCTGATGAAGAGGTAGTAAACACACTTACCGCGGTTACGGGCATCGGACGCTGGACCGCTGAAATGTACTTGCTCTTTTCTTTAAAACGCGCAGACGTGCTTGCTGTCGATGACTTAGCCATTAAGGTTGCAGCGATGGAGTTGCTAGGCTTAGCAGAACGACCAACACCCAAGCAGCTCAAAAACCTCACTCAGCACTGGTCACCTTATCGCAGCACTGCCAGCTTACTGCTTTGGTCATACTACGGCTTATTACGCAATAAAACCGCAGTACCTTTATAGCTGACCGTGTAGAGTGATTGCCTATATGGAAAAACCGTTTCTAAGGCTGATTCCATATAGACAAGCTAAATTTGTTTCTAGTATGCTTAAATTTGCTTTTTCTTAGCATACGACTTTTGTGTTTGAGCGCTTTGAGCGCACCCTTTCTACTGACAGTTGCCATAGATGACTTTTGATTATTTGCCATATCATCGTTAGCATTGTCGGTGTCTTTGTTGATAATCACACCGCCAGAATTATCATCATTACTTTCTAGACTGACATTTGTTTCATTGGTATTCGTATTGCTATGGTCTTCTGAAACATCATCTTCTGTTTCAACAGTATTGTTTTCCATATGATGTTCAAGCTCAGCTTGATTGACGATCAGCTGCTGGGTTGGCAATGCATGTTCGACATCATATTTTGCGACTTGGTTTAATACATCAACGAATACCACGTTTTGCTTATCATAAAACTCCATCACATCATTGGCATTGATATATGCCTGTAGCTGAATGACATAGCAGTCTTGGCGTAGCTCTAAAATATTAACTTGATTCCATTCTTGGTTGGTCAAGTAATGCTCATTTAAAAACTCATCTAAGTCTTTGACCATCTTGAAGACCACATCGATATTCGCGGTGCGCTTCAGATATAACTGATGAAAGAAGCGGAACATATCACGCGAGGTAAAGTTTTCAATTTGCATCGATGAAAAATCACCGTTTGGCACCGTGACAACAGTCCGTGTCAATGTGCGCACACGTGATGAGCGAATACCGATGTCAATAACCGTGCCTTCATAAGTGCCAAATTTGCAATAATCACCGATACGTACTGGTGAATCCGCGACGACGACGACACTACCAACAAGGTTTTCAATGGTTTTTTGCGCACCAAGTGCCAATGCCAAACCACCCACACCCAGTGCGGCAATACCTGTGGTTAAGTCAAAACCCAAATTACCAAAAATGACAATGACCGCAAATATTAAGAGTAGCGCTTTAACGACTTTTCGCATCAGTCCCAAGATTGAGACACGCTCAGTATAGTTTTTCTTATAGCTTAGATTAACCGCTCGAGTAAATATCGCATCAATAACTCGTAATAGCAGCCAAGTTAGTGCAAGCCAAGAAGCAATATCAGTAAAGCGATTGACTGGTTCGCGTAGCGTGACGGACACGCCTGCATAGACCATCACTTCAGATAAGATCAGCGCCATAATGACTACAGAAAGCGGCAGTATCACTTTGTCAGGTAATGGCAAAGGCACGCCGCGCACACGAGGATAAATAATCCTCAATAGATGGTATAACAACCATACTGCGATATAAGTGAGGACAAAGCTGCTCACGATCATAGATAGCGCAGCGACCAAATCAGCCAGCTGATAACCAAAGAGTTTTTTACCATCTAATGAATCCACCGTATAGCGAGATACCAAGGTCGGCTCTGAGTTTTCTATCACTTCCGGTATGGAACTCAGCGTCTCACTCGAGAATTGCCAATACTGCTCGTTCTCTTTAGAAACCACTCTTTCTAGTAACAACGACACACTTTTTTCACCGATGTTAATCACACCGACATTTTCTTGATTCGGTGGTAGTTGATCGGTGAGATTGCCCTCAGGGGTATTACTGATTTGCAAATCAGGTTGGAATCGCCCACCCGCATCGAGCGCTTGCTTAAACTGACGTACGACTGTCGTTGGGTTATCAGACTTGGATAAATTTAGATAGTTACTTGCCAGCAAGTAGTCGTTTTCGCCCAGCGCACTGATAAAACCCTGTACGGTATGACGCGGCGTATCTCGCCCAAATGAATCAGGTAGAGGTGTAGCTACCGTCTCCTCACTACTATCACCACCAACGCCAAGCGCACCAGCGTCAACAGCAAAAGCGGTTTTTGGCAACACAATACTTAATATCATCGCCAGCAAAAGCATTACGACCGCAAATGGTATCTTAAGAGTAGAGTTCGATGAAGGGGATGCGGTACTGGGAGTCAGATTATGCTGAGTAGACAAAACAAACCTCTTAACTTTATGAGTGGCACAATGAAGAACACATAATATCCGCACTATGATAACAATTATTTATAACAGCAGTGCTTTTGATTATACGTTTTTGTCATTAACTGTGTGAGTTAGCTATTTTATCGCTCTGTACAACCTCTCCCGCTTACTGAAAATGGTAGACGTTAATAGAAAAAGTAGCTCTCTAATGAATAATTAGTACCTTATCATGAATTATATTCATCCTACCGTGAAGAAACATTAGGTTAAAGTGGTTTATAAAGGCGGAACTTTTGTAGATAATGAGCGC
The DNA here is from genome assembly GCF_904846415.1 of Psychrobacter piscatorii. Taxonomy (GTDB): domain Bacteria; phylum Pseudomonadota; class Gammaproteobacteria; order Pseudomonadales; family Moraxellaceae; genus Psychrobacter; species Psychrobacter piscatorii. Next base: position 138,155 of record NZ_CAJHAR010000003.1, on the reverse strand, counting down.
AGTTTTGCTTATATACTGTTTTTTGTAACTTTTGACACCTTTTACGTCTTAATAGTTATTTCTTATGTTTGCATTTTTTAATCTGATTACTTTGGAATCAACCATGTCTTTATCATGCTCATCTTCACGCACCTATCTTCGCTTAAGTATTTTAAGCGCACTTGGTTTATTCGCAGTCAGCACAGCGATGGCGGCGACCCCTGATGTAACCAATACTAACGATAGCGAGATGCCACAAGTTGAGCTTGATAAAATTGTTGTAACAGCGACACGTACGCCTACCAAGACCAATAATGTGATTGCGCAAACTCGTATAATTGATAAGGAAGAATTACAGCGTTATCAAGGTCAAACAGTCACTGATGTATTGAAAAATCAACCTGGTATCAACATTACGCAAAGTGGTGGCATGGGAACCACCAGTAATTTTTATATGCGTGGTTACGACAGTAAGCAGGTATTGGTGCTTATCGATGGCATTCGCTACAGCTCGGTATCTTTAGGTAGCCCATCGCTGAATTTATTGTCAGCAGATCAAATTGATCGCATTGAAATTTTATACGGCGCTTCAGGATCTAGTCTTTATGGCTCAGATGCGATGGGCGGTGTCATTCAAATTTTCACTAAGGGCAATAGCGTAGAACAATCTAATGTTTCCACTACCGTTGGTTACGGTAGTAATAATCACTATCAAGTCGGCGTGACAGGTCAACTTAAAAATGACACTTCATCATTGAGCTTAGGTGTCAGTCGCAACGAAACTGATGGTTTTAACGCTATTGCTAATCGTAATTCTTTTGATTATAACTCTGATGATGATGGTTTTGAATCTACCAATGTCAGTTTGGCACTGCAGCACAAGTTCACAAATGCATTTAGTGCAGGGATTAGCGGCTTATATTCAGACTCTACGACTGAGTTTGACTCAGCCGGAAAAGTCATTCCTTACGCCTACTCTGATCAAAAAAACGGTAGCGCTAACGCCTATTTGCAATATAAAACCCCATTAACTCTTACTAAACTGAGCTACGGTCAAAGTATTGATAAATCAACCTCTCACGATAACAACTCTATCAGTTATGACAATGGTAGCCAGTTTGATACCACTCAAGAGCAGGCACGCTTAGAGACTAGTATTAACTCGCAACCTGGTACAGTTATTGTCGGTGCAGAATGGTTATCACAAAAACTAGATGCTTCAGATGTTTTAGACTTTTCAAACTATCCTGATCCTGCTGTTCAAACGGCTTATGACCCTGACGACAGAGATGTTAAGAGCGCTTTTGTAGGTTATCAATTAGCGGACACTTATTATGATTTGCAAGCCAACTATCGTGTAGATGACAACTCACAATATGGTAATGAAAATACATACAACTTAGGGGCAGCCATACGTCCGCTAGCTGGTATGCGCATCGGTGCAAATTATGCCACGGGCTTTCGCGCACCAACCTTTAACGACCTATACTACCCAGGTGATAACAATCCAAACCTAAAGCCTGAAAAAACTGAAAATACTGAAGTATTCGTTGAATACGCTAATGATATGCAAACTTCACGATTAACAGGCTATCACACGGACGCAGAAGACCTTATTGCAAGCGGTACGAACATTAGTGAAGCAAAAATAAAAGGCTTGAGTTTGACCTCAGATTGGAATATGAATGATTTTATATTTGGTCTAGGATATGACTACTTAGACGCGAAGAACAAAACCAGAACTAATGCCAACTTTGATCAACAACTTCCTTACCGTCCTAAAAATAGTGGTTTAGTTTATATCGGATATCAGCAACCTACGTTCGATATGCGCCTCGAGGCAAAATATAGCGATGATAGACTTACAACTGAAAACAATGAACTTGATAGCTATACGCTACTTAACGTAAGCGGAAGCGCCTATATCACACCTAATCTACGTGCTAACTTGCGTGTAGATAATATTACTGATGAAGATTATACCCTTGCCAGCCAATTCGGTAATGAGTACGCCACAGAAGGTACAAGTTATTTCACCTCTCTAACCTATAACTGGTACTAATTTTGGCTGAGTAATATCAAAAAACATTAAAACAAAAAAGGTCATCAATCGATGACCTTTTTTATGGCTATAGATTCCTGTTTAAAGTTTTATCTGTCTAAGCCGTCAGCTATTTATGTTATCCAATAGGTGACAATTAACCACTCATCTATTACAATAACGACCTCCGAGAGGTGTTGCGCCATAAATATTGGTAGCCGTGTTTGTATTCAAACGCTTGCTATTCATTGCTTATGTTAGGCTCGGTTAACTGTTGAGCATCCATCGTTTTGGCCGCTCACAGCGCAAACAACGGCACCTGCGTTTTTATTCTTTTTATCATTCGTTAACCACTGATAGGAGCATATTATGGACGCAGTGTCTACTACACCATCTGCCCATACGATCGACCCCTCTTTCACTGACTATAAAGTCGCTGATATCAGCCTTGCTGATTACGGCCGCCGTGAAATCACCCTTGCCGAAGCCGAAATGCCTGCCCTGATGGGCTTGCGTCGTCGCTACGAAGCAGACCAGCCACTCAAAGGCGCGAAAATAGCTGGCTGTATCCACATGACCATCCAAACTGCCGTACTTATCGAGACACTAGTCGCACTAGGTGCTGAAGTACGTTGGACCTCATGTAACATCTTCTCAACTCAGGATCATGCTGCGGCGGCAATTGCTGCTGCTGGTATCTCTGTATATGCTTGGAAAGGCGAAACAGAAGAAGAGTACGAATGGTGTCTACGCCAGCAAGTACATGTTGGCGGCGAAGCGTCAGGCCAGCTGTGGGATGCCAACTTAATCTTGGATGATGGTGGTGATTTGACCGCTTTGATTCATGATGAATATGCAGAGCTTCTTGACAATATCCATGGTATCTCAGAAGAGACCACCACTGGTGTACACCGTTTGGTTGAGATGTTGAACAAGGGCACGCTAAAGGTGCCTGCTATTAACGTCAACGATGCGGTTACCAAATCGAAAAATGACAACAAATACGGCTGCCGTCATAGCTTAAATGATGCCATCAAACGCGCAACAGACATGTTCCTTGCTGGTCGCCGCGCCTTAGTTATTGGTTATGGCGATGTAGGTAAAGGCTCTACACAAAGCCTACGTCAAGAAGGCATGATCGTACGTGTCTCAGAAGTTGATCCAATCTGTGCTATGCAGGCATGTATGGACGGTTTTGAGGTATTATCACCATACATCGATGGCGATAACACTGGCGGTGCAGACAACATTAACAAGCGCTTGCTTGAAGACACTGACATGATCGTCACCACGACTGGTAACTATCACGTTTGTGACCGTCATATGCTAGCAGCCCTTAAGCCTGGTGCAGTCGTTTGTAACATCGGTCACTTTGATACTGAAATTGACACACAGTTTATGCGTGATAACTGGCGCTGGGTTGAGATCAAGCCACAAGTTCATCAAATTTTCCGCTCAGACGATGAAAACGATTATTTGATCTTGCTTGCTGAAGGTCGTCTAGTAAACCTAGGTAATGCTACTGGTCACCCATCACGCGTCATGGACGGCTCATTTGCCAACCAAGTACTGGCACAGATGTATCTGTTCGAAGAGAAGTTTGCTGATCTACCGACTGACGAGCGCTTTGATAACTTGTACGTAAAAGTATTGCCTAAGAAGTTGGACGAAGAAGTGGCCGCTGCGATGGTTGCAGGCTTCAACGGCACACTAACCAAACTAACTGAAAAGCAAGCTGAGTATCTGGGTGTGCCTGTCGAAGGTCCATTCAAACCTGACGCTTATAAATACTAAAAGGAGCCTGACTGTGAGTAAGCCGGCTTTCTCCTTTGAGTTCTTTCCTGCAAAAACCGAGCAAGGTCACGAAAAGCTTCTCAGCACTTATGATGAGCTAAATAAGTTGTCACCGGCGTATTTTTCGGTGACCTACGGTGCGGGTGGCTCAACTCGTAGCCGTACCTTAGACATCGTGCAAGCACTAAGCGTACGCGGTGATACTGAAATTGCGCCGCATATGTCTTGTATCGGTGATGACAAAGCAGAAATCGCTGAGTTGCTTGAGTTTTATAAGAGCTTAGGCATCCAACGTCTTGTCGCATTGCGTGGCGACTTACCGTCAGGTCAGGTTGGCATGGGTGAGCTGCCATTTGCAGTAGATTTGGTCAAGTTCATTCGTGAGCACTCAGGCGATCACTTCCATATCGAAGTGGCGGCCTACCCTGAGATGCATCCACAAGCGCGTAGCTTTGAGTTTGATGTCGACAACTTGGTGAATAAGTACCGCGCTGGTGCCAATGCATCGATTACGCAGTTTTTCTATAATGCAGACAGTTATCTGTATTTGCGTGACACGTTAGAAAAACGCGGTATCGATACTATTGCCCAGCCATTGGTAGCTGGCATCATGCCGATCACTAACTCTAGTAACCTGATACGCTTTGCTGACAGCTGTGGCGCTGATATTCCACGTTATGTACGTAAGCGACTAGCCGACTTTGGCGATGACAGCAAATCTATTCGTGAGTTTGGGTTTGATGTGGTTTATCGCTTATGTGAGCGCTTGATTATCGAGGGTGTGCCAGCCATGCATTTTTATAGCATGAACAAAGTCGAGCCAAACAGACGCTTGGTTGAAGCACTGGGCTTAACTGCCTAGTTATTGATATTTAAGTACAAATCTAATTGATTGATTTTCAACTGGCTCTCTTAGGAGTGCCAGTTTTTTATTGGAAAAATTTTGGGCTATTACCTTTCATATTTTATAAGATACATTTCATCTTAATTACTTTTTTATTTTTGCTTCACTGTGCGATAGTATTATCTATAGATAAAGTGACTCCGCTGAACAATAATTATCATAAAAGCCATGCCTTTAGATAGCTCAAGTGATATTCTATGGACCCGATAATAAACGCTCCCAATCAAACAATAGGAATAAGACCTCGTGCGACGTTTTTTTTATGCCATTAATAACGACAATGCTGATGCTATGCCTTTATCTAAGCTGGGTGATCTACCTCTAGGGAGCGACGTTGAGTTGCCAGACAGCATCGTCCATCATTGGTGCCGAGTGCTGCGTGCCAATATCGGCGATCAAGGTATCTTGTTCGATGGACTTGGTGGTGAGTATCAAGTAGCGCTGCAAACGATCAGTAAGAAAAAAGCCACCGCTACCTTACTCACTCATCTAAACGATGATCGCACGGCGCCTGTTATTAGCAAAATTGGCTTAGTAATGAGTCGCGGCGAACGTATGGATTACGCGATTCAAAAAGCAACAGAGCTTGGTGTAACTGCCATACAGTTACTCAGCAGTCATCATGGTGAGGTCAATCTAAAACCTGCCCAAGTTGACAAAAAACTGGCTCACTGGCAACAAGTCGCTATCGCCGCCTGTGAGCAATGCGGTCTCAATCGTCCTCCTTTGATCCTTGCCCCACTATCTATCAATGAATGGCTAAACCATTCTGATTCTTTGAATACAGCAACGATGGTCAGTCCTATCGTCTCCACACTCAGTCAAGACACTTATTATAAGGTGCTACAAAAAACCGCGGATCTACGTATGCAGATGAGTGTGCCTGCAGCAGGACAACCTGCTAAACCCGAGAAACTGGCCTCAGTTCTCAAGCAAGACTCTCCTTATATTGAACTATTGATTGGTCCTGAAGGTGGTCTCAGTGACGATGAATGTCAAAAAGCAGAATCTGTAGGTTTTATGCCTTGGCAAATTGGCAGTAGGGTATTACGTACAGAGACAGCACCGGTGGTTGCATTGACTACTTTACTCGCTTTGTATGGTTAAAATTAGTATTAGTAATGAGATTTACTATCATTTATAGACACTTTAAAATAGAACTTTTGTTTTATATTGTGTAGAATCAAAAGTGATCTTAGTTCTAATTTAGTAAATTGAATCACAGTACTTATTTTTTATAAGCCTTTATTTTTTGTGAGACATTATTATGAGCAACTTTGACCCCATTCCAGTATCGATTAAACAGCAACTCATGGCCCAACTGTGTGAGCAGATCGAAGATGCTATTTTTGTATTAGACAGTAATTTACGCTATCTATCTGTCAATGCCAGCTATGAGCTTATGATTGGCTATAAAGAGTCATTTTTGGTCGGTCGTCCACTCGGTATTTACGCGGCTGAATTTTTGTCAGAAGAAGAGCAGCTTATCTTAAAGGCCATTAAGAAAAACTTGATCGAGCATGGTTTTTACGAATTTGATATTTCAATGGTCAATCGCTATGGAGAGACTATCGATTGCCATATGACTTATCGTAAGATTTGTGTCGAGCAAGCTGTTTATCATGTTGGCATGGTACGTGACATGTCGTCGGTTGTTAAAGATCAAAAGCAGGTCGCACATTTACTCAACTACGATCAGCTCACTGGATTGCCTAATCGCAAAGTATTTTTGAGTCAGGCCAGTGATATTTTATTAGATACCTATCAAGAAGTTGTCCTTGTACGTTTAAATATTGACCGCTATCGTAATCTTGCAAGCTTGTTGGGTTCTGATGGCGTTAACTCATTGATACAGAGCTTTGTAGAGCGAGTCAAAACCCTCGAGCTAGAAAATTTACGCTGCTTTTCTCACTTTGGTGGTGATGATTTTGCATTACTGTTTGAATGCAAAGATGGCAATATGGTGCGTCATCAGCTAGATACGCTCATGCAAATGTGCGAGATACCCTTCACTATGAATGAGAACGCGGCAACGGATGCTCATATCTATTGCCATGTCTCTGTTGGCGTCAGTTACTTTCCTAAAAACGATGCTCAGGTAACAGGCTTACTGACCAAAGCAGAAAAAGCCTTACAGTATGTCAAAAAACACGGCGGCGATGATATCCGTTGGTATGACAAAACGATTGAGGAAGCCACTTCAGGTAGCCTACAGTTAGAAGCTGATCTTCGAGCAGCGTCGGCTGAAGGACAGTTCATACCGTATTATCAACCAAAATTCTTATTGGATACTGGAATAATTGCGGGATTTGAAGCGCTAGTTCGCTGGCAACATCCTACTCGCGGTCTACTAAAACCAAAACATTTTATCGATGCTATTTTGACCCATAAGCTCTCGTTTGAGCTGTTTTCACAGATGGCTAACAAGATTGCTAACCAGTTATCTGAATGGCGACAGCAAGGTTTTTGTCAGCACATCTGTATCAATGCTGATGCTGCTGAATTTAGTCATCCTGAATTTTTTGATATGGTGAGCGGCCTATTGGTACAGCACAAGATTGCAGCGTGTCAGTTGCATATCGAAGTGACCGAATCCTCTTTGATTCAGCGCCATGATGATGTCAGAAAACAACTCAACGCCCTCAAAGAATTGGGTGTCTGTCTTGCCTTAGATGATTTTGGTACGGGCTATGCATCCTTGAGTTACCTACAAGAATACCCCTTTGATTTTATTAAAATTGATAAGAGCTTTATCTCAAAAATTGATACAGACCGTACTCAGCATGCCATTGTAAAAGCCATTCTAGACTTGGCAGACGCTCTAGACATGCATGTAGTGGCAGAAGGTATAGAAACTGAACAGCAGCGCGATGTGTTGCTGGACATGGGTTGCAAAAATGGACAAGGCTATTGGTTTGGTAAACCTGTGCCCGCTGATGTTGCCACTGAAATGCTGGTCAAACAGTATACTGTCCAATCATAGATGTCTTGATATTTGCCCTTCCATCATGGCTGGGCTTGACACACTCATGCATTGGGTGGCTATCAAATACTAACGTTTGCTAAATATCACAAGACCGCTTGTTGGTGCATTTGCTCTAAAAGCGGTTTTTCTTTGTTTGGTCGATATTGCCTTTTATTTTATATGCAGTAATTCGAGGGATAGATTCTGCCTTGTATCGCTAGCTTTTTCATAGAGTTATTAACGATCAAAACTGCGCCTAACGTCGATTGCATAACCGATGCAAGATAGGTTCATGACTTATCAGTCCTGTCACCAAACTTGTATAATCGCCTATGAAAGCCTATCTTTTATAGTGAATTTGTTAGAGCACATTTAATCTTTCTTCGACTCTGACAATCACCATTCTTTTTAACACTATTTTATGTAATCGATAGCATGGTTGACCTGCTTCACTGTTTATCATTTATTTAGATTTCCAGACTGGCTAGGTAAGAATAACGCACTAGAGGATAGTGCGACCATATGCTCATTATTGGCTATGATCGGTTACATTCCAAAAAGGACAGGAAGTTATGCAATACAAAGCGCCCTTACGTGATATCCAATTCGTTATGCATGAACTACTCGATAGTGAAAGCCATTACAAAACATTACCAGCGTTCCAAGAAGCAGACCGCGAGCTAATGGACAGCCTATTTGAAATGGCTGCAAGCTTTGCTGAAAACGAACTGTCACCACTGAACCAAAGCGGTGATGCTGAAGGCTGTAAGTTTGACAATGGTAAGGTCACTACGCCAAAAGGCTTTAAAGAAGCTTATGACGCGTATTGTGAGCTTGGCTTCCCTGCTTTATCTGCTGAAGAAGCGTTTGGTGGTCAAAACATGCCGTTTTCATTGTCTACTGTCATTAATGAAATGGTTGGTACCGCCAACTGGTCATTCTCTATGTACCCTGGTCTATCACATGGTGCTATTCAGACCATCGAGCATCATGGTACTGACGAGCAAAAACAAACTTACCTAGAAAAAATGGTTACTGGCGAATGGTCGGGCACTATGTGTCTTACTGAAGCCCATGCTGGTTCTGACTTGGGTATTATCCGTACCAAAGCTGAGCCTAAAGAAGATGGCAGCTATAGCATTACTGGTCAAAAGATTTTCATCTCTGCCGGTGAGCATGACTTAACCAGCAATATTATTCATATTGTATTGGCTCGTCTACCAGGCGCACCTGCTGGCACAAAAGGTATCTCACTGTTTATCGTACCTAAGGTAACAGTTAATGAAGATGGCAGCCTAGGCGAAAGCAACAATGTCGCTTGCGGCTCTATCGAGCATAAAATGGGTATCAAAGCCTCTGCAACTTGTGTGATGAACTTCGATGGCGCAACTGGTTATTTGATCGGACCTGAAAATCGCGGCCTACAGTGCATGTTCACCTTTATGAATGTGGCACGTATCGGTACTGCTGTTCAAGGTTTGACTGCAGCAGAGTACGCGTTCCAAGGTTCATTGACTTACGCAAAAGATCGCTTAGCGATGCGCGCGCTATCAGGTACTAAAGCGCCAGAGAAAGCTGCTGATCCTATCATTGTTCATCCAGCCGTTCGCAACATGCTATTAACCGAAAAAGCCTTTGCTGAAGGCGGTCGCGCATTGGTTTATTACCTCTCACACTTTGCAGATACCGTCGCAAAAGGCGAAGGCGAAGAGTTAAAGTTTGCTGACCAAATGCTGTCATTATTGACACCAATTGCTAAAGCGTTCTTGACTGAAACAGGTCTAGAAGCCGCTAATCACGGTGTTCAGGTTTACGGTGGTCATGGTTTTGTTAGCGAATGGGGTATGGAGCAAAACGTACGTGATACGCGCATTTCATGCTTATACGAAGGCACCACAGAGATTCAAGCACTTGACTTGTTGGGTCGTAAAGTTTTAGGCTCAGAAGGTAAGCTACTTGCTAACTTTGTAAAGGTCATCCAAGAATTCTGTGAAGACAATAAAGAAAATGACGAGATGGGTCAGTTCATTCGCCCACTTGCCAAGCATCTTAAAGAATGGGGCGATTTGACTGCACGGATTGGTATGCAAGCTACTGAAAATCCAGATGCAGTAGGCGGTGCGGCAGTTGATTATATGTACTTTAGTGGTTATGTAACCCTAGCTTACTTATGGGCACGTATGGCACTGGTTGCTCAGACTGCTATTGCAAATGGTACTGGCGAAAAAGCATTCTATGACGCCAAGGTAAAAACAGCTCAGTTCTACTTTGCTAAGCTATTGCCACGTACTACTACGCACGTACAGCGTATCAGCACTGGTGTAGAGCCATACATGAGCATGGATGTTGATCAGTTTGCTTTTTAATTAAACATTAAGCGCTACTCATATTGTATTTTATCGGCAACATACTTCGGTGTGTTGCCGATTTGCTTTATGGGTATATTTATATCCATTTATATATTAGTATCTCTTTATAGATAGCTACAAGTTTTAAAATTCCTTTAATCACTGCAATAGCAGCTGCTAACTTTTGGTGCACGCACAATTCACGAAGAAATACACCCGCGCACAAGCTTATTTGTTAAACTTTGAATATGAATCGCTAAGGTTACATCAAGAGAACAGTTGATAATCTTAACAACTCCAATTTTATCTATTTAAACCAAAGGAATGTTTATGGCTGTTTATAACGCCCCTCTTAATGACATGCGTTTTATGTTAAATGATGTATTTAAAGCGCCACAATTTTGGCAAAATAACGAAAACTTAGCTCATGTCGACATGGAAACGGTTGATATGATTTTGGAAGAAATGGCAAAACTTTCAAAAAATATCTTACTACCTATCAACCGCAGCGGCGACGAAGAAGGCGCAACCTTTCAGGGTGACGGTGTTGTCACCACACCAACAGGCTTTAAAGACGCGTACAAACAGTATGCTGAATCAGGCTGGGTTGGCTTAAGCGGTAACGCTGAATACGGCGGTCAAGGCTTCCCAAAAATGGTTACCATGCTCACCGAAGAGATGGTTTTTACGGCCAACCAATCGTTTGCCCTATACCCTAACCTAACCGTCGGTGCAACGCTGTGTCTGAATGCCGCTGCCTCTGAAGAACAAAAGCAGACTTATTTGGAAAAAATGTACAGCGGTGAATGGTCTGGTACTATGTGCTTGACAGAGCCACATGCGGGTACTGATTTGGGTATCATCAAAACCAAAGCCGTGCCTAACGATGATGGCAGCTATGATATCTCTGGTACCAAAATCTTTATTACTGGTGGTGAGCACGATCTCACAGACAATATCATTCATTTAGTATTGGCAAAAACACCCAATGCCCCGGAAGGCTCAAAAGGCATCTCACTGTTTGTTGTACCAAAATTCTTGGTCAATGCAGATGGTAGCTTGGGCGAGCGCAATACATTAGCCGTTGGCTCTATCGAGCACAAAATGGGTATCAAAGCGTCTGCCACTTGTGTCATGAACTTTGACAATGCTAAAGGCTGGATGGTTGGCGAAGAAAACACTGGTCTATCGTCAATGTTCATCATGATGAACTATGAGCGTGTCACCATGGGCTTACAAGGCCTTGGTGGTTCTGAGCTTGCTTATCAAAACGCGGCGCTATACGCCAACGACCGTGGTCAAGGCCGTAGCGATACGCAACTACAAAGTCCAGAAAAACCTGCGGATGCCATCATCCACCATGCAGATGTACGTCGCATGTTATTGAACGCCAAAGCCAATACCGAAGCCTCACGTTGCTTTGCGATGTATGTCGCCAAAAACTTGGACGAAGAAAAATTTAGTACCGATCCTGAATCAGCAAAAGCCGCCGCTGCTCGTGTTGCCCTACTGACGCCAGTGGCTAAAGCATTCTTGACTGACAAAGCGCTAGAAGCAACGGTTGATTGCCAGCAAGTCTTCGGTGGTCATGGCTATATCCGCGAATGGGGTATGGAGCAAATCGTTCGTGATACGCGTATTGCTCAGATTTATGAAGGTACCAACGGTATTCAGGCACTTGATCTGTTAGGCCGTAAAGTGGCAAAAAATAACGGCAAATATGTTACGCATTTCTTGGGTGAGATTCGTGATTTCGTCAACAACATGCAAGCGGATCATGGTATCAAACAAGCTACTTTAGATGCAGCCGATACGATTGAAGAGCTCACCACAACGGTGCTGAACAATATTGGCGAACGCAAGAACGAAGTGAATGGCTGTGCAGTTGATTATATGCATGCCTTTGGCTACCTCGCCTACTCCTACATGTTTGCGCTGATGGTAGAAGCCGCTGATGGTAAAGAAGGCGATTTTTATACCAATAAAGCCAAGCTTGCAGATTACTTCGTTGGCCGTATCTTGCCACGTATCGATGCTCATGCACAGATGGTCAAAGCTGGTAGTGACCCGATGATGAACTTTGATCTTGACTATTTTGATGTGCCTGCTAGCTAAATGCTCATTGTAATCATCTTATAAAATGCTAATAAAAAGGACAGTCTGGTTGCTGTCCTTTTTTTTGTCAAAATAACTGCTAACAAAATAATTCACTATCCATGCGTGGTTACGATTAAAATGATGCAAGACAAAGTGTCGCTCAAATGAAATGATAAATTTACCAAGTTTTTAAAAAATCATTACGACTTACTATGCAATGCACAGTAGCAAATAATAAAAACGATTGAAACAACCACAATAAAGGGTGCGACGTGTCAGAATTAAAACGCATTTTACAACAAATTACAGCCCTAAGTGATGTGCCCGATCCGGCGATGCTCAAACGCTTGATCGATGAGTTACGCGTCAGTGACAAGGAACCCGCTTTAGCTAACGAAAACATCCAATCCCTTATTGATACCCTGCATCAACACCCAGAATACGGCGATGGGCTCTCTAGCTTCGTCCTAAAATTAATTATCCAATATCGTCAAATCGCGCTATATACCGATACAGGTATTATGTCGGATCAAGGATTCTTTAATAGCTTAAGACGATTGGTCGGGCATCGTTTTTTGCCGATACTCCCTCAAGATGACTCAGTGGTTGAGCTGGTTGGTTACTTGTTTGATAAGCGCACTGATGAGCGCTGGCTTGCCAATATTGAGACAAAAAAATGGGACGAACTCGTGCAGCTTCTAAGGGTGGAAGAAAAACACCTAAACTTGGTTGCCACGGCAAAAAACAGCATCTTGAACGCGATTATTATTTTATCTTATCGCATCAGCGGTCTTGGCTTGCATCCTGATTTGATGGACGCTTATCCGCAGATGCTCAACTACTCTGCTTCTTTTGTTGCTCAAAACCAAGAAGCGGTGCTCTTTGTAAATCAATACAGACAAGCGCATGAGCTTGATACCTTAACCGACATTACCCCTGAACAAGCCGTTGATCCCGCACCATTGCTGGTCATGATTGAGCAGTGTGAAGATATCGTTGCTACTATCCGCAAACGTATCTACAAAACAGGTATTTCTATTCGCTTGACCAATATGATGCTGCGCTTAGATCAGAGTTTACAGCGAGTGCGTATCTTGACAGAGCTGGTCACAGATGACCATCAAAAAAGAGATCGCGCCGTCATTGAGCTGATACAAACACTGATTACGACTGCCAATCGTCGCTATAGCATTGGCCACTTGATTGATAACAACACAAAATTGCTGTCACGTAAAGTCACTGAAAATGCCAGTCGCGTGGGTGAGCACTATATAAGCACCGATAAGTCTGGCTATCAAAAGATGCTCAAAAAAGCCTCCATTGGCGGTTTTGTCATTGCCTTTATGGCCACCATAAAGATACTGGCTTACCAATTGGCGCTCGCACCGATGGGACGTGCATTTATTAACAGTATGATTTATGGCTTGGGCTTTGTGTTCATCCATGTTATTCGCGGAACTGTCGCTACCAAGCAGCCAGCGATGACCGCTGCTGCTATTGCTTCTACTATATCTGAAGGCTCTGGCAAGAAGTCTCATCAGTTAAACAAGCTATCAGAGTTGGTCGTTGATATTTTACGTACTCAGTTCATCGCTATCATGGGTAACGTTATGTTAGCGATACCCGTTGCACTTATCATCTCTTTTGCTTGGTTACAGTACACAGGCGCACCGATGATTGGTACCGAAAAAGCAGGTCATCTACTCCATGACTTGGATCCGTTTCACTCATTAGCGCTTCCTCATGCTGCTATTGCTGGCGTGTATTTGTTCTTAGCGGGTTTGATCGCGGGTTATTACGACAACTTAGCGGTCTATAACAAAGTAGGTGCGCGTATTCAACGCCATAAACTACTACAACATATACTGCCTGCATCATGGCTTAAGCGTTTAGGCGGCTTCATAGAAGCGAACTTGGGCGCTATCATGGGTAACTTTTTATTTGGGGTTTTCTTAGGTAGTACAGCAACCATCGGCTACATATTCGGCTTACCGATTGATATTCGTCATATTGCTTTTGCTTCAGCGAACTTGGCACACGGATTGTTCAATATATCTGCTGATGACATCAGCTGGAGCCTCATTCTGATTTCTATATTGGGTGTCGCACTTATTGGTATGGTCAACTTGATAGTCAGTTTTTCGCTGGCATTATTTGTTGCTTTACGCTCAAAAGAAGTGCGTTTCTTTGAATGGAGTCGCCTCACAAAGCTAGTGTTTGGACACATCATTAGCCACCCTTCTGACTTTTTCTGGCCACGCGACAAGCCAATGAAATATGCACGCATCGATAGTCAAGGTCATATGATATTTGATGACACTTCAGCACAAAAAAATGGAAAAGCCATACCAAGCAATTATGTGGTACGCCGATTGTCTGATGTCAGAATATTACCCGAGTCTAAGCAAGCAGTAGCGCAAAACGCGGAAGCGAGTACAGACATATACTATGACAGTCAACCACAGGGCGATCACACCCAACCTCACAACTCTCCTAAGAAGGTTGTCAATCTTGATGATGGTCTGGCAGATGAAGAACTAAATAGCACGCCTTATACCGACGATATCCAATATGACAAAGTCACCAAGACGCTCAATACCATCAATGATGATACTGTTGGTCACGAGTCAAATCATGCGGATGCTGATGATAAGGCCACTGGCGATGCCAAAACACCTTTGCCAAAACCTAAAAAACCGCCAAAGCTGCCTGATTAAAAGGCTCGCTTGGGCGGCTTGATGCTTGGTGAATTATTGAGATTAAAATCATTTGATGTCAGACCTAAAGCACTCACACAACTTAGTTAAAGCTTTTACACCTTAATCTTAAAAATATGGACGTAGAAGCAAAACTCTCGCACAGCTCAACAAACTTAGGATTCAAAAATTATCTAAAATAATGAGGAGCGGGCTCAATAAGAAATTGGGATAGATCACTAAAAGAGGACAAGAATGAATATAGCCAGTCATAGCAAACTGGAAGAATCTATGAAGGATGTTGCATCAACCTCCCTTGTAAGACTCATCTATGTTAGTAGAGTTAATACCACCGATAGATCTGTATTTGAGCATATCCAAAGACACTCGCATGTCTATAATAAAAATAATAAAATTGCAGGTTTTCTATGCAATGATGAAAAAAGCTTTCTTCAATGCTTAGAAGGCGCAAAAGATGTTGTATTTTCTCTTATGCAAAGAATATTTAAAGATAGAAATCACAGAAAAGTAGATGTCGTTGCTGTTGAGCAGGTCAGTCAGTGCCGCTTTGAAGATTGGCGTATGCACAGTCTTAACTTAAGCGCCAGTAACTGGCATAGATTGTCTGATCATGCTCAGTTAGGAGAGATCTCACCATTCAAACCGGAACACTGGCCATACTGGTTTGTTGAATACTTTATCGAATGCGTGAGGAAGTTCGACTACTCTAACATCAGTCATGACACGAACTATATCACCTTTGATGACTTAGGTTACTCTGAGCTTGAAGAAAAGTTAACTCAAGATAATATCTTATTATTTATATTTCTTGGGCTACTGGTCGCGTCAACCGCAGCTGTCTTATTATTCAGGTACGACGTTATTCCTTAATGACTCAGTTAGATACCTTACTAATAAAAGGTATTTATAGCCCACGTTATGAACCCGGGCACTGTGCACTTGAAGCTATTACCTTGCTGTCACTGAGACGATACGCCAACAGACAGTTGCCCCATACACACCCACCATCGAGTGCACGCGCATATGGTAAATCAATCTCGCCTTGCAGCGCGGCCCAATGACCAAAGAGTATCTTACGCGTGCGCGGTACTTGCCACTCAAACCATGGTAAAAAATCGGTTGGCATAGGCTCATCTAGCCCTGCTGTAAAGTCAAACTCAAGCAAGCCATCCTGCTGACACAGGCGCATACGAGTAAAGTAATTGGCAATCGCTCGCATCTTAGTAAAGCCTTCGATACCTGCATGCCATTTATCGGCTTTTTTGCTATAGAGATTTGGCAGTAGTTCATCAAGCTGCTCTAAGCTACCTTGCAGCTGCGATTCTAGCTCTTTGGCATATGCTGCTGCTGCCTCAATACTCCAATGTGGTGGAATCCCTGCATGTACCAGCACAGTATGCTCATCTGGATATGCCAATATCGGCTGCCTGCGTAACCACTCAAGCAATTCATCACAGTCATCCGCTGCAAAAATTGGCGCTGTTTTATCTTTGCTCTTGAGTTTTGCAGCGCCGCGCCAGACTGCAATTAAATTGATGTCATGATTGCCTAATACGGTTGCTGCAGCGCCCTGTTCACACAATGCTTTGACATCGCGCAAGGTATTTAATGAGTCCTCACCACGCGCTACCAAATCACCGGCGAACCATAACTTGTCTTGAGCAGGATCAAAATCTAATGTCTCTAGTAATTGTAGATAAGCCGCGTGGCAACCTTGTAGGTCACCAATGACATACTGATGGCGAAAACTCATAATACCTCTATGATTTTTATATAATAATTAGTAATTATTTACATTAAACGTCTATATGACGAGCCTGATTACTCAGATTGACAAAATCTGTAACGCTTAAGGTTTCAGGACGTGCTTGCGGATCGATACCGCAAGCAGCGAAATCATCCTCACTCAGCGTCGGCAGCAAGGTTGATTTTTTGAAGATAGCACGTAGCGTCTTGCGACGATGGTTAAAGGTCTCACGTACGACAATGGCAAAATACTCTTCATCTTCTGCTACTATCGGTTTATCGATATGCGGTGTCAGTCGAAAAACAGCACTGGTGACTTTTGGCGGAGGATTAAAAGCCCCGCGAGGCACAGTCAGCAAATAATCTGTATCACAGTAATACTGCATAATGACAGACAGACGACCATAAGTTTTGCTACCAACATCAGCCGTGATACGCTCAACCACTTCTTTTTGTAGCATAAAGTGCATGTCTTGGATCACATCCGCATAACTAAGCAGATGAAATAAGATAGGCGTTGAAATATTATATGGTAAGTTACCCACCACGCGCAGTTTACCGCGTGCTTCGCTATACAGATCACGATAATCAACATGCATGGCGTTGTCTTTAATAATCTCAAAGTTTGGATGGCTATTGGCACCAATACGAATACGTAAGCTATCAGCCAAATCGCGATCCAACTCTACGACTGTCATCGCATCCACTTCTGCTAATAACGGCTCGGTCAATGCGCCCATACCAGGCCCAATCTCAATCAAATTGTCATCGCGCTCTAGGCGAATACTTTCAACGATTTCGCGAATGACGCTGGTATCATGTAAGAAATTTTGACCAAAGCGCTTACGCGGCTGGTGCTTGGCAGTACGTAAACTGTTAGAAATGGTTTGGGCATCAAATGAAGTTTTGGACATAAAAGAGTCTTAATGTATAAAAGAGAAATGGGCGATGATAATGTAATAGCAGCAATGTTTTAGCTTTATAATGATAAATTATACCACAGCTCCTAATTAGGCTGTGTTTTTGAACAATTATTATCGACAGACGAGTCATGCTTTTGGGTAACCGACCCGGTAATTTTTTCCCTATGAATTCATTTAATATAAACGCTGCTATGACAACAATGGCAGCACTAAAACGAGCGCTAGCAGACAGAAGCAAGTCCAAAGATGTGAGTCATCATAATGGTTGCGGCGTAAAGCTAAATCCATTATGAATTGATTTTGAACGTTTCTCAGATCCGATAAAGCCCGACTGCATAATGTAAATGATTATGTCTCACCTTTTGAGTTTGAAAAGCGGTATTATGATAATTTAATCCTGTCAGGCATTGTTACCTGACTCCAGTAAACCAGTCTCTGATATAGTCGAAGCGGTTCAGCCCCACGCGATCGTCAGCCCACCAGACCCATGCCCTTAGGGAGCTCAAATATGATCCTGAAACTTAACGTCACCCTCCATTATCGACTCTCAGAGCCGATGGATCTTTTGCTTCAGATTGAAGCCGCCGATCTTGCGGATCAGCGGGTGCGATCGACCGAGATTTGGACATCAGACGTTGCGCATTTTTCACGGGTCGCCGCTGATGATGGCATAGGAGAACGGATTTGGATTCACGCCGAAGGGGATTTTAGCTGCACTTACCTCGCAGAAATCGCCGTTGACCGTCCTGCCTTGGACATATCGACATTGTCCCAAACACCCCTGCATCTTTTGCCCGGAGAGACGATCAGGCATTTGATGCCGTCTCATTATTGCCCGTCAGACCAGTTTCAAGCTTTCGTAGAAGCTGAGTTTGGCGATCTTGCTGGCGGCGCACGGATTGCTGCGATGCGCGATTGGATCGAGTCGGCGTTTAGCTATGTGCCCGGATCGAGCCACGCCCAAACTACCGCGCTCGATAGTTTTGTTCAACGTCAGGGCGTATGCCGCGACTTCGCGCATGTTCTTGTGACACTAGCGCGCGCGTCGTCGATACCAGCTAGGTTCGCTAGTGTTTATGCGCCCGATGTGACGCCACAAGACTTTCATGCCGTGGCCGAGGTCTATCTCGGAGGGAGCTGGCACCTCATTGATCCGACTGGCATGGCAGGTGCAGACACGATGGCTCGCATTGGTGTTGGGTCCGATGCATCCAGCGTCGCGTTCTTAACCTCGTTTGGATCCATGGAATTGGTCAATCAATCGGTATCCGTGACTAGACAAGCTTAGTGTCCTAATCCTAGGATTGCGTGCCTGTGTTTAAGACAATGACCGCCGCCATAATATAAAGGAGGTGGCAGTGGTCTTTCTCAATTGGTTTCGCTCTCTTTACTCTTTAGATCAATGTCTGCGTCCAACGGATCAAGGACACGGTAGGAAAGCGTCTCAGGCTGCTGCCTTTTTAGAATTGATCCCTATTCAGTATCTAAACCCATTTTCAAAGTGGTATATTCATTCAATAAGTGATCAGTATATGTTCGGTGCGCTATACAGGCATCGAGCTGCTAGTTCTAACTATAAACTTAATGACTAAAAAATTGAAAGCATAGCTCAATTTAACGAATGGGTAGAATTTAAAATTATGATTAGAGCACTGAGTAAGAATAATAGTGACTTCATATACATATATAGTGTTTATGAAGGTAAAAATTATAGTGAGAATAAAGTTGAAACTTATTATTTAGCAAGCTGTAGTACTTACCAAGGCTTAATAACGTATAGGGAAAGTGATGTCTATAACATAGAGATTTTAGCAGACAGTTACGTAAGCTTAACAGCGGTTGATTTATCAGCAGGTCTAAATGATAGGATGCATCCTATACTTTATGATTTTCTAAAAAATGATTGGGAAACTTATGAAGGTATCGTTGAAGGACAGCTTGAACCTTGGCTTGAATTTCAAAAAAAATTGGGTCATAGACCCTGATTAAGTTAGTTTGCAATAAATAAGGCTAAATACTATATTTTTTAAATATAAATTAGCACGTAGGTTAGGCTGAGCTTTCGATACTCAAAAATCAAATCGATTCAACTAAGAAGCTACGATGCTCAATCTATCGTAGCTTTTTTTATTTATCATGGGCAATAATGGCAATATCAAAATGTAATAATCAAATTACTTAGTAAAATTGATAAGAAGTTTTAATTAGGATATACCCCCGAGGTAACCAGCTATCTCACCCTTCAAGCCTATCAACAGACAACTATCATGAAACCACTTACATTACGTTTAATTCTTCATAAATAGGTATTGCTCACACTAAAATCATCCAGTACTACGTGAGAAATACCTATACGGCGATGAGTCATAACAGATATATCAATTAGTGAGTGACTTGTCAGCCATCTCGTTTGCCATACTTAGTGCTTGATATAGACTGGTCGCACTTGCTCCGCCGCGCCCTGCCAAATCAAGCGCCGTACCATGATCAACAGAGGTACGAATATAAGGCAAACCCAAGGTTAAATTAACCGTGTCACCAAAACCGTGTGATTTGAGTACGGGCAACCCTTGATCATGATACATGGCAATGACCGCATCGCAATTAGCCAAATGTCTGGTAGTAAATAAAGTATCGGCTGGCATCGCCTCTGATATGTGTACACCTGCATCGATAAACTCTCTTAGAACTGGGTTGATAATTTCAATCTCCTCCATACCCAAATGTCCGCCCTCACCTGCATGTGGATTGAGGCCGCACACCAAGATACGAGGCTGCATGAGACCAAACTTTTCTCTCATATCATCAATGACGATTTGTACCGTTTGACGCACATTATCCGCGGTAATCGCAGCAGGGATGTCTTTTAATGGCAAATGGGTAGTGACAAGCGCGACCTTCATGGCTTGATTGGCAAGCATCATGACCACTTTCTCACAACCACTTTGCTGCATAAAAAACTCGGTATGACCACTAAACATGGTGCCATCTAACAGCTTAATACCGGCATCTATCAGCGCTGATTTTTGCAAGGGACCTGTGACGATAGCGGCGACTGTATTATTTATTGCCAGCTTATGAGCAATGTCTAATTGCTGAGCCACCATCGCTGAGTTAGCAATATTGATTTGCCCACCACTAACTAATCTTGCGCAAGGAACATTAAGCAAAATAAAAGCACTATCAGCATCTATATCTTGCTGTGATATCTTCGCTACCAAATTAGCATCGAGGGTATCAGCGTTTATATTTGTATTGATAGTATGCCAACTAGGTGTGCTCTCAAAAACGTCAGCTGTAACCAACTCATCTGCACGCACTTGCATCGCGCTCGCATCAGCGGTTACCCAAATGGGGCGGTCAAAATCTTGCAGCTTGCCCTCTGCCGCCAAACTCAGTACGACATCCATTCCAATGCCCGCAGGCTCACCTGTCGTGATTAATAATGGTCGTTTTTCTGCTGTCATAGCAATAGCCTTATTTTATCTAAATTTTTGATTTTATTGTATTTATCGTCAATATTTTCAGTTTTTACTTTT
Organism: Psychrobacter piscatorii; assembly: GCF_904846415.1. Taxonomy (GTDB): domain Bacteria; phylum Pseudomonadota; class Gammaproteobacteria; order Pseudomonadales; family Moraxellaceae; genus Psychrobacter; species Psychrobacter piscatorii. The sequence goes on along the minus strand of NZ_CAJHAR010000003.1, from coordinate 117,102 downwards.
AGACACTGGATGCGGTCTCTTATTTTATGCATAACAACCACTGTAGATTTAGTTGCTTACCCAGCCTAAAAAATCACATTATGTGTTAAACTTTCGCTTCTGATTGTAGCATTTGCAGGCAAATCTAAAATCATGTTTTGGTATTTCTAACGTAGAGAAATACTGTGCCTGTTTTGCACGCTCATCGACATCCTTTTTTATACCCATTTTGACTCATTAGGCACTCATGGCAGAAAACGACAAAACCGACGACTTACTCAATCAGACACCGCCGCACAATATCGATATTGAAAAGGCATTGCTCGCGTCTTTGATGAGTATCGAAGAGGCGTACGACAAGATTGCCGATATCGTCACCAAAGATGACTTTTATGCGGGGCGGCATCAATATATTTTTGATGCCATTGCTCACCTTGCAGCAGTAAATGAGCCGTATGATACGGTCATGGTACACGATTGGTTAGAGGCGCAAAAGCTACTCAAAGGCGCAGGTGGTGACAGTTATTTGGCCGATATTTTGAGCCAAAGTCCGGCGACCTTGTTTAACCTGACCGCTTATGCCCAGCGTGTGCGTGAGCTTTCAACGCTGCGTCAACTAATTACCACTGGTAATGACATGCTGACGCTCGCCTATAATCCAAAAGACCAAAGCGTTAGTGATATTCTAGACAATGTCGAAGGCAAGATATTTAGTATCAATGAGCAGCATAACAAACGCGCTGAACAGCGTGGCCCTGTCGGTATTACTTCGGTCTTAACCAATGTTATCGATAAGATTCAAGAGTTAAAGTCCAACCCTGACGGCATGATTGGTTTACAAACGCCATTTGTCGAGCTGAATAATAAAACGCAAGGTCTGCAAGCGGGTGATCTGATTATCGTCGCCGCGCGTCCTTCGATGGGTAAAACCACTTTTGCGATGAACTTGGCAGAAGGGATTTTGTTTAATGAAGATTTGCCTGTTGTGGTGTTTTCGATGGAGATGCCTGCGGAATCTATCGTGATGCGTTTACTGTCATCATGGGGTGCGATTAACCAGACACACCTGCGCTCTGGTCAAATGAACGAAGATGAATGGGCTAAAATGATGAACGCCATTCAACATCTGCAATCAAAGCATTTGTATATTGATGACAGTACTGCCCTACCGCCCTCTGAGATGCGCTCTCGCTGTCGCCGTATCGCTAAAAACCATGATGGGCGCCTGGGTGCCATCGTAGTCGATTATCTTCAGCTAATGAAAGTGCCAAGTCTAGATGGTAACCGTGTTGGCGAGATTTCTGAGATTTCTCGCAGTCTAAAGGCGCTCGCACGTGAGCTTGAATGTCCCGTGATTGCCTTATCACAGCTTAACCGCAGTCTAGAAAACCGTCCAAATAAACGCCCTATCATGTCGGATTTGCGTGAATCTGGTGCAATTGAGCAGGATGCCGATTTGATTATGTTCATCTATCGTGATGAGGTTTATAATGAAAACTCAGACCACAAAGGCGTGGCGGAAATCATCATTGGTAAACAACGTAACGGCCCTATTGGTACCGTACGTCTGGGTTTTGAAGGTCAATTTACCCGCTTTATTAATCTAACGCCAGAATACTATCAGGGCGTCAGTTTTGAGAATGATGAGTAACCAACCTTATAAATTTAACCTTGATCAAGACTGAGCCTTGCATAAAATTAGGTTTAGTCGTAGGTTAATAAGTAATTTTATATAATCAGTTTTTAATACCATAGCCAGTACCGCATCCGCCCAACCGATGTAGTGCTGGCTTTATCACTTCATAATTCTACTCATATAGAAGGCGATTATGCGCACTATTACCATAAAACCAAAAGCCCTTACCCATAACCTAAATCAAGTAAAACAACGAGCACCCCAATCGAAAGTATTGGCTATGGTCAAATCCAATGCTTACGGACATGGCGTAGCGGCTGTCTTGCCAGCCCTGCAGCAAGCAGATGGTATCGGTGTCGCAACGTTGACTGAAGCGCTAGAAGCCAGACAGTTAGGCTGGGATAAAACCATCGGTCTAGTAGAAGGGGCATTTAGCGCTGATGAGTGGCAGCAAGCGATCGAGCATGAGATTAGCTGCGTGATTCACCACGGACCACAGCTAGATTGGGCACTACAAAATATTCCACCCGCCAATAGTGCAACTAATGTGGTTTGGCTCAAATACAACACGGGTATGAATCGCTTAGGCTTCAATGCTGAGGGTGTTTTATCAGCAGCAAAGCGTCTACATGAGGCAGGCTATCAGCTGATACTGGCCACACATTTTGCGAATGCTGATGATCATGACCATCCATTAAATGCGATGCAGATTGAGCGTTTCTCAAGCGTACTAGCGACTTTGAAAGATACCATTAGCCCAGATATCCAAGGCTCACTATGCAACTCTGCTGGTGTCGTCAACTTTCCAGAGTACCATTATGATTGGGTACGTCCAGGCATTATTTTATATGGTAGCTCGCCTGTCGTTGACAAAAGCGCACAAGAATTAGACTTGCAGCCCGCGATGGAGTTTAGTGCTCAAATCATGGCATTACAAACGGTCAGTGCCAATGATGCTATCGGCTATGGTAGCCGCTGGCGTGCGCAGCAAGACACCAGAACCGCTCTCGTGAGTGTGGGTTACGGAGACGGCTATCCGCGTGTAATAAGTGACGACGCTTATGTCACCGTCATCGATGCTAACGACAATCAAAGCTACCGTTGTCCTGTGATTGGGCGTGTGGCAATGGATATGATCGTCATTGATGTCAGCAAAACGCCTGAAAACCTTGCTTTGGATAGTAAAGTCATGCTTTGGGGCGATGCGCCGCGCGTCGATGAAGTTGCAGGTCATGCTGGAACGATTAGCTATGAGCTGTTATGTCGCCTCAGCATACGTCCAAACCGTACACAGGGATAGTCATTAGCATACGAGTATTGTGGCTTGCTAATGCGACTTTGGTCTATTTAGCAAGCCATTTAATCTCGGTAAAATTGAACGTTTACATTGAAAGTAAATACGCTATACTAAAAGTTTGTTGTCAACCCAGTATACGCACTGACGCGATGCTATTGAAGACTGATGACGTTTCACCGACTGCGATCGACTGCTAGGATTACTATGAGTTTGCGCCATTTTTTAACCTTATCTGATTTAACCAAACAAGAACTAGAAAACTTAATCAAACGCGCAAGCGAATTGCGTAAGATGCAACACGCAGGCGAGATATACCAGCCTTTTGTTGGTCGAACGCTTGGCATGATATTTGAAAAATCTTCAACGCGTACCCGTATCTCATTTGAGACAGGTATGGGTCAATTTGGTGGTAATGCTATCTTTTTATCACCTAACGATACTCAGCTCGGTCGCGGCGAGCCACTAGAAGACTCCGCTCGCGTGATTTCTAGCATGGTTGATATCATTATGATTCGTACCTTTGGTCACGAAAAAGTAGAAACCTTTGCTGAATATTCAAGCGTACCTATTATCAATGCATTGACCGATGACTACCATCCTTGTCAATTGCTCGCTGATATGCAGACGTATTACGAACATCGCGGCAGTATCGAAAACAAAATCGTCACGTGGGTTGGTGATGGCAACAACATGTGCTCATCATTCATGCAAGCGGCTAACCAGTTTGGTTTTGAGCTGCGCGTGGCAGCGCCTTATGGATTCGAGCCTGATCCAAAGCTTATGGAGCGTTTCTCACACTGTGTGAGCTTGGTAGAAAACGTACAAGACGCGGCCAAAGACTCTAACTTAATTGTCACCGATGTATGGGCAAGTATGGGTCAAGAATCCGAGCAAAATACGCGCGCACGTCGTTTTGCCCCGTATCAAGTGACGCCGTCTCTATTAGACAAAGCCGATCCTGAAGTGGTGTTTATGCACTGCTTGCCAGCCCATCGCGGCGAAGAAATCTCCCACGATATGCTCAACGATCCGCGCTCTGTCGTCTGGGATGAAGCTGAAAACCGCTTACATGCCCAAAAAGCATTGATGGAGTTTTTGCTAAAAGACAAAATCAAGTTGTCTTAATCACTTACACACCCTCATAGCTAAGCAAAGTAAGTTACTTGTAAAATAAGACACAAAAAAGGCAGACTATATATTAGTCTGCCTTTTTTATTATTCAATTTTTAGCAAGCGTATGGATATGAATTAATGCGTGAGCGTCGTCACGCCATTTGCACCTGCTTTTAATAGAACATCAGCTTGGTTCGCCGCAAAAATACCATTACAAACCACACCGACGATATTATTCAGCTCTTTTTCTAGCGCAATTGGATTGCTCACATCCAAGTCATAAGTATCTAAGATAACGTTACCATAATCAGTGACAAAGTCTTCACGATATACTGGTTCACCGCCCAATTTGGCCAATTGACGAGCCACATACGAGCGAGCTTGTGGCAGTACTTCAATTGGTACTGGAAACGCACGACCTAAGATCTCAACGCTTTTGCTTTCATCGACCATACAAACGAACTTGCTAGACGCTGCCGCGACAATCTTTTCGCGAGTCAATGCACCGCCGCCGCCTTTGATAAGTTGCAAGTGCTCATTGACTTCATCAGCACCATCAATATAAACATCTAACGTGCCAGCAAAGTTCAAATCAACGATTTCGATACCAAGCGCGCGAAGTTTGTCTTCAGTCACCTGTGAGCTAGCGACAGCACCAGCAAGCTTCACTTGTGGCAACAACTCAATCAAACAGTTGACCGTACTACCCGTCCCTACCCCAAGTATCATATCGTCTTCGATATAGCTTAGGGCGGCGCGGGCGGCGGCTTGCTTTTGTGCTTGCTGATCACTCATCATAAATCCTTGGAAAAATAAACGTATGGTCTTAAAAAAAGTAAAAGACTAAAACAAATAAAATGCGCGGCTATTATAACCGATGATATTCATCGATGTTAGCGCAATCACAATTCTAATTCGGTAGTCATATAATACTTATCTCACAACGTTCTTAACCGCACGCTTTCACTTTATATTCATTCAGGCATGAAATCCCAAGAAAACTGCAATTGAGTCTTGCAAGATACTCAAAATCAGCATAGGCTAATCTATTTCTTTTTTATATTCATTCTGTTTAGGGATTACTATGCTGTCACATTGGGTACGAGCCATCTTACAAGCCACCGTCTATGACGTTGCTATTCAAACACCACTTGAAACGGCGCCCAAGCTGACCCAACGTTTTGCCAATGACATTCGATTCAAGCGTGAAGACTTACAGCCAGTCAAATCTTTTAAATTGCGCGGTGCCTACAACCGTATCAGTCAGCTAAGCGATGAGCAAAAAGCGCGCGGCGTTATCTGCGCCTCAGCAGGCAACCATGCACAAGGCGTGGCTTACTCTGCGCGCAAACTGTCACTGAATAACATCATCGTCATGCCAACCACGACTCCCGACATCAAAGTAGATGCCGTCAGAGCACTTGGCGGTAATGTGGATCTGCACGGTGATAGTTTTGATCAAGCAAACCGCTATGCAATAGATCGTGCTGAACGCGAGGGCCTGACCTTTATACCGCCTTATGATGATGAATTGGTGATTGCAGGACAAGGAACCATCGCGCTTGAGCTGACACAACAATGGCGCAACATGGATTACGTCTTTGTCGCGGTTGGGGGTGGCGGTCTCATCTCAGGTGTCGCCGCATTTTTGGGAGAAGTGGCACCGCATGTCAAAGTGATCGCGGTAGAAGCGGAACAATCAGCTTGTCTAAAAGCCGCACTTGAAACGGGTGAACGTGTCAAACTTGAGCAAGTGGGATTGTTTGTCGATGGCGTAGCAGTCGCGCAGATTGGTGAATTGCCTTTTGACGTTGTGCGTACGCAAAAAAGCGATAACTCCGGCCCTGTCGTGGAGCCTAAAGTCGTCACCTGTAGCAACGATGAAGTCTGCGCCGCGGTCAAAGATGTGTTTGAGGAGAGCCGCAGTATCGTAGAGCCTGCAGGTGCGTTGGCAGTTGCTGGTATGAAAAAATATATCACAGCGAACAATATTCAAGGTAAAAACTGCGCGGCCATCATTTGCGGCGCTAATATGAACTTTGACCGTCTGCGCTATATCGCTGAGCGTACTGAAATTGGTGAGAAAAAAGAAGCCATCTTTGGGGTCACTATCCCTGAACAAACAGGCGCTTTCTTGAATTTCTGTCGCAGTCTGCATGGTCGTAATATCACTGAGTTTAACTACCGTGCTGACAGCAAAAAATCGCCAGATTCTATGGAGCCTGCCTCAATCTTTGTCGGCATCGCGTTAAAAGAAGGCGAAAAAGAACGTCAAACCATCAGCAGCCAACTGGCAGACGATGGCTATACCGCTCACGATCTGACTGACGATGATATCGCCAAGTCACATATCCGTCATTTGATTGGTGGTCACGCCAAGGTTGAAAACGAGCAGCTACTACAAGTGATATTCCCAGAGCGTCCGGGCGCACTGCTGACTTTCTTAGAAAAATTGGGCGATGACTTTAATATCACTTTATTCCATTACCGTAACCATGGTGCCGCTGAAGGTCGGGTGTTGGTTGGCTTACAAGCCTCTGACAGTAACTCGCGCCAACTACAAGACGCCCTTTTAGATATCGGTTACGACTGTACGACGGTCAATGACAATATTGGCTATCAGTTGTTTTTAAGATAGTAAAAATAGCTATAAAAATTCAAATCCAATGGCGGTTTTTAAGTCGATTAAAAACTGCCATTTTCATATTAATAATAATTATGAGCTGGCAGGTATGGCACAGTGATAAACAAAGTATTAGTGATATTGACATGTCTGCTTTTCGTGCTTATAGGTTATAGAGTCCTTCAACCTAAAAACACGGTACATCAACCTGCAACCAATGCAGCAGCAGATATCGTAACGCAATCTACTCTTACTTCTAATGACGTTGATAATATTGATGACATACCGCCAACATACGTTGACTTGGGGCCTATCTCAACATCAGAGTCAACCGTAACTCCAGTTTTATCTACACAATCAGCAACATCAAAATTTTCATGTGACGGCAGAACACATTGCTCACAAATGACATCCTGTGCGGAGGCAACTTACTTCACAAACTACTGTCCTAATACCAAAATGGATGGTAACCACGACGGTATACCTTGTGAACAACAATTGTGCAACTGACTCACAATCACAAAAATCCATTTGCAAATAGTAAATTTGCCCTAATATTATTTATATAAAACTATGATTTAATATAAAAACGAATGCAAAAGGATGCTTATGAATAAAAGTACAAATAATAACCCTCAAAGTCTGGCCAAAATTCGACTTGATAAATGGTTGTGGGCAGCCAGGTTTTATCGCACACGTACGCTTGCCAAGCAAGCAATTGAAAGCGGACGTGTCCATTATGGTGGTAGCCGCGTCAAGACCAGTAAAGAAATCTCAGTCGGCGACGAGCTAACCATTCGTCAAGGCTCAGCTACTACCATGACCGAAAAGACTGTCGTTGTTGAGGCGCTATCTGCACAGCGTGGCAACGCGACCGCTGCTGAGGTATTATATTCAGAGACCAAAGAGAGCGAAACGCGGCGTGCTTATTATGCCGAACAGCGCAAACTTGCCAACCTTGCACGCCCTGATAACAAGCCGAATAAAAAAGAGCGCCGTGACTTACAGCGCTTCAAAAGCAATCAAGATTGATATAGCATTACCCCCGCATCACCCAGTTATATATAGCATTGTCATAAACCTATTATTAAGTGACGCTATTGTCCAGTCTCTATCCTTGCCATTCAAGCGATTAAGCGTTACGCTAGTCGTTGGTTCAATCGATTGCATGCTAATAAAAGCCGCATTAACAATGCTGGTCTCTTATAGCATGTTTTTTTTGTTATAGAAGGTCATATTATGCTGATGAAAGCCTGTACTCCCTCGTCTGTATTATTGGTTTGTTTAGGAAATATCTGCCGTTCACCAACTGCTGAGGAAGTTTTTCGTCAGCAAGCGGCAATTGCTGGACTCTCAATAAAGATAGACTCAGCAGGTACCAGTGATTCACATGTCGGCGACAAACCTGACCCACGCTCGCAGCGTCATGCCAAATCACATGGCTACAAAATTAATAAATTGGTTGCACGCCAGGTAACCGCTAATGACTTTCGCGATTTCGATTTAATCTTGGCCATGGATTCACAGAATTTGGCCGACCTGCAAGCTATTAAAGACGGCATTACAGATACAGAAGATGACTTGGCAAAGCTGGCCCTCTTTAGTGAAGAAGACCCTACCTACGGCGGTAACGATGTACCGGATCCCTATAAAGGTGATAGCGATGATTTTGAAGAGGTGATCGAACGCATCGAATCAAGCGCACAAGCTTGGATCGAAAGCTGGAAAGCTTGTTAGCCATAAATTCTATATTTCTGCTACTCTTGCATCCGGTATCCTCTATAATATAGTTAATCCTCTATAAAAGAGCTACAGCGTTAACCTGGCTTGAAGTATCACAGTTACGTCTGCACTCAGTTGCCCTGTATCTCTTTTAAATTGAATCAACTATAGCTACCTTATTATTTATTATTATTTTGCCCCATAGGCTATGTTATGACCCAAGCTGCACGCCTTGATCTAGACGCTCAGACCACGACTATAAATGACTCATCAGCGACTCTGTTAGTCAGTAGTTCAGTCGATTTGTCACATAGCAATACGATGGCACTGGCCTGTGTCGCTGATTCTGTAGTGACGTTGACTAATGAGGCTCAGCTTGATGACTTTATGGCAACCTATGCAGAGGACGTAGAGCATCAGCTGTCATTATTTGTTTTATCTGGCGGTAGCAATGTTTTAATGCCAGCAGCGTTAAATGCGGTGGTATTGCAACCCAAAATGCGCGGTATTCATTTGACTGCTCAGACTGATGGCTATGTCGATATCGAGGTAATGGCGGGCGAAAACTGGCACGATTTGGTCGTACATACAGTCAATCAAGGCTGGTATGGGTTAGAGAATCTTGCGCTCATACCTGGCCTAACTGGTGCAGCGCCAATACAAAATATTGGTGCTTACGGTGTGCAATTAGAAGACTGCTTACAATATGTACGCGCTTATCATTTACCGACACAAACTTGGCACCATTTATCAGCGGCCGACTGTCAATTTGGCTATCGTGACAGTATCTTTAAGCGCACGCCAAACACATGGCTTATTAGTCGCGTCGGTTTCAGATTGCATACTGATCCTACCAGTATTCTAGCCAACTATGGTGATGTACAGACTGTGGCGCAGCGCTATGCTGAGCAACAAGGGCGCGAGCAAGCGACGCCTCATGACGTTATGCAAGCCATTATAGATATCAGACAACAAAAGCTGCCAGACCCAAAACAGCTACCTAACTGTGGTAGTTTCTTTCAAAACCCTATTATCGCTCAGGAGCAGTTTACGGCGCTACAAGCAATCTATCCAGCTATCGTTGGTTATCCGATGCCTGACGCAATGGTAAAAGTTGCGGCAGGTTGGCTCATTGAGCAAGCAGGATTAAAAGGGAGCGGCATCGTACCCATCGTGACTCACAAACATCAGGCGCTGGTACTGACCAATCACACGCCTTATCAAGCAACTCAAGAAGATGTGGCAACAGCACAGCGCTATATCGCCAATATTGTCTATGAGAAATTTGCAATTCAGCTATCACGTGAGCCAGTTTGGGTGAATGCTGATGGCTCAATTGGATATGCTGAGCATGTGGTCTAAACAATCATGGTCTAAACGCTTATGGCGAAACTATTTGCGTTCAGCCGAACGGATGGTGAAGCTATTTCGTATCATCAATATTACCTTTGTATTAGGCTCGACGTCTGTTATTTTAGTCCTAATCAGTTTGTTCACACCGCTATTCTCACAAGCCGTTGTCTATATATTTGCGCTTCTTCCTTTACCAAAAATGCCTTCTGCTGCTATGAGCTCTCCGCCGACTGCTTACGTGGTATTAGGCGGTGGTCTAACTAATGATAATAACAATCAAATCATCCTCAATCGCTATAGCCTGAATCGTGCGCGTACTGCTGCAGGCGCTTATCACGATCTTCCCTTACCTATTGTACTAAGTGGCGCTGAAGCCCCTTGGCTCGGTCAGTGGCTCATTGAGCATGGTATCGATGGGCTGATAAGCGAAAATGCCAGTATGAATACGTGCGAAAATGCCCGTTTTACAGCCAAGCGTATTCCGCTCCATCACGTTTACCTTATTACTGATAGCTATCATATGGCACGTGCGCGTAGACAGTTTGCCTTGAATGGTATTAATAGCACACCGCTTAGCGCACCATTGCCAGTTAGACGCGACTGGATGAAACCTGCGCAAAACCTAAGTCATTCACGGCGGGCTGTTTATGAAATCGCCGCCTATCTACGGGATGTGATACGTCCGCAAATGAATTGTCGTCATGCTGATGATGTGACTTCACAGCAACTCCTAACACCGCGAGGCAGTGCAAAAAAAGCATCTGATGAATAGGTTTTTATGCTAAACGCGCAGCTAATATCGTCTTATGATGCTATGCCTCATTCTAATCGCTACAAATCATCCACTGCATTTGCGATGGGTGTATAATAATAAAAGACACTGCTATCGAAGAGAGTTACCATGCTCAGTATATTTTTATTAATCCCATTAAGTCTCATGCTATTTGTGGTTGCCATCTGGGCGGTGCGTTATGCGGTAAAATCAAACCAGTTCGAAGATTTGGACAATGCATCACAGCGTATCATATTGGATGATCGTCAAGAGCGCAGGCAAACCATGCAAGCTCATGAGCGCGCGGTGCAGTCTCAGCCTTCTGCGAATACCGAGCCGTCAGAGGATAATGTTAATAAAGATACAGTCGTTCACACTGATGTAGAGAAAAACCCAAAAATCTAACCTTTATCCTCTTCTCTGTTCATCGTGTAATGATGAGCTTTTGTTAGATAATAATCGTGTCTATAGATACGGCCTTTATGACTTTTAGGAGATGCATCCATGACCATGGCTTTACTTGTTGCGGCATTACTGATGGGTTTTTTTGGCTCGCCGCATTGTTTGGGTATGTGTGGCGGTCTTGTGACGGCATTTGGTCTGTCTATGAAAGATGTCAGTCCTACTAAACGCCGCGCTTTGGTGGCCACCTACCATCTTGGCCGTCTAACCAGTTATGCATTATTGGGTTTGGTCGCAGGCCTTATTGGTGTCACGGTATTAGCGCCATTGATGCAGGGCAATAGCATGCCGCGCATCTTGTTAGGACTGGTACTAGTATTCGTCGGTGTTACCATGCTTGGCGCGCCGTTTTTGACCAAGCTTGAACGTTTTGGCATGCGCTTTTGGCAATACCTTAGCCCGCTGCGTCAAAAGGTATTTCCACTCAATACTTTTCCGCGCGCACTAACAGCAGGTTTGCTTTGGGGCTTTTTGCCTTGTGGTTTGGTATACGGCGCTCTACTGATTGCTGTCGTCGCTCACAACCCATTAAGCGGTGCTGTATTGATGTTTGTATTCGGCTTAGGGACCATACCGATGCTAGTTGCAACGCACGAGACAGTTGGCTGGTTACGTGACAAGATTGGTCGTTTTCGCTTAAGGCAGTTAAATGGTGCGGTGATGGTACTCTCAGGTTTGGCAGTTGTTGTCGTTCCTATGGTCATGACAAATATGCATAGCGGGCATGGTGGTGGACACGCACAGATGGATCATAGTAGCCACTCTGCTATGATGTCTGAGACAGATGCTCATGACATGGATCAGACGAATCACAATATGATGCCAGCTATGGATCATGATATGCAAGACATGGATAATCATATGGATCATAGCATGCATGATATGGGCGATGACGCCACCTCCATGAATCATGCTCAATAATTTCTAACACATAATTTGAGTACTGCGTGGACTTTACCAAGCGTACAAAAAACCCTTAATATCCAAAATGATATTAAGGGTTTTTATTGGTTAAATGATATCCATTTATAGTAATTATTCCTGCCACTGCTCAAGCGTAAACTTGGTCTCTAAATGCTTCTCTAATGCAGGTATATTAAATGCGTCATCTTCACTGACAAAGCTAATGCTAATGCCTGTTTGCCCAGCGCGGCCCGTACGGCCAATGCGATGGACATAATCATCTGGTTGATCCGGCAATGTATAGTTAACCACATGACTGATATCATCGACATGGATACCGCGCCCTGCAACATCTGTCGCCACTAAGATAGACGCGTGACCATCTTTAAAACGCTGCAAATACTTCTCACGTTTTTGCTGAATCACATCACCTGAGAGCATGACAATCTTATGTGCTTGGCGCAGTTTATGATAGAGACGCTTGACTTGATCTTTGCGATTGGCAAATACAATGACCTTTTCAACGGCCTCATCACTAATAATACGCTGCAGGGCTTCGAGTTTTTGATCTTCTGTCAGTAAGTAAAAGTGCTGATCAACCAATTCGCTGGTTTTGTGTTCTGGCTCGATTTCCACAAACTGCGGCTCATGCAACCAGCGATACGCCAAATTCATCACATCTTGGTTAAAAGTAGCAGAAAACAGTAAGCTTTGACGGTCTGTATTGGCGGGCATACGACCTACTAAGCGCTTGATATCAGGGATAAAGCCCATATCCAGCATGCGGTCAGCTTCATCCAAGACCAACACCTCTACTCGATCCAAATACACCATACCTTTATTGGCAAGGTCAATCAGACGGCCAGGCGTCGCTACCAAAATATCAACGTATTGGCGCTCAAGCTCATGCTGCTGGGTTTCGTAATTTGTACCGCCCATGATACAGACACTATGCAGCGACGTATATTTGGTCAATGCTATGCAGTCGTCAAATATCTGCTGAGCGAGCTCACGCGTTGGTGCCATAACGACTGCACGTGGCTCACCGAGATAGCGCTCTTCATCATGCGTAAAAGGACGTTTGAGTAACGCCTCCATAATAGTCAGCAAAAACGTTGCTGTCTTACCGGTTCCCGTTTGCGCCTGTCCGATGGCATCTTGATTTGCTAATGTATGCGGTAGTATTTTTGCCTGAATAGGCGTTAATTCAGTGAAACCCAAATCACTCACGGCGCGTAATGTCGCGACTGAAAGTGGCAAATCAGTAAACGTTGTAAAATTACTCAAAAAAATATCCTTTTAAATTAGTTGCTTGTATTTTATCAATCACAAATCAGCTCACAATAAAGCTTTATACTGACATAAGCGTGACCAATAGCAGTCGCAACATGATATCTATAGATGGCCGCTAGACATACGGGTACAAAAAAAGCCAAGCCCAATACCTGACCTACCAAATATGCTGCTGTTAACTCAACATGGGTAAGACAATACGGGCTTGACTCAGTAGTATATCAGTAGTTCGTACAGACATTATAACTAAACCGCTTTAATGTCTGGATAGATTACTCTTCTATCTTTCTGACTTCTTCAGCTTGAAGGCCTTTCTCACCTTCTACGACACTGAACTCAACTTTTTCGCCATCTTTCAAAGAACGATAGCCATCACCCTGAATCGCGCGGAAATGGACAAAAATATCTTCTCCGCTGTCACGTTGAATGAAACCAAAGCCTTTTGAGTCATTAAACCACTTAACGATACCTTGCTCACGAGCTGACATAATATTACTTCCTAAAAAAGTTCGCTTAGTCCCAAATTCCTTTGCAACATTGCATATAAACGGGATCTAAGATGATGAAATCAAAAACTTAAGAATACTAACCTAGCCACAGTCATCTTTAAAACGCTTATATAAAAGAAAGCCAATTTTGCAAACTATCTTTCATATCAATGACAGTAACAAACTTGCAATATTTATTGCATAAAAAATATCATAGCACGGGTTTTTAGCAACATAAAGACTTTTAACACGCTTTTTGATGCATGGGTGAGTTTTTCCTGTAATTTTTTTATAACCTAGCCTACAAGCTGCTATTATAAAGGGATACGCTGGCTCAGCTTGTGCAACCTATTTGTCATGCATACCTTATTCATTATAATAAATCATCCACATATTTAAATAGCGACAGAGATTACTATGACGTCCTCTTCTCCATCTACAGTAGTAGAAAATCCTGCTGACCAACACATCGATCAGACACTCAATCACAAACTGCTATTGGTGAATGGCGTCAACCTGAACTTATTGGGTAAGCGTGAGCCTGAAATTTATGGCCATATGACGCTGGTAGATATCGAAAAACGCTTGGTCGAACGAGCCGCTCAGCACGGCATTGAATTAACTTGTATACAGTCAAATCATGAAGGCGATCTAGTAGATAAGATCCAACATCATGGCTTATTAGCAGATAAAACTGACCAAGTCGATGCCATAATCATCAATCCTGCTGCATTCACTCACACATCAGTTGCGTTACGGGATGCGTTGCTAGCGACACAAAAACCATTTATAGAAGTGCATTTATCCAATGTACATGCGCGTGAGACTTTTCGGCATCATTCTTATCTGAGCGATATCGCCGTTGGTGTTATTTGTGGACTGGGTCACATGGGCTATGAGATGGCATTACATTATTATCTGAATACTATGTATTCAATCCATATGAGCGATTAGTGTAATAGTTCACGCTTGTGAATTAACCTCTTTCTCTACCAAATAAAGTTCTACCAAAAAATTTTGTTTGCCTTTTCACACATTAGTCAAACAGTAATTGGCTGATGAAAATAATAGAATTATCACTGAGCACACAACCCACTATATGGTGACATGAATGGCAAAATCGTCCGGAAAGCGCTTTATGAAACTCGCTGGCATGACAGCAAGTATTGCCGGCAAAGCAGCTAAGAACTCATTTAAGCATCTCTCAAGTGACGAAGAAAAGCGGCTACAAGCACGCTCAGATTTGATGCAAGACGTGGGTATTCAGATTGCCGAAACATTGGGTGAGATGAAGGGCGCGGTGATGAAGGTCGGACAGATTGCGTCACAATATAAAGACGTTTTTCCACCTGAAGTTGCCACTGCTTTAGAAAAACTCCAAAAAGATGCCCCGCCAATGCCCTATGCGCAAATACGTGCACAAGTTGAGCGTGAGCTAAAAGCCCCTATAGCAGAGTTGTTCAGTGAGTTTGAAGAAATGCCGTTTGCTGCCGCATCTATCGGACAAGTGCACAAAGCTACTTTATTGTCTGGACAAAAAGTCGTGGTCAAAGTCCAGTACCCTGATGTGGATGAAAACTGTGATAGTGATCTCAAGCAAGTCCGCATGGCACTAAAGATTGCAGGCGTACTCAATATGAGTAAACAGTTGCAAGAGCAACTCTTTAACGAGATTCGCCAAAGCTTGCATGATGAGCTTGACTATACCAAAGAAGCTTATAACTTACGTGTGTTTGGCGCTTTTCATGCAGAGGATGAAGGACTTATCATTCCTAAAGTCATCAGCAGCCATTCTTCCAGACGGATTCTGACCTTAACCGAGGAGATGGGAGAGACATTGACTGTCGCTGCGACATGGGACAATGATATTAAACAAAAAATAGCAGAGCGCCTGTTTCATTTTACCGCAGGACAGCTATTTGGCCTCTACCGTATGCACTGTGACCCACATCCAGGCAACTTTGCATTTCGTCATGACGGCAGCGTCGTGGCTTATGATTTTGGTGGTATCCGTAGTTACAGTGATAGCGAAGTTCAATTGTTCCGTCGTTTCGCCAAACATGCTATCAAAGGCGATGTGACCGCACTTGAGCAAGACCTCGTCGCCTTAGATATTCGCCGTGACGATAATAAAAACATCCCTGGCGAGTTTTATGAAAAATGGCTATCCATTGGCCTCAAGCCATTATCTATCAGCCCGTATCAGGAAGGTGCGTTTGATTTTGGCAGCAGTCAGATACATCATGATGCCATTGCGCAAATGCGTACCTCATTGAAATACTTTGGTCAGTTTCAGCCCTCTGCCACAACGATGATGCTAGATCGCACTATATCAGGACAGTACTGGAACTTGGTAAATCTAGGCGTCGAGACTGACCTCTCGCCGCTGGTTGATGAGTACATTGAAGTATAAATAAGAGAGCCATCAGTAGCGATATAAAACCTGTCACTACCTATCATTAGATATGGAGCGCGTGCCCGCAGCGATCGCAAAAGTCTGCGCCCACTGCATGACCGAATTTACCACAGTTTGGACAAGTGACAGGATTGAGCTGTGGGCGCATATTACGAGCCAGCTCAGAGGTAAAAATACCGGTCGGTACAGCAATAATCGAATAACCTGTGATCATAACCATGGTTGCAATCGCTTGGCCTAACGGCGTCTTGGGCGACATATCACCATAGCCAACCGTTGTCATCGTAACGACCGCCCAATAGATAGACAATGGAATACTAGTAAACCCGTTCTCAGGCCCCTCTACTACATAAATAATTGAACCAAAGATGGTTACCAATAGCACAAGGGATAAGAAAAAGACCGTAATTTTCTGCTGACTGGTCTTAAGTGCAGAAGCCAAAAAACCTGCCTGTTGCATATAGGCTTTGAGTTTTAGGACACGGAATACACGTAAGATACGTAGCACTCGTATCACGAGTAGATACTGCACCCCTACAAACAGTAAGCTGAGATAGCTTGGCAAAACAGACAGCAAATCCACTATCCCAAAGAAGCTAAACGCATAGCGCAAACGATTGGGTGCTGAAAACAACCTTAGCGCATACTCAATGGTAAACAGAATGGTAAAAAACCACTCTGCATAAAAAAACAACGTGCCATATTGCAAGCGCATGTACAAAACACTATCAAGCATGACGACAGCAACACTGGCCAAAATCGCAATCAATAATACAATATCAAAGAGCTTACCCAAACGGGTATCTGTACCTTCGATAATGATATGCGTGCGGTTACGCAAGTGTGTTAGGGCTTCAGCGGTTGGTTGCTTCATAGAATCAGTAACTTTATAAAATCAATGGCTTGATAGCATTCCATGACTTAAAATGTGATGGATAAGGGCAAGTTGGTCAAAATAGTTAAAACTGGTTTATAATATTGCTCACTTATCACAGTGAATACAATCTATAATTTGCCACAGTGTAGCAAAAAAGCACTCTCAACAACATACAAATCGTTAACGTGCAAGTAGCGCTACTACCTTATATAGACAAAGTAATGATAGTATAAAACAAGGTGATCAGACATCGAAGGCTGTGATTCATCGCCTTTTTGCACATAAAAAATAATACGTAAACCTTAAGGATGTTATATGGCAGGCCATTCAAAATGGGCAAATATTAAACACCGTAAAGCCCGTCAGGATGCAGTAAAAGGTAAAATATTTACCAAAATTATCCGTGAAATCGTCTCAGCTGCCAAACAAGGCGACCCCGATCCTGACAAAAACCCGCGCTTACGTGCTGTTATCGAAAAAGCGCTATCAGTCAATATGACTCGCGACACGATTAACCGTGCTGTCGACCGTGGTACAGGCGGCGGTGATAATGAAAACATGGAAGAAGTCAGTTACGAAGGCTACGGTGTTGGCGGTGTAGCGGTACTGGTCGAAACCATGACTGACAACCTCAATCGTACTGTCAGTGAAGTCCGTCACGCCTTTACCAAATGCGATGGCAACCTCGGTACATCAGGATCTGTGGCGTATCTGTTTACTAAACGCGGCGAAATCACCTTTAATGATGTGAGCCTAGAAGATGAAGTCATGCTAGCTGCACTAGATGCGGGCGCCGTTGATATCGAAAACGATGGTGAAAGCTTACTTGTCATTACTGAGTGGGAAACTTTCGGTCAAGTTCAAGACGCGCTTAACGCTGCTGGTCTTGTCTCTGACAATGCTGAAGTCACCATGTCACCATCTACCACGGCTGAAATCGACAATGTAGAAGATGCTGAAAAGATCCTAAAGATGATCGATATGTTAGAAGATGCGGATGATGTGCAAGAAGTTTATACTAACGTAAACTTCTCTGCTGACGTCATGGCGCAGCTTGAGGGATAGCTAAGACAGCTTCAGATTTTCTTAGTAGTACTGAACTTTAGTGTTATAAAACCAGATGGTGTCATACTGTCTGGTTTTTTCGTTATCACAGCACTCTCTTATAACGGTTGTTTTTCTCATAGACGAGGCATATAATCACACAAAAATAGTAATAGTTATCATTTGCAAAGATGCAAATAACTAAGGACTTTTATATGAGTGTGACGCTTTCACCTTCTTATTCTACCGCTACTGACGCTCCTACTCTGACAAACGCATCGCCTGTATGTTCATTATTAGAGCTAAACAAACGCCAGCCTGCCATTATTGACGAGATTGTTGCCAATCATCGCTTCGGTGAAATCGATGGTGCCATTAGCCAACGGCTCAAAGACTTAGGATTTTTGCCCAATACATTGGTTCATATTGTTGCCAAAGGTCTGTTTGGTAAGCCGCCTTATGCCGTGCAGCTAAGTACGGGCGCTCAGTTTAGCTTACGTGCTGACGAGCTGATGAAAATCAAATGCCGCGCCATCACATCAGCGTAAAAACACATGATCAATCTGCACAGATAAACCAGTCATCCTCTGCTTTATCCAAACAGCTTCCTCATATACATTCCTCCAGAAGCGATGCATAAGCTTATGTCCTCTTCAGTATCCATCTCAGTACCAATCAAACAAATAAAAGCTAACACTGCACCTATCACATTAGCTTTGGTAGGCGCACCCAACTGCGGCAAAACTGCCACCTTCAACGTGCTAACAGGCTCTAAAGCCAAGGTAGCCAACTATTCTGGCGTTACCGTTGATAAGCGCAGTGCTACTCTGCTTGGTCATAGCAATGTCAACATTTTAGACCTGCCCGGCACTTATAGCTTAAAAACAGCCAGCCTAGATGAAGAAGTTACTCGTAAAGTGCTCTTCGGTCAAATGCCTGGCGAATCTGTCCCTGATGGGATTATTTTTGTGGCGGATGCCACCAACTTACGTATGTCACTACGGATGCTACTTGAACTAAAAAAC
The DNA here is from genome assembly GCF_904846415.1 of Psychrobacter piscatorii. Classification (GTDB taxonomy): domain Bacteria; phylum Pseudomonadota; class Gammaproteobacteria; order Pseudomonadales; family Moraxellaceae; genus Psychrobacter; species Psychrobacter piscatorii. The sequence continues at coordinate 98,099 of NZ_CAJHAR010000003.1, read as the reverse complement.
TTAGGCTTACCGATCATTGTCGCACTCAATCTGAGTGACGTGGCACATAGTCGTGGTCTGGTCGTAGATGAAGCGATATTATCTGATGAGCTGGGCGTACCTTTGGTCAAGACCGTTGCGATCAAGCGCAAAGGTTGTGAGCCGTTAATGAGATTAGCTGGTGAGCTGATCGAGTATATCTCTGGCAGCGACAAGCCTATCCATTTCTTTGATGGTGGTAGCGACACGCATACCATGTATCAACAGGCTGATGATATTCTAAGCCGAGCCGTAACAAGTGCACAACGTTTACCAAAATGGCATGAGCGGTTAGACCAGTTGACATTGCATCCCGTCATAGGGGTGGTTATTTTGCTGATGATCCTATTTGTCATCTTTCAGGCTGTCTATGCATGGGCTGCGCCGCTGATGGATAGTATCGAATGGCTGGTTGGTAGTGTGGGTACACTGCTGACGCAATGGCTACCAGATGGTATCTTACAGAGTCTTATCGTCGATGGCATTGTGGCTGGTGTGGGTAGCGTCGTGGTGTTCGTACCTCAAATCACCTTGCTTTTTTTATTCTTATTGATACTAGAAGACTCAGGATATTTACCGCGTGCCGCGTTTTTGTTAGATAATTTATTATCCAAAGTAGGACTATCTGGACGCTCATTTATTCCATTATTGTCCGGTTTCGCTTGCGCTGTGCCCGCTGTCATGTCTACTCGTACGATACCGAGCCATAAAGAACGCTTGATGGCCATTGCCGTGCTGCCCATGTTGACTTGCTCGGCGCGTCTACCGATTTATGCCCTCATCATTGCAGCGGTAATACCCAGCCGAACGGTGCTTGGCATATTCAATTTGCAAGGCATTACTTTATTTATACTATATGTTGCGGGCACATTATCAGCAGCGCTAGTTTCATGGTTATTCAAACGCTTTCATAGTGCAAAATCAGAATCGTCTGCTTTTCCTTTATTAATGGAACTACCAACTTATCGCATGCCCAATGTGAAGCATATCGCTGGTGAACTTTGGGACAAAGTGAGTGCGTTTTTAAGAAAAGCCGGTACAGTGATTTTCACGCTATCTGTGGTGTTATGGGTGTTAGTCACTTTTCCATCTGCACCTGCAAATGCCGTTGGCCCTGCTATTGATTATAGCTTTGCTGGTATGCTTGGACATTTGATCGAGCCAATTTTTGCGCCCATTGGCTTTACCTGGCAGATGTGTATTTCTTTAATCCCAGGACTGGCCGCGCGCGAGGTCGTGGTGGCAGCGCTGGGTACGGTATATGCAGTAGGCGGCGTGGGTGATGAGGCCATCAACCAAACGCTTATTCCTATCATTCATGCTCAATGGGGTCTGGCCACTGCCTTTGCCTTTTTGGCCTTTTATGTATACGCCCCAATGTGTTTGGCAACCCTCGCGGTTATTCGCCGTGAGACTAAGTCATTGAAGCAGACTTTAGCCATTACTGGCTATCTGTTTGTGCTGGCTTATACGATGGCTTGGATAGTCTACCGCATCACGGGACAAATTTTTGGATTTTAAGGAGCTGATATGAATACATGGTTAGAATACTTGATTGTCTTTATCATCGTTGCCATCTCTGTCTATTATGTATGGACAAAGATTATCTTTAAGAAATCTCAAGGCTGCTCTGGCTGTAATAAATGCGCCAAATAGCCAGAGCACTACACAAAGGAAGCCCCACATAGGAAAATAACCAAATAAAAAGCACCAAACCCGATTATAGGCTTGGTGCTTTGCTATATATTTAAGAACTTAATAGATACAGCGCTATATTCGCTACTACGATCTACATTTGACCCCTTCAAGCGCTAGTAGATACTCTTTTTTGTCTAGCCCGCCCGTATAACCACCAAGCTTACCGTCGCTCGCAATCACTCGGTGACAAGGAACAATGATACTAAAAGGGTTTTTGCCATTAGCCTGTGCAACCGCGCGAAACCCCTTCGGACTATTAACACGCTGCGCGAGGGTGGCATAGCTGATGGTTTCGCCATAGCCAATCTCTTGTAGTGCCCGCCATACGCTTTGTTGAAACTCAGTACCCATAGAGAAATCCAAGGGCAAATCCAATGTTTTACGTTTACCAGCAGCATAATCTTTGAGTTGGAAAATCGTTTCTATCAATAAAGCTTGAGTAGGTTCTTTCATGCTTAGGCTATTGCTGTCTATAAAAGTAAAATCTTCATCTGTCAGGCCATAATATTTTTTAAGCTTGGGAACAGATTTTGAGCTATACCAAGTATTACCGGGCAGCAGCCAGTTGGCTTCAACGAGCATAGGCCGACTATGCTTGCTAACATGCGCATTAGCACGGGCAATCAGCGTTAATTGATGTGACCCAAAAGCTGCTGTGGTAACTATCATAGCGTCTACTTCCATATTATCTTAAAAATGATTTACCAAATAAAACTGGCTATTTTATTCTTTGTCATCTGTTTCGAACAAAGCGGCGACAAACTGCTTCGGACTAAAGGCACGCAAATCATCAATTGACTCACCCACACCAATATAGCGGATAGGCACATCTGTCGTTTCGGCAATGTTAAACACCACGCCACCCTTAGCAGTACCGTCTAGCTTCGTAATGGTGATACCTGTCAATGGTACAATCTTGTTAAATAGCTCAACTTGGTTGATGGCATTTTGACCCGTGCCAGCATCGAGTACGATCATACCTTCATGCGGAGCGCTTGGATCGGCTTTACGCATCACGCGTACAACCTTCTCTAACTCTGCCATCAAATGCGTCTTGTTTTGCAGACGGCCAGCAGTATCTGCTATGAGCACGTCAATGTTTTTTGCTTTGGCTGATTGCATCGCATCAAAAATCACCGAAGCACTATCAGAGCCATGACCTTGTGCTACCACTGGGATATTATTGCGCTCGCCCCAAATCTGTAGCTGCTCGGTGGCAGCCGCGCGGAAAGTATCCCCTGCCGCTAGCATGACTGATTTGCCCTCACCTTGTAAGCGCTTGGCAAGCTTACCGATGGTTGTGGTTTTGCCCACACCATTGACGCCCACAACTAAGATAACAAATGGTTTTTTGCTGGTATCAATCACCAGCGGCTCAACTTTTGGCGTTAAGATATCGACCAGCTCGCTTTGCAAGGCTTTATATAATGAATGGGCATAAATCAAGTCACCACGGGCAGTCTGCTCAGTGAGACTCTTGATAATACGGTTGGTCGCGTTGACACCGATATCGGCTACCAATAGTTGATCTTCAACCTCTTCTAACAGCTCGTCATCAATCTCTTTACCACCGATAAGAATACTGACCATGCCTTCGGCCAAGTTTTTACGTGACTTACTCAGCCCCGTCTTCATACGGTTAAACCAGCTGCCTTTTTTCTTATTTTCTGGTGACTCTTCAGCAATTTCTTGCGGCTTAGTCGCTTGTACATTACTGCTAGCGACTGGACTCACACTTGGTGTATCGCCTAATTGCTCTTGTAGTGGCATAGCAGGAATGGTTGTCGCAGTGTTAGGTTTGCTCGTAGTGCCTGTCTCTTTAGCACTTGAAAAGCTCTCAGAGATACCTTTAGGGACGTTATGCTCTTCTGTCATAACAATTGGTGTGGCCAAAGCAATATTTTCTGCTGCCTCATTGTTTGAGACGTCTCTATTTGCCGTATTATCCCTTTGTGGCGCAGCACTCTCTGTTTCATCAATAATGGGTACAGATTGCGCCGGTAAACTGGGTAAGGTAATATCATCGTCATCTAAGTCATCAAGACCATCATCAAGGTTGATGACCACACGGTTGCTATTGTTTGGGTTATTCATAAGTTTGCCCTAAAAGTTATTACTATTAATTAATTATTTGTTTATTGTAAATGGATTTTTAGATTGTCATAAGCTTGCCAGCTATATGACCATGGATTTTAGCCTATTTTAGCATAATTCAAGTCGCGCTCAGCCCTTACCATAGTAGACTGTCGTCAAAAATTATCTGCTTAAAAAATCACATAATGATTTGAGAAAGTTTTGCTTAAGGTTTGGACACAAAATTCTGACTTGTTCCTTGTCAGACTTCGCCTACTCTACCAAGACTCATTCAAAAATCCTTATTAGGAAACGGCCATGTCATCACTCTCTAAACACTATAAAAGCATTGCCAATATCAGTGTAGCGATTTTGCTAACGACAACTGTATTATCTGTGGCAGGTTGCAATACCACGCAAGAGTTCAGACCGACCGCTAGTGTCATGGTTGGCGCACAGACATCACTGTGATGCATTGTATTGCTATGATTACGTCCATCACTCCAGTCATTATTCTATATAAGTAGACCATACCATGCCATTGTCTTTACCACTACCTATTACGCCATTACGCATTGCATGTGCTTTAGCGATGGCGACATCACTTGCTGCTTGCCAAACCAGTACGATGACCTCTAATTCTGTAGCGACCTCTACAAGCTCAATTGCTACAAAAGACTTGTCTCACAGTACTGTAAATAAAAACACGTTGAATAAAAAGACAACAAGCAAAAAATCGCCATCCTCTGCATTAGCAATGGACATGTCGGGTCGGCATGAATATCAACTAGAAAATGGCCTAAAAGTGGTCATAAAAGAAGACCACCGTGCACCCGTCGCCATGACACAGATTTGGTATCGGGTGGGCTCGGCAGATGAGCCTCTAGATAAAGGCGGCATCTCTCACTTACTTGAGCATATGATGTTTAAAGGTACTGCCGATATATCGAGTGATGATTATGAGCGATTGATTGCCAAGTTTGGCGGGGTTAACAACGCCTTTACCAGCTATGACTATACGGGCTACTACGAGCTATTTCCTGCCAACCGTATGCCATTGGCTTTAGAGCTTGAAGCAGATCGAATGAAAAACCTCACCTTCAATGACAAAGAGTTTGCCAAAGAGCATCAAGTGGTCATGGAAGAGCGACGTCAGCGTACTGATGACAACCCCCTTGCCAAAGCTTACGAATCCTTTCGTTTGCTAGCATTGCCTAACAGTCCAAAAGGTGAATCTGTCATTGGGCCTATGAATGAGCTAGAATCCATCAAGCTTTCGGATCTAAAAGACTGGTATAAGACATGGTATGCACCCAATAATGCTACTCTGGTCATCGTCGGCGACGTGCAACCACAAGAAGTACTCGCTCAAGTCAAACGCTATTTCGGTAAGCTCGCGCCAAGCAACGTACCCAAACGTAACGCTGTCACTCAAAAAGGCTTCCGTGGTTATCAAAAAGTAGACTCTGAGCAAGCGGTGCAAGTGCCCGTTTTGCTAATGGGTTACAACGTACCTAGCCTAGTGACAGCAGGCGCAAACAATGAAAAACAGGCTTATGCACTGTCGCTTGCTCAAGACGTACTCGATGGCGGTCTATCTGCACGTTTGGAGAGTCGACTGATACGTGAGCAAGGTCTGCTGACCACGGTTGGTACTTCTTACGATTTTTTAGATCGCGGCGATGGGCTGTTTATGATTCAAGCGACACCACGTGAAGGTGTCAGTTTAGAACAAGCGCAACAAGCCATAATATCAGAGATAGAAAAACTCAAAACGGATCCCATTGCCGCCGATGAAATCAGTCGCGCCAAGACCAATGCCGTCACTGGCCTAGTATATGCTCAAGACAGCATGGAAGGACAAGCACGTATGATCGGCTCAATACAGTCTATCGGGCTAGATGACAGATTGCTTGCTAAGTTACCAACCAAGCTGGATGGTATCAGTGTCGCTGACATTCAGGCTGCCAGTAAGAAGTATTTGGTTAAAGATAATTTGACGGTGATGCATATAGTGCCGCCAAAAGAGAACACTACCAAAGCACAATAAATGCTGCCTGTTATCAGAACGTCTCATAAAAGGGACGATACAACCGTATTCTTAATAAGAAGAACATCATGATTCAGAATAAATATGACTCTCAAGCAAGACAAAAATCTTTGAGTAATGCTTTGCCCTCTATATCATCTAGTCTCTCATTAAAAAAGCTATCATGCCTTAGTACCAACGTAGTTTTTGCGTTGAGTATATTGGCTAATACTGCTCAAGCAGACACTACAGGCGCTGAAGATTACCGAGCCCCTACTGCTGTTGATGCAAGTGCGCCAATTGCAGCTTTATCTAAGCTTACCAGTATTGATGACGCCAAACCTTTAAAAGTCACGGTGCCAACGATTCAAGAGTTTAAGACCAAAGCTGGCGTCCCTGTTATGTTCGTTCAGACCACAGCCTTACCGATCATCGATGTAGACTTACGTTTTAACGCTGGTAGTGCCCGTGATGGCAGTATCAACAAGGACGGTTTTGGCATCGCCAACATGACCGCAACGATGCTTGAGCAGGGCTCCAAAAGCTTAGATGAAGATGCATTCACGCGCGCTGTTGAAACGCTAGGTATCAATCTGGGCAGTAGTGCCTATAAGGATATGTTCATTGTTTCACTACGCAGCTTATCGGACGATAAACATCTTTTACCAGCTGTTGATTTGATGACGCAAATGGTGAGTGAGCCTACGTTTAATGACGAGGTATTGGCACGTAATAAGTCACGATTACTCGTTGGCTTACAGCAGCAAAAACAAGACCCTGGCAGTCTTGCCAGCATTGCCTTTGATAAGGCTCTATATGGCAGTCATCCTTACGCTCATCCCTCAGTCGGTACACTAGAGAGCGTGCCAACTATCGAGAAGCAACAGCTGATAGACTTTAAAAATCGATATTTAGTAGCGGCAAATGCCTCTATCGCTATGACAGGAAATCTGACCTTGGTACAGGCGAAAAAACTGGCTGAGGATATCACGACTAAACTGCCTGCGGGTCAAGCAGCCGCTGAGTTACCTGAGCCTAAACCTCTCACTAAAGCACAGCACATTCATATTCCCTTCCCAAGTACCCAAACCACCGTATTAATGGGGCAATTGGGTAGTAAACGTGCAACCAATCCAACAGCCCAGCAGCAGCAAACCAATTTTGCGGTTGGTAATGAGGTAATGGCAGGTGGTGACTTTAATGCCCGTTTGATGACTGAGATTAGACAAAATCTCGGGTACACCTACGGTATTTCAGGCTCAATGAATCCGATGCTAGCCCGCGGGCCTTATCAGATTGGTTTTTCAACGCGCAATGACAAAGCACGTGCGGCAATCGATGCAAGCTTAGAGGTTATCGATGACACGTTAGAAAAAGGAGTCACTCAGGACGAGATACGCCTGACCAAAGACAATCTCAAAAATAGCTTCCCGATGGGTTTTGCAAGTAACGCAGGGATCAATGGGTTGTTAGGAATGATGAATTTCTATCAATTACCAAACACTTACTTGGCCGATTATGTCAATCGTATTGATCAAGTCACGCTGTCAGGGGTCAATAAAACGCTACGCGATACCTTAACTCCGGATGACTTTTTAATCGTAACAGTTGGTCAAGACAATCCTTGGAAGGGAACCGAAGCGACGATAAAAACGACCAAATAAAAAGAGGAAAATCAGTTGGGGAAAATTCACTTAACTAGATAATGAATAGCGTGAGTGATGAGCAGTTCAGTATGCCCGACTCATCACTCATGTGCTTATTGTCTTGTGACTGACTTGTGATATCAAAAAAGACTACGAATACTCTTTATCAGAGTGATCAGAAATGGTCATTACGATGTCGTAATTGAGGTTTTGAGGCTTATAGGTGGCACCATTATAGCTCAGTCGAATGATATGCTTGTCGTAAGACATGACCTCGTAGCCGCCATTAGCAAAGTTATGTAGCGCGGGGACTATAAGTAAAGCTTCGATTTGGCGATTGTTGGTGGCGACTGAAATATGCTGACCCTCTCGAGGATATAGGAAATAGTCACAATAATCGTTTACCATCACTTCTGCAACGCGCTCAATAACCTGACTACCCTGTTCTTCTTCTATCAATTTTGGGCATACATCAGCGCGCTCTGAGGCCAAACGAGCATAAGAGTTTCTAATACCGTCTTCAATATTTTCAGAATTTTGTGCGATGCTATCACGTGTTGGCGCAGCTTTATCTGTCACCAACGAGCTGTTTTCAGAATAGGGTTCTGGACTACAGGCACTCACCAGTAATATGGACAATGATGCCATGCCTATTAACGTAGTGTAAATATATTTTGAGCGAAAAAAACGTTGTTTCCTTTCATTCGATTTACTGCATCTTGCGACTGCTGAATGCTGCTTTGTCATAAATCCCGCTTATAATAACCGTGATCTTCTTCCTTGAAGAGCGATAAGGAGGTAAAGATAATTGATAAACATGCCATTATTAGAACATGAAATCCTAATTCCAAACAATTTTTTGGTGAACTTACGCGTCTAGCCAGCTCATCCTATTAATCATTTAGCTTTAAAATTTATAAGCGATATTATACTGTTTCTAGTTTTTTTATTGTCACTAATTTAAGGGTGCGCTTGCTTATGACGCGTTAACCCTTAACTATCTAATAGCGACAAGAAGAGCTACTACTGGCATGGTTGAAACCCCATTTACGATAACCATCGGTATCGAGATGAATTGCACCCGTGGCGTATAAACCCAAGCCAAAGTTGTAAGACTGTCCTTGATATTGCCAAAACTGGCATAGGCCATCCTGCATCGTACTAAGCCGCCATAGGTTGTCTTCGTACTCTGGCACCCAAATATCCATGGCACTTGCATTCATATGCTTGCTACTGCCAGCACCGCCAGCACAGTCGTTGAGCCCAGGGCTACGGTATACCGAGCGTATCTCGGTGCTCAAAGGTAAAACTCCTTGGTTTTTTAGTTCGCTATACAGACGTAGGGTCGGTACAATATTGGCCCATAGCTCTTGCGGTGGCAGCTGATAAGGCTCATAACCGCATTTGTCCCAGCTGCGCGCGGTGGTAAGTAGCTGAGACAGTGGTGGTACATTTTGTGCACCCACACGCGCGCTCAAATAGCGCTGATATTCGGCTACTTGCCTAGCACGGTAACTATTGCTGTTGAGCCATGCATTAAAGTCCATGCTCGTAAGATCGTTATTGGCACTATTATAGGTATTATTCGCTGTGCTGTAGCTGTTATTACGGTAAGTTGTATTATAAGTCGGTCTTCGTTGATTCACATTGACACGTTTGTTTTCTTCGATAGATAGACTGGCATCAATTTCAAAATCACGCTGCTTTTGTGCAATCAAGCTTTGCATACTATCGCCATTTGATGTATTTGCGCCACTTAACATAGTGACACCAGGGCGCTGACCAGAGACATTGTTAGAAGGCGATATATAAGCATTGCTAGTATCGCCACTGCCTTGACGCACTTCGATACGGCGTTCACTATTATCACTGATGATGGCGGCATGAACACTGATGCTACTCATACAAACAACCAGTGCAAGAATAGGCTTCTGGATTTGTCCATAGTTATGGTTTTTTGATTTTATCATTGCAGGAATCTACCGCTAAAAACGTTTTATCGATACTATCAAATTTTCAGCAGGCAGGCTAAACTATCGCCTCTAATCTGAGGCAGGATATTCATAATTAACACTTATCCTTATCACTTTTATACTTCAGTGACTTTATTGCCTAGATGTTAAGTATCTGCTTGTTTTTTTGTCCATGAGCTTCTATTAAACTAGAGACCGTCAAATACTCATCACATATCTTATATGAAACAGCTTAGATAACCTCTCCCTTTTACTCCAACTGCTAGCCAAACTTTGCCTATGTCTTCTAACCCGCAATACCGTTTTTCACGTCAGAGCCATCACTTAGGCCAAAGTCATGCACCAACGATCTGGCAACGTATTCACATCGATCCATGGTTGACCTTGCTTTTGTTAACGGTTTGCTGCATTGGCCTGACGATTTTATATAGTGCTGCCAGTCAAGACGTTAGCATGGTCATACGTCAGATGGTGAGTTACGGTGTAGCATTCACCGTGATGTTTGCGATGGCACAAATACCGCCAAGTCTTTACCGTACCTTTACGCCTATATTTTATGTGTTAGGGCTTATATTGTTGGTATTGGTTGATATCATCGGTGAAGTGCGTATGGGTGCTCAGCGTTGGATCAACTTGCCTGGGTTTGGTAGTGTGCAGCCATCAGAGTTTATGAAGCTTGGTATGCCGATGATGTGTGCTTGGTTTTTGTCCAAACGTGACCTTCCGCCATCGCCGTCCAGTATTGCCATTACTCTGGCATTGATTATCGTACCCGTATTATTGATTGCAAAAGAGCCTGATCTTGGTACTTCGCTTTTAGTCGCTGCCAGTGGCATTTTTGTGCTGTTCTTAGCTGGATTATCTTGGCGCTTAATTTCTGCTGCTGTGATTTTAGCGATACCTTTCATTGCGTTTGCTTGGAACTTTTTGTTACATGATTATCAGCGTACGCGTGTCCTAACCCTACTTAATCCTGAAGCCGATGTGCAAGGTGCTGGGTGGAATATTATCCAATCAAAGACCGCTATTGGTTCAGGCGGCCTCACTGGCAAAGGGTATTTAGAAGGCACACAGTCGCATCTGCATTTTTTACCGGAAGGTCATACTGACTTTATTATTGCAGCTTTCTCTGAAGAATTTGGTTTACTAGGTGTCATGCTACTGATGTTTATTTACTTTTGCCTTTTGTCGCGTGCCCTATATATCGCTTTCACCCATCCTGACGTTTATAGCAGGCTATTAGCTGGCGCTATTGCCATGTCTTTCTTCGTTTATATATTCGTCAATGTTGGTATGGTTGGCGGTATTTTACCTGTTGTTGGCGTACCCCTCCCTTTTATCAGCTATGGTGGTACCGCTATCGTGACTTTGATGGCAGGTTTTGGCTTATTAATGTCGATTCACACTCACAAGTCTGGTTAAAAACACTTAAAATCAGCACCTTATATATAAAATATTAGTAAATTATCATTAAAATATGACAAACATGCATCATTTATATATCTCAAAAACACTGAGCATAAAATAAGGCACTCGCGCATGATTATTAATAACAAAGTTTAGATTAAGTCAAAATGTCAGCGATTTTTCTACTATTAATATTTTGTTACTTTTAATACATACTACATAATCTCCAGTCATGATCAGCCTATCAAAAGGCTGTCATAAGACATAAATCATTGTTAATTAATTACTTGTATCATACTATCATTAACAAAGATTTTTTTAACAAAAATGAATTGTAAATCAGGGCTGAAATATTTTATTCCTTGTTTTTTACAAAAAATTGCGTTAACCTCGTTTTACTGTACTTTGATACATAACCCGTACATAGCCACTAACAAACTTTGCATTTAATTATACTTTGGTTGTAGATTGGTCGTATAGTTAGCATCTTGTAGATTTCAGACTTTCAAATACACTACTTAATTAACGGTTTAATAACAAAGCATCACGCAACAACGTTTAAACCCTTCATTACTTTAGCAATATCAGAAAGTTTGTATATCGGAAGTTTTATAGATACGACATATAGTGACATTGGTACTTACTCTCTAAGTTAAATATAAGTACTCAATGAATATCGCTGACTATCATTTAAGCATGTCCTAAGTAACTACGGTCATTACTACCGCTACTTATGATCATAAAATGAAAAATTACCATATATTGAAACCTATAAGAGTCTCGCCCTAAATATTAATCGCTATAAAAACAATAGATTAATATGAAGATTCTAGAGTTTGATTCACTGTTAGATTGGTCTAACGCTGTCATACTCAATCTAAAAATTTAGAGTTAGGTTTTGGTGTATAAGTTATAGAGGTATTTATGAATAAGCGTTTATCTGGTTTACTTACTATGTCGGCAGTTTTATTCGCTGGCTCTGCAGTTGCTACAAATGTAAATGCTGTAGAAGCAAAAACCTCCCTTGCAATGATTTCGCAAGATAACGCCTCCCATATCGATCGTGTACTTGGTGAGCTTAGCCGCCAGCATGATGGTGCATCAAGTTTGGTCAAATCAGCACGTCAGCCTACTTCATTAGCACTTAGTAGCTCACTATTAGCGAGTGATACCACTCAAGTAACTAATGATGAAGATGTACTAGAGCGCCTAACCGCAGTAGCTTCTAACTCTGTTAGTAAATTTAAGCAAACTGGTCTTGCCTCTTGGTACGGTCGTAAGTTTCATGGTCGTAAAACAGCCAGTGGTGAAACCTTTGACATGAATGGTTTGACTGCAGCACATCGCTCACTACCATTAAACTGCTATGTTAAAGTTACCAATAAAACTAACGGCAAGAGCGTTGTGGTAAAAGTTAACGATCGTGGCCCATTCCATGGCAACCGTGTTATGGACTTATCTTATGGCGCTGCTAAGCGTTTAGGTATCACAAACAAAGGTGTTGGTAACGTTTCTATTGAGCGTGTTTCAGGGCCTTAATTTTAGATAATCCATATAAAGTAAATACTAAAAGCGCCTAACTTATCATGAGTTAGGCGCTTTTTTGATAACATCCTTTATATTTCTCCGAGACTACCTATAGCTCAAACGCACTTTCGATAGCATCGTCAAGACGTTCAACAGCAATCACATTGATTCCTTTAAATTGAGGCGCGTCTTTAGCGGGTGCATTGGCCTTTGGAATAATCGCGTGTTTGAACCCATGCTTCATCGCTTCTTTTAAACGCTCTTGACCGTTGGGTACTGGACGGATTTCACCAGATAAACCGACCTCACCAAACACTGCTAATGACGATGGTAATGGTTTCTCTTTGATACTCGAGGCGCATGCCAATAACACTGCCAAATCAGACCCAGTCTCTATGACTTTGACGCCACCAACAACGTTGACATACACGTCTTGTCCACTGGTATGAATGCCACCATGACGGTGCATCACTGCTAGTAGCATAGACAAACGCTGGAAGTCCAAACCCAATGCCATGCGTCTAGGCTGTCCTTGGGAGTCATCCACCAACGCTTGCACCTCAACCAGTAACGGCCTAGTCCCTTCACGGCTAACCATAACGACAGATCCAGCAACGGGCTTATCATAACGGCTCAAAAATATCGCTGACGGATTAGCGACTTCTTTTAGCCCCATGTCAGTCATGCCAAAAATACCCAGCTCGTTAACCGCACCAAAACGGTTTTTGACCGCACGAATCATTCGAAAACGTGAGTCAGACTGACCTTCAAAATACAATACCGTATCGACCATATGCTCAAGTACACGTGGGCCTGCCAAAGTACCTTCTTTCGTCACATGGCCCACTAAAAATAGCGCTGTGCCTGTTTGCTTTGCATAGCGCGTTAAAATCGCGGCAGACTCTCTGATTTGACTGACACCGCCTGGTGCAGAATTGATGGCGTCAGTATAAATAGTCTGGATAGAGTCAATAATAGCAATGGCTGGCTGCTCTTGGGTCAAGGCCGCACAAATGGTTTCTACATTGGTTTCTGCCAGTACGCGAAGCCTATCAGCAGGTAAATCTAAGCGTTTGGCACGCATGGCCACCTGTGCAAGTGACTCTTCGCCAGTCACATAAAGCGCGCTACCTGCCAAAGAATCGGCACGTGCCATATTGGTCGCAGTCTGCAATAATATGGTTGACTTACCAATACCAGGATCACCACCGATTAGTACGACAGAGCCTGCTACCAACCCGCCACCTAGCACACGGTCAAACTCACTGATGCCTGTTGGCAAGCGTGTATCTAACGTCACACTGACTGCGTTAAGTGGCATAACTGCGCTGTGAGTGCCAGAGTAGTTACCAGCTGGTGTAGCAGTATTACGAGAAGTGGATCGGCTGGCATTAGGCTTGGCGGTACTTTTATTGTGATGCGGCATACTGACATTTGGCGCTTCTACCAAGCTATTCCATTCGCCACAATCTGTACACTGCCCTGCCCATTTGCCAAAATGTGCACCGCAATGCTGACAGACATAACTGCTTTTATTTTTTGCCATAAATGATGAGCCTTATTCAGATAATTAGTCGAGAATAATGAATAAACTATCGTACGCTCTTTGATGAGTGCGAATGTAAGAGTGTTTGTCGCGATCAGCCAGTTGGGAATATCGAAAGCTGTATTTGATAGAAGGGAGAACGCTAAGCGTAGGTTATTCTAAATATAATGAAGATGTTGACTGCTGGCTTGATAAGTTAGTCGCAATGCTAAAACCAGCAGTTCGTGTAGATAAAAATATGAGTAAAAAATGATTTAGCGCTGCAGGCTATACTTGAAAATCTTTACCTAAGTAAACAGATTTCACCAGATCATTTTCTAAGACTTCAGATGAAGTACCTTCAGCAATGATAGCCCCTTCTGAAACGATATAAGCTTTTTCACAGATGGCTAACGTATCACGAACATTGTGGTCAGTGATTAAGACACCAATACCACGATTTTTCAATGTCAAAATGACATCCTTGATATCACCAACAGAAATGGGGTCTACACCAGCAAACGGCTCATCCAATAAGATAAATTTAGGATCCGCTGCTAGCGCACGAGCAATTTCACAGCGACGACGCTCGCCGCCTGACACACTCATTCCCAGTGAGGTACGTACATGTTCTAAATGGAATTCGCCAATCAGTTTTTCAAGCTCTTGCTGCTGCTCAGCTTTACTTAATTCTGTACGAGTCTGCAAAATGGCTAATATATTGTCTTCGATAGATAATTTACGGAAAATCGACGCTTCTTGCGGCAAATAACCAATACCAGCACGAGCACGCTCATGCATAGCGTATTTAGACAGATCCATTTTTCCTAGAGTGACACGGCCCTTATCCATATTGACCAGTCCCACCACCATGTAAAAACTGGTCGTTTTACCAGCACCATTCGGGCCTAGCAGTCCAACAACTTGGCCTTGCTCAACAGAAAACGAGACATCTTTGACTACCCAGCGCTTGCCGTAACGTTTACCCAAGTTTTGCATAGTCAAGCGAGCGACAGGCGCCGTATTGCTATTTGATACTGAAGAATCTATATTTTTATTGTCACTCATAACTTACTCTTGCTTTCACGATATTCGTATACTACCAAAAACCTATTTATGCTTTGGTTGGCCAAATTAGCGAACGCCACTTTGGTTGGTATTATTGTTTGGTGGAAATACCAACTCTACTCGCTGATTACCACCAGCGGTCGCTTCTACATCACCTGCTTTTAGACTATAACGAATGACATTACCGGCAAAACTTGCCCCATTCTGAACCAGCTTGGCATTTCCTGTTAAGGTGATAATGCCAGATACCGCGTTATAATCAATCTTATTTGCCTGACCTTTTGCTAAGCCTTTTTCTTGCGTCACAACCTGCTGCATAGTAGCTGGACGACCCGTCGCCACTGCTGAATTAATGCTGCGCTGCTGCGAGAGATTGACTGTGATATTGTCCGCAGTCATTTTAAAAGTGCCTTGAGTAATAATGACATTACCTGAGTAACTAGTAACGCCAGTACGCTCACTATAAGTGGCCTTATCCGCTAGTAGCTTGATTTGCTGATTGGCATCTGATGGCAGTGCATGGCTATACAATGGTAGGGCTAACAACACAAACGTTGGAACAACACGTAGTTTATGTGAGCAGATTGATGCGCATAAAGTAGGCAAAAATTTAGATTTCATATAATAACTCGTTTCGTAATTGGTGATAGGATTTGCAAACTTCATGCTAGCTGCTGTTTTAATGTCGTAAAAAGCGCTAGTTTAAAATAATGCTTTGTCTTGACGATCAGCGGGCGTAAAAGCGACAGCAACTTGCCCAAACTCATATTCACCCGTTTCCAGATTGGCGGTCATGCTGGATGCTTCAAAACGATTCATCCCTTGTTCAATTTTGACAGGTTCATCGCTATACACTTGACCAGACTTTGTATTGCCTTTTAGGGTACTACCAGTCACTTTGATTGGCTCAATATCAGACGCCTCTTTATCACCTTCGCTAACCAGTGTAAAACCACCTGATAAGCTCAACTCCCCTGTTTGCTGACTGATGGCTGCGCTACCTGCTTGAATACGGTAGCGCTGCTCTGTTGACGGCTCCCAATTCATCGTGATGCCTGACATCTCATCCTGATTGGTTTCAGGATTATGCGTCAAAGACTCCGCAGTAAGTTCGTACTCAGTCTCACCTTGCTCATTTGTCTGAACTGCTTTGATGTCAGTAGCTTCATAATCGACATCTGTCGTCTCGATATTGACTGGTGGCGATACATCCCCTTGCTGCTGGAAAAACCAGCCCGCAATACCGGCAATAATCAACGCTAATATAATGAGAACACGTGTATTCACGACAGTTCATCCTGAGCTTGAGTTTCATCAAGCGTATAATGTGCGATAAAATCTTGATAATGCCCATGACCTTTCAAAATAAGATCACATACCTCACGTACTGCGCCGGTACCACCTGCTCGAGTGGTGACCATGTCACTGCGTTTTATGACTTCCGCGTGTGCATTGGGCACGGTTGCTGCAAACCCTACCGTTTGCATCGCTTTAATATCTGGTAAGTCATCACCCATATAAGCGCAGTCGGCAGCAGTAATATTGAGCGAAGGGTCAAGAGACGATAATAACTCTTTTAGTGCAATGAGCTTATCATCCCGTCCTTGTACCACGTGATTGACACCCATTTCTGTTGCACGTTTATCAACCATAGCACTGCTACGCCCAGTAATAATAGCAGTTAAAATACCATAACGCGCTAGAGACTTAACACCAACGCCATCCTGTACTGAAAACGCTTTGGTTTCGATACCATTAGCGTCATAGATAATTTGACCATTAGATAAAATCCCATCGACATCCATGACCAATAGTTTTACTTGTCCTGCTTTTTTTATTAAATCTTGCATTATTTGTCTCTTTTTGACGAATATTTTTCTAACTATTTTATATGAAAAACCAATCGTTCTATCAACTATCGATAAATTACTTTACACCAGCTTGTAATAAATCATGAACAGTAATGACTGCTTCCAAACGATCTTCATCATCAATAATTAGTAACTGACTGATACCATTCTCATTCATGACACTTAAGGCATCCGAGGCGCGCATTGTTTTATTGATATGGCGTGGGTTACTGACCATTACCTCATTCATCGGCGTTTGTAGATCGATACCTTTTTCAAGACCACGGCGTAAGTCACCATCTGTAAATACCCCAACGACTTTCTCATTATCATCAGTCACCACTGTCATCCCTAAGCGTCCAGCAGACATCGTAAATAGTGCTTGCTGTAGCGGTGCTTGTTGGTGAATCAAGGGTAAATCTTCTGACTTGGTATGCATTAAATCTTCGACACGCGTCAATAGTTGACGACCTAATGCGCCTGCCGGATGTGATAATGCAAAGTCCTCAGAAGTGAAGTTACGTGCATGTACCAAGGCGACCGCTAGAGCATCCCCTAACGCTAAGGTAGCCGTTGTACTCGATGTAGGGGCAAGATTGAGCGGACAAGCCTCTTGTGAATGGCCAAGGGTCAAAGCAATATCAGCAGCTCGTGGCAGCATACCGCGTTTATCACGGCTGATGCTGATTAGAGGAATGTTCAAATGTTTGACTACCGGCAGTAGCATCTTAATCTCATCTGATTCACCAGAGTTCGAGATAGCAAGCAGTACATCACCTTTAACAAGCATGCCCAAATCGCCATGACCTGCCTCACCAGGATGCATAAAAAAAGCAGGCGTACCCGTCGAGGCAAAAGTCGCTGCTATTTTACGTCCAATCAATCCTGATTTACCCATGCCCGTTACTACCACTCGACCCTGACAAGCCAAAATAACGTCACATGCTTGTGCAAACCTGTCATCTATCTGCTCTGTCAACAATGCTAATGCAGATATCTCAGTATTAATCGCGTCAATAGCTGTTGTGATAAATTGCTCATGGGTCAAATCAGTTTTAGTATCGTTCATGAATCTGCTCTATTTTTATAATGAATCAACCTAGTATTTTACTATACTCTGTTTCATATTAATAATGGCCTACTATTTATATAATGGAGGCAGCCATTATTTTTTACAGTAACTATCTGCTTATTTATATAAAAAAAACCCACTATAGCAGCAGGTCTTAATCGTATAAATCATGTCTCGTAATGTATATTTGGATAATACACTCAATTTGTGTAGCTAATTAACTATTGGTATCATTCGATCCGTTATCCGGCTTTTCTTCAAAGCCTGTATTGTCCGTCGATGCATCAAAGCCACGATCCTGTCCAAAACCGCCGCGCTCAAAACCGCGTTCCTGACCTTGTCCAAAGCTACCACGCTCAAAGCCACGTTCTTGACCTTGACTAAACCCACCGCGATTAAACCCACTACGGCTAGAGGCAAAACCACGCTCTTCAAAACCGCCCGCAGCAGGATTGCTGCCACGCTCAAAGCCACCACCTTGGTAGCCAGTTTGCGCTGAGCCTTGAGGTTGAGCGCCAGTACCTGTCGTAGTTGTACTACTACGCGGGTTACGAGCTGGCACTACGGTTGAGATGGCATGTTTATATACCATTTGACTAACTGTATTTTTGAGGAGTACAACATATTGATCGAACGATTCAATTTGGCCTTGCAACTTGATACCGTTAACCAAGAAAATAGAAACAGGAATGCGATCTTTGCGCAGCGAATTCAAGAATGGATCTTGTAAAGTTTGTCCTTTTGACATGAAATCTCTCCTAAATATTATATAGTTATGTTTTGAGTGCCAATTATTCTAAGTGTCAATTTAATTATAATGGCTAAAAGGTAGATACAATAATATGTTTTCTTTATAAAACGTATCTAAATAAATATTCATTGTTCTTAAGTTATTCCACTTTATCGTGAATACGTTATTATTGTAAACAATTAAGTAACTACTTGTTTCATTAATTATTTTTATCTACAAATGTCAACCAATGCTTATTAACGAAGCAGTTATATCTGTTTGATACTGCATTTTCAGAGAGTTTAAATTATAACAGCTATCTATGCTAATTTTTGAAACTAATTGTGATTATGCTTTCATCTCTGAATAGAGCTTTCTACGAAAATAATCCACATTAAGTTTGATTCTTATAAAGTAAAAAGTAAGAAACATCTTTTCAATACAGATAATTTCTTGCCTGCTCCATCGTCGCAAATGTTTTTAGTGCTATGGTGTTATTAGTAGCAGTACTATCAGACCCCATTGCCAATGTTGAAGAGGCATTAGGGAGCTGCATTACTTTTCGCAACCATGTGTACTGACGCTTTGCCAGCTGCCTTGTAGCATATAATGCCTTATTTTGCATTTCCTGACAAGCAAGCGCCTCGGTCTCAGGGTTTAGCAAGATTGACTGAGCAGTTAATTGAGCATCACTATTTTGTGTTTCATTTTCTCCCGTGAGACTGTCAGGTACTACAAAAGCTTCGTAAAATTGGGTTTTATCTAAATGCTGCTTATCAAATATTTCATGGTCAATATGGACCAGATACTCTAGTACTTGACGGTAGCCCACACAGCGCATCGAGGGCATGTTAGGCGTTAAAGGATACTTTTCAAGTAAGCTAATGACCTCTTCTACTAGTCCTTCATTCCACATAATAGCTAGGCGCTGCTCAATACGCTGGTGCAACCATGGACGATCAGGCATCACTGATAGCGCGTGCCACTGCTGCTCTGGATTATGTGATAGCGCTTGTTTTGGCTGACGTTGCCACTCACTTATCGGCTTATTTGTCTGCAAATAGACTTCAATCGCGCGAGTGATACGCTGAGTATCGGTGGCATTCAAACGCTGATGGCTGGCTGGGTCAATGCTGCCAAGATAATGGTACAGCGCCTCGATACCTTCTTCTTGGCGCCATTGTTCTACGCGCGCACGTACGCTGTCATCGCTATCAGGCACTGGAGACAGGCCATCAAGTAGCGCCATGTAGTACATCATAGTACCGCCTACTAACAGCGGTATCTTTTTGCGCTCATGACACTCATCAATAAGACGCGCTACATCATTAACAAATTCAGCGACGCTATAGCTTTGCATAGGGTCAATAATATCAACCAGATGATGCGGATAACGCGTTAACTCATCTGCTGTTGGTTTTGCGGTACCAATATTCATATCGCGATATATCAGTGCTGAATCCACAGAAATTAGCTCAAAACGACCTGTATCGTATAGCTCATATGCCAATGCTGTTTTTCCACTAGCAGTTGGCGCCATCAGACACACGACACTATTATCCGACAGATTTTTAGATACGCTATCAGACGAATGTTGCATAGAATTGCCTTTCTTAATATGTAATTGACTAAAATAGCAGTCAGCTTGATATTTATTCGGATATAGAAGATAACATTAGTGTGACTAAACGATGACTGCCCAAGATTTTGATGGCATTTCTTGTCAGTATATCAGCGAGGTCTGCGACAAAGACCATCGAGTCCTGTGCCGACATTTGTGAATTGACCCGAATAAGCTGATGATTGATCTCCATAGCACTGTTTGGCATTTTATCTTTTTTAAACGCCTTATTGCTAAATATAGATGACTCAAACAATCGGCTTACCTTTGATTGCCAGTCTTTAGTACTTATTAATAGACATTGCCCTTGATGATAAAATAAGAGCCAAGGTAGGTTTTTATCAGCTGCGGTTGAGTCGATACCAATAGCCTCTGCATCATTAATAATATCCAAGCAGATTGGTAAGGATGCAGTTGTAGGCGCATCGGATGAACGATACGAAGTATTGCGACTTTGCTGTAACGGCTCATCGACATAAGATAGTGTTGATTCTTGAGCTGGCGACTTATTTAAAAATGATTTGCTTGAGGCAGATTGATATGACTGCCTAGGAGCTTGTACTTGCCTGCTCTGTCTTGTGTGCTCTGTAGGCATATCATTGGGTACATGTGTGTCAGGCAAATTATCTACAGAGACGTCTTTTTTTGATACTTCTGAAGTATCGGGGCTAGCAACCCTTGGAGTAACATTAACTATTTTCAGCTGTGAACGAATCGCATGGCTTAAGTGAGCCATGATGTTATTTAGCGGACTGATTTTGATACGCTGCTTCGATGGATGTACATTGACATTTAACCACTGGGTTGGCAAGTCAAAATAAAGCGCATACCCCACACCTGCTAACTGTGCACTCTGAGCCAGTTGACGTATCTGATTGCTAATCAATAATTCTTTTACCAATCGACCATTCACATAAATTAGCTTTGGTAATGCTATCTGCTCATCAGTCATCGGCCATAACCAGCCGCTAATCGATGCTTGATTCAGTAGACTGTCATTATCATGATTTATCGGCTGTTGTATAATATTCGACAGGTCTATAGATATTTTTAGCACATTATCCATCAATGCCATACCCGTCGCTTGTTCTAAGCGTGCCAATGGGAGGTGGCTGGCATCATTATTAGCGATGCTCGATGCACTTGCAGTTAATGACAAGCGCTTTTTGTTGTCATGGAAAAGCGTCAGTGCAACATCGGCTCGCGCCAGTGCGACTTCACGGACGATCGTTTCGATATGACCAAATTCAGTGGCAATAGATTTTAAATTACCGCGGCGGGCAGGCACATTAAAATATAAGTCTTTGACTATGATTGTTGTGCCGCGATTATGAACGACTGGTGTGAGCTTCGGCATATCATCTAATACACCAGCCACCTGCAATTGACGGCCAATACCACTATCATCATGACTGCTGGTTAAGCTCAAACGAGACACAGCAGCCATCGCTGCTAATGCTTCACCGCGAAAACCTAATGTTGTAATACCATGCAAGTTCGCAACATCGGCGACTTTGCTAGTCGCATGACGAGTAATCGCCATCACTATATCATCAGGATGAATACCCACACCGTTATCCACCACTTCAATCATACCCATACCACCTTGAGTAATACGTATCTCAATATTGGTGGCACCTGCATCAATGGCATTTTCGAGCAGCTCTTTGACGACCGCTGCTGGACGTGTCACGACCTCACCTGCTGCTAGTTGGTTGATAAGCAGCGGTGATAGTTTTTTGATGCGTGTGTTAGGGTGATTATCTGGCATTGATAGATGTCATATTTTAAAAAAATGGCAAGTGGTGTCATTTAGATATTAAGTTTTGATAAATCCAGACCTTGCGCTTGGCCCGCTTTTGATACTTTTAATTGCACTTGGCGTACTTCATTACCTTTATCGTCGCTTTCAACTTGTGTCATATCGATAAACAAAGTTGGCATTGGTAGGTACCCATCAGCACGGCTCGCCCATTCAATAATGACTAGTACTTCAGGCTCATCTAGATACTCATCAAACCCAATAAAAGAAAGCTCTTCTGGGTCTTGGAGACGGTATAGGTCTGCATGATAGACGGGCTTGGTTGTACCATTATTTTGCTCGATACTATAAGGCTCAACCAACGTGTAGGTGGGACTTTTTACCGCACCAGTATGACCGAGAGCATACAACCAGTAACGCGTTAAAGTAGTTTTACCAGCGCCCAAATCCCCTGCCAGCCACACACTGCCCTTCAGCGGCAACGCTGCGAGCTGCTTAGCCAATAACTGTGTATCTTGCTCAGAGTTCAGTATCAGCGTTTGCACAGTGTCACTATTTTCTATTGATTGATCGTTACGCATCAGTCTGAACCTGCCTGTGCTTGCTCTGTCTGTACCTGCATAGTCACCGTTGGATTAGTAAAGCTTTCACCGCGAATCAGCTTGGCGTATAGCTCAGAGTCCGTCCATTCAGCACGAACTTGTTCACTAAATTCGAAATCCTCTAAAACCAGCTTACCCATTTGATCATTGGCCACATCATCGGCGAAACACTGCGCGTAGCCCGTTGCGGTCTCATGGGCAATTACTGAATACACACTGACATCCGCTTCACCATTTTGCATTTGCGTCTGGCGCAATATTTCTTGCGCCCAAAAGAAAATCACCCGAGAGAATTGCTCTGCCGATGGGGATACTGGCAGGCTAATCCAACGCGCGCTAAACTTCTTACACGCTGCGACATATTCAGGATCGTCTTTGTTCCAGAAACAAATGGCATGATCAAAACTGTCGATAATGTCTTTGATAGAAGATTTTAGCAGCCCAAAATCATAAACCATTTGCCCATGGTCTAAACGGGTGGCTTCTAAAATCAGCTCAATCTGATAGCTGTGACCATGAATGGAGTGCTTGCAGCGCTCAGAGCTACAGTTGCGAACGATATGAGCGTTTTCAAATTTGAATAGTTTACGTATACGCATAATAAGGTGACCAAAACAGTGAGCACGATGGTGCTAAATGTTAATAAATAAGAGTTTGCCGCATTGATTAATCGGTTTATGCCTTAGTATAGCAAATCGTCATGTATCCGTAAGTAAGCACTTATGAATACCATGATTGATTGAACGAATCAATTGGTAGCTTAGGGTTAACCATATCGGAGTTAACTGTCATTCCGCGCAAAAACTACTTAGCAAAAAGGATAAAGGAGTTGCATTATCATCGTAACGTAGGCGAATTGTGCGAGTGCTATCTATTACTAATGCTTAAGCCTATACTCGATTTAGTAAGCGACTATGTTAGTCGTCACCATACTTACCTTAAGTCAGCTCAATTAGCTTAGCGGGTTGTATGCATTATCTACAAAGGAATTACCATGAGTAAAGGTCAAGACAGTAAAAAGAACGTCAAAAAGAAGCCGCTTCTGACAGCAAAAGAAAAGAAAGCGGCGAAACAAGCGAAGAAAGACGACAATGGTAGTATTTTAGGTAAACATTAATATTTCTCATATCAATATGCCGATCTGACCTAATGGTTTAATTGGCGTTTTTTTAGTTGGCCTCTCGTTTTTCGTTAGGCACTGCGTGGCGCAAACATAATGATCGCCATGCCAAGTAGCGCGACCACAGCACCTATTATGTCCCATGAAGTCGGACGAATACCATCGACAGCCCATAACCATATTATTGCCATAAAAATATATACACCGCCATAGGCTGCATAAACCCTACCTGCAGCAGTTGGATGTAATGACAGCAGCCAAACAAAGGCGACCAAACTCAGCGCGCCAGGTATTAGCAGCCAGATTGACTTGCCTTCCCGCAGCCACAGATAAGGCAGATAACACCCTGCAATCTCAGCCAATGCGGTCAGAGCAAACAGTCCAACGGTCTTCAGTTCTGTCAAACGTATCTACTCCTCAACGGTGATAAATCCAGTCAGATAGGGTACAGCATTGCCAGAAATAAGCACTCTATCCCCTGTTACGGTACAGTCAAGCACGCCGCCGCGACTGGATGCTTGATAGGCAATCAATTCGCTTTTACCCAGGCGCTCTGCCCACAAAGGTGCAAGCCCAGTATGAGCCGAACCAGTTACTGGGTCTTCGTCACCACCATTTGCTGGCCAAAAGTATCTAGAGACAAAATCATAATCATGATACTTTTCTGAGGTTGCCTGACAAGTTACCACCAAATCATAAGGCGCTAGCTGCTTCAACTTCTCATTATCACGCGCGACATTCAATACATTAGTTTCAGAGTCATAGATGACAAAATATGCTTGAGTATTGCGATAGACTTCAGCAGGTGCAATGGATAGACCTGCTAATAAACTATCAGGAATGTCATCGACTTTTTCAGGCATTCTATTGGGAAAATCCATTTGCATTTTGCCAGAATCTGTTTTTGCGACTATCAAAATACCAACCGCTTTGGCTGAAAAGTTAATCGACTGTACGTTTGAATTTTTATTAAACAATACATAGGCAGCGGCTAAAGTCGCATGACCACAGAAGTCAATTTCGGTCAATGGTGAAAACCAACGAATATGATAAACACCTTTGTCATCAACAACGATAAAAGCTGTTTCAGACAAGTTATTTTCAGACGCAATAGACTGCATCAAAGCATCATCTAACCATTCATCTGTCACAATAACCGCAGCGGAATTACCTTTGAACAACGTGTCAGTGAAGGCGTCTATAATATTTATTTCTAGTTGCATGGGATGTTCTCATTGTTATAATTTTTTAAGGATTAATCTTGGTCATTCTTATCTTCGGAGAAATCAAAATAAGAAATATTTGACCAAAACTTAATACTTAGATCAATAGGCAATAGTTTCGGTGATGTTGTAATGTAGCTAACTAGTCTTGGCAACGAGCTAATATACCTAGTTCGCTAATTATCTCAAAAAATCTCGCTATTGTTGGGACAATATAATTATTTTAGTACTTTGACATTATTAAAATAGTATGACACACAAAACCCCAGTAAAATCTATCATAGCAAACAAACCTCTTAGATAACCGCCTATCTAGGCCATACCAACACTTTAAATAGGAAATTAGCGTCATGATGCGTATTGGATTGTTTTTATTGACCAACTTGGCCGTGATCGTGGTCTTTAGCATTGTGTTTGGGATACTATCCAGATTTTTTGGGATTGGCGGTGTATACACGGCAGGTGGACTAAATTATGTCAGTCTTGCAGTTATGTGCGGTATCTACGGTATGGTCGGCTCAATGATTTCGCTATTTCTGTCAAAATGGATGGCCAAAAAATCCACGGGTACAGTGGTGATAGAATCCGCACGTAACCCAACTGAGCAATGGCTGGTCGATACAGTGGCAAAACAAGCGCAAGCGGTAAACATCGGTATGCCTGAGGTTGGTATTTTTAACAATTCGCAGCCAAATGCCTTTGCGACTGGCTGGAATAAGAATAAAGCGCTGGTGGCGGTTTCATCTGGTCTACTACAGAATATGAATCAAGATGAAGTCGAAGCGGTATTGGCGCATGAGATTGGTCATGTGGCTAACGGTGATATGGTAACTCTTGCCCTTATTCAAGGGGTGGTCAATGCTTTTGTGATGTTCTTTGCGCGCATTATCGGTAGCTTCGTGGACCGTACTGTGTTCAAAAACACCAGTGATCGCCCAGGTATCGGTTACTTTATCACTAGTATTGTGATGGATATCTTACTTGGGTTTGTAGCGTCTGCTATCGTGATGTGGTTCTCACGCTTACGTGAATTTCGTGCAGATCAAATGGGGGCAAAACTTGCCAGCCGCGAAAAAATGATCAGTGCGCTTGATGCGTTGCGTCCCTCTGCACAGCGACCGGATCAAATGCCTGAGAGTATGAAAGCATTTGCGATCTCATCAGGACAAACGCAAGGCTTTAGTATTGCGAATCTATTCCGTTCACACCCAACATTGGATGACCGTATTGCAGCGTTGAGAGAATATAATCCTAGTGAGTGATAATGGAGAAAAATATAGCTACGATATCATTAGAAGTACGATGTAGAGTACAGTGCTTATCTCACTACTCTAGCTAATCCAATCTATTTCCATGAGTTTATCGATTTCTTTTCTATACTTTGGCTCTACATAAATAGGAATATACTTCTCCCCTATTTCTTTTGCAATAGCATACCGGTGATGGCCACCCTTCAATATGACCTCGCCGATAAGGTGAGGTTTTACCAGTGGCGGTGATATAGGTCTCTTTTCAGATAAATAAACAATCAAATATGCCAGTCTACTTTTATACCCTACCGTCCACAACTCACCTTCATCTCTACGGCTAAAATGACATAGTTTTTTATCTAGAGCATCTAATTTCACCGTTCCCAATATAAAGCCTTCTGGATAGCGAGTTTTAAAACTTGATTCATTCTCACTATCTAAAGAGAAGCGTTGACCTTCTTTTGATAAATCCCAATTAAAGGTGATAGGTGGCCAATCTGAAAAATCTGTTTCTATATACTGACTTGCTTCACTTAATATTCTTGAGCGTAACTTATATTTGTCCTGATAAATCTCTAATGTTTCACCTGCTATAGCAGCAAAAACCTCGTCCATATCCATATTTAATCCTATTTCTCAAATATCAGGCGAGCTTTCATAAATCTTATTCATTATATAGATCAACCTTGAAAATACTCAGATCTTAATCCTCGTTAGTAGTATCTAATCATCCCATAAAAATAGTGAATAAAGCTTCTCTTTTTTACAATACAATCAAACACAAAAAAGCCTGTCTATATAAGACAGGCTTTTCTAAATAACGTTTTCTAATTAAATATCAAACTCAAGCGCTCTATCACCTTCGCTATCTTTAATACGCGTTGGCAGACCAATCTTGTTTAGTAGATTGATAAATGGCTTGGCATCTAACTCTTCGACGTTGACCATTTTGCCTGCATCCCATTCGCCAGTCGCGACTAGTATTGCAGCAGCAACAGGTGGTACGCCTGCGGTATAAGAGATACCTTGGCTACCAACTTCGTTGTAAGCATCTTTATGATCTGAGACATTATAGATAAAGACTTCGCTATCAACACCATTGATCTTGCCTTTGACTTTGTCACCAATGCAGGTCTTACCTGTATAGTTCGGTGCAAGTGAGCTTGGATCTGGTAGTACCGCTTTAACGACTTTCAGTGGTACCACTTCTTGACCTTCAGCAGTCGTCACTGGCTGCTCAGAAAGCAATCCTAAGCTTTGTAAGACCGTGAATACATTGATGTAATGCTCACCAAAGCCCATCCAAAAGCGGATGTTTGGCACATCTAAGTTGGCTGACAATGAATGCACTTCATCATGACCACTCAGATAACTGTTCTGCACGCCTACAACTGGCAAGTCATCCGTACGTTTAACTTCAAACATCTTGTTAGACTGCCATTTGCTGTCTTGCCAAGAATAAACCGTACCGGTGAACTCACGGAAGTTGATCTCCGGGTCAAAGTTAGTCGCAAAGTATTTGCCATGACTGCCCGCATTGATATCGATAATATCAATATCAGTCACTGAACCTGCATCCATCATGTCGTAGCCAAGACGCGCATAAGCGTTGACCATACCAGGATCAAACCCTGCGCCTAAAATAGCAGTGACGTTGTTATCTGCACAGCGCTGTTTGCGTTGCCACTCGTAGTTGTTGTACCACGGCGGTGTCTCACAAATCTTGCGCGGATCTTCATGGATAGCCGTATCTATATAAGCAGTACCTGTCTCAATGCAGGCTTCTAGTACGGTCATATTGATAAATGCCGAGCCAACATTAATAAGTATCTGTATTTTTGTGTCTTGTATCAGCTGCACGAGTGCTTGGCTGTCCATCGCATCGACCTGATGCGTATGCAAGACCGCAACTTGTTTGAAGCTGTCTTTTTCTTTGACACTCTGCGCGATAGCATCGCATTTGTCTTTGGTACGTGAGGCGATATGGATCTCGCCAAGCACATCGTTATGCATCGCACATTTATGCGCGACCACTTGAGCGACACCGCCTGCTCCGATGATGAGTACGTCTTTTTTGTTAGATTTGGCTTGTTGGTTTGTGTTCAATGAACAATCCTCCTTTGTGTCCCTGTCGATACCATTGATTGCGGCTATGCAAAACAGAAACGAGTGAATGATATGCGTGAATTAAAAAGGAAGACCGAGGAAAACCCACGCACCCGTCGGGCAGATACCACTCTAGTATTTGCCCGACGCGATTATAACAATTTTTATTCCCTTATCGGTAAAAAATATGTATAAAAAGTAGAGATATTAAAATGTCTACTAATACAGGTTAAGCCTTTGTTTTTTAAACATTAAAATACAAAAACCCGACAATGGCATAGTCTTAAAAGCTAAGGCTACTAAGGCTTAAGATAGGCTGGCTTTATATTCCTCATAGTCAAACTCACGTTGGATATCGATACTGCCATCCAAACGGCGAATCACTATCGCTGGCATATTGACACCGTTAAACCAGTTTTTCTTAACCATCGTATAACCTGCCGCATTACCAAAGGCAATTTGATCGCCTATCTGAAGATTACTCGGTAATGCATACTCACCAAAGATATCCCCTGCCAAGCAAGAACGACCATAAATAATGGTATGGTCTGCTGACTCAGCATTAGTTTCAGATGGCGCAGCTTCTGTTGGATTACCAGTAGGTGCAATATTGGCAGAAGTATTATTGATCGCAGAAATCGGTGCTGACTCACGATAAATTAGTAGATCAAGCATGTGCGCTTCAATAGAAGCATCAACGACTGCTAAGTTTTTTTGATTATGCATCGTGTCTAACACCGTCGTGACCAAAGTGCCTGCGCCGTGAATGCTCGCCTCACCTGGTTCAAGATAGACTTGCACGCCATAAGTTTCGCTAAACACTTTTAGTCTGTCGGCCAGCTTCTCTAGCGGATAGTTAGGAGCGATAAAATGAATACCGCCACCCAAGCTGACCCAATCAAGCTGCTGCAAAATATCACCAAATCTGGCTTCGATATCAGCCAAACTTTCGCTAAAATCCTCAAAACTATCGTTCTCACAGTTGTTATGAATCATAACGCCAGTGATGCCTCCAAGCACTGCTGCAATTTTGTCTTTATCGTGCTCACCCAAACGACTAAATGGACGTGCAGGATCAGCAATCAAAAATGATGAGTTACTGGTTTTTGGATTTAATCGTAAGCCTACTGGAACACCTTGCGCTGCCGCTTGATCTTTAAAAGCAGTTAGCTGTGAGATTGAGTTAAAGATAATTTTATCAGCATAGCTCAGTACTTCAGGAATTTCATCTGCGCTATAGGCGACGCTATAAGCGTGCGTTTCTTTTTTATCTTGGCTACTGGCATTTGCATTATTGCCAAAGGTCTCATAGCCCAATCTGACTTCGTTAAGTGAAGATGAAGTCGTGCCATGCAGATAAGGCTGCATCACATCAAATACACCCCATGTGGCAAAGCATTTTAGTGCCAATAATGCTTTTGTACCAGACAGCTCACATAGCCTAGCGATGATTTTCATATTGGCAACGATGGACGCTTCATCAAGCACGTAGTAAGGCGTTGGTGGCAATGTCGCGTTCACAGAATTTTCTAAATTTTTTGCATTCATAATAGGTTACCTAATAGACACTCTGCTGTTGGTATCTTGACAGACAGATATAAATATTTGCGCTATAGTAGACTAAATCCATCATAATTAGAATATCTTATGGCACTCTCAACCGATTATTCCACCTCTGCCAGTCGATCCCATGCCTCTCAACTCGATCCAAAAAGTATAGATTTGACCTATCTAGATCCGGATGCGCGCGCAGTATTGGATTTTTGGTTTGATAAAGATAACGAAGCGTGTTGGTTTGAACAAAACGATCGTTTTGATAAGCAGATAAAGGATAAGTTTGGTGACATTTGGCAGGCAGCAAAGCAAGGTGAATGCGTTCAATGGCGCCTCGCAGAATCTTCTCTAGATGGCAATAGCTCAATAACAGCGCTAGCAGGGCGACTGGCAGAAATCATTGTCTTAGATCAGTTTTCACGAAACCTATGTCGCGAACAAGCCTGTGCTTTTGCCCAAGACGGTATGGCATTAGTCTTAGCACAAGAAGCCATTCAGCAGCCATACTTTGATACCTTACCGATGCAATGGCGTCGATTTATGATCATACCGTTTATGCACTCTGAGTCAGCGCTGATTCACGACCGTTATCTACCATTATTTAAGCAATTAGACGATGCAACCACGCTAGATTTTGAATATCGTCATAAAGAGATTATTGATCAATTTGGGCGTTATCCACATCGTAATGAGGTACTAGAGCGCAAATCAACTGAGGATGAAAAAGCCTTTTTGCAACAGCCAAACTCATCGTTTTAAAGTAAATTTTAGTCAGTCTGCTTACTTTGTCACATTTTTATAGTTGCTTCATATAAAAAAAAGGGCTGAACCAGTTATCTGGTTCAGCCCTTTCGCTTGTACGATTGATTAAACGGCTTAACTAATAATTTACCTTACCCGTCGTAAAAGTGAATGACTTACTTTCTAAGCTTTTATCATCAACCAAGATATCAAAGCTCACTTGATACTTTGTATTGCCATAAAGGCCACATTGCTGACTTTGATTTGCCGCACGATTAACTTCGCAGCTCTTTAGTGCATCTGTTAATGGCAAAATAAATGCTTCATTCGCTGGTAATGCGTAGTTGGTGTTCACATACGGATCGTTATCAAAGTCGATCAACTGAATCGGTACATTAGTATTTCGCTGAGTATCTCGGAACTTGATGTTGCTTACTTTGATCTTGTTCGCTGATGGCATACTCACATAAACAGGCTGTCCGATAGGATCGGTACGCAAATCGCGACCTGTCCCTCTAACAGGGTTTGGCGACTCATTATAAAGAGCAGTTACTGTATCAGTCACACCTTGACATGGATAAGTAAAAACACCTTCTGCTGTCTTATCTTTAGTTGCTCTAGTCGCTGAGGCATGGCTAACCAATACATAACCTTGATTAAGAGCTGGATTTTTGGCATCAGGTTTATAGGTGACCATTCCTGTACCTATCAAACTCGAAGGTGGTAACATCAAAGAGCGCAAATGATAGGGGGCTGCTAACAATGACTTTGCCATTGCGGTTGCCACCACATCTGTTTTCAGAAAACTTCTTGCTGAACTGTAATAGACAGATTGAGCAATATTTTCTGTGGCGCCATATTGTGCGTTGCTGTATTTTGCGTTTAATAAGCGATCTGAAAAATCTAAGCCACCGAAGAATGGGTTATTGCTACCTGTCACACTGGCAATATCACTGATTTTATTTTCGACATGCGCATTGAAACTGGTCGGCGAGCTATTAGCAAATACGTATTTAATATAATTTGCGTGCTTAATCGCAATATCATCAAGCGCCGTATCAACAGATAAACCACCTAAGCCACAACTGGTTCTTGCAAGACTGAATTGATTATTAGCACTTAAGGCTGCTTGTGGATTATTCTCAGTTGGCGCGTTGCTTTCATTAATGGGATTACTATCGCTTGGCTCACTATCCTGCTCATCAGGCGTCGCTGTTACTGGTGCTGAAGTCATTGGTTCTGAAACAACTGCTTCTTGTGGCTGGCTCGGTGATTCGTTAGGTGCAGAACCATTATCAGAGTCACCACCGCCGCAGGCCGTTAAAAATACCGCTAAGAAAAGCACTACAGCAAGGTTCTTTTGAGGGGTATGAGCCATCATTTTTTATCCTATAAAATAGTAATATATATAATTCATAGTGAGAATAAAACTCAAAATAAAAGCTTAGTCATTGATTTAACAGTATTTTATACTAAGAGTAACATATT
The DNA here is from genome assembly GCF_904846415.1 of Psychrobacter piscatorii. GTDB lineage: Bacteria > Pseudomonadota > Gammaproteobacteria > Pseudomonadales > Moraxellaceae > Psychrobacter > Psychrobacter piscatorii. The sequence goes on along the minus strand of NZ_CAJHAR010000003.1, from coordinate 66,016 downwards.
GTATTACATTTTATAAACTTTCGCTCGCTATTTTTCTGGAAATTTACCCATCGGTTAACATAGATAGATGGCTTCTTTCTGCTAGAACATTAGATTCTTATTATTAGACGATTTTCAGACGAGATACTATTGTTTAAAATTAGCTCTCTAATGCCTTTCGCACTGGTGCAAAGCTGCGCCTATGTGCTGATAAGACACCATGTCTCTCAATGGCTTCCATATGTGCGCGAGTTGGATAGCCTTTATGTTTGGCAATACCATATTCTGGATGCTGCATATCAAGGGCATACATGGTTTCATCACGGCTCACTTTTGCCAATATACTAGCCGCTGCGATACTGGTATGACGTGCATCACCCTTCACCCATGCTTGACAGTCAATGTCCGATGGTAAGATACCCATCGCTTCAATCTTAGCCGTATTCAGCTCAGGACAACGATTACCATCAAACAACGCCTCTACCTGTAATTTATCAAGTGATATGCCAAGACTTTTAGTTTTAGAAAGATATTTAAAAACTGCTTCTAGCAAGGCTTCAGTACACAACCGCATACCGAGCATGGTTGCCTGCAAAATATTAACTTGGTCGATAACGGCTGCTGGTATATCAGCGATGATATAACCGACTGCATGCTGCTGTACCAATGGATAAAGAAGATCGCGCTTTTTTTCACTCAGCTTTTTGGAATCTGTCAGTATCGACAATGGCGTGTCTTTGAGTGGTTGTTCCTCAATCAATCCTGACCAAGTCGAAGGCAATATCGCAGCGGCCACATTGACACTGCCTAGTAATGGTCCACGTCCTGCTTCATCAACGCCGATTTTTAATATTGACTGTTTTGAGCTTTGCACTTCATCGCGCTCATATTGAGCAAACAGCTTGGAGGTATTCAACTGTCCATATAAGCGTATAGGCGCCGCCAATTGAAGATATTGCCCTTTGACATCGATATGATTAATAGTGACGTCAATTATCTGGGCTAGATTTTCTGTGCTAGGTTGAATTTGCATAATATTAGAAAGTCTTTCTGGGTTAGGTAAGATTGGAGGCTTTACTATCGCTCATAAAATATTGTTCAATCACGCTATTTGCGGGCTCATGATTACTTTGCTGCTGCAACGTGTGTTTTGTCGCCAACAGGTCTTTTAATTGCTCAGCATAAGCACGTGGCTGTAATAAACGCATTACCGTACGGCAAATATTATCCCCGCTTGCCTGCTCTTGAATAAGCTCAGGCACAATCGGCGCATTAGCCAAAATGTTAGGCAGTGCCACATAAGGCACCTTTACCAGACGTTTGGCAATCTGATAAGTGATCTGATTCAATTGATAAACCACCACCATCGGACGCTCAAGCAGCATCGCTTCCAGCGTTGCTGTCCCAGAGGCTAGCATCACGATATCTGACGCTGCCATCGCATGCTGACTAAACTCTGGCTGAGTATCATCGTAGACGACGACGATAGCTGCCCGCAATTGCTCTGAACATTGATCAATGACTTCTTGCACAATATATTGGTGATTTTGATCAACCGTTGGAATGATAAAACACAGCTTTGGATCTAGTAGTATGAGCTTTTGAATGCCGTCGAGCATCAATGGCAAGATAGCGGTAATTTCGCCACGCCGAGAGCCCGGCATCACGCAGATAAGCTGGCTGACATCATCAAACCGTTCAATAAAAAACTGCTGCAGACCATCATTTTGCCAGACCAGCTCGCTACGGCGCTGATTGATTGGCGTGTCTATCAATGCTTGATCAATGGTTCGTAGCAACGGATGCCCCACACAGATCGCCGGATGATTATGGCGTTCATAAACCGGTAGCTCAAATGGGAATAGGCACAATACCAAATCAGTTGCCGCTTTAATATTATGTATACGCGACTCACGCCATGCCCAAATAGAAGGACTGACATATTGCACACAGAACACGCCTTGTGGCTTGAGTTTCTTAGCGACCCGTAGGTTAAAATCAGGTGCATCAATACCGACAAACCAATCGATATTGGCCCTCTTAAACGCACTCAATAGCTCGCGGCGTGCTTTGAGCAAATCTGGTAGCTGTGCCATGACTTCAACCAGTCCCATCACTGCCAAACGCTCTAATGGGAAAATACTTTGCAATCCTTGCGCTTGCATTTTAGTGCCGCCCACGCCTACCCAAACGATGTCATCACGCAGATTATTCATCTGTTGCATAAAATCTGCGCCTAAACTATCACCTGACACTTCACCCGCGACAATGGCTATCACTAGCGGCGTGGTAGTCGTTTTAGGTTTATTAAAATCCGTCTCTGTTTGGCTGATGGAATCAGTATGTGTATGAGACGTAGCAGAATCTGTCATGACAAGCTCTCAATATTAAAGATATACAAATAAAATAAATCGTTGTTGTAAAATATAACACAGTCAGTCAATGATAGAGATTGATGACATACACATTTTATCTGTGCCTATTTTTTGGCATTCATGTGTTAGTGTGCAAGCATTTTAGTGTGGTCATAAAATCATCGCGGTCGCTATCATACGTGACGATGATACAAATAGCTAAATTCACGCATAAAATCTAAGCGTTGAGCACCCAGTATTCAATACATCCTTATTAATAGACAGAAAAACGAAATACCAAACGTGCATTTGCGAATTCAAATATAACCTTAATCATGTGTAAGTATAACTAAGTTTTAGTTTCCTCATTCCAGTTATCAGTCAATTAACTACCGGACTACCCTTGTCAACCAACACTTTTGTCCGCATAATGAATATTCCTATAAATCAGCTAGACGATATATAACCATGACAACATCAGTTACCCATAATGCAGACATTGACGACGTGAATATTGAAAAATTTATTCCTTTGATTACTCCCGCTGAGCTAAAAACTGAGCTGCCTCTATCAGACGATGCATACAAAACCGTACTAAACGGTCGAAACACTATCCAAAATATCTTGGACGGTAAAGACAAGCGTCTGTTTGTGGTCATTGGACCCTGCTCTATCCACGATATCAAAGCGGCCCATGAATATGCCGATCGCTTGGCCGTATTGGCAAAAGAGATCGAAGACAGCGTATTTGTCGTTATGCGTGTTTATTTTGAAAAACCTCGTACCACGGTCGGTTGGAAAGGCATGATCAACGACCCTGACATGAATGACAGCTTTGATATCGAAAAAGGCTTGCGTACTGCTCGCAAGTTATTGCTTGATTTGAATGAAAAAGGCTTGCCTTGTGCGACTGAAGCCCTTGATCCGAATACACCACAGTACATGCAGGATTTGATCAGCTGGTCAGCGATTGGCGCGCGTACTACCGAAAGCCAAACACACCGTGAAATGAGCTCAGGCTTGTCTTGCCCAGTTGGCTTCAAAAACGGTACTGACGGCGGTATGACGGTTGCTGTCAATGCGATGCAAGCCGTTAAAGAAGGTCATAGCTTCTTAGGTCTATCATCAGATGGTAAGGTCTCGATCATCAAATCGAAAGGTAATCCTTACGCACACGTGGTACTTCGCGGTGGTAATGGCAAGCCTAATTATGATGAAACGGCAGTTGCTCAAGTTGAGAACGAGCTGGCAAAAGGCAAAACCAATGGCAAAATCATGATTGACTCAAGCCATGCCAACTCAGGTAAAGATCCTTATCTACAGCCAATGGTCATCCAAAACGTCGCTGAGCAAATTCAAAATGGTAATAAGTCAATCATTGGCATGATGATTGAAAGTCACCTCAAAGGCGGTAATCAAAAACTAACCGCTGATTTAAGTCAGCTTGAGTACGGTAAATCTATCACTGATGGCTGTCTAGACTGGGATAGCACTGTCACCGCATTGCGCGGCTTACGTAATATGGTAAAAGATGTATTGCCGAATCGTTAATAGCCATTAACGATAGTATATCGTCAAGCAAAAACTAAAAAGCCCTTTTCGTACTGATACGAAAGGGGCTTTTTATTGGGAAAATTTTAAGAAAAACATTTTCTTGAGCAGCTTAATTTTTAATGACAATTAATGCTGCACATTCAATTAAATAAAGCCAACTCCAATTTGAGGTTGGCTTTATTTTAAAGTTAATACTACAGCTAAAATTATTTCCTAGCTATTATCAATTAGCTATTTGCAGCACCTAATACACTCTCTAAACTTTCAAGCACATGCTTGGATGCAACGTTCTTGCGCAAGTCTGTTAGCTGCTCATGCGCCATCTGACGACGTGGTTCAGCCAACGTATTCCAGCGTGCCAGCACTTGCAGTAATCGCGATGCCAATACGGGGTTGGCATCGTCTAGCTTTTTGATGACGTCTGTATACATCTTCAGACCCTCTGCTGTCCATAGTACTGTTGGTTGCGAGCTAAAGGCGCTGATAACTGAACGGACACGATTAGGGGTATTCCAATCAAAATCGGTATGCGCAATTAACGACTTGATAACGTCAGGCGTCACATCATCAGCGGCGGCTTGCACACTGAACCACAAATCAATCACCAGATCGTTTGCTTGGAAGCGCTCGTAGAAGTCCGATAAGTACTTATCTGCATCTACTAACTGATGGTTAACCATCGCCTTCAACGCACCAAAACGCTCTGTCATGCAGCTAGCATTATTATATTGCTGTTGTGCCCAATCGGCTGCGCCTTCAACGTTAGCAGTCAGTGCCATATCAAGCACCACATTACGTAGCGCACGAATGCCTCGAGCTTCAGCGCTGTCTTCATAAGACTGCATTGGCAGATCATTGTATAACGTAGCCCATTGGTCTTTTAATCTATCTGCTACTTGCTGATATAGCCCATCGCGCTGCTTTTTCACTAGTACCGGATCGTAGTCTTTAGGAATGGCAGAAGCCAGCTCTTGCGCTGAAGGAATATCAAGTAATCTTGCGGCCAGCATTGCATCATCAGCTGCTAAAACGGGTAAAGTCTGTGCCAATGCCTCTAAATACACATCAGGACTGCTCTTCGCACCTTGGCTTTGCAGTAAAATACGGTTTACCAGCATTTGGGTGACTTGCCAGCGGTTAAACCCATTGGTTTCATGCTTGAGCAAAAATGCTAAGTCTGCATCTTGGTAATCATAGTTGAGCTGTACTGGCGCACTAAAATCACGCAGTAAAGACACAACAGGCTCACTTGCGACATTTTCAAACACAAACGTTTGCGTCGCCTCGTCAAGCAATAACATACGCTCAGCGACGATAGCGCCTGAGTCTTTATCAAACAGCGCAGTTGCTACAGGTATCGGCAACGGTTTTGGTGCATCAAAGCCTTTCACATGACGTGTTTGCTGATTCAAGGTAATCGTTAATGTCTGCGCTGCACTATCATAAGTTTGAGAGCCCGATACCACTGGCGTACCTGGCTGACGATACCAGTCGATAAAGTCCTCGATTTTGTCATCAGTGATACTGAGTGCTGATAAAAAATCTTCAACCGTTACGGCTTGTCCGTCATAACGACGGAAATACTCGTCTGTTCCTTTGCGGAAACCATCTGACCCTAACGTGTTAGCAATCATTCGTACAATTTCAGCGCCTTTCTCATAGACAGTTGTCGTATAAAAGTTATTAATCTCAACAAAGCTCTCTGGACGTACTGGATGTGCTAATGGGCCCGCATCCTCTGCAAACTGATGCGCGCGTAGTGTCGCTACGTCATCGATACGCTGTACCGCACTTGATTGCTGATCCGCTGAAAACGACTGGTCACGGTAAACCGTAAAGCCTTCTTTTAAACACAGCTGAAACCAGTCACGACAGGTAATACGGTTACCCGTCCAGTTATGGAAATACTCGTGAGCAATAATGGCTTTTACGCTAAAACTGCGCGCATCAGTAGTGGTCTCAGGGCTAGATAACACACAAGCGGTGTTAAAGATATTAAGCCCCTTATTCTCCATTGCGCCCATATTGAACTGACTGACCGCCACAATCATATAGCGATCTAAATCATAGGCGCGGCCGTAATTGACCTCATCCCATTTCATGGCGTCTTTTAAGGCTTGCATACCAACATCACATTTATCGATATCGGCAGATTTCGCGTAAACCTCAAGTAATACTTCTCGACCTTCGCTGGTCGTATAAGAATCAGTCAACACATCCAAATCAGCAATAACGCAGGCAAATAAATAACTGGGTTTATTAGTTGGATCCTGCCAAATCGCATAATGACGCTCTGGTGCATCAGCGACCTCGCCTGCTTCGACTAAATTACCGTTAGCCAATAACGTCGGATAGCGCTTATCGGCTTCCAGTCGAGTGGTAAATATCGCGAGTACATCAGGACGATCAGGATAAAAAGTAATCTTACGGAAACCTTCTGGTTCGCACTGCGTCACAAACATGGTGTCGTCACCACTACCTGCCATATATAGACCTTCTAGCGCGGTATTGGTCTGCGGACAAATACGTACTTGAATGTCTAAGGTAACCTCATCAGGTGCTTCATAAATCGTTAGCTTGCCATCTTCTTGTTGGTAGTGCTCAGATGTTAACGCTTTATCATTCATGGTAATGGCTAGCAGCTCTAACGACTCGCCAAATAAGACAATATCCCCTGCTGTTTGGCGTACCATCTCAAGCGTACTATTTACCTGAGCATAATCTTCAAATAGTTTAATATCCAAATGGACCGTTTCAACATCAAAACTTGGTTTTTGGTAATCCTTTAGATTGATTTTACTCGGTGCATGGGGTGGTACATCTGGCATTTCAGGATTGATGATCTGAGCATCGGTTTCAGCAGTAGACATGTGATTTCCTATTATTATTGATGATATGTTATGAGTGTTATTGTTTTGCTACTCGCATTATAGCTTTCGTCTTTATAGCAACGTTTATGGCGCTCAAAGTCACAATGAAAGTTACAACGAGCGCATGTTGTATCTGGTTTCATGCTTATAGGTAGATTGACCTAAATCCTTATATTTCAAGTATGGGCATCGAGATAACTGAGTTTATCCTTCATATACATTTCCTCGTATACACTCATGTGTGTTGGTAAGCATCTACATAAATGATTAAATCAACAATTGGCTCGCGTTATCAATTGGATAATTCCGATGAAAATGATTTAATAGGCACACTAATAACTCACCTTTCATAAACGGCTTATTATATGACAACACACACTGCCAAATACTCAAAGATTACGTTACCTTTACTAATAGAGTATGTTGATGCTCTCATGCCTTCGCTTGATAGCTCGCTTGATAAACAAACACAAACGATGGCTGGACAGACTGATGATACTATTGAGCTGTTATGGGTAGCAAACGACAAAACAGAACTATCAACTCTGCAAACACAGCTAAAGAAAAATACGAATATTAAAGATACGAATGTTAAAGATGATAACAACGTATCAGCTCAAGCATGGCACGTCTCCACCTTACCAGAGCTTGCTAAACAGCATGTACTTGAACGTTACGAGCTTGCTTGCTTTTGGCTACCCACCCTCTCACAAGAGCTGTTACATCAATACATCCCTGCACTCATGCGTTATCGTGATCTCTACGCAGCACACCTGCTGGTTGCGCTTGATAGTTCAATTGATTTGAAACCTTACGGATTTACACCATTTGATATCTTAAGTGAGCCCTCTTTAAATATTAGTGATATTGAATCCATCACGTCTTCCACTGTATCAGCGACGCTTTGGCAGTTCAATTTATATGATTATAAACAGCTACCGAATTGGCTTAATGCTGATTACTGGGCCAATCCTGAAAACTGGGGCAAACACCGCTGGTGATACGTTACATATCTATCTATCGTTATTTACAGTAAAAATACTTACATAAATTAACAGTTAGTATATGATGGATAAAGATTGCCTGAGTTTTATCGTAAGCAGTTTAAAAAATAAATTTAATTAAAATTTTAGGAGCTCGTCATGTCAATCAGTTTTTCTAAGATCGCTGTTTTAGCTGTATTATCAAGCGCCGTTGCAATCACTACAGGTTGTGCGACTAAACGCGCTACCTCAGAAGTTGTGGTCGCGCCGCTAGGTATTCCAGGTGGTCAAGTTGGCTACAATGGTGCCGTCATCGTTGATAACTCAACCGCTGTCATTACTGGTGCTGAAAACTTACAAGCGGTTGTCTACTTTGCTTTTGATAGCAGCGAAATCACTGCGCAAGCGGCGAGTGTCCTTAACCAACACGTGAGCCTATTAAACTCAAATCCAGCAGCTGGTGTGGTTATCGCAGGTCATACTGATGAACGTGGTAGCCGTGAATACAATATGGCACTAGGTGAGCGCCGTGCCCAAGCAGCACGCAATTACCTCGCTGCTCAGGGTGTCGCCGCCAACAACATCCGTGTCATTAGCTATGGTGAAGAACGTCCTGCAGCGGCTGGCAACACCGAAGACGCCTATGCCCAAAACCGCCGTGCTGAGCTGTCTTACTAAGAGGCATTAAAAAATCATTTGCTTTAAAAAAGCCCAGTAATGTTATATTACTGGGCTTTTTATATTCTATTGAGCTGAGTAAGATATAAATATTTCAGAGTCAAATGTAAGATACCTAATTTCAATTATATTATTTATATTCCTAAAAAAACTTCGTTTTGAATTAAAAATATTAATGACCACTCATGATAATACCAGTACTAAATATCACTAACGTCCAACTTACTCAACTCGACCATGAAACTTGGTGCGTGACTGCTCAAGTAAGTGATTTATCCAGTCCTGTAGGAATTAGCAACTTGTGGAACGACTCATACTGGTTATCAGCATATCTATCATCACATATAGTCTTTAATGAGCTTCGTCATTTCAAATGGCATTATCATGCAGTACAAAAACCAATATCGAAACGTAGTATTGCTCATAGGCAACGTCAACAACAGCGCCAAGGTGTGAGACAGTTACTACAAGCGCTACTTAATAAGCTAGAAATCAGCGATACCTTAGATGAGTCGAGCTTTCCCTATCGTCTTCGCCAAAGCAAGTATTACGTCTGTTTTAGCCATACAGCTGCTCATAACAAAAATGAATTCAATAAAAAACCTAATCAAAATATCGCTGTTATTTCATACAGCAAAATAGCAGCGGTCATCAGCCATCGTCGCCCTGCTGGAATCGACATCGAGCACAATGATGTCGCTTGGCATATCGTCAAGCGTTTTTACTCAGATAATGAAATTACTATCTTACAGACATTACCAAAAAATCAGCGTGATTATATTGCAAAGTTACTATGGCAAATCAAAGAAAGCTTTATCAAGATTCATCAGTATACTTTGGCACAAGGTTTAGGTGTAGATTACTCTGATATCATCCCTGCCTTGACTGAGGATATAAATAAAGACTTTATTATCATCGGTCATACTAACGATCAATCCAATCACCAGATTGCAGTATTACAAGCAGATCAGACAGTAGTCGTTTTTTGATAATCCTTAGCAATGCTCTTATATTTATTATCTTCACTTTCTTCTAGACATAAAAAAACGACCCTTTTTAGGGTCGTTTTTTTGTTCTCTTCTAATGACAGTATTTACACTGTGATCAGATTAGAAACGGTAAGTTGCACCAAGTTTAACGATTGGCATCCACTCTAGCCAGTTTTTGTCTTCTAAATCATTTTCTGCATCACGAGCAGCTTGATTTGCTGCGACAGTGTTACCACCTTCACCAGTATAGCGGACATCTGCGTCTACTTTACCCAAGTATGCTGCACCAACTTCACCAAATACACCGAAGTTATTCGTGATATTAGGGCGGAAGCCAACAGTTAAGTAAGGGGCTAGTTTATTGCGATGTTCTAAAGAGCCTTCTAGGTTACCTACATTTTGGCCACCAAAATCGTCTTCAAGAAGTTGCTCCGCAGTTGCCGTGCCAGCATAATATTTGTTGCCATCGATGCTGTAATAACCGTCGCCTTCAGCATTAGCTCTTACATCGATATCGTTATCAGGAACGATAATACCAGCACCCATTGTAAACCAGTTGGCTGCAGGACGGTACTGAACACCTAGGTATGGGTTGCTAAAATCAGTATCGACATCATAGTTAATGTCGTTTGCATCAAAATCACCACCGAACAAGTCAGCAACATCGCCACCTGCCCAACCAGCTTGTAATTCAGTTTTGTCATTCATTGCCCAAGCAATGTTAGCACCATAACCTAGTGTACCAACTTCAGCACTAACAGATGCTGGGTTAACAGCTGTTTGGAAGAAAGTTTTAGTACCACCAACTACAGCACCAGCTGTGTTGCTTACGATACCAGCATCAGCATTGTATGCATAAGCAGGTTCTGCTTGATAGGCAACAGCTACTGGCTCAGCTTCGTATACTACTGCATCGTTGTCATCAACAACGATAACTGGATCAGCTGCTAATGCAGCAGTTGATGCTAGAACAGCAGCAGAGATAGCTGTAAGTTTAATAAGTTTCATAATTATTCTCCTAAAGTGTAAAGTAACTCGCCCGTAAAAAATGGTAATTTTGCTCTTTTTTAAACCACCATTTTGTTGAAGAGATTAAAACAATTTTGACTCAAAAAGTCACCCCCAAGGATGCGCTTTTTATTTGCCGTTATGTAAAGATTGCATAGTTACTGTAATAATTGCTACACCAACCTGCAAAACTTTGAATTCCTGTTACAAAACCCTCTCAAAGCAATTAATCAGCGTAGACATGAATCTCGATTTGCTTAATGTTCATGTGAGAGTATTACAAAATGTTTCATCATAATGTCTGAGTAAGCGGTTCAACTCAACACCAGTTATATAGCTTATTACTACAGAATGTTGCAGTATGTGAGTTGAGGTATCTACTGTTTCGCTTAGAAAAAATTGTAAATATTGAAGCTAACAGTACAAATGTTCTTATATAGTGTCACTAAGCCTTGTCTGAGCTTTATATTGTGCTAAATTAGACATAACGATAGATCTATTGTGGGAATGCAGATTTATTACTATTTGTCTTCGTTATGAAAACGTTATAGTCTCGTCAGCCTCACCCCTTTTATTACTACTGAGCCTTTTATATGCCTAAAGTATCCTCGATTACCCGTGTGTTAGAGATCATAGAAGCCGTGTCATATGCTTCTAAACCTCTCTCTCCACTTGAGCTATCGCAAGAGTTGGATATTCCTAAGCCAACCATACACCGTTTGATTCAGAATTTGGTCGACGATGGTTTTTTGACCGTTGATATCGGTGGCGGTATTGTTCCTGGTAAACGGGTACGCAATCTAAGCGTTGAGCTTTGGCAGCAGCGCTTATTCTTTAATGAGCGCCAGATGATTTTGCAAAAACTGGTTGATGAGCTTAAAGAAACTTGCGGTATCGGTGTTCCTTATCATATGAATATGATTTATACCAACCGCGCACAAACGACCTTACCATTGCAGATATACCTCCCTGTAGGAGCGAAGTCGCCCATGTGGTGTACGGCAACTGGTAAATTGTATTTGAGCCAATTGTCTACCACCAGTCGCAATAAAATACTGCAAGGTCTACCATTAGATAAATTTACCAAAAACACCATCACTGATATTGACGCTTTGAATGCCGAGCTCGATCGTATCGCTACCACTGGCATTGGTATTGATAACGAGGAGTTTATCTCTGAGATGGTGGCGGTGGCGGTGCCTATATTAGATAAAAAGTCGCGCTATCTGGCCTCATTGTACCTGCATGCACCGACGATACGCGTATCGCTCGACGAGTTACTGACTCATGTGCCTCGGCTACAGCAAGCAGCGCAAGATATCCAAGCTCTCGTGTATGACCTGCAAAGCTAATAGAGTCATTGCTCATTCATTACTACGATCAAATAATAAAAAAAGGTTCAAGCTATGTTTATAGCTTGAACCTTTTTTCATCTAACAAGCTATCTCTAATCAGTCCTCACTATTCACGATAGCAAGAGTGATTAAGTATATGAGTCTTTATTTCTAAGATAATTCTAAAACAATACCGAGGCATCATGACGGCCCATAATACTAGAGAAGTCTTTATCACCGTTCTCGAGCGCATGCGTGGCATATAACTCTGTTGCCTTGGCACCCATTGGCGTGTCTACATGAGTATCTTGAGCTGTTTGCATGGCAAGATTTAGATCTTTTTGCATCAGCTTACTCATAAAACCACCTTGGTAGCCATTACTAGATGGGACGTTTTCCATAACTTGCGGATAAGGGTTATAGACTTCTAACGTCCAGTTACGACCTGAGCTTTGTAGCATAATGTCTGATAACACTTTGGGATCTAGACCGTTCTTAACCCCTAAATTAATCGCCTCTGCCGTGCCTGCCATTAGGATACCTAACAGCATGTTGTTGCAAATCTTCGCAACTTGTCCTGCGCCATGCTCGCCTGCATGAAAAATATTTTTCCCCATTACAGCGAGTATCGGCTCAGCTTTGGCAAAAGCGTCGTCATCACCACCAACAATAAAGGTCAAGCTACCAGCAATCGCCCCGCCTGTCCCGCCAGATACTGGGGCGTCCAAAAAGTCGATGCCAAGCTGGCTTGCAGCGTCTGCCACTGTTCTAGCATCAGCAGCCGCTATCGTACTACTGTCAATCACAAGCGTACCTTTTAGTAATTCTGCCAATAACCCATCAGCGCCACTATCACCCAGATACACAGAATGCACATGCTGACCCGCCGGCAACATACTAATGACAACTTGAGCATTGCTCGCCGCATCTTTAGGACTCTGTGCCACGCGAGCACCTGCTTTTTCTAAGCGCTGGGTTGCTGCGTCAGACAGATCGAAGACAGAAAGTGTATAGCCTGCCTTTAATAAGTTTTCTGCCATAGGCGCACCCATATTACCAAGCCCAATAAAGGCAATATTTGGTTTAGAGTTATTATCCATCATAACTGTATCTTTTGTACCCATCTCATCACTCCTTGATGATTTATGATGTAGCCATTGCTACATACCATTTGACAATATTTGTTAGTGATATATTTACGTCATGTTTTATGATGCTTTTTTAAAAGTTTTAAAAAACATTATCTGTCTTACTTTTTGAGTTGTCTGTAAATAATTAGCGCACATGCTGACTACCCAAAGCTTCCTCACCCAACCAACCTTCTAGAGGATGCTCACCTTCTGGATAAGGATTTCCAAAGTGCTTATCGATATACGCTTGGCCTTCTACACTTAGACAGTCTGCCAATGAGCGCGACCACTGCGGATCTTTATCCTTATCAATCAATAATGCCCGCACGCCTTCTTTGAAATCAGGATTGGCTGCACAATGTACTGCCACGTTGGTTTCTAAATAAAGTACTTGTTCGATCGATAAATCAGCGACTTTTTGATACAGCGCGTAGGTTAACGCTGCTGTCACTGGGCAACCATGCCGATAGGTTGCAACTGCTCGCTGAGTCCAACTGTCCTCTGCAAAATCTTTATTTAACTGTGCTAGGGCTTCATCATTTTGTAGCAGCGCATCGATATCTGCCAAGCCACCACTGTTCATCAGTTTCTGGATAGGCTGGCAATACGTCGCAAGCTTGCTATCAGGCAACTCGGCTACTGGCAGCTCAGCAAGTGCACGGCTGACGATACTATGCGCACTATTATGATGGAACTTGTTTGAACTACTGGCACTATCTAACTTTTGCCAGTCGCTCTGCTTAAGACTTTGTATGACAGCATCATAATCATGACTAGCAACAGCATACTCTGCTAGGTTGGCCAACAGCGCGTCATTGCCATTACACATCGCGCCAGTCAAGCCTAAGAACAAACCTGTTTTGGCGGGCATTCGCTGCAAGAACCAACTGCCTGAGGCATCAGGAAATAGGCCAATAGTAATCTCAGGCATAGCAAAACGCGTACGCTCAGTGACGACACGGTGACTGCATCCTGCCATCAGCCCCATACCGCCGCCCATAATGATGCCATCACCCCATAATATTAGAGGTTTTGAGTAAAAGTGCATTTGTCGATATAGACGATACTCGTGACTGAAAAACTCAGTGGCATAAGGGTTTGGCATCGGCGCACTAGTAGACATACTGTCATAAAGTTTACGGATATCACCGCCCGCACAAAAGGCCTTATCGCCTGCACCTTTTAACACAATCGCCACTACTTGGTCATCCGCTTGCCACTCCTCTAACTGCGCTGCTAGCAGTTGGCACATATCAACACTGAGCGCATTAAGCGATTTTGGTGTATTGAGTGTCATGACTCCAATCAAGTGCCCACAATCTGTCGGTTCAATATTGAACAATACAGACGCTTCTGGTGCTGTATTATTGGCTGATGTTTGCGCGTTAGTGCTGTTGGTATCGTTAGTCGATGTCGTAGCTGCTGTCATAAAAGTGACCTACAAAATTAAATAATAAAGATGGCTCAAGCGTTTTGACCGCTGCTTATTTGTTTTGCCAACTGGGTTGACGCTTTTCTAAAAAGGCTTGCACCCCTTCGCGCTGGTCTTGGGTATCAAATAATTTAACAAAGGCCTCACGCTCATGAATAAGATTTTGTGCAGGCGGCGTGTCTCTAGCCGCCTGAATAAGTGCTTTGGAATAACTGACAGCGACGGGTGATTGTTTAGCGACTTTTTTTGCCAAATTTTGCGCGGCTTGCAACCCCTCGCCTTTTGCAGTGACCTCTTCAACCAGACCGATACGCAAAGCCGTATCTGCATCGACGCGCTCGCCGCACAGTATCATGCGCTTGGCCCAACCTTCACCGACTAGCCAAGGTAGGTTTTGGGTACCACCTGCACAGGGCAGTAACCCCACACCTGTCTCTGGCAGTGCCATCTGAGCGTGCGCTTCTGCAATACGGATATCACATGCGAGCGCACACTCCAGTCCACCGCCCATCGCATAGCCGTTAATGACGGCGATACTGACACCGCGATAGGCAGACAGGGCTTCGAACGCTTCGCCAAATGCAATCGCCATGCTTATCGCACGGCCTTTATCACCATCTGAAAAATTGTTTAAATCTGCACCAGCTGAGAAGAATTTTTCGCCATCTCCATGCACAATTAATGCGTAGACATCGTCATTGGCATTGAGATCTGTGATGAGTTGTTTGAGCGCATGCAGACTGTCCATCGTCCACGTATGTGCAGGTGGGTTATTCAACGTCAATGTTGCGGTATGACCATCAATAGATAGCTGTATATTGGTATAATCTGTCATAAAACATCCTTGTTTTAGTAAAGCGAGATAAATTAGCGCAGTTGGCTTAACCCTTCATCTTGCAAGACTTGACGCGAAATAATCACGCGCATGATCTCATTGGTGCCTTCTAGGATTTGATGGACACGCAAATCGCGTACGTGGCGCTCAAGTGGATATTCGTTTAGATAACCATAGCCGCCATGCAACTGTAGGGCTTCATTAGCAACATCAAAACAAAGATCCGTAGAGAGGCGCTTTGCCATTGCGCAGTAGGTAGACGCTTGCCCATCGTTGTTATCAACTTTACTTGCCGCAAGATAGAGCATTTGACGCGCGGCGATGGTCTGAGTCAACATATCAGCAAGTTTAAACTGTACGGATTGTAAGCTAGCAATTGGACTGCCAAATTGGCTTCGCTCTTGCACGTAACTGGTTGCCGTCTCTAATGCAGATTGTGCCGTTCCTACTGCGCAAATACCGATATTAATACGACCACCGTCTAGACCTTTCATCGCGATACGAAAACCTTGGCCTTCCTCACCTATCAGGTTTTCTGCTGGGACTTTGACATCTTTAAAGCTAATCGTCCGTGTCGGCTGTGCTTTCCAGCCCATTTTATGCTCGTTTTTGCCATATTCGATACCCGCACTATTGGCATCTACAACAAACGCAGATACACCTTTTGGCCCAGCACCACCAGTACGCGCCATTACCACCAATACATCAGTTGAGCCTGCGCCAGAGATAAAGGTTTTTTCGCCGTTCAGTACGTAATAGTCGCCTTGTTTATCCGCTTTGGTACGGAGTGAGGCCGCATCAGAGCCTGCATTGGGCTCTGTTAGGCAATAGCTACCAAGCCACTCACCGCTGACCATATTAGGCAAATATTTTTTGCATAGGCTATCGCTACCATATTCACCGATCATCCATGCGGCCATATTATGGATGCTCATATAAGCCGCCACGGACGTATCACCCCATGCCAGCTCTTCGAATACCATTGCTGAGTCAAGTCTTGGTAGGCCCAAGCCATCATATTCTGGATTGGTGTATAGCCCCAAAAAGCCAAGCTCACCAGATTTTTTGATGATGTCCACTGGAAAATGCGAGGTGCGATCCCATTCAGCGGCGTTCGGCTTGAGCTCTTTTTGCGCAAACTGACGAGCCGTTTGGCGAAAGGCAACTTGGTCATCGGTCAATGAAAAATCCATAGGGTCATCCTTGTTCTTATAGATCAAATAGAGGGCTTAAATCTCAAATAAACGTCAATAAAAATGTTGGTGAGAGATTTTATAAGACATTAGCGCTATATGATAATGGCATAACGATAATAAAATTGCGTTCAATAGTACCGCAAGTCGTATTAACGTTATACCGAAAATACAGTAATCCGACGATTAAATCGAAATGGTCGTATTAACACCGCGGCTCGCTTCATCATCGAACCAACGTGCCGTCACTGTCTTCGTCTGAGTATAGAACTGTACGGCTTGCTTGCCATAAGGACCTAGGTCGCCAAGTTTACTGGCACGTGACCCTGAGAAAGAGAACATTGGTAGTGGCACTGGAATCGGCAAGTTGATACCAATTTGACCGACTTGAATGTCTTGTTGGAATTTGTGGGCTGCCGCTCCTGACTGGGTGAATATCGCGGTACCATTACCGTGTGGATTGGCATTGAGCAGTGCAATTGCTTCGTCCAAACTATCAGCGCGCATAATGCACAGTACTGGTCCGAATATTTCTTCTTTATAAATTTGCATGTCGCTTGTGACATTATCAAAGATAGTTGGGCCAACAAAGTTACCGTTCTCAAACCCTTCAACGGTAATTCCGCGACCGTCAAGTATTAAGCTTGCGCCCTCTTCTACCCCAGTTCCAATCAAATGCTCGACACGGGCTTTTGCAGCAGGCGAAATCAGTGGTCCCAAATCTTTATCATTTTTACCTGCTGAGACAACTAAACTTTCTGCTTTGGCTTTGATTTCATCAATCCACTCACCAGCTGCGCCTACTAGCACGACCACTGACAGCGCCATACAGCGTTGACCCGCTGCGCCAAATGCCGCGCCCGCTAGCTGATTGAGCGTTTGCTCTTTATTGGCATCAGGCAAGATAACACCGTGGTTTTTTGCACCCATCATGCATTGGGCACGCTTACCTGATTGGCTGGCACGCTCATAGACGTGTTTACCAACGTTGGTAGAACCCACAAAAGACACCGCTTTGATATCGGGATGGTCACAGATAGCGTCGACGGTCGCTTTGCCACCGTGCACCACGTTCAGCACGCCTTCTGGTACGCCCGCTTCAATCGCCAGCTCCACGAGGCGCATAGTCACCATCGGATCTTGTTCAGACGGTTTAAGGATAAAAGTATTGCCCGTCGCAATCGCCATTGGGAACATCCATAGCGGAATCATCGCGGGGAAGTTAAATGGCGTGATACCAGCGCAAACACCCAGTGGCTGCCAGATGCTATAAGTATCGACACCTGATGCGACGTTTTCTACAAAGTCGCCGATTTGCAAATTGGCGATACCTGCTGCATGCTCGACCACTTCTAGGCCACGGAACACATCGCCACGCGCATCAGCAATCGTTTTACCTTGCTCTGCGGTCAAGATTTCTGCCAACTCATCCATATGCTCGCGAATAAGTGCTTGATAGGTCAAGAATATTCGAGCACGCGTGGTGATTGGCGTTTTGCGCCATGTTTCAAACGCTTTCTTTGCGGCGGCAACCGCTTGGTTAATCTCATCATTGGTGGTTTGCGGGACTTTTGCGATGACTTCTTGGGTCGCTGGATCGGTGATATCAATCCATTCGTCGGTGTTTGATTGTACGAACTGACCATTGATGAGCTGCTGAACGTGGTGCATAAGATATCCTTATCTTTTTTGCGAGACTACCGTGTGACGGCATCTGAGTATTCATTAAAAGTTAAGAGCTATAAATAACTATTTGTAAAATATTTATAGAAAACTAAATTCTAAAATGATTTATTTTGTATCGTTATTGACTATAACAATAAATCAATTTTACGGTCAAGCGCTTTATCACAATTTTCACTAAGTTTGTTTTGTTAAAGGGTATTTGCCCAAATAACAGAAACAAAAAAGCCCATGATTGCTCATGAGCTTTAAAAAATCAGCCTAGCTTTTAGGCGCCATCAACATAGTTGCTAGCCTATACCAATCAATAATCCTTCATCGATTGCTTAATCGCATCAATAGCAGCTGGATTATCAAGCGTCGACATGTCGCCTGTAGGCCTATCCTCTGCTAGAGCACGAATGGATCGGCGTAGGATTTTGCCAGAACGCGTCTTTGGCAATGCCTGCGGGAAATAAATGGCCGCCGGCCTTGCAATACCACCTAAGGATT
This sequence comes from Psychrobacter piscatorii, assembly GCF_904846415.1. Classification (GTDB taxonomy): domain Bacteria; phylum Pseudomonadota; class Gammaproteobacteria; order Pseudomonadales; family Moraxellaceae; genus Psychrobacter; species Psychrobacter piscatorii. The sequence continues at coordinate 47,502 of NZ_CAJHAR010000003.1, read as the reverse complement.
TGACCACAGCACCTATCACTTGCTGCTCAATACGGAAACGGTTTTCGGTGGTTTCGACTTGCGATTGATCTTTTAGGACGCAGAACGCAATCGGTAGCTCGCCTTTTAGCTCATCTTGGATGCCGACCACAGCGCATTCCGCCATCTCTGGATGGGTACTGATTGCTTCTTCAATCTCTTGCGTGCCTATTCGATGACCTGCGACGTTTATCACGTCATCGGTACGCCCCAAGATGTAAAAGTAACCGTCTTCATCTGTCACTGCATAGTCTGAAGTAGAATACTGCTGGCCATCAAACAGACCAAAGTAACTGCTGACAAAGCGCTCATCGTTACGCCATACCGTGGTGAGACAGCCAGGTGGCAGCGGCGCTTTAATCGCAAGCAGTCCTTTTTCACCCGCCTTACAAGGTTCACCTGTTTCCTCATTGAGGACCTGTGCTTCATAGCCATACATAGGATAACCGGGCGAGCCCTGCTTGTGCAGTTTATGATTGAATTTTGGTGTATGGCTCAAGATCGGCCAGCCAGACTCTGTCTGCCAATAGTGATCTAAAATCGGTACGCCTAAATGCTGAGACAACCAATTAGCTGTTGACTCGTCAAGCGGCTCACCTGCCAAAAAGAACGACTTGACACTAGACACATCATAGCGCGTCATCCAGCTTTCATCTTGCTTTTTGAGCATGCGTACGCCTGTAGGCGCCGTGAATAGGATATTAACTTTATTGGCTTCAACAATACGCCACCAGATACCTGGGTTCGGTAGATGTGGTAAGCCTTCATACATGACACTGGTCATACCCGCTAGCAGTGGCGCATAAATCGTATAAGAATGTCCGACTGCCCAACCAATATCTGATATCGCCCAAAACGTCTCGCCTGCCTTACCATCATAGACATAATCCATCGATGTCGTCAGCGCGACTGCATGACCACCAGTATCACGTTGCACCCCTTTCGGTGTACCAGTCGTACCAGAGGTATAAAGCAGATAGGAAGGTGTATTGGATTCAAGCCAGACGGGCTCCACGACTGCATGGGCCTCGCAGCTGTGACGTCGTTCAGTGGCATAATCGACGTCAACATTTCTCGGCTCAAACGGTAAAATACCACGATTGACGACTAACACATGCTCAGGCTTGGTTGTTGCCTGCTCAACGCCTTGGTTGACAAGGTTTTTATAATTAATAACCTTACCATCACGCAGACCTGCATCCACTGTAATGACCATTTTTGCCTCAGCATCATCCATGCGGATCGCCAAGTTATGCGCGGCAAATCCGCCAAATACGACTGAGTGTATAGCACCAATACGAGTACAAGCCAGCATGGCATATGCCGCTTCTAGAATCATTGGCATATAGATAATGACACGGTCGCCTTTGCCAATACCATGACGCTGTAGCACGTCTGCGAAGTAATTGACTTCTTTGTATAAATCATTATAAGTCAGGCGGCGCTTGGCATAATCTGTATAAAACTCAACGTTATTGCCCAGATCTTTAAACGAATCAACGACCGCTGGAAAGGTTTCTATTAACTCTTGATTGATCTCTGATGACACCCACACAAAGGCATCTTGCTCTGCACGGTCTGCTAGATGACGATCGACACAGTTATAGCAAAGATTGGTTTCACCGCCAACAAACCATTTCGCAAAAGGCAGATTGCTGTCATCGAGAATTTGCTTAGGCTCTTTATGCCAGTAGATGCGCTTTGCTTGCTCAGCCCAAAACTTCTCTCGATCCATAATGGAGTCGTGATAGATATCCGCGAACGTGGGCATGTCTACCGCTTGAGTGGAGACTGGGTGTTGGGCGTGGTCGCTCATAATAGCTGTCCTTAGCATAAACGAGAAATGGGATAAGATTGTTTTATAATCGGCGCATTATTAAGTTGTTATCGCACTTGCATCGCGTGATATGATCTTTGTACGCGATTGGCTTTATCAACGCTACACTGTTTTGAGTGTGGTAGACAATGTCCTGATAAATACTGGTCATCCTTGCCAGAATTAAAAAACCGATACGTTATGTATCGGTTTAAAATGTAGCAGACCCCATCACAAAGGTCAACTATTAAGCGTGCAACACGCATGACATTTTGATGAGCACAAGCGTTTCGACATTCAATCGATAGATAATATTATACTTGAGTTTGATTGGCATACATCTCACGCATGACTTTTTTGTCATGCTTGCCAACAGAGGTTTTTGGCAGTTCATCAACGAACTTAAACTGACTTGGTACGCCATATTTAGGAATGATACCGCGCTCTACCGCTTTTTCTGCAATGGCTTTGATGTCGTCAGCACTGGTTTCTTGAGCATTTGGTTTTAATACCACCAAAGCCAGCGGACGCTCGCCCCATTGCTTATCCCGAACGCCAATCACTGAAACATCCGCTACAGATGGATGCAATGATAAAATAGTCTCAATCTCTAGCGATGAGATCCACTCACCACCTGATTTGATCACATCTTTTAGGCGATCCGTGATTTTAATATAACCATCAGGACGTATGTAAGCGATGTCTTGAGTGTGCATATAGCCACTCTCCCACAGCTCCTTACCAGCGTCGTCATTTTTGAGATAGCTTTGGGTCAACCAAGGTGCCCGTAGCACCAGCTCACCCGTATTTTCTTGACCCTTACCTACTGGTTTGTTGCCCTCACCCCATACTTGCGCATCGACCATGAGCACTGGCTTACCTGTCATACAGCGACGGGCAATGTCTTCATCTTCCGTCATTTCAGGCTCATTGAGACTAAATTCAGTCAGGCTGATAAGCGGTGCCGTCTCTGACATACCGTAGCCAGTATAAACTTCGATGCCTTGGGCCATTGCTGTTTTTGCCAAACCTTCGGTCAACCTTGAACCGCCAATGATCATTTTTAGCCCATTAAAACTGGCATCGCGATCTTGTGCTTCTTTAAGTACCATTTGCAAAATCGTTGGCACACAATGTGTGATACTCACCTTTTCATTGATAATCAAATCCAGCAAGCTATCAGGTGCATAACGTCCCGGATAGACTTGCTTTAGCCCTACCATCGTTGCTGTAAATGGGAAACCCCATGCATGTACGTGAAACATCGGCGTCATTGGCATATAAACATCACCGTAGCTAACACCTTGCTTGTTCGGCAACATACCCAATGTTGCCGCTTCTGCCAGACTGTGCAGTACCAACTGACGGTGACTAAAGAAGACGCCTTTTGGATTACCTGTCGTACCTGAGGTGTAAAAGGTTGTCGCGATGGTATTTTCATCAAAGTCTGGGAAATCGAAATGGCTATCAGCAGCTTCTAGCAATGCTTCGTATTCGCCTGTCACGCGGCTTTGATTACTACCAAAAACCCCTTCAGCGGTCACACCTTTATCGTCCAGCCAAATGATGTGCTCAATACTAGAGTTTTCAAACTGATAATCTTTGACCAATGGCGCAAACTCAGAGTTGAGCATCAGCACTTTAGGCTTGGCATGGTTGATGGTGTAGAGGACTTTTTCTGGTGATAGACGGATATTGACGGTTTGTAGAACGTACTCTGACATCGGTACCGCAAAATAAGACTCAAGATAGCGATTGCTGTCCCAGTCCATAACGGCAACGATATCACCTGCATCAAGATTCAAGTCTGCGAGTACGTTAGCCAAGCGATTGATACGCTCAAACAAATCCTTATAAGTGAGTCGCTTTTTGTCCGCATAGATGATCTCTTGGTCTTGTGACACTGTTTTTGCACGGTTTAAGAGCTGCTTGACCAGTAGTGGATAATCATAGGCAGAGGGAGCACCATGGTACATATTTGACATAGACCTAACTTCCTTGTTTGTCGCGCTTATAAGTTATAGATAGTAATAAATAAGTAGCAATAAGACATACTAATACAGAATGAACCGCTATAACCACACTATTTTTATAATGTAGAGTCATTCTGATTACTATTGATAGCGTCCTGCTAAATACCGATCGGCTTTGGCGCAGTAAAAGAAACAAGCTTCACTGACCGCAATAAGATTAAAGACCTCTTTGATAGTAAGAAAAAAGCAGTACCATGTAAAGCAACCTTACATTAAGTATCATAATGCGAGCAACCAAACAAAGACGATGCCTTACATACCATTAAGTAGCGCGTCTCGTGGTTTTAATCATCCCAAAACTGGCTATCAATAACGCCAATACCTGCACAAACAATAACAACCATACGGTAAGAGACCACTGCCCTCGCGCATAAGCTATACCACCCAGCCACGCCCCAAGTGTACCGCCTGTGTAATAGCCCATGTAATATAAGCCTGATGCCAATGATCGTCCTTTTTTGACATTGACAGCAATATAGCTGATGGTCGCTGACTGCGTAATAAACACACCAGATGACATAACAGCAAGTCCTATGATTACCCCCCATAGTGGAGTCACCAAGGTCAACAGTACCCCAATCATGGAGATAATAATGGCTACCCGAACCGTACGTGCTGAACCAAACCGGCGCAGCAATGTCGTCGATAGTGGCGTGATAATAACACCAAGCAAATATACAGCAAAAATATTGGCGAGCGCACCCGTGCCAAGCTCATAAGGCTTGTCCGCCAAATGTAAATTGATAAAAGTGAAGCAGCCTACAAGGGAGAACAGCACACAAGCGCCAAGCAGACAAGCGGTCACCACATAACGATTGGTGATATGCTCACCCAACGTCTGTATCGCTGAGCGAAAATTGGGGTTGGCCTCAAAGTGACGAGACGATGGTAGCATCTTGCCGACCCATATTGCCCCCAGTAGCGTCATCGCTGTCATCACATAATAGCCATTACGCCAGCCAATCAACTCATGCAAATGCCCTAACAAGAACCGACCCATAAAGCCGCCAAGCACGCATCCTGACACATAAAAGGACATCAGCTCAGTCATTGCCCGGCCCTCAAACTCCTCACCGATATAAGCAATCGTCACCACCGTAATACCGGGTACAGACAATCCTTGCATAAAACGCCAAATACCGACCCATTCAATGCTAGAGCTTTGGGCAACCAGCGCGGTGGGTATGGCCAAAAATAACAAAGCACCGACGATAAAGGATTTGCGCCCGACTGCATCTGAGAGCATGCCCAAAAATGGTGACATGATGGCAATGGCCAATACAGTAGCGCCAACGATCATACCCGCTTGCACTTCCGTCGCAGAAAAATCCACCATCATGACTGGCAGCACGGCTTGGATAGAGTACACTTGCAAAAAGGCAAACATACCAATCAGGCCTATCGTGAGCTTTAATATCCACGACGTAGAGTGACTGGATGCGGCTGCTATCTTTGGTGCTAAATTTTGATTTTTATCTGTAGAATTATTCACAAGGGAGCTGACTATATTGATTATGCTATGACAAGGAGGCGTCATTGGCTTAGGTGATAGAGGAATATAACGCAAATTTATAAATGAAGATCATGACCATAAATGATAAAGACTTATCATAGTGATAAGAAATCATGTTAGCACACCAACCGATATGCTCAGGTTTAAATGTGTTATTGGCGCTTGATTAGACCCTCCATTTAGAATAAAAAAATCGGATCTATACCCTCAATAATGACATTTACCTAACAACTCTTTTTTATTTTTACACATCTACATTGCTTATATCTTTTCTATTACAGACTTTACGCGCTCAAAAATCAATAATCATAGGGTGCTACGTATCAATAAGTAAAATAATTGAACAACTAAACCATTAAGGAGTCATTTCAATGAATGATGAGATTTACGATTTAGGTGCAGGATTTTGGAGCATTCGAGGGTCATTTATAAAAAATGGCATCATAGATATCGGCGTCCAATGTGCGCTTATAAAGCTATCATCAGGGCGATTTATTTTTTTAGACAGCTATACTTTAAAAGACGAGGTTCGTCAGCAAGTGATGGCACTGACCAATGACGGCCAAGATGTCGAAGCAGTGCTTAATGTTCATCCGTTTCATACCGTATACTGTGCGCAAATGGCTAAAGACTTTCCGCAAGCCACATTTTACGGTAGTAGTCGACATCCAAAACAAGTGCCAGAAGTAAGCTGGGCAGATGATTTGGTCGAAAGCGATGCGGTCGCTGAGCGTTATCCTGAACTCCAATTCTCCCTACCTCAGGGCATTTACTACATCGCACCTGATGAATCAGTCCATGCAAGCTCACTATTGGTCTATCATCCTGCTAGCCAAAGTATATATGTCGATGATACGTTTGAGATACCACCTTCTAAGCTATTTGATGCGGTACAGCCCAACCTAGGCTTACATCCAACTACTAAAAAAGCCCTAAAAGATGAGACAGACGCTGGCAAGCACTATTGTGATTGGGCGGTAGAGCTGGCGCACCAGTGGCGTAATGTCCGTCATTTTTGCGGCGCGCATTCAGGATTAGTGGTGTTTGAAGAAGGTCAGTTTGAAGCGGCGCTTTTGTCTACCATTGATAATGCTCGTAGTGAGCTTGAGGCAAAATAACGACTCTAAGAAAAACCTAAAACATAAAAATTGCGACAAGAAAAATAATCACTTGTCGATTCAATATATTAAATAAGGAAAACGATAAATGTCAGATGAAATTCATGATTTAGGAGCAGGATTTTGGAACATACGCGGGTCATTCCGTATCGGCGGTGTGATAAACATTGGTACCCAGTGCTCACTAGTCAAGCTATCCTCAGGACGCTTTATATTTTTGGACAGCTACGCCTTAACAGGTGACGTTCGAGACGAGGTAATGGCGCTCACCAATAATGGTAGAGATGTCGAAGCTGTCCTAAACGTTCATCCATTCCATACCGTACACTGTGACCAGATGGCAAAAGACTTTCCGCAAGCCACATTTTATGGCAGTAAACGTCATCCAAAGAAAGTACCAGAAGTAAATTGGGCAGATGATTTGGTAGAAAGTGACGCGGTTGCTGAGCGCTATCCTGAGCTCAAATTTTCAATATCAGAAGGTATCCATTATATCGCACCCAATGAGATGATTCATGCAGGCTCCCTATTGGCCTATCATCCTGCCAGCCAAAGCTTACACGTTGATGATACGTTTATGAGTCCGCCAATGAAATTACTAGAGGCCGTCTTACCTGAGCTGATATTGCATCCTACCACCAAAAAAGCACTCAAAAATGAGCCAAATGCGGGCGCACAATATTGCGACTGGGCGACCCATCTAGCACATGAATGGCGCGACGTTCGCAATTTTTGCGCAGCACACTCTTATCTTGTGAGGTTCAAAGATGGCGAGTTTGAAACAGCATTGGTTAAAGCCATTGAGAAAGCCCGTCCTAAGCTAGAAAAAGCATAGTTTTTACATTAACAGATATACTTTACTAATATAAAAGGGTCGCTAATATAGCGACCCTTTTCATTGAATATAACTGATTACATTATTTATCATTGCAGAGCAGCCACTATCAGAGACACAATCACTATCGCCGTCACATAGGTTCTCACTTTGAAATAATCTGGCGTGATAATGTGCGCGCGATTGAGCCCATAATCAATCATCCACATGCTGGTAAATCCAATGACCAGTAACCAGATAAAACCGACCACTGGTAACATCAAAAACCCGAGCCACAGAACAATTGCAATCACATTACTGACTAAAGGCAACCGGATAGCCCATTTATCATCATCCGCCAAGCTTAAATGATTACCCCACTGCGATCCGGCCATAAACGACGCAATTACCAAACCATAAGCGCTTAATATATCAGCCGTTGCGCCCAATATAGGTATGTCACTAATGCCTATAACAAGCAAGAGCGCACAAGCAATAAACGGAATAGCACCTGCAAAGGTGAGATAAGGACTGGGTTTTTTCATGATATGAATCTACCTCGTATTTAGTCTATCGATATTTCTAGCATATATGAATGGGACATCTTATTCTAACTCACCTTGCCATTGACGGATAAACTCACCGTTTGGATCGTATTGCTGGGTTTGTTTATCAAGATTGAACTGCCGACATCCTCTTGGATCCGCCCCCACGCCTGCTAGATATTGCCAATTCCCCCAGTTACTGGCGACGTCATAATCGATAAGATGCTGCTCAAAGTAAGCCGCCCCATAACGCCAATCAAGACCTAGCTCATGGATAAAGCAGCTTGCCACCAGTTGTCGTCCACGGTTTGACATATATCCTGTTGCCTTAAGTTGATGCATACAGGCGTTGACGATAGGATACGCCGTTTTTCCACTTTTCCATTTCTCCAAAGGCTTTTGATCAAATTGAGTTGATGGCGTGTGCTCACCAATACCTTTGAACCAAAACAACTTTTGCTGATGGGTGACAGCGTACCAATAAAAATACTCGCGCCAAAGTAACTCGAACCATATCCAATAAGTTGAGTCATTTGCGATGACATCACGCTCATAACGGCGCAGTCGATTCAATACGGTATTGACAGACAACGAGCCGTTCGCCAGCCAAGCGGAGAACTTAGTGGAATGTGTCCACTCATCAAGCGCGTTTCGTGTGGCCTTATAAGTGCTCGGCGCATCAGAATCAAAATAGGTATCTAAGTGCTTGAGGCCATTTGACTCTCCACCTGTAAAGTTAGATGCTTGATTTAATGTCTTATCAATTTCTATCTCATTAGACAACTGCGATTCAAAAAAGTACTCGTCCCTACTCTGCATATTGTCAGGCAATGGAGCAAGTGATTCTGGCGTTGGATAAATCACTATATCTTTCTCGGCATGCAGCAAATCATAATCTGCTTCAATTTTTTTGCGAAATTGCGTAAAGCTTTTGGGTAAGCTCTCTAGCGGTAACTCGTCAAACAAAGTAGCCGTTGTCTCGATATGCCAACATATCTGTGGATGTTTATTCTGTAGTAGCGCATAGACTTGGTTTTGATAATAGTCGTCTGTTTTACTGACACAGATATCGGTAACCTGCTGCGCCTTAATGAGCTCATTCAACTGCGCAAAGGTATCTGACACTGCGGGCGTTTGTTGCAAATATAGCAATCTATTACCAAGCTGCTCCAGTGATGCATTTAGGTCAATCAAGCTCTCTTGTAAAAACTGCTGGCGGGCGACACCCATGGTGTCATAATGATAAGCAGAATCTTGACTCTCTACTATATTCGTCAACAATGACGCATAAACAAGCAGCAGTCGTCCATTACTGCTTATCTCAGCGGCTTTTGACAATGCGGCATTATCCGCTACTCGCAGATCGTTGTGGAATAGCACCAATGTGACATTATTATTCTTTGAGTTGTTCTCTGAATTATTCGCTGTTTCATTTGACATACCCTATCCTTCCGGCCATTTAGCGCTTATTTATTTTTAATCTTTACACTCAAAATATCATATACGATGTAAAACACACCCAGCATTCAACCATGAGGCGAGCCTAGTACTTGTAAGGTGATGCGCTCAGCCCCAAAAACCACTTATAACCATTGACTCTCATAAGCTCGACTGCTTAAATGGCTTACCTCTAGGAGAATACCATGACTCAAAATAATACTACGACTGAAGAAAATAAATCAGACGAGAAACGTAAACTTATTAATCGTTTTTTGATGAGACTGACGAAAGAGCAGCCACAAATGTATTATGCCACCACCTCTGAGATATCTCGGAGTATTCATACCATGATAAAAGAACATACCAATCGCTTGTCGGTAGAAGAGCAAGCGCTGGTCAGACGTATGACTATCGAAGAAATTGAAGGGTTACTGGGCTTCCATGCTAGATAGATGACTAGACTATAAGCTAATTGTCCTCTAAGTAGGTTCAAGCACAACCATCGAACATCACAAAAAAAAGACCGCTATCGAAGCGGTCTTTTTTTATTATTTATTCTAGTGCAATGCTATTAGAACGGATACTGACGTGGTTCGTTTTGCATTGATATCCAGTGTGTTCTGGTGAATTCTTCTAGTACCCACTCACCGTTGAAACGACCGATACCTGAGTTTTTCTCACCACCGAACGGCGTATTACTTTCGTCGTTCACTGAGATGTCATTGATATGGGTCATACCTGCTCTGATACCACGAGCGAAACGCAGACCTTTTTGCATATCAGCAGTGAATACAGCACTAGATAGGCCATACATAGAGTCATTGGCGATTGATAATGCATCGTCTTCGTCTTTAGCACGAATGATACCAACCAATGGTCCAAACACTTCATTACATGATAAATCCATCTCGCGAGTGACTTCAGTGAAGATATGAGGCGGTACTACTTGGCCTTCGATCTCGCCACTGAGTATCATTTTCGCGCCTTCTTCCTGCGCTTTAGCGATTTTTTCTTTGAGCGATTTGACCTGTTTTTCATTGATGATAGGGCCAACAGCGGTATCTTGCTTACTTGGGTCACCGACATTCAGTGTTTTAACGTGCGCCAAGAAACGCTCTACGAAATCATCATATATCTCGTCTTCTACAATCACTCTGTTAATCGCGATACAGATTTGACCTTGATGCAAGAATTTACCAAAAGCAGCCGCTTTTACTGCTTGCTCGATATCAGCGTCTTTTAATACCACAAACGGACTATTACCACCCAGCTCAAGTGCCACTTGTTTAATGTATTCACCACCATTTGCCAACTCACCAATATGCTTACCCACTGAGGTTGAGCCTGTAAATGATACTAAGCTTGGCGCTTTGTGCTCGACGATGGCATCGCCTATCTCACTACCTGAACCGACCACGACATTTAGCAAACCTTTTGGCAGACCTGCTTCTTCAAATATTTTTGCAAGTAATAGACCGCCTGTCACTGGCGTATCGCTCGCAGGCTTGAGCACGACGGCATTACCAAGTGCTAACGCTGGTGCGATAGAACGCTGGGTTAAATGCAGCGGAAAGTTCCATGGGCTAATGACTGCTACCACTCCGATGGGCTCGCGATAAATAAAGTTCTCTTTGCCAGGAGTGTTCGATGGGCGAATTTCACCATGTACACGGTTAGGGAATGTTGCTGCTTCAAGGGTAATCGCACGCGTCGCACTAAATTCAACCATGGCCTTAATGCGCGTACTACCTGATTCTTTGATCAGCCAGTCGACGATTTCGTCTTGGCGTTGATCTAAAATACTGACTACCTTATACATAATAGCTGCACGTTCAGCTGGGGTCGTTTTCGCCCATTCAGCTTGAGCTTGGCTAGCAGCGTCGTATGCTTCATTTAGTTGATCTTTAGTCGCTTGCTGAATCTCTACAAGCATATCGCCATTGTAGGGATTAGTGTTGGTATTAATGCTATCATCTTTACCTTTTTGCCATTCACCGCCGATGAATTGCAAATGAAAGTCGCTATAGGCATTACTATTATTATCGTTGGTTGACATAATTATCCTCATGTTTGCTTTGTTATATAAAAATTTATTTTCAGTACTCTGAATAAAATAGTTGGAGCTGTCTTGTAGGTGGGAGATTCATAATCACGGTTAAATCATAAATTGAAATGAAAACTTTATGGTAACTGATAAGAACAAAACCCACCTTGATAGACGACTGGTCTAATGCTACCATAGCTACTAATAAAACAAGACTATTCTTTCAGGCAATATTGTTGATAAAACGTAACACATATAAATATATATCATTAGAATATGCCATCAACATGACGCTCAAATGAAACCTGACGACCCTATTACTATGACTATCAAGGGAGAAAATTCTATTTATGTCTAATATCACAGACACTAGCACCACACCCGATACCAAAGCTCATTTACTTGCCACTGGCTACCAATTAATAGCCAAAAAAGGCTTTACCGCTGTCGGCCTAAAACAAATTTTAGACACAGCTGGCGTGCCTAAAGGCTCTTTTTATCATTATTTTGCCTCAAAAGAAGCCTTTGGTGAGGCCATTATCAATCATTACTTCAGCTTATATAAAGCTCGTCTTAATATCATCGATGCACAAAATGTGAGCGCACAGCAAAAGCTATATGATTATTTTCAAAACTGGTACGACACCCAGCAGAACGGCTGTGATCACGAGAAATGCTTGGTAGTCAAACTAAGCGCAGAAGTGGCTGATATGTCAGAAACCATGCGTAAAGCACTTGATGCTGGCTATCAACAAACGACCATGTGGCTTGCCGAGCAGATCAAGGCAGGATGGACAGATGGGTCTGTACCTCGCCACGATAATATATCAGCTGAGAGTATGGCCAAACGTTGGTATTTCGCGTGGCTTGGTGCCAGCCTAATGGCTAAGATCAGCCAAACGAATACGCCCCTAGCGGAGATTTGGCAAATGACGACGACTCAGATGGGGCGTTGATAATAAACAGTAATGTTCTTGATATTGCAGCCCCCTAAATTGGGGGCTTATGTTTGCGTCCACACCTCATATTGTTATTTAGAAACCCAATGCTTGATAAAAACGTTGTATGAGAGTTTTGTAATCATTTACAAACAACCACTAGACGACTGGTCTAATTGGTGTACAATGCGCACCAAGCTTTAGAGCAAATGCAAAATAAGCATTGCTTACCATTCATTGTTTAACGTCAACATATTTGACGGAACCATTTTTATCAACATTAGGAATTTTATGAATAACTTTCAATACTATAATCCAGTCCGCATCGTTTTTGGTGAAGGTCAAATCGAACAATTATCAGACCTAGTCCCTACTGATGCACGCGTTCTTATTACTTACGGTGGTGGTTCAGCACAGCGTACCGGTACTTTGGATGAAGTAAAAACTGCATTAGCGGCAAGCGGTAACCGTACTGTATTTGAATTTGGTGGTATCGAGGCTAACCCAGAGTTCACTACACTATTAAAAGCAGCCGACATGGTGAATGAGCACAACATCGACTTCTTGTTAGCAGTTGGCGGTGGTTCTGTGATTGACGGCAGCAAATTTGTCGCACTCGTTTCTTCATTAACTGAAGAAGACGGTACTGTCTCACGTGACCAAGCTTGGGACGCGCTAACGGGTTATTGCAAAAACATTGATTCTGCTGTTGACCTAGGTGCGGTATTGACCATCCCAGCAACGGGTTCTGAGATGAACTCAGGCGGCGTGATTAACTATAGCGAACGTCAAGCAAAACTACCGTTTGGTAACCCACTAGCCTTCCCTAAATTCTCAATCCTAGATCCAGTCAAAACGCTTACCTTGCCTGAACGTCAAGTTATGAATGGTGTTGCTGATGCATTCGTCCATGTGATGGAACAGTATCTGACTTACCCAGTCAATGCTAAAGTCCAAGATGCCTTTGCTGAAAGCTTGCTTAAAATTCTTATCGATGAAGGCCTAGTGGTCAAGCAAGATCCAGACAATCTAGAAACACGTAAGAACATTATGTGGACAGCGACGATGGCATTGAATGGTCTGATCGGTACTGGTGTACCACAAGACTGGACAACCCATATGGTCGGTCATGAGCTCACATCACTACACGCTATCGATCATGCACGTACACTAACCATCGTATTGCCATCAGTGATGCGTGAGCTAAAAGAAAGCAAAAAAGAAAAACTGCTGCAGTATGCACGTAACGTATGGAACATCACTGATACTGATCAAGACGACGATGCAATCATCGAAACGGCCATTGTCTATACTGAAAACTTCTTCCGCGAGCTTGGCTTGCCAGTGAGCTTAGAAGACGTCGATTTGACTGAGTCAGCAATTGATCCAATCATTAAGCAGCTTGATGCACATAACATGGTCAAACTTGGTGAACACGGCAAAAATGATTTAGACGTCTCACGTCGTATCTTACAGCGTGCTGTGACTAGCAAAGCGTCTTAATAAGCGATATAGCAAGAACTGTCAGAAGAATTATAAGAAAAATCGCGACAGTAACAATAACTACATATCGTTATGCTATTTATAGTAGCTATTCAGTTCAATGCTGAGTAGTTACTACATCTAATACCTCTATAATAATGACAATGAATAAATATAAAGGAGTCCTACCATGAGCTTCGACAAACAACAGAATCAACAAACCAACCGTCAAATCAAACTTGCCAGCCGCCCGAACGGCGAACCAACCGCTGACAACTTTGACATGACAACTAGCGACATCCCAACACCAAACGATAACGAGATGTTATTGCGCACGGTATATCTGTCATTAGACCCATACATGCGTGGACGTATGAGCGATGCCAAAAGCTACGCTGACCCATTAGCAGTCGGTGACGTCATCATGGGCGGCACAGTTGCTCAAGTCGTCGAGTCTAATATCGATAAATTTGCTGTCGGTGATTTGGTGGTATCAAATTCCGGCTGGCAGGACTACAGCGTCAGCGATGGCGAAGGTGTTCTTAAGCTTGATAAAAACATGGCAAACCCTTCTTATGGTTTGGGTGTATTAGGTATGCCCGGCTTCACCGGCTACATGGGTCTGACTGATATCGGTAAACCACAAAAAGGTGAAACGTTGGTTGTCGCTGCAGCCACGGGACCTGTTGGCGCTACGGTCGGTCAAGTGGGTAATCAATATGGTCTGCGCACCGTTGGTGTAGCAGGCGGTAAAGAGAAATGCGACTTCGCGGTCAACGAGCTTGGCTTTGATGTCTGTATCGACCACAGAGCCGATGACTTCGCTAAGCAATTAAAAGCGGCATGCCCAGATGGTATCGACATCTATTACGAAAACGTCGGTGGCCATGTGTTTGACGCGGTCATGCCTTTACTAAATGCTCATGCTCGCATTCCTGTCTGTGGCCTTGTTGCCCAGTACAATGCGACCGAACTGCCTGAAGGTAAGGATCGTTTGAGCGTATTGACTGGCCTTATCTTAAGCCGCCGCCTCACCATCAAAGGCTTTATTATCTTTGAAGAATATGGCGACCACTTCCCAGAGTTCTTAGAAACGATGAGCAAATGGGTAGAATCAGGCGACGTCAAAACCAAAGAATACATCGCTGATGGTCTAAACAATGCACCAGATGCCTTCGTCGGTATGTTAAACGGTGATAACTTTGGTAAAACAGTGGTCAAAGTCTCTGACGTTCATTAATTGATGTTAGGTAAGTTTTGTTAAGCAATAAGCGATAGGTAACGATTTTTTATTAATAACCACTTAACAACACAACTCGCTAAGATCACTACTGAAAGTTACGTCCGAAGCAGGAATAATATTAGCGGTCACGACTTATATTGATAATTTTTTAGTTATTTGGCTCGCCATTTGAATGAATCCTCTATCAATAAAAACGTGGCTGTTAATGATTTACTTTACTCACATATAAACAATAAATAAGGATAATTATGAATATTTTAATGGTACTAACCTCACACGACCGCCTAGGCGATACTGGTAAAAAAACTGGCTTTTGGCTAGAAGAATTTGCAGCCCCTTACTATGCGTTTCTCGATGCGGGTGCTAATGTCACTTTAGCGTCTCCTGCTGGTGGTCAACCACCCCTAGATCCTAGTAGCGATACCGAAGACACGCAAACCAAAGATACCAAGCGTTTTAAAGACGACAAAGATGCGCAAGAGCACTTGGCTAATACCAAAAAACTTGCTGACATGAAAGTAGAAGATTTTGATTCAGTCTTTTATCCAGGTGGTCATGGTCCATTGTGGGATTTGGCAGTGGACAAAAACTCTATCGAATTGATCGAGAATTTCGTTAAGCAAGACAAGCCTGTTGCTTTTGTTTGTCATGCACCTGCCGCGCTTAAAAACGTCAAAGTGGATGGCGAGTACTTAGTAAAAGGTAAAACCGTTACTGGCTTTACTAATTCAGAAGAAGAAGCTGCT
The DNA here is from genome assembly GCF_904846415.1 of Psychrobacter piscatorii. Lineage (GTDB taxonomy): Bacteria > Pseudomonadota > Gammaproteobacteria > Pseudomonadales > Moraxellaceae > Psychrobacter > Psychrobacter piscatorii. Next base: position 31,752 of record NZ_CAJHAR010000003.1, on the reverse strand, counting down.
GGCTTAACAGACGTGGTGCCTTTCTTAGTAGAAGATGCCTTGAAAGCCAATGGCGGTAACTATGAAAAAGCCGCTGATTGGGAAGAGTTTGTGGTTGAAGATGGTTTATTGATCACAGGTCAAAACCCAGCGTCATCAGAAGAAGCGGCTAAGCGTTTGATCAACAAGCTCAAAGGTTAATATCATGATTCGCCTACATCATCTTAATCAATCACGCTCGTTGCGTACGCTTTGGCTCTTAGAAGAGCTAGGCGTGCCTTATGAAGTGGTCAGTCATCAGCGTGATGCCAAGACTCATTTGGCACCAGAGTCACTAAAGGCAGTACATCCACTCGGTAAATCTCCGGTTATCGAGATGGATGGACAGATTTACGCTGAGTCCGGTGCGATTACTGAGTTATTGATTGAACGATTCGCGCCAGAGCGTCTACGTCCTGCTACAGATAGCTCGGACTATGGATACTATCTGCAGTGGATTGACTTTGCAGAAAGCTCATTGATGTTGCCATTAATGCTTGAGCTATTTACCAAAAAAGCAGGCATTGATGACAATGAGTTTTTGAACGGCTATATCGATACAGAAAAAACCAGATTGTTTGAATATCTGGATGCTTCGGTTGAAGGTAAGTCGTTCATTGTGGGTGATAAGCTAAGTGGTGCTGACTTTATGTTGTCATTTGACTTAATCATTCTTGCTAAGCGTCAAAAACTCGACGCTTATCCGCATATCAGGCAGTATGCTGAAGCGCTTGCCAGTCTCGATAGCTATCAGCGCGCTATGCAGCTAGAGGCTAAGTACGATCAATCTGTTTAGCATTTCATCATAACTGACAGATCCATTTTCTGATACACAAAAACAGCTCTGTATAGAGCTGTTTTTTATGCGTGCTTTATTTTATGCTTGCATGAATAGCCATCGCATTATAGTCATCAATGTCATGTGAGAGCATTAAGCTATAGAGCAACCAAACAAATTGCTCAGCACCATCCGTGAATTACGCGTCAATGACAAAAGCACGATAAAAGTTATGATAAAATCCTTTCTGAATTTTTTGGGTTATCTTTCAGATACCATCAGTGAGTTGACTGGCTTTTCACGCTATAAATACCAACTGCACTGACCTGACTCCCCGTCTGGCATCTGTCCTATGTCACTCTATTTCCTTATACAGATTGTGGTACGCCCATGAGTAACGAATACCAGTTTAAGCCCCACGAACAGCCAATAATGGTGGGCTCTCCAGCCAATCCTGACCATCCGGCACGCCGTAAAGTATTTTATTTGCTTATTGGGATTTTTGTGGGTCTCACAGCCAGCTTCCAAAATGGTCTACTTGTCGCCAACCTGACGCAAATTCAGGGTCAGCTGGGTTTGACGCCAGCTGAAGGTGGTTGGATATCGGTCAGTTACAATATGACCAATGCCTGTATCACCGTTCTGCTATACAAAATTCGTCAGCAATTTGGCATGTCGCTTTTTAGCAAAATCACTCTGTCATTTTTGTTAGCCGCCACCAGTCTACAGTGGCTGATCAGTAGTCACTTGTTAGACACACCTAATATTAGCATTGAGCCCTATTATTTAGAGATTGTCGCTAGGGGTCTTAGTGGTATGGTGGCAAGTGGTATGACCGTATTGGGCTTATTTTATTGTCTGCAAGGTATGCCAACCGTCAAACGTACTAGTGGCCTCATATTGGGTTTTGGTCTGGTACAGTTTGGTATTCCATTATCACGTGTCATCTCGCCCTACCTCGCCATCGACGGTCAGCTTGAAAACTTATTTTTATTTCAATTTGGTCTGGCGCTGATTTGTTTTGGGCTGATCAATATATTAGAGCTACCACCAGGGAATACAGAAAAAGTATTTGAGAAATTGGATTTTGTAAGCTTTGGTTTTTTTGCTAGTGGTCTGGCTGCATTGGCTGTCGTTTTAGTACAAGGTAGGATTTTATGGTGGACGACACCTTGGCTCGTCTATCCACTGATGATTGCTATCGTCGGGATTAGCATCGCGTTATGGATTGAGACACATCGCAAAAATCCGATGCTACAAGTGCGCTGGATGCGTAGCCGCAATATTATTGCCTTTATGGTGACGGGCGCTGTCATGCGGATTTTGCTATCTGAGCAAAACGTCGGCGCGGCAGGCTTGCTCGCCAACCTTGGCTACGGTAACGATCAGCTGGTTACTTTTTATGCTGTTATTATAGCCGCCAGTGCACTGGCTTTGATTATTAGTATTTTTAGTACCAACGCGATGGATTTGCGCCGACCTGTTATTTTTGCAGTGGCATTGATTGCCTTAGGGTCTTGGATGGATGTTGGTGTGTCTATTAATTCAGCACCCTATATGTTTTATCTTAGCCAGTTTTTGATTGCCTTTGCCGCGGTGTATTTCATGGGGCCTTTGGTTTTTGAAGGGTTTTTGCGAGCTATTGGCAGTGGTCCTGCGTATATTATTAGTTTTTCAGTGATTTTTGGCATCTCCCAAACAGTTGGCGGACTGGCAGGTGCGGCAGCCATTCAGGCATTTACGACCATTCGTACACAAATGCATTATGCAGATATGGTCAACTCATTGAATTTGGGCGACCCTGCATTTAGAGCTCAAGTGGCAGGTACTCGTAATATGCTGTCGAATCAGACCACTGACGCGGCTCAAGCAAATGCCGGTGCAGTTAGCCAAGTACTGCAAGGTATTCAGCGCCAAGCAACGGTTTCAGCATACAGCGATCTGTTTTTTCTGATGGCTTGTCTTGCTACTGCTGTTACGATTATTTTGCTGCTCAATTATCTTTATAACCGTTACCACAAGCGCAATCCACTGGCCAAAGAGCTCGCTGTCATCGCCAAGATGCGCGAAACAAAATAATTAAACTTATTATATTAGTAATTTTTTATCATATTCATTTATAGTCAGAATATTCAGATATTTGATTATTAACATTTAGGAGCATGTCATGAGCCAAGAAAAACCAAATGAGCTTAATAAAATACCTCAGACGTCAACTGATGCTCCAGCAACAGACACACGTACAGAGTCTGCTACGGCTCCAGTAGATACCGCTGCAAGCGCTACGCAAAAGAAAGCCGATACATCTGAGATAAAATCAGCTACTGATACGCCTGATAGCGTGCGTGAGGATAACTCCGTAGAGAGCTCTGTAGCAAATCAAGACGATAATAATGAAACGCCTATGCCGCCAAAAGAGCCGATCTCAAATACGGCTGGCTGGTCTCCCAAGAAAAAATCCTACCTGAATTTAGGATTATTGATTGTGTTGATTGTCATTGGTGTGGCCTTGATTTTATACGCTTGGAAGCTGCCACCATTTACGCCTACGGTGCAACAAACCAATAACGCCTTTGTCAAAGGTCAAACCACTATTATTAGTCCGCAAGTCTCCGGCTATGTCACCGAAGTGGCGGTGCAGGATTTTGCTGATGTAAAAGCGGGCGATCTACTGATAAAAATAGATGATCGAACGTTTCAGCAGCAACTTGAACAAGCAGAGGCCAATACTGAAGTGGCGATCACCAGTCGCTCTACCAATGATCAAGACACGCAATCCAGTCAAGCACAAATCGAAGCACGAAAAGCAGACTTATATAGTGCCAAAATCAATGTCGAGAGCGCTCGTGAAGACGTCAATCGCTATCAAGGCTTAGATGCTATCGGTGCGGTATCAAAAGCAGAAGTGGCTCATATCAAGGCGCAACTTGCTCAAGCACAGGCAAGTGTGCAACAGGCTGAAGCCAATTTACAAGCCGCGCAACAAAACCGCGCCAAAACCAGTGGCACCCAACCCTCGCTAGATGCAAATATCAAAAGTGCTGAGGCAGGTGTAAAGCAAGCACAAATTAATCTCGATAATACGATCATCACAGCACCTGAGTCCGGTCAGCTGAGCCAAGTCAGTGTCAAAGAAGGCCAGTACGTTAGTGCGGGCACCCAGCTCATGTATATCGTACCAAAAGGTATCTGGATTATCGCAAACTTTAAGGAAACCCAAATAGCCAGTATGGCAATCGGCGAACCAGCTACTATTCATGTGGATGCGCTTGGCGGTGCCAAGTTTACGGGTCATGTGAGCAACATCTCACCAGCCACTGGCAGTGAGTTTAGTGCAGGTGCCGCCAATCCTGCGACAGGTAACTACATAAAAATTGCTCAGCGCATCCCAGTACGTATCGACTTGGATCCAAATCAACCTGAGCTTGCACGCTTGCGTCCTGGCATGTCCGTTTCTGTGGATGTCGATACCAATGCTAAATAATGCCAAATAAAGCAAATCACTGATATAAAAAAGCCACTCTAAATACCCGAAAAACTGGATATAGAGTGGCTTTTTCATATTTTTAAATGATCTAGGATTTCAAAATCAGCCAAACACTATGGTAGTAGACGCTTGGTCGTCCAGCGTTCAACGCTCTCACTATCATCATTATTTTGCGTATATACGATGCGGTCATGCATACGGTTGGCGCGACCTTGCCAAAACTCAATCTTTTCGACCGTGATCTCATATCCACCCCAAAACGCTGGTGTTGGTACGCTAGTACCATCTGCATATTCTGCTTGCAGTTGCTCGAATGTTTGCTCCATTATGTCGCGATTCGCCACTTCGCCGCTTTGCGGTTGGCTGACCCAAGCACCTATCTGGCTATCATGTGGACGTTTTTGAAAATAGTTAGCAGATTTTTCAGCATCAATTTTAGCAATACGACCGCTGATACGAACTTGGCGCTCCAGCTCATGCCAAAAAAATAGTGCTTCAGCATTGGGGTTTTCTACAATATCCTGTCCTTTCGCGCTATCATAATTGGTATAAAAAACAATACCTGTATCCGTAATTTCACGTAGTAACACGATACGGACGCTAGGTTTGTTGTCTGCACCGCAGGTTGCCAAACTCATAGCATAAGGTTCTTGCACTTTTTGCGCTATCGCCTCATCCATCCAAGCCTTAAATAGCTCAAATGGTGATGCTGGTACTGACTGTTGATCAAGCTCGCCTTTTTCATATGAAAGGCGTTGGTCGGTAAAGTCCATGCTCATGGTCATTCCTTATTATAAAATTATGACATTTCACCATTGTGATCTTGAGTGTTAAGCTTTGAATACTAAGTTTTGAGTATTAAGTCTTGAATACTATTAGCCTAGCACTGACTTGATAAGATCGGCCAAATCATTTGCCATTACATCACACTCTATTTCATCATCAGACTCAACCATGACTCGAATCATAGGCTCTGTACCTGATTGGCGAATAAGAAGACGACCACGACCTTCTAAAGTCGTCTGTGCTTTGTCAAAAGCGGCGACCAGTTCTTCATGCTTGTATGGGTCTTGCATCTGAGACAAGCGTACATTGACCAGCTTCTGTGGTAGTACGTCAAACCCTTCGACCAGCTCACTCAGTGCACGTCCTTGCGCTTGCATCACAGCCAATACTTGCAATCCTGCTATGATCGCATCGCCTGTACGGCTTTTGTCTAGACACAGAATATGTCCAGACGGCTCGCCACCTAGTATCCAGCCATTGGCTTCCAGATCTTGCATGACATATCGGTCGCCTACTTTTGCGCGAGTGAAATCAATATCTGCTGCTTTTAGTGCCAACTCTAATCCCATATTACTCATGAGCGTACCAACGACGCCTTTCGCTTTGGTGAGTCCTTGGGTCGCGAGCACATATAAGATACCGTCACCATCAACCAGCTTACCTGTCTCATCAACCATCACAATGCGATCGCCATCACCGTCAAGCGCGATACCGACATCTGCTTCATGCTCAAGCACAGCCTTTTGTAGACCTTCAGGATGGGTAGAGCCACACTCAGCATTGATATTGATGCCGTCTGGAGTATTATTGATAGCGATAACATTAGCACCAAGCTCCCGCATGACTCTAGGTGCGACGCTATAGCCTGCACCATTGGCACAATCAACCACGACGGTCAGATGGCTTAGATCATACTGATATGGAAAGCTGCCTTTGCAAAATTCAATGTATCGACCTTTTGCATCGTCAATCCGGTTGTTTTTTCCTAGGTTTGCAGGGTCAAGGATAGGCATCGTGGCATTGTTGTTATTAGCGTCACTCATGATTGCCGTTAATCTATCATTGATAGCTACCTGCATCTCATCACTGATTTTTTTGCCACTACCTGAAAAGAACTTGATGCCGTTATCATAGTAAGGGTTATGTGACGCTGAGATAACCACACCAGCATCGGCATTAAAACTGCGAGTCAAATGTGCAATCGCTGGCGTTGGCAGTGGACCAAGCATATAAACATCGACACCAGCCGCATTAAAACCTGCTTGCAGAGCACCTTCAATGACATAACCTGAGAGACGAGTATCTTTGCCGATGACCACGCTTGGTTTGCGTGCAGGGTTGTCGTTGGCTTCTATGAGCACCTGTCCAGTTACGTAACCCAGTTTTAAAATAAAGTCAGGGGTAATAGGCAATTCACCAAATTTTCCACGGATACCATCAGTGCCAAAGTAACTCATTATGTATGTTCCTCAAGTCTAAAAATAAAAGGCCAAGCGTATACGCAGGCAATACTGCTATTGTAATAATATGCTTTTATATTCTACAAAAAAAACAGCCAACAATAACAGAGCATTGTTGGCTGTTTGTATCTCAACGTCACTACAGCTCTGCAACTGAGCCAGTTCTCAAACAATACAGAGCTATAAAATACCGATTAGTTTACACGGTAATTCGGCGCTTCTTTAGTGATCTGTACATCATGAACATGTGACTCTTTCATGCCTGCTGATGTGACTTTGATAAACTGTGGGTTGGTGCGCATATCTTCGATAGTCGCAGAGCCTGTATAGCCCATTGATGAGCGTAAGCCACCAACCAATTGGTTGACAATACCAGCGACAGGTCCTTTATAAGGAACGCGGCCTTCAATACCTTCTGGTACGAGTTTCTCTACGCCATCTTTGGCATCTTGGAAATAACGGTCTGATGAGCCGTTTGATCCAGACATCGCACCCAGACTACCCATACCGCGGTAAGCTTTGTAATAACGGCCTTGGAACAGCTCAACTTCACCTGGTGCCTCTTCTGTACCAGCCATCAATGAGCCTACCATGATGCACGATGCACCAGCAGCAATCGCTTTTGCCATATCACCTGAGTAGCGGATACCGCCGTCAGCGATCAATGGGATACTGTCTTTTAATGCACTAGCAACATTATCAATAGCTGATATTTGTGGTACACCGATACCGGCAATGATACGCGTGGTACAGATAGATCCAGGGCCGATACCAACTTTTACCGCATCAGCGCCAGCATCACGTAGTGCAAGTGCCGCTTCGCCTGTTGCGATGTTGCCACCGATAACTTGAACATGCGGATAGTTTTTCTTGATCCAAGAGACTTTATCAATCACGCCTTTTGAGTGACCATGCGCCGTATCCACTACGATCACATCAACATCAGCAGCGATTAATGCTTCGACGCGTGCTTGCGTGTCTGCACCTGTACCAACCGCTGCACCGACACGCAGACGACCTTTCTCGTCTTTACACGCATTTGGATTGTTTTCGGCTTTGGCAAAGTCATTGACCGTAATTAAGCCGCGTAAGCGGAAGTTGTCGTCGATAACGATGACTTTTTCGATGCGATGCTCATGTAGCAATCTTTTGATATTCTCGTTGCTCTCACCTTCATGTACGGTGACCAACTGCTCTTTTGGTGTCATGATCTGACTAACTGGCAATGACAAGTTGGTCTCAAAACGCCAATCTCTGTGAGTAACGATACCTACTACGTTATCTGTACCCTTTTCGACCACAGGTACGCCTGAGATATTATTGTCTTGCGTCAAGCGTAGCAATTCACCAATCGTCATCTCTGGATGTACGGTGATTGGGTCAACAACCGTACCCGCTTCAAATTTTTTGACGCGGCGTACTTGTGTTGCTTGCTTTTCGATATCCATACTCTTGTGCAAGATACCCATTCCGCCCAGCTGTGCCATAGTAATGGCCATCTCAGACTCGGTTACTGTATCCATAGCCGCAGAGATCAGCGGAAGGTTTAGCGTGATGTTTTTGGTCAAACGGGTAGACAGATCGGCAGTTTTTGGCAGAACTTCAGAATAGGCTGGCAATAATAAAACGTCATCAAAGGTTAAGGCTTCATCGACAATTCGCAACATACAGACCCCTAGTGGTGGTTATTTTGATGGGTAGGAGCTCAGAGTTAGGCATATCAATCATTGCAACTGCATACACAGTGCTGACTCATGGCTAACCACTCAGTTATCCTATAAAAATAACGCCACATTATAACAAATAAGCACCCCTCTGACATACTATATTTGTCAGATTATTTTACACAAATACATCTTCTATATCTTTGCCGATGACAAACATGCACTGTATAGTTAATGACGCTTTTTTATAGCGACTAACTCTCTCTGAGCGTTAAGGATTTTCTGTTAACGTAAAACGTTCTGTCGGTAAATACTTATTCTGCTGCTCATGCAAGTAGCCAAGCATCTGCTCTCGTACTTCACAAGCGAGCGTCCATGCTTCAATGGGGCCTACTGAGGCAACAGCGCCGCGCAGCTGAATGGTGTTTTCTGTCACTTCAACCACAAAGACTACAGGCTCAGTTTTATTGTCCCATAGCTCATTATCCTTTGTCACTGATATGAACTGTTGGCGAATGGCCTCAATATCTGCACCATAGTCGATGTATAAAAACACAGGACAGGTCTGGTGCACTTCGGTATGAGACCAGTTCTCAACTTTTTCGGTAATCAACTCACGCATCGGCACGATTAGTCGGCGTTCATCCCATGTTTTGAGTACGGCATAAGTGTAACGCAAGTCTTCCACAGTACTGAAATTGCCATCCATTATCACGCTATCGCCAATCCGTACAGGCTGCGTCACTGCCACCTGCACTCCAGCAATGATGTTACCCAATATGGGCTGAGCGGCGATACCAATGACCACGCCAGCAATACCAGCTGAAGTCAGTAAGGTTTTGCCAAGACCTTCCATATTGGCAAACTCACTCAGTCCTATCCAGATACTACCCAATATCATGACAAAAATGAAAACGCGGCGGAATATCGACACATAAGTGCGACGACGGCGCACTTTATCAAAATGCTCCTCTCCTAGGTTTTCAATCTGCATGTCTTGGTAACGGTTGGCAAAGAAATTGATGGCACGAATGCCTAGCCACATCGCACTGAATACCAACCCCGTCCAAATCAGCGGACGAGTTGATGAAGCCACTGCATCTAGATAAGGAAAACCACCAGAGACTAAGGTAAAAACGAGCGAAAAACTGATAGTAAAGGTTAGTGGCACGGTCAGTTTGCTGACCAAATCTGCCACACCATTGGCACTGCTAGCAGAGATGTTGTATTTTTCATTATCAACATAACGGCTGATGAGTTTTTCCGTGCTTTTACTTAATATCCAACCGACGCCCATGGTAAATAAGAAAAACAGGATGAGCGCTGAAAACTCCCATAAGGCAATACCAAAAAACTGGAATTTCAACCAAGTAGGTAAATAACGCTCAAACTCTGATGGATGATATTGTTTATATAAGTTTTCAATATTACCCACTGTCTGCGCAGAGAACATCCAAACTGGCGCCTGATCACCTACCCTTACCCGCTCCAAATAAACAGGAACACGGCGTTCTCGGTACTCGATATAACCCAGCTGGATAGAGCGTCTAGGAATACCCATAACACTACTATCGTTACCCAGTGGTGGTTCGATAAGACCATCAGGACGATCGGGCATATCATCAAATACGTATAGCTCTTTTTCAGATAGTAAAAAATCAAGCTGCTTGGTCAAATCAAGCGAACGGGTACGCTGGTTTTGCTCATCAATCAGATTCATATTGAGTGCATAAGCGGCCAAATCATACTGCTGCTTCATCACCGCAGATTGAAAAAACTCTAAGGTCGCAAGCGGCGTCGCCAAATTTGGTGGCTCAGCTAATGGTGGTAACCCGACATTGAGTTTATTGAGTAAGTAATAATTCTCGCTATACTCCCCTGTCAGTCCCACATCACCTTGCAACGTCCCTGCTTGCTGTACCGCGCTACGCTCAGTGGGATCAAATATCTCTTCAGTAATACCAGAGACGCTAATATTTTCGTCTTTGATTGTATTTATTTGTTGGACAGCGTACTCAGCCAAATTTTCAGGTTTGCTAGCGACTTGTGAGCGGCCTTCCTCATTTGAGACTTGCTCATTTGCCGCACTGGCGGGTACATAGATAGCGCTAATGGCTATAATAAGAAACCCTAAAACCACCTGCAGTGCATTGTAGCGGAAATTATTACGCTCTACATCGCGGCGGTGACCACCGTCAATATCCATTGCTATGCCACGATCATCAGCATTATTATTTTTAAGAGTATTCATATTTTCAAAGCCACTGGTCTACAAAAGGAACGGATATAAAAAGTGCATTCGGTATGCTTTAACCTAAAGCACTCTGCAAAAAAAAGCCAGCGTGAGCTGACTTAATTTATTAGCATGCGTATGTAATCTGATGCACAGCGTCTGTATATCTATGCACGGCGCCATGTTGTACCAGCGCGACTGTCTTCAAGCTCAATACCAGCCTCTTTTAGCTGCTCGCGTATTTCATCAGCACGCGCAAAGTTTTTGTTGGTTTTGGCATCTGCACGCTCGACGATTAACCCGTCAATAGCCGAATCAGTCAAACCATCTTCTGCTTTATCACCAATCACCGCTTGCAAAAACTGCTGCACGGGTTGTTGTAATATATTCAATACCTGAGCCAATGCTTTTAATTGCTGTGCCAACTGCCATGCTGTCTCGACTTCTTCAGCCTTGATGGCTTTGTTGATGTCGCGTGCTAGACCAAATAAAACACTAATTGCCGTTGAGCTATTGAAGTCATCATTCATGGCTTTGATAAAATCTTGTCCAGCAGCCGTACGATAAGCTTCGGTGGTCAAGTTTTTATCAATTACGATTGCTTGTCCTTTCTGCTGTTCAGCCAATTTTAATGCATTATATAACCTGCTTAGGCTATTATGAGCTTCATCTAATGCGCTATCAGAGAAATTAACTTGGCTACGATAATGGCTAGATAGCAAGAAAAAACGCACGGTTTCGGGCAGGTATTTTGCTATCACATCACGAATGGTTGAAAAGTTAGCCAATGACTTGGACATTTTTTCGCCATCAACATTGATAAATCCAACATGCATCCAGTTACGCGCGTACTCACAACCCGTCGCTGCTTCGGACTGGGCAATTTCGTTCTCATGATGCGGAAACTGCAAGTCGTGACCGCCGCCATGAATATCAAAGGTATTGCCCAAGCACTTGGTCGACATGGCCGAGCATTCAATATGCCAACCCGGACGCCCCTGTCCCCAAGGTGACGCCCACTGCGGCTCATCCGGTTTCGCCGCTTTCCAGAGCACAAAGTCAAATGGATTGCGTTTATCATTTTCGACATCGACACGTGAGCCTGCCTGCATCTCATCAAGATTGCGCTTAGACAATTTGCCATAATCCGCAAAACTATCGACTGCATAGTAGACATCGCCATTGTCGCCTGCATACGCATAGTCACCTGTGACCAGCGTCTCAATCATGGTTTGCATATCATCGATATGATCAGTCGCGCGCGGCTCCGCATCAGGTGCCAAGCAGCCAAGGGCTGCAAAATCCTCATGCATCGCTGTAATAAAGCGCTGGGTCAACGCTCCAATCTCTTCGCCATTCTCGGCGGCGCGCGCGATAATTTTGTCATCAATATCAGTGATATTGCGCACGTAATTGACGTCATAACCCAATTGGGTGAGCCAACGTACCACCATATCAAACCCAATCATCATTCGAGCGTGCCCGATATGACAATAATCATAGACGGTCATACCACACACATACATACCCACTTTCCCTGCTTTGAGTGGTTCAAACGGACGCTTGCCGCCAGTCAGTGAGTCATAAATAGCAAGTTGAGACATCGCATCTGCAAGTGGTGTGGTCATAATAAAAGAGCCTTTTAGCATAAATAAAATAAATAGATTGAAAATATCAGCCGCAGCAAATAAGCAAGTCGTACCGATGATATGATTATAATTTTAACGTAACCCATTATCTTAGCGAAAACAGGCGTAAAATACTACAATGAGCAAGCAACTACCACCATTCAATCATAAAAACCATTAAGGATGTAAAGATGGGCAATCGATTAAGCAAAATATACACGCGTACTGGAGATGATGGCAGCACTGGTATGGCTGATGGCAGTCGACTCAGTAAAGCTGATAATCTGTTCGGTGTCATGGGTGATATCGACGAGCTCAACTCACATATCGGACTGGTGCGTGCTCAACTACAAAGAAACAAAGGCCAGTCTATCAGCAAGGATTTTTCTCAAGCCTTAGTTATTATTCAGCATCTATTGTTCAATATCGGCGGTGAGCTTGCCATGCCAGAATATGAGGGCGTCAATGCTACTCATATCGAGTGGCTAGAGCAACAAATCGATATGATGAATACCACGCTGCCACCACTAAAAGACTTTATTTTACCCACAGGTTCTGTACTGGTGAGCCAGTTGCATGTCGCACGTAGTGTGTGTCGCCGAGCTGAGCGCCAAGCTGTATTATTGCAAGAGCAACGCCCAGCAGCCATACGCCGCACTGCCATCAGCTTTATCAATCGCCTATCTGATTGGTTATTTGTCGCCGCGCGCTTTTGTACGGATCCCGAACAAGTCTCTGAAGTACTATGGGACAGTCAAGTCTTGCAAAACTTCGCTGACAATCGCTAGTGAATCAAACCTAATCTTGCTAGCATCCTTTAAACCAGGTTAATTTTTCGATTATAAAAAACCCCGCAGCACTCATGTTGCGGGGTTTTTTAACCTAGCAGTATTTATTAACTACCAGTTGCTAATTATTCATAAAACTGCAAAATTAATAAGTAGCACTGTCATCTTCAATGATGACCATATCGATGGTTTCATCTTTCGGCACTGCTTTTGGCGTCGCTGGCGTTACTGGTTTTTTGGTCTCAGTAGTAGTAGCCACTGCTTGGTTGTTGTCTGTCGAGCTGTTTTGGCTGCTGGTCGGTTTATTGATGGTTGGCGGCGTCGCAGGTTCAGTAGGACGAATTGGCTCAACTGGCGTGATGGTTCTAGGCTGCTGACGAGCGGGTGCTGCTTGGGTGTTGTTACTACTGCTTTGGGCCGCTGCACGGCGCTCAGCACGCTCCTCATCCATCGCAGATTTCAACACAGAGCCTGCCATCACATCTGAAACTACAGTAATCAATGCTGGCTGTCCAGCAATACGCGTGCGCACTTGCCCGCCTTGAGTGCCGACAACATAAGTAAAGGCGTCATCAACGAGCATGTTGTTATTGATACGGATATTGTCTTGCGCCAAACGAGATTGCAGACTTGGCTGATTGTTAGCCGCTTGCACTTGACTGGCTTGATACAAATCTTCACTTGGCAGTGTCATGCTGACACTTGCTTGGCACGTTGTCATACCATTGTCATTGGCTTTTTGTAGTATGGCAGCGTTTTGCACATCGATAACCACGCCATTGATTTTTTCAGTAATAACGCCGCTTTCTAGGCTAATCTCGGCATCATTTGCATAATTAGCAGCCAGTGCTTGTGCTTGTTGGTTGAGCGTATTTTTTAAAGCAGATTTGAGACGGTCTTGTACCATCGGGTCATCACAATTGATCGCAGGAGCGACGGCACTTTCGGTCGCTACTGGCTCTTGTTCCGTCATCTCTGCCGTATCGGCAGTATCTTCTTTCTCTGAGCGATCACAGCCTGCAAGCGCCAAACCACATACTATTCCGATTCCAGCCACTTTATGCCACTTGCTCAAACTTATATTTGCTACGCTCATATTTACTTTACTCCCAATTTACTGGTTCTTACCGCCACTGATGGACAGTATTTAACACTCAAACTGCATTGCAGACTTATAAAACAATGGTGTCATTAACGGTCTGCGATAGACTTGAAAACCACATCATTATACGGTGTTTGGTTGAAATGGTCATTAGTGTAGCCCATGGATATACAAATAGCGCCCCTCATTATGGGTAAAACCCGTGTTTGGTTGCAAAAACATAACAAATACTAGAGAATCATCTTCTGAAACATCAGAGACAAAGTGCAGTGGTTCACGCCACAAATTCTATTAGACGTTGATGTCATGACGATATATGATGAGTCGTAAAATCAGTCAGTAGTCATGTGATATGGTAAATTTTAAAAACACGCGTTTATTAGGTCATCGTGGCGCTCGCGGAGAGAGTTTAGAGAATACCTTTTCAGGCTTTAAGTATTCTCAAAATCTAACTTCACAAGGCTTGGCAGGGGTTGAATTTGATATTCAACTGAATGCGGATGGTCACTTGATTGTGTTCCATGACGATGATTTGGAGCGTATGTGTGGTCAACAGTCGCGTGTTGATCAACTCGGGCTCACAGAGATTCAGTGCCGCTTACAATTTGGGCAGCCAATCATGACTTTAGCCAATATAGCACCTGTATTGAGCGGATTTAAGGTGATTGAGCTTGAGATTAAAACTCACAATCGAACCAATTATGCAGTATTGGTTAATGCACTGGTGCAAGAGCTTATCGATACACCGCTTGCCAGCTTGCCAGTGGTGCTGACCAGCTTTGATGTGGAGTTGCATAATCGGTTGCAACGCCACAAACTATTATCTCGCATACCACGAGGATTGTTGATTCGCACGCCAGATGCCTTGGCAGGAGCGACAAACACCGCTTTGCAGCTTGGTTGTATTCAGTTAGGTATTCATTATCCGCTTTTGACCCAAGACGTTATCAAACACAGTCACCGTTATGGGTTGCCTGTGAGCGCTTGGACGGTCAATGATATCCATACGATCGAGCAGCTTATAAGCTGGAATACCGACGTGATTATTACTGACTTTCCACGTCATTTATTACTACCTTGAACCGTCTATCCATATTTTTTCACTTTTGGATAAATCTCTTTTTTCACCCTCATAGTCCCTACATATCTATAGCGTTACTTACACTTCCCCTTAATGCCTGACAAGTCATCGGCATTTTTGACTCATACAGCCTATAATTCATACAAGTTATTGTTATTTAGCAATATTTTTATAGTGTATAAGTGTTCACTTTATACGTTTTTTCAGGTACTATGGGGACTTAAATTAATACCGTTAGGGATATTATATGATTGCAAAAAAAGCACTTGGCTTACCGCTTAAAGGCTTACGTTTCGCTATCAAATCTGGCGATACGTTTGTAAAGAACGCCAGCACTCAAGTCACGCGTTTCAAGACTCGTTTTGATGAAAAGAAAGCGCAAATGGCGCTTGACGAGCAGCCTACCGCAAAACGCAACTACGCTAACGCTTCTGAGCAAACTGATGTTCTGACAAAAGAGCAAAGCATTGATATGCGCGAGTTTGAATTTACAAAAGCGCCTATCAACTGGATTCCAGCGACTATTTTGGTAGCGACGCCAATCGCTGCTGCTATCATTACACCATGGTACTTATTTACTCATGAAGTGAGCGCACCTGTTTGGGGCGTATTTGGTGCCTTCATGGTATGGACAGGTATGAGCATTACAGCTGGTTACCATCGTCTATTGGCGCACCGTGCTTATAAAGCGCACCCAGTCGTTAAAAACTTTTTATTGCTTGGTTCTACCCTAGCGGTACAGGGCTCTGCGTTTGACTGGGTCTCTGGTCACCGTGTCCATCATCGTCATGTCGATGATCGTTTAGAAGATCCGTATTCAGCAAAACGCGGGTTCTGGTTCAGTCATATCGGCTGGATGCTGCGTAATTATCCTAGTGGCAAGTTCGACTATAAAAACATTCCTGACTTGACCAAAGACAGAGTACTACAGATACAACATAAGTATTATGGTCTGTGGGTCGTTGCCATGAACGTTGGTATGGTTGCCGCTATTGGCTGGTTGCTTGGTGATGTCTGGGGTACATTGGTTATTGCAGGGCTACTACGCTTAGTACTGACGCATCATTTTACGTTCTTTATCAACTCTTTATGCCATATGCTTGGTAATCGTCCTTATACCGATACCAATACTGCACGTGATAATTTTTTCTTGGCTATCTTTACGTGGGGTGAGGGTTATCACAACTACCATCACTTCTTCCAATACGACTATCGTAATGGCGTAAAATGGTGGCAGTATGATCCAACCAAATGGTTAATCGCTGGTTTATCAAAGATTGGTTTGGCTTCTGATCTGCGTACCGTGGATGATACGACGATCAAACATGCTGAAGTTCAAATGCAGTTCAAAACCGCACAGCAGCAAATTGATACGGCTACAAACAGTGGCATTGATCTTCCTCACGCGATGAAGAGCTTCCAAGATCGTATTAAGTTTGAATACGATGCCTTTACACAGACTGTTGCAGAGTGGCAGGCGCTAAAAGCAAAAACGATTGAACTCAAAAAGACAGAGTTCGCTGATCGCTTGCATGAAGCTGATGATAAGTTGAAGCATGATTATGCCAAGATTGAGCAAAAAATTCTTGAGCATAACAATAACTTGAAAAATGCTTTTCGTTCTATTGGTGTCAGCCAAAAAGCCGCTTAAATAGCATAATCAGCTACTGTAATCGTAACGTTTCTCCTTCCCCCTATCCGTCCTAGATAGGGGGATTTTTTTGTTTATAATTTATGGTTTATGTCAATGCCTCTACTTTTAATAATCTTATCATCGTAGTAAATAGTGAAATATATAGGCTGAATCGTTGCGATCTCCAACCTAGAGACAGTAACCATCTAGTCTACTAAATTCAGCTCATCCAAAGTAGCTAGTTTTATTTTTTGGCTAGATATTACAAGAGATGGACAGAGTGCAACGATGCCATATGAGTGCTATGTTATAGTGACATTCTCACTTTTATATTTTAATGGAAACGGCCTGTATGCGTTATCAAAATACTTATGTCAACCTCGACACGCGCCTTTATCATGAGCAGCCGCCCACGCCACTGGACGCTCCACGTGCTGGACACTTCAATGCCCAAGTCGCACAGCAGTTAGGTTGGACAGACAATGAAGACCTAATGACCAATTGGGTTGAGATATTGGGTGGCCAATATGTGCCATCTGACTTTAAACCATTGGCAATGGCCTATGCAGGTCATCAGTTCGGACAATGGGCTGGGCAACTGGGTGACGGACGCGGTTTGCTGATGGCGCAAGTGCTCGATAGCAATGGACAACCTCAAGACTTGCACCTCAAAGGAGCTGGCCTGACGCCTTACTCACGCATGGGTGACGGACGTGCGGTCTTACGTAGTACGATTCGAGAGTACTTATGCGGTCACGCGTTGACGCAGCTTGATATCTCCTCTTCTAATGCCTTGGGGTTTGTTGTCTCTGATACGAGAGTGCGCCGTGAGCGTATCGAAGCGGGTGCGGCATTAATGCGTGTCGCTGATAGCCATATTCGCCTCGGTCATGCCGAATGGATTGCCAGCTTTGCACCTGACTTACTCGGTGAGTTTACCGACTATATGATTGATACTTATTATCCAGAGTGCCGCGATAGCGATGCGCCCATAGCAGCTTTTTTGACCTCAGTCGTTGAGCGCACTGCACGCATGATTGCTGACTGGCAACTGATTGGCTTTGCACATGGCGTGATGAACACGGATAACTTATCTATTACAGGTAGCACTTTGGATTTCGGGCCGTTTGGCTTTATGGAGCGCTTCAATCCTGCATGGATTAACAATCACTCTGACCATACTGGTCGCTACGCCTACCAAAACCAACCCGCTATCGGTCATTGGAATCTAAACGTTTGGCTGCCGCATTTTATGCGCTTGCAAGGTATCAGCCGTGAGACACTCTCTGAGTGCTTGGCACCTTACGAATCGACCTTTATGCAGCATTACCAGCAAGGTCTATGTCGCAAGCTTGGACTACCACACCAAAGCGACAGCCTGAGCTTGGCTTTTGAATGGTTAACGCTGTTAGAAGACAACTTGCTCGATTATACCAATAGTTTCCGCGCGCTCCTCGGTTTGGTCGCGCCAAACGATCACCCATATGAGCAAAAATTACTGACTACCATGACTACTGAATTAAGCCTTGAGGCACAGCAAGTATGGCAAGATTGGTCTATACGTTATCTGGCGCAGGTTGAGCAATTACCAATTGAACAAGCAATCAACGATATGCGGACCAATAACCCTGTGTACGTTTTGCGCAATAGTATGGCGCAGCGTGCCATTACTGCCGCAGAGCAAGGTCAGTTTGAAGAAGTCGATCGTGTCTATCGCTTGCTGGCTAACCCTTATCACATCCAAGAGATCGCGACTGATCTCGATACGAGTGCACCGGCGCCGAACGTACCGCAAATGCCTATTAGCTGCTCATCTTAATATGGATGTATACTGTAATATTTTGAATATATTATCAAATTAAGGTTGATATTTGTCTGTGTTTTTTGGCATTATCAACCAGATAAATAACGAATATCATTTTATTATATTATTCGCACGCTTCCATACGGTTGACTAGGCAGTGAATTGCCAATAATGGTAGAATGACTATTTTTGCTAGATTGCTTTTTTGACCTGATTTTTGATCAACGACCGTGATTCTGATGGTCGTTAGTCATTTAACGTTCAAAGCCCTTTGCTGATGATTACAATCATTCAATTATTTCTGAGGGTTAGACGTTTTTTTATCACCGTTTAATTTATTCCAATTTATTCCAACCATGGCAATTATTATGAATGACGATACCACTTCGAATACGGATAACCTCAGTACAGAAAAAGAGCAGTTTGAACAAGCTGCCTTACATTACCATGAGTTTCCACGCCCAGGTAAAATTTCGGTAACTCCAACTAAGCAGCTGGCCAACCAACGCGATCTAGCACTTGCCTATTCTCCGGGTGTGGCTGTACCGTGTCTTGAGATCCAAAAAGATCCAAAGCTCGCTTCTAAATATACGGCACGTAACAACTTAGTTGGTGTCATCACTAACGGTACTGCCGTACTAGGTCTGGGTAATATCGGTCCACTGGCATCAAAACCAGTGATGGAAGGTAAAGGCGTTCTATTCAAAAAGTTCGCAGGTATCGATGTTTTTGATATTGAAATTGATCAAAATGATCCAGATAAGTTCATCGAAGCCGTTGCTTCTCTTGAGCCTACCTTTGGTGGTATCAACTTAGAAGATATCAAAGCACCAGAATGTTTTAAAATCGAGCGTGTATTACGTGAGCGTATGAACATTCCTGTGTTCCATGATGATCAACATGGTACCTCAATCATTGTTGCCGCAGCGATGCTAAACGCTTTGTTGATTACTGGCAAAAAAATCGAAGAGATCAAAATTGTTTGTTCAGGCGCCGGCGCAGCAGCCATTTCTTGCTTAGATATCATTTGCGCACTTGGTGTTAATAAAAACAACATTATTGTTTCAGATTCACGCGGTATCATCAGCACTAGCCGTGAAAACCTTGATGAAACCAAACAGCGTTATGCTCGTGATACCACGGCGACTTCTATTGAAGAAGTCATGGACGATGTCGATATGTTCCTAGGCCTATCAATGCCAGGTACACTATCAGAAGATATGGTTCGCCGTATGGCAAAAGACCCTATCGTCTTTGCACTTGCCAACCCAACACCTGAAATCATGCCAGAATTGGCACATGCGGTACGTCCAGACGTCATCATGGCAACCGGTCGCTCAGACTATCCAAACCAAGTAAACAACGCGCTATGCTTCCCATACATCTTCCGCGGTGCATTGGATGTTGGTGCGACAACCGTCAACGAAGAGATGAAAGTGGCTTGCGTAAAAGCAATCGCTGCGATGGCACATGTCGAAGCCACTCCAACTACCAGCGCTAGAAACATCGAAAAGATGCAGAGCTTTGGTCGTGACTACTTAATTCCAGGCCCTCTAGAGCCAAACCTAATCATTGAGATCGCATCTGCTGTTGCGAAAGCCGCGATGGATTCAGGCGTTGCCACGCTACCGATCGATGACATGCAAGCCTACCGTCAGCGTCTGTCTGAGTTTGTTTATAACTCAGCGTTTGTGATGAAGCCAATCTTTGCTCGTGCCAAAGCCGAACCGAAACGTATCGTTTACTGTGAAGGTGAAGACAACAATATCTTGCTCGCTGTGCAAGTTGTCGTTGATGAGAAGCTAGCGCAACCTATCCTGGTTGGTCGCCCTTCAGTTATCGAAGCCAATATCCAAAAGCTAGGCCTACGTCTAAAAGCTGGCGAGAATATTACCATCGTCAACGTTGATGATGATCCTCGCTATAAAGACTACTGGCAGGGTTATTACGAGAAAAACAAACGTCGCGGTGTCAGTATTGAGCTTGCTCGTCGTGATGTTCGTCGCAAAACCACTTTGATTGGTTCTTTACTGGTCGACAACGGTGATGCTGATGGTATGGTTTGTGGTACGTTTAGTGACTATCAGATGCACCTAAAATATGTTGAAAACGTCATTGGCAAAAAAGAAGGCGTCAATGATTTTTATGCGATGAATGCTGTACTGATGCAAGATCGTAATATCTTTATCGCTGATACTTATGTGCATGAAGATCCAACCGCTGAACAGTTGGCAGAAATGACTGTTTTGGCTGCTGATCAAATACGCCGTTTTGGTATCACGCCACGTGTGGCGTTGGTCTCTCATTCTAACTTCGGTGCTTCAAATCGTGCCAGCGCTGTCAAAATGCGTAAGGTTCATGAACTGCTTACCAATATGAATGTAGACTTTGAGTTTGAAGGCGAAATGCAAGGGGATGCAGCACTCAATGAACATATCCGCCTAAATGATATGCCATCAAGCCCATTGAAAGGTGCAGCAAACTTGCTAATCTTGCCAACCCTTGATGCATCAAACATTGCCTTTAACCTACTTAAGACAGCGACTGGTAGCGCTTCTATTGGGCCTATCTTATTAGGTACTAGTAAGCCAGTACATATCTTGACGCCATCAGCGACCGCACGTGGTATTGTCAATATGACTGCGCTTACGGTCACGGAAGCTCAAGACCTAGAAAACGAGAAGTAATTACACGTCATACGCTGTATGAATATGTGGTTCAAAAGGGCTCTGTCATCCATTGACAGAGCCCTTCTGCTATACTAAAACCAGTCAATGTAACTTATAAAGCATTGGCTGTTTTTTTTGATGAATAAAAATTGAGCTGGTGACGTATAGCTCAACAAAAAGAGGCTACTATGCAAATTTACCTTGTGGGCGGCGCTGTCCGTGATCGACTACTAAAACGACCCATTAAAGATAAAGACTTCGTTGTGGTTGGTGCCACCGTCGCAGAGATGCTTGATGCCGGGTTTCAGCAGGTAGGTGCCGACTTTCCTGTGTTTTTGCATCCCGCCACTCACGAAGAATACGCCCTTGCACGTACAGAGCGTAAGCAAGGCTCAGGGTATAAAGGCTTTAGCGTACATGCCAGCCCTGATGTGAGCTTAAAGGACGATTTACAACGTCGTGATTTGACTATCAATGCGATGGCTATCGAAGTCACTAGTCTCGCTGATGACACCCCCATCAGTGATGAAGTCATTGACTATTATGGTGGGTTACAAGATTTAGAGAACAAAACGCTACGTCATGTATCTGACGCTTTTAGCGAGGACCCTTTACGGGTGCTGAGGACAGCTCGATTTTATGGGCGTTATTATGATTTGGGCTTTACCATTGCGGAAGACACCTTGACCCTAATGCGTCAACTGGTCAACTCAGGAGAGCTTGCTCATTTGAGTGCGGAACGTATCTGGCAAGAATCAAGCCGTGCAACGATGCAGCTATCACCGCAAGTATACTGGCAGCAATTGTTTGAGATTGGTGCGCTCACAGAGTATTTTGACCCATTGCATGATGCTTGGGAGGACACTCATATACGAGAGACGGTTCAGACAGCATTATATTTTGCAGGCCAAATGCGCCTAAACTTGTCACAGCGTTGGGCACTGTTAATGGTCAGCCTGACCCCGTCACTATTTAATAATGAACATACGCATGACCAATCAAAAGCGCTAAGAGATATCAATGATATCGGTAATAAAGCTAAAGTCCCCAAAGCGCATACGCAGTTCGCTACCATATTCGCTCAGCAAGCCGAAACTCTGAGCATGATAAACAGTCTGAGCGCTGCCAAAAAGATTGACCTTATACAAGCTTGTAGTGCTCATAAAGAGCCAGATAAGCTGTCACAGCTCCTTGTATGCAATCACGTCTTACAGCTGGCAACACAGCACCGTCAGATGATGCTGGCACTGAATAGCTTTCACGCTGTCGGCATGACTGACATTGCGCCAGACCTTAAAGGCCCCGCTATTGGTGCAGCCTTACGCCAAAGCAGAATTGATCACTTACAAGCGCATGACACCTATTGAACAGCATTTTAAAAAGCATTGTCACTATGAACCAAGAACCTAACACTCTGCCATCAAAGAATACTGACACCCAACCTCCGGTGATGCTGGTAACCGGTAGCGCGAAGCGCATCGGTGCGGCCATTATCAGAGCAGCACACAGTCAAGGCTACCGCGTCATTATTCATTGTCATCGTAGCGAAAAAGAAGCTAATAGCTTAGCTGACCAACTTAACAAAAGCCGTGCTAACAGCGCAGTGGTTATTGTTGCGGACTTGGCAGTAGTCAATCATGGTGCAGCGTTAGAGGATTTTGTTAAAAATATCATAGAAGCGTTTGGGCAGCTAGATGTACTGGTACATAATGCGTCACGGTTCTACCCAAGCCCGCTTGGTAACATTGATTATACCCAGTGGGATGAGTTACTTCTAACCAATGCCAAGGCGCCTTTACTATTGAGCCAAGCGCTAGTGCCCTATCTCAAACATCAGCAAGGCTGTATTATCAGCTTATTGGATATTCACGCGCATGATAAACCCTTCAGCAATTATACGGTCTACAACATGGCAAAGGCTGCGCATCGAATGATGGTGCAGTCGCTAGCGTTAGAGCTGGCACCAGACATACGCGTCAATGGTGTCGCTCCTGGCGTCAATATCTTACCTGAGTCTGATAGTGATCAAGCACTTGATAATGTAAAACAGCAAGATATTATTGCCTCCGTTCCTATGCAAAGAATCGGCAAACCTGAGGATATTGCTCATAGTGTACTGTACTTGGTACAAGCAAGTTATGTCACAGGCGAGATTATCACAGTGGATGGTGGTCGTAGTTTGACCCTATCTGGTGGTAGCGTTTGACCACCATCAAAACTGATAAAAAATTTCTTGATTACTTGTTATCTTTTACTTGAAAAATTCAAAAAATCAGGTATCATTGTGCGTCTAACGTTAGGGCCCATAGCTCAGTTGGTTAGAGCAGAGGACTCATAATCCTTTGGTCGTAGGTTCAAGTCCTACTGGGCCCACCACATTTTGAATCAGGCTTGTTCGCAGCGATGCGGCAAGCCTTTTTTTATGGGGTTTTATAAATATTCTGAACAGTATAGGTATATGGCGAACTATATAGAATATTGGTATATTTGTTGGTATAGATTATACCAACGCGGAGATATACCAACATGTCATTAACTCATACTATTATCAACAAACTAACCCCAAGTGAAAAATGCACCCCTAGCCGCCCTGACAAGCATAGTGATGGCGATGGCCTTCAACTGTGGGTAAGACACACCGGAAACAAAGTCTGGATCAGTGCTTATCGCTGGCAAGGTAAACAGCAATCACTAACCTTGGGTAAGTATCCAGTAATCACATTACAACAAGCACGCCAGCGTAACCTAGAAATAAAGCAACTGATTCACGAAGGTATTAACCCAAAAGATAAGAAAAAAGAAAAACTCGCTGAGCAAGATGGTTCGAGGCTTTTTGATACTATCGCACAAACTTGGTATGCAGATCGTAAAACATTTTTAGCTTCTAGTACGTTTAGTCGTAACTATTCAGCATATACTCGCGATGTAAAACCAGTTATCGGTCAGATATGAGAGATATTTGTGCGCTAAGGATTTAGAGTGCCAAAGCCTCATAATTTCATTTTGTTTGGGGTATAGCGTATCAAGAACAAACTGCAAAAATCCCAGCCCGCGCTCACTTGCCAGCACGTGCCAATTAGCATAGATAATCCGCATCAGCCTGTCTGACAAGCCCTCATCATCACGTCTAAGCACTACCAAACCATTTAGCTTGGTAAAACGTTCGACAACAGACTGACTACCCTGCCACGGTACGCTATAGCTAAAAATATCGTTCAGCGCGTCAAGACAGTATTCATCTATCACTGATGCAAATACAAAACCGTGGAGTACAAGGTATCCTCATTGCCTGTGTCGATGGTTTAAAAGGTTTTCCTGATGCTATCAATACGGCTTACCCCAACGCTCAGGTTCAGCTGTGTATCGTACACATGGTGCGTTATTCCATGAAATTTGTGCCATGGACGGATCAGAAGACCATAGCGGCTGATTTAAAGGCTATCTATGGCGCTGATACGCTTGAGATGGCAGAGGCCAATCTTGAGCACTTTGATGAGATTTGGGGTGATAAGTATCCGCACGTGGTTAAGTCTTGGCGCAATAACTGGGAGGGCTTAACGATGTTCTTCGAGTATTCTATAGACATCAGAAAAGCGATTTATACCACCAATGCTATCGAATCTTTAAACAGCGTGATTCGAACGGCGGAGAATAAGCGTAAGGTGTTTCCGTCTGATCAGGCCGCATTCAAAGTGATGTACTTAGCAATCCAGCAGGCATCCAAAAGGTGGTCGATGCCGATTCGTAACTGGACGGCTGCTCTTAATCGTTTTATGATTATGTTTGATGACCGTATTAGTAAGCATTTAATCTAAAGGGCAGTTACACAGAATCTGGGATGGGCTCTCTTATGTAGGGTACGAAATAACTAAAAATATTAATATTCATTCGTTAAGTTTTCGATAATCCCAGGACGGTTCAGAGCGTGTATTACTCTTCTAGATTTTAGTATATTTGGTAACTGCTGCCATATATTTACCGTGTAGAAGTCATCGAAAACCTTTACCTACGGCACTAATATTTACGCAAAGTTTAGGAAAATCTCAGTCTGGTAGGAATTTGATCACGGCTATATTTTATTCTATTCAATGACTTTTAAAATCTTGTGAGCTTTCTATGTATATCCAACGTTTAAGTACCATTTGCACGCTATCACACTAAATGACGCAGAAATCGAGAGCCCAAAAAACAGTGAGAAATAGTTAATGGGCAACTATCGCAAATTTTGCGACAGTTACATCATTTTCTAAAATGCAGTTATCGCAAAAATTGCGACAACTGCCTCAACTTATGAAATGGAAAGAAAAATGTCTGATGATCGCCCTATCCTTGTGAGTCAAGCGGAAATAGAAGAGCGGCGGCGTATTAGTGCGTGGATTCGTGGTAGTCATGCTGTAGATAATCTTCACGCAAACCCTGACACTCAGTACCTTTTTGACGATTTCGTCGAAGGTCGAATTGCTACTACTGAGGAAGTGAACCAACTTTTACATGCTCACTACTCTAAAATAGCGAATCTATCTAAGCCTTGATGGTTTAGATACATACCCTTTTAGCCTCAATTAGTTATGTCTTTACTCTACTAATAAAAATTTGCAATCGAGGATTTACAGCCGGAGCCTGCAGGCGTAAAAGAGTTAAAAACACTAAATGACACAGGAACGTACTCTGTTTTTAGAGCGTCTATTGCTCCTCTGAATTTTATTGAGTATACCTATGGCTAACCAATCAGGTGCTTTCACTGGTTCGGTACCCTAGTGAGGACTCGAACATCTGGCTATAGGCTAATGGTAGCAAGGTTTTGAATTATTGCGGTAGTAGAAGGATACTTCTCAGTGTACTTAAAGGGTTTTTTGAGAATAGAGTTAATTTTCTTTGTATTCAGGACTTCCCCATGAATTTGGTGCAAATGGATATGAAACAAATCCACTATCGACTCTCTCACGATATAATTCTAAGTTGGCTGGTTCAAATGGTTCATCAAACCATTCGTCCCAAAGCAACATTAAAAAATTATGGTGTCGATCTTCCCAGTTTTTTATTTGTTGTGCACTCCATTCGTCATAATTATCTACCGTATCTTTTATATTAAAATCAATTCCTGGTAACTCAGCACTTGAAACTAATAGATTCTTAGTTAATATATATCTAAGATCTTCTTTAAAAAGTTTTTTGTTCTGTTTCGAATCCCATAGCCCATCGTGATAGCCAATTCCAAAACTATCCTCAGATGTTTCTGGCAAATCTTTTGAACCGTGACCTATCCATCGTCTTATAGCGTAGCGAGCATCTGGTTCACAACTAAAATCCAAACTCTCAAATTCCTCTTTTTCACGATAATGTTCGATTGAATCTTGAGAAAAAACTAAGTTAAGTAATCTTCCAATATGATATGGACAAACTTCAATCATGTACACCTCTTAAGGTTTAGAATGTTTAGACATAAGATACATGTTATTTGGCAATTTGGCTGATGCCAGTATTTTTGGCAAAACACGTAAGATGCTTTAGTGAAAATAGACATTAAGTATTAAGGACCAGAAAAACCTTAATAATACTAATAAATCGTGATCGGTGCGCTATACAGGCTTCGAACTGTTGAACTGTTAGTCTTTAGGCTACGAAGCAGACATATAAATCTTTTCCTTTAAACATTCTAAGGTAGTCTTGAGCTTTAATTATACTATCTTCAACACTACTGCCTTCATAAAACCAGTTTTCATAAAATGGAGCAAAATTTTCAGATGAATTTTTGATATAAATATCACCACCTAAAATTAGTACTCTATTAGTTCTGTAAACCTCTAAAACACTATCCACTTCATGTATAGGGAAAGCGAAATTCTCAATACCATTACCCCTCAAGCTTTCGCCCAAATGTGAGCATAAATCTAAGATTCTATTCAATATTTTAACCTCTCATCTAAACTGATTTTTTGAGTGCGTTGACTATACCCCAAAGGAACCAAGTATCTCACTCTCCAAACCCATTAATAGACCACTTAAAATAGACTGATATAATAGAACCATCTATAACAGACTGCTAAGTTCCTCATATTTATGAAGACTAATTATGACCACATATATACTTGACACAGAAACAACAGGATTAATCTAGCCACATATGACCGAGGCCGCCTACTCTATTGTTGATATCATCGATGGCAAGGTGACTGTGTTGCAGGAGCCGAGAGCTAAGCGCTTCAATTCTTTAAAAGAAATTAGCTTGGCTCTATGGCGATATTACATGTTTGCAATGAGGATATGGCAGGTGAACCACCTTATACAGATTTTAGACTGCCTAATAGTGTTGATTACTTAACTGGTCATAATATCGATTTTGATATGACATTTCTTAAAAATACAGATATGACTCATACACCTAAGTTGATATGCATCAATGCAATGGCTAATTTTCTTCTTCCTACGCTGAAAAGTCATAAGCTAGTATCCCTACTCTATCATTTTCAACGAGATATAGCACGTGCTCAAGCAAGAGATGCTCATGCTGCCATTGCCGACATTTACTTTGCTGAGCTGGTGCTTGGTAGTTTGATTGACTTGGCTAATAGTCAGGGTTATGAAATAAGTGATGTGAAGAGCTTATATGAATTTAACCAGATGGCACGTGTACCCACGCATTTAAGTTTTGGCAAGCATAAAAGTGAGCCTGTTGCAGATTTGGCTACCCATTCAGATGGGGCTGAATATCTGAAGTGGCTACTAAAATAAGATGTGGTTGACCCTTATTTAGCTGAAGCTTGCCAGCAAGCATTAGAGTCCGTATAAATACACTGATGTAGTCAGTTTTATAGTCGAGCTATGCTCAACATTCAAATCGATACTAGAAATAGCTAACGCTAAAGTAGATCAAGTTCTGATTGAAGCTATAACTTATTAGGTAGTAAACCCCTCAATATTATGGTTTTTAAAATATCATCAATATTTGCATATACCATGGAACAATCTTGCTCTGACAAACTGGAAAAGCTCTATATGCTATTATTTATATAGTGTAGAGGGCGGGGATATGAAATCTAATTTTCCTAGGTGACGCTATTAATATCGGAGTTTAATTGTTACCTCCTATATACTCTTTTAGAGTGATAAGCCTCATTACTACCTGATCATACTTTTTAATGATATCAATAGTGTCGGTTAATCTTCCCCATGATACGTTGCCTCATCCATCCAAATGATAGGGTCTTCGCATAGATGGACTAAGTGATACCAAATATCTTCACTGCGAGCAATTCGATGATGACCGCGCTCAAAGTAATCCACTTCCCAGCTCTCAGGCAGGTTGACCAACGTCCGTCTAGCAACGGCTACATCCAAGCATTCGTCCTCGATCTCAACCATGACTCGCATCATTTCAGTATTTGAGGTGGGAAATGACAGCTTCATATTAGCCACCTCAGGTATTCGATCGGCTAAGACCTCACTAGGATAAATACAAGGTGCTATCAATAGCGCACGTAGATTGTATTTATGCGCGAAGTGATTGGCAAACCAACCGCCAAGCGAATGTCCCGCTAAGACCACTCGCGGATACTGTTTCATTTTTTCTTGTATTAATATGTCGTAAACATCAAAAATTTCATTAAAATTCTGTCTGTAATTGACGGTTTGACAGTACTTAGGCTCACGGGTAATACAAGTATACTTACTGGTTTCATTGCTCGAATCAAGACCATGAAAGAACAGTAAAAAAGTATTATTATTTTCAATCGGAAACATCATAACCTTCTCCTTTCATTATTTAACGATATCTTTATACCTTAACCACAGACCATAGATATGCTCAGCGACCTCTTTAGGCACCGTGGTATATCCAGCACCAAACGATGAATCATAGACCGCAGTCATTATTGTCAAAACCTCCTCTACACTATCAGCACTATTCTTAATCAGTAGATTGGCGATCAGCTCCGCTTCACTACTGTACTCATCCCAATTATCATTGTAATAACATCCCACAATGCCAAAGTCATAACGATAAATAACATCTGTAATAGTTGTCATCAGGCTTGCATAAGCGTCGTCATAATAATTAGCCCATTTCTCATACAACTGCTGACGTATTGGCAATACGCGAGGTAAAATAGGTCGATCTTTGAAATCATTGAGTTTTTCTGCGCTCACGACACATGAGGGTTTAGCACCATCCTCCCATAACAAGGGATAAGATGATGAAAATAAGCCTTTCTCGCACACGTTCAAGCGCCATACACCCCATATGTCTTTGCTAGCACGACTCATGGTATAAACGATGATTTGATTAAGATAGTCACTATCGTAGATGATATGCTGACGATCAATTTTCACGCCTTGCTTAGGTAATACATCAGTATAGGTAAAAACTTTATCACGCTCACTAGGCTCGACAGAAATGACTATCTCAGGGTTATCTGAATCTCTCTTCATCAATTCATAAGGAGCAACAAAGCTCAATATCTCATCGCTATTGTTCACAAAGTAAATATCCTCTTCATAGTCATTGATAGACTCGTTATGCAGATAAAACAGCGGGATCTTTTGCTTGCTTTGTACATTATCTTGAATTGATTTAGAGACTTTAGATATATCTGACCAGTGCATATCATCTATACGTTTTGGTTCAAAAGCACTCTTTGTATTTGTCATAGAATTTTCCTTATTTTTTATTTTTTTTGGATAGTAGCGTTTCTAATTTTTTGTTTTCATTCTTGAGCCAAATTTAAGTCAGCCGCGTTTGTCCGCAGCTTTTGAATCCACGTTATAAAACAATATATTTAAGTAAAATATGATTTTTTAATGACTGACTCGTTTTATCATTTTGATAAGACAAAATCTCTTACCATCATTTTCATAATGGCTATCATTTGATATGTGCTTGGATTTATTGATAATAAGAGTAATGATTAATACCAGTCAGAGTTCTTGATATTTACCAGCAATAGCAGAGTTATAGGGTGAAGCGTTGCGCCTCGAAGGTTAACTCTATATTGCTATATTCTTTCAAATTAATAACGCCCTGACTCAATAACTATAGTATAAAAATGGATGACAGAAAAGACCTTAATTAGAGGATACGACAACTGCTGTCGCTAAATATGAGTGAAACGAAGTTTTAATAAGGCTAGGATACGTTAAGCATTCGCCCATGACGCTGACAGCAAGTATTCAAAAAGTGATCTATAGTCATCCTTAACTAGAGGTCTACTCTAAATTCTGCGTTATGGGTTCTTATTTTATCGATAAATATCTATTTTTATACTTAGTTTACTTGTACAATTTCTTCAGCATAGCTCAGTTCCATCATGCAATTACCTTAATGACTTCATCTAAGCTGATTATGGATCGTGCTGGATATAAAGAAGATAATATGGGCTTAGCCAGCTTTAAAGAATTATTTCCTTCAAAACAAGAAGCTAAGGTGGGAAAAAATTATCTTACTAAAGATGAGCTTTATCGTATGTACCTACTTTCTGAACAGTTTTTGCTATTCGCTGAATCATCTGCTCTAATGAGAAGAGATTTAACGATGAATGATCTGCAGGAATATTTGGATGACTTACTTAAACTTAATGGTTATCCAGTATTTAACGACTATAAGGATTATCTTAAAGACCATGCTATGCAGCATGCCGAAAGAGAGTATGAAAGATTTGTAGATATCAAAAAATTAGAAATGCTGGGAGTCGAAGTTGATGTATTGGAATATGACTTAGGGACTTATGAAGAATATCGCAATCAAATTGATGGAATAAGCATACAGAAGCTCCGTAAGCATCATTTTGCCTTACAGTCATTGTGAACTAATTTGGTCAATATAAAACATAATTTAGCGTTAAAGCCAGCACGCTTGAGACTGACTATAATTAAGGATATAAGCAATGGATATTAAATTTTCAGGTAAACCCCAGAACGGCATGGCACTAGTTAGCGTTTATTTAGATGATGACCTCGGTGAAAATATGCCGCTGCAGTCCGCCCAGGTAGACTTATGGGTTCCTTTTGATGACTCCCTCGAAAAGTTACATGCAAACGCTCGTTCTGAACTATCCAATTTTCTAAAGCGCGCGCTAAACGCCCTTGAGACTCCAAGTTTTTGAGGGTCATGTTAACTACATCTTGCTCTGAATACTGCTTACCGTGCGCTCACTCAAACTTGTAAGCAATGGCAGTTAAAAAAACTAGCTCACAAAGTGGTAATGTATGGCGAAGACTTAAACTGATATTAAGGCACTAGTAGCCAGTGGCAAGCGTAGTCGTACGCTAATCACATGACTTTGTGATGCATTGCGCTAAGATGGCTACAAATTGGCCAAAATGATTTTACTCTGGTTGCTAACATACAACAACACCCCAGAAATTAGTAGTTTATATCGAGATTTTGCTCAATACCAATTTGATGTCAACTATAGTACTGCAAAGAAGAAAATCGGTAACGAATTATTTATAACCTTGTCACACTTCGATATTATTAAACACGAAAAATTAAAAATAGCTGGTGGTGTTCTAAAAAGTATGCTGGCATCAGACGTAGCCATAATTGACATAAAAGAACACCAGATCAAACACTTTTAAGTGATTATCGAGCTTCTTAGAGAAACAACAGGTTCTTCTAACGGCTCGT
>NZ_CAJHAR010000002.1 GCF_904846415.1 Psychrobacter piscatorii | reverse complement strand
TTTATGGCATTTGTCTCATCGATTGATTCGTAAAATCCTGTCACACAATCTGTGCTTTGTACTCAATAAAAAACTTGGTAACCCGCCTCTTCAGTTTGATTTGCTTATTTCAAGTTGAGAGTGGGGTATATAAGTTATAAAATTTTACTAATTTTGCAGGTTCAGACTACCATTGCCAATACAGTCTTTAAATAAACTGACTCGGCAAAAACCTCGCCAATAGGACATTCGGGTAGCGAGATAAATGAAGTAGCGCTGTCAGCTGATTGAGTATCAAAAGTGTAGGTAGACCACAAAATGGATTAGTAAATTTAATGAGTTATTATAAACTATTGGGGTAACCCCACAGTCAAGCGATTCACGATAGGAAAGCTGACAAAAACTGACCGCACTGTGCTCGCTGAGTAAATAAAATCCCGCCATAGTAACCGCTACACCAGCTAGCAGCTAATAAGAAGACATACAACCTACTATCGAAATTTATTGTAATTTTTTGTTATAATCGTAAAGCCTTAGTAGTATTAAGGTCTTAAAACAGCAGAAAACCTGCTTTGTAAACAATTCAACAAATTTATCAACCCCTAATTATGACCTTTAAAATATAGCGACTTAGAGCAGTCAGTAGCCTCTAATGAGCGTGGTCAAATATCATCCAACCTTCAAAAATCCTTACATGATTATAGTACTGCAAAGATTTATAAAACTTAAAGAAAGGTAACTATTTAACTGGTACGTTGGTTTTGAAGAGAATAGGTTTTTGAAGAGTGGCGCTTTTAAGTTATGGGATTGCTGTTCATTGATTGCTAAAAGCACTGCTAAAAAATGAGTCGTCTTAATCAGCTGGTTGTTTTAATTAGCCGATTGTCTTAATTAGTCGATAACACAGACGACTCATATTTAATTATACCAATCGTGCGCTAGCAAGCTCAGTCAATTGATACAAACCTGTACGATAGCGATTGTCAGGCAGTGTGCTGAGGGCTTGTTGCGCCAGTTTGGTTTCTTCCAACGCGCGTTGCTTGCAATAATCTAATGAGCCTGAGCTACGTACTAACTCAATCAGTTGCTCAGCATTTGGTGTTTTACCCGTTTGCACAGCGATTCGTAGTTGCTCATAACCTTCGTTGTCACTGTCTTTTAGTAGTTCGAGTGCTTTGATAGTTGGCAGGGTAGGTTTACCTTCTGCAAGATCGTCGCCTAGGTTTTTGCCCATTACGTCGCTATCGCCACTATAATCAAGGACATCATCGATAATTTGAAACGCATTACCAAAGTGCTGTCCAAAGTCGCCTAATGCGGCCATATATTCTGTTTTGTCTTGCAAAATAGCAGCGCCTTGAGTCGCCATCATAAACAGGCGAGAGGTTTTGCCATCGATAATGCGTAAGTAGTCTTCTTCTGTTGCGGCAGGGTTATGCTGATGTTGTAGCTGCAATACTTCGCCTTCAGCAATATCACAAGTACCATCAGAGAATACTTGCAACAATGGCAAGCTCTGAAAACCAACCAAAAGATTAAAAGCACGGGCAATCAGATAGTCACCGACCAATACGGCGGTGGCATTGTCCCATGTGGCGTTTGCTGTCGGCTTACCACGGCGCTGTCCTGACTCGTCGATCACATCGTCATGTACTAAGGTGGCCGTATGCAGCATCTCCGTAATAGCGGCTAGGTGCATCGATTTTTCTGATGGATTGTCGTCAAACATACGGGCACACAATAGCGTAATCAGCGGGCGCATACGCTTACCACCGGCATTGATTACATGCTGAGAGACGCTCATGACGAGCTGTACTTTTGAGTTGAGACTACCAAATACTTGCTTGTCCATCACCTCAAAATCATTGGCCACGATACTTTGAATATCAGCATAGCTAGGCGTTGATTGCGGAATGGAATCGGTGTTACTTAAAGAGGTAATAGTCATAATAAATAGTCATATTAATAAGAGTAAAGAGAGTTTTTATAACCTTGACTTCATTTATCTATTGGTAAGGTATGGTTTCGCTTATCATAGCATAGCTGTCTCTGAAAATTGTTGGTTAAAGTACATCACAAGGGTAGCTCAGAGTTAGCTTGTGCGCCTATTATCATGCATAGAAGGCAGGGCAAATTTATGAAACCACTCAATAGCTTGATGGTAAGACTGTTAACTTACCACGAGGTTTTGTCGTCACATAAATGATAGATAAAAGGCTGTAAGTAACTGATTATATAAGTTATAATAACCCCCGTTAGGCTCAAGCCATCATTTATAACTATTATTATGCTGCTTTTATCAGTATCGTCGTCTATGACGGGTTGGTAATCTGTAGCGTATATAACAATGCAGATGATGGTGATTTAGTGTAACCACCTTGCAAAAACGAGAGGCGCGGCTTGCTTTTATGAGCAAAAAGCCGTAAAATCTTGCCTTTAATTTTTCCCTGTCGTGTTCGTCGTAAAAGCGTTGGTATAACATCAGCCACGGCACACGGGTTAAACGGAGTCATACAATGTACGCAGTAATCAAAACTGGTGGTAAACAGCACCGTGTAGTCGTCGATGAATTGCTTAAAGTTGAACTACTAAAAGCAGAAAAAGGCGAAACAATCAAATTTGAAGACGTGTTGATGGTTGTTGACGGCGATAACGTCAAAATCGGTCAGCCTGTTGTTGACGGTGCTAGCGTAGAAGTTGAAGTTGTTGAGCATGGTCGCGGCGAAAAAATCCGTATCATCAAGCACAACCGTCGTAAGCATTATCACAAAGAACAAGGTCACCGCCAATGGTACACCTTGTTAAAAATCAAAGCGATTAATGCCTAATTATCCATTTAGCAATTATTGCTAAATAGCGCACTAAATGCTTAAGAGTTATCGCATCAGCGGTAAGTCAAATTAACAAGGAGATTTTCTCATGGCACATAAAAAAGCTGCCGGTTCGAGCCGTAACGGTCGTGATTCAAACCCAAAAATGCTAGGCGTAAAAATCTTTGGTGGCCAAGCTATCACAGCTGGTAACATCATCGTTCGTCAACGTGGTACAGAATTCCACGCAGGCGAAGGCGTTGGCATGGGTCGTGACCATACTTTATTTGCACTGAATGACGGTGTTGTAAAGTTTGCGACCAAAGGTAAATTTAACCGTCGTTATGTTACGGTTGAAAACGCATAATTATCTATTTAGGTCGTTTTATTCACTGAATAGAATGATCAGATAATTAAAAAAGCCCTTACTGCCTTATGGTAGTAGGGGCTTTTTACGTTTGTAGGGTGATATAAATTAATAATAATTCTTTTGAGCGATATTTTTAAGGCCACTATTAGCTTAATTACTGTAGCTAACACTTATAAATGCAAACTTTTACCGTGTAACTGTATTGGTTACAAGCGTGTATGGCAGCCGTAGTAAAGATTGCAAATCATGACTAGGCGCGTAATAAAAAAACTGGCACACTGTTGCCATTGCTGATGGTTACCAGCTTTAGCTTGGTAAAATCAGTATTTATAGAAAACAAAAATTTCAATAGAACATTTTATTTTTAGCGACAACTTTAAAGCGATTATGCTTTTTTAGAGAGGATTTATGGTGAACTTATCTACGAAAAAATCAACCAAACAAAAATTGATGAGTGGTGCTTTAGCAGGTGTATTAATGACATCGCTAGGTATCGCAGCGCCAATGATGGCATTGACTCAAACGGCTACAGCAGCTCCTGCTGATAACCTAACAGCTGCTAAACGTTTGAATAAATTGCTGACCAATACCAAGAGTATGACGGCCAATTTTAGTCAAACGACTAAAGGCGCGAGTAGTGGTACGTTTACAGGCTCTATGAGTGTCCAACGTCCAAATAACTTCCGTTGGGAAACCAAGTCACCATCAGAGCAACTGATCGTTGCTAATGGTAACTCTATGTGGGTTTATGACAAGGATTTAGAGCAAGCGACTAAGCAGAATGTTGACAGTCAAGTAGGTAATACACCAGCCTTGCTACTGTCAGGTGATCCAAGCAAGATTGATCAAAACTTCAAGATCACTCAGCCATATGACAACAAGAACTACTATGTACTCTATCCTAAGTCAGACAGTGCAAGTTTCAAAAATCTTTCAATAAGCTTTAGTGGTGGCAAACCTGTCATGATGGTATTGAATGACACCTTGGGTCAAACAACTTCTATCAAGTTCAGCGGTATTAAGATGAACCCAAGTATTGGTAGCAGTCAGTTTAAGTTTACTCCACCAAAAGGTGTTGATGTTATCAATCAATAAGGACGAGCTAATTGATGAAGCAGATCATAATGCTTTACCATTTATCTAAGATTGAAAGCCTTTAGGAGTGACAACCCCTAAGAGTGACAGCCAAATAAAAAGGACAGATCTTAGGTGATCTGTCCTTTTTTATGAGCGTAATGATAGTTTGGTCAGCAGAAAAATTAAGACATAGCTCGTATGGATTCCATATCTGGCATTGGGGGCAGCTCATCTAAATGACTCAGCCCAAACGCATCTAAGAATTGTGCGGTGGTATGAAGTAATGCTGGGCGGCCTAAGGTCTCTTTGTAGCCTTTCTCAATGATCCACCCCTTATCAAATAGCTGGCGCAGTATATTGCTTGATAACGTCACACCGCGTACCTGCTCGATATCACTGCGGGTAACAGGTTGCTTATAAGCAATAACGCTTAACGTTTCAAGCAAGGCTTGGCTCAGACGCTCTTGACGCTGCGGAAAAACCTGCTGAATTAAGCCGCTATAGGCATCGGAAATTTGTAAGCGGTAGCCGCTGGCTGTCTCATGTAGGTTCAGCACACCAGTCTCTAACCGTCGCTCTAGCACTTCTAAGGCTTGCTTTAACGCTTTGCTAGATAATGACAAATGCTTCTTTAACGCCTGTGTTGTCAGCGGCGCCTCTGAAGCGTGTAAGAGCACCTCGATGCGCTTGCTCACATCTTCAAGAGAGGTATGGTTATCCTCAATAGAGGCAGTAGCAGCGGCAAGTATAGGCTCTGCTTCATCGTGCTGCTTCGGGTCGTCAATATCTACCATCTAAAGTATGCTCTTATTTTAATATTATGTGTTCAATAACGGTCAAGCTAGGAAGTTAATTTGATCCTTGTTATGCCAACCACTGTAGTGTTAGCTCTTGGGATTGATTGTCTATATCGGATGGATCGGTATCA
This sequence comes from Psychrobacter piscatorii, assembly GCF_904846415.1. Lineage (GTDB taxonomy): Bacteria > Pseudomonadota > Gammaproteobacteria > Pseudomonadales > Moraxellaceae > Psychrobacter > Psychrobacter piscatorii. The sequence continues at coordinate 183,229 of NZ_CAJHAR010000002.1, read as the reverse complement.
TGTTTCATTAACGTGCTTGCATCATTATTGGGTTCTGTATAGACCACACCAACCAATTGCCGCTTAATCAATTCAAGTACGGCGACAAAGCTCACGACCACGCCTATCTTACCTTGTGCTTTGTCTAGTAGCTCATAAAAAGAGCGGGCACCATCAGTACTCAGTTGCCGACTAATACTAGCGATACGATCAGAAAGCGGTACGGCATCAATTTTGATGGTATGCATTTGATAGTCTGGCTGTAGCTGCATTTTGAACAAGCTATCGATCAGCAGAGTAGGTGAGTAGCTAGGCAGCTCAGTATTCATAACGTCTTGACTGGGCATACTGACCATTGCTAAAAAAACATCACGCTCTAAGCGTACCAAATCATCTAAGCGCTGACTGACCACTTTGATTTGCGCGTACTCTTCTAGGCGCTCAATCAGCTCGGCTTTTGGATCACGCTCGTCGGTTGGGGTGTCAGGGGTAGGCAATAGTAATTCGGTTTTGATTGCAATGAGCGTCGACGCCATTAACAGATAATCGCCTGCCAACTCAAAGTGCTCAGTATCTAACTCACTGATATAAGCCAAATACTGCTCAGTAATGGGTAGAATCGGCATTTGCGTCAAATCAACGTTGTTTTTTTTGACCAAATACAATAAGAAATCTAACGGACCTGCAAATTGCTCTAGCCAAATCGCAAACGCTTGCGGCGGGACATAAAGATCGTCTGGTAGATGCTGTACTGGCGTCTGATAGATGCGCAGCGCAGTCGTGTTGGATGTATCCATAATACTTAATGTTCCTGGCGCACTGCCATAAATAATCCAGCACCAACATCTAACGTATGACAAATATAACGAGAATCATTGGTGAATTCTGCTAAGAACGCACAAACCTCATCACGATGAGAGATGACATTATCGACAATAAGCACACTACCTATGTCCAATGCTTTATGTAGACCTTGGGTATAATCGAGATAAAATTGCCGCTCTGCATCCAAAAATATTAGGTCAAAGACATCTTCATTGCTATTTAAAAAAATAAAGTCGTCTTGCACGATTAATCTAACAGAGTCAGATAGCCCCGTATTTTGCAGATGCTGGCGAGCAGCATCACTGCGACTTTTATCGATGTCTAATGATATAAAGTCATATTGAGCTTGATGACGTAGACCATAAGCCAGCCATAGGGTCGAAAAACCCGTTGAAGTACCAATCTCTAACACTTTATTTGGCTTGGTTACCGTGGCAATATTGGCCAAAAATTCAGCAGAATCTGGCTCTACATGGCGATGACGATTGAGTCTGTCTACTTGCTTAGAGTCATACGTACTGTCAGTCTTATATAAAGACTGACAGTACGATAAAAAATGAGTACGCTCAAAAGATTTATGTACCGACATAAATTATATCCACCAATAACTTATGTGTTACTTAAGTTTGGCAAGTGGGCGGATACCAATAGCGCGGCGCGTCTTGTCTAATTGCTTACGACTATGGCGACGGGCTTTTTCCGCACCCATTTGTAAGATTTCTTCTAGCTCTTTTGGATTGGCCATGAGCTCTTCGTAACGCGCGCGGAAAGGGGCGATCTCATCATTAATCTTGTCAAATAGTGCTTGCTTAGCATCACCCCAGCCAATACCTGCTGCGTATTGCGCACGCATGTCAGCGATTTCTTCAGAAGTGGCGAATGCTTTATATATCTCAAACAGAGCAGAGTCATCAGGATCTTTTGGCTCATCAGGCAACTGTGAGTTGGTGACGATTTTCATGATGGCTTTATGCATTTGTTTTTCAGAGCTAACTTGCGGATTCGGCTCACCAAACAATGGAATGGTGTTGCTGTAGCTCTTACTCATCTTGCGGCCGTCTAGGCCAGTAAGTAGCGGTATATCATTGTCTACCACCGCTGACGGTAGGGTAAAGAGCGTTTTATAACGATGGTTAAACGTACCAGCCATGTCTCGCGCCATCTCGATATGTTGAATTTGGTCGTGGCCAACAGGCACATGCGTGGCATTAAACATCAAAATATCAGCGGCCATCAATACAGGATAGCCGAACAAACCCATGTTAATCCCTTGATCAGCATCAACGTCTTCTTTTTCCATATTAGCATCAACCGCTGCTTTGTAGGCATGAGCGCGGTTCATGAGGCCTTTGGCACATGAGGAGCTCAAAATCCATGACAATTCTAGAATCTCAGGCACATCTGACTGACGATAAAAGGTCACTCGCTCAGGATCGAGACCGCAGGCGAGCCATGTCGCGGCAATGGCTTTGGTTGACTCGTGGATGATCGCAGGATCATGGCAACCAATAATGCTGTGATAGTCTGCCAAGAAGAAAAAAGCATCGTCACTGCTGTTTTGAATAGATTGGATGGCAGGACGAATCGCACCAACGTAGTTGCCAAGGTGCGGGATACCTGTGGGTTTGATACCAGTGAGAATGCGTTTGGCTTCGGTTGAGTTATCAGAGGTTTGGCTGTCAGAAGTACTGTTGTTACTCATGAGAAATCCGTTATTTTGTTTATCAAATTATTATAAATGTACGATCAAAGGGTCAAAATACTAATCGCAAAGTATAGCAAATTTTTCAAGCCGTTTTCCTAGCAATCATCGTCTGCTTATTTGTAAATATCAGTACGACCATTCGGCCCATGTTTAAAGCGACGATGAAACCACATCCACTGAGTCGGGTCGATACGTATCAGTCCTTCTAAGACTTCATTGACCCGAGTGGCATCAGCGACCTCATCTTGACTTGGATAGTTTTCTAACTCCGGGGTGATGGTCAGGTGATAATGTGGGCGTTTGCCACGTGGTAGATTATCTGGTGTCTGCCGGTAAGTATGTAGCGCCATCACGGCGGGCGGATGCGTTTTGCTGCCTAATTTTGCCATACGACGTGATGCGGTAATCGTTGCTGCTGGCACTCCGAAAAATGGCGCCATGACCCCTTGTTTGAGACCATAGTCCTGATCGGGAGAATACCAAATCACATGCCCCGCTTTGATAGAGGTGACTAAGCTACGCATATCGCGGCTTGAGATTTGCTTACCAAATATATTGGTACGACCATTATAGATAAACCAGTCTAATAAAGGGTTATTTTGCGTACGGTACATACAATCGACAGGGAAGAATTGAGAACACAGTAAGCCGCCCAAATCGAGCATCGTATAATGCGCACCCAGCAAAATAACCGGACGCTGCTCATTTTGCGCATTAACGAGATGCTGTAACCCCGAAATAGATACGGTTCTAGTAAATATATTTGGACGGAACCAAGCACATAGGGTTTCAAACACGCCAATACCTTGATTGACAAAGACTTGCTTGGCCATCAACTCACGCTCAGCTTCCGGCTTTTCTGGAAACGCTAGCTTTAGATTAATAAGAGTATCACGCCTACGTGAGCCTGCAGCGCTATAAATTAAACGACCAAGCTGACGCCCCAGCCAAAACTGCCAACGCAGTGGCAAATATATCATGGGTAACATCATCAAAAACAACAACCAGATACCCCAATACTTTGGCAATAAAAACTGCCATTGAAAAGGCTTGTTTTCTGCTTGTGCGGTACGCTTATGATTTTGCGTAATCGTTGGGGTGCCCGCAGGTATAGCAGGTGACTTAGTCGACTGCTTGGTACTAGGCGGTACGCTACTATTATTTGATGATTTACTGGGATCGTATTGTTCTGGCGCTTTCATAATATCCTTCTGCCGCACCGTGTATCACATTGCAGCTAATGATGAAAAGTTATTGATATGATGGGGTAGGCTCAAACGCTTTGCAAGTGAGAATGTTTATAAGGTTTTTACTTTGCAGTGTTAATATAAAGTACGTATACCGATAGCTATTGCAATGAAAGATAGACACACGACCTATAAGCCAATCAGCAGGCATAAAAAAACCTTATAAGCTGTGACCAGCTTATAAGGTTTTGCAAAACGCTTCTCTTACTTAAGTTTGCTACCATCGCTCCGAGAAAAAGACAACAGTAGCAAAAAGATAAGAAAGTGCTTTGATTAACGTTTTGAGAACTGTGGACGTTTACGTGCTTTACGTAGACCCAGTTTCTTACGTTCAACTTGACGTGAATCACGAGTAACAAAACCAGCTGCTTTTAGGGCAGGCTTCAAAGTTTCGTCAGCTTCGATCAATGCACGTGTGATGCCGTGGCGGATTGCGCCAGCTTGACCACTGATACCACCGCCTGCAACAGTGACATATAAGTCATACTGGTTAGCAGAGTCTAGTAGTTCTAATGGCTGACGAACAACCATGCGTGAAGTTTCACGGCTGAAATATTCGTCTAGTGGCTTACCGTTAACAACGATACTACCAGTACCTTTTGATAAAAAGACACGAGCAGTAGACGTCTTGCGGCGACCAGTTCCGTAATTGCGTTCCATAAGTATATCCTTAGATGTCTAGTTCTTTAGGTTGCTGTGCAGTATGTGGGTGTTCAGTACCCGCATATAGTTTCAGCTTCTTGATCATCGCATAGCCAAGAGGGCCCTTTGGAAGCATACCCTTAACTGCTTTGTGTAGAACATCTTCAGGCTTATGTGCAATCAGCTTTGTGAAGTTGGTTTCTTTAATACCACCTGGGTAGCCACTGTGACGATAGTACTTTTTGTCTTGCGCTTTCTTACCCGTTACCGCGATTTTTTCTGCGTTGATGACAACAATGAAGTCACCAGTATCTACGTGCGGAGTATAAGAAGGCTTGTGCTTGCCACGTAAGCGACTAGCGATTTGAGTGGCTAAGCGACCAAGGGTTTTGCCGTCAGCATCTACGACATACCAGTCATGGGTCACTTCAGCTGGTTTTGCACTAAGTGTTTTCATGATAAAACCTTAAAATTAGAATTCGTTGAGAGTTTAGCTGGGAACGGGGCTCTCAAAAAACAGACTGCACATTATAAGCAGTAGCGCCTACGCTTGCAAGCTGCATTGGGGTTTATTTTCGCCTTTATACATTAAACTGCAGCGTTTGGCCAGTTTTTAAGCGGTTTTAAACATTTTTACGGGTATTGAAGTGTTTTACTAAATATTGCTTAACCAATAATTGCTAATGATGCGCTTAGCAATTAAGGTGTAATTATGACGGTGACAGCTGATAAAGTCCAGCGACAACTTGTCCGACTTTGGTTTGTTTCAAGCATTCAAAAGCGATTGGTTGCTGAGTTATCTCTAGTTGGGCGTCCTGATTTTTATTAAGCGTCTCTTCTAGTTGCTCAAGCTGAGGTGTTAAATCTTTATCCGCTTCTAAATAAATCAGCGTTGATTGGTCAATCAATGCATTGGTAATTAACGCACTCAAAATAGGCTGCCATAGATCCTGAGCATAAGGGGGATCGATGAAGACAATGTCAAAAGGGCGCTCAGTCAGTTGGTGTTGATGCAAGACTTGCTCAGCAGTGCCTGTGATGACGCTATAAGTAGCCGTATCAAGACGTAGCTGCTCGGCACTCTGACGCAGCATGTTGCTCTGTGCGCTATTCACTTCGATAAAAGTGGTGTGCGCCGCGCCGCGAGACAGCGCCTCAAACCCTAACACGCCACTGCCTGCACAGCTATCGAGCACGCGGGCACCATGAATATCAGCCAGTAGCCAGTTAAATAGCGTCTCTCGCAGGCGGTCGGGCGTTGGGCGTAGACCATCTGCATCGATGAAGCTGACAATACGGCGTTTGAACTGCCCGCCAATGATACGCACATCACCGGCTGCGGCACTTTTTGCTTTAGGGTTCTTTTTTGCTGCACGCCCGCTCGTGGGTTTTTTCATGCTAGAGTCTCTTTTATTGTTTCTTTCTTGAGGCATTTCCCCTTAATAGACATGACGTTAATGATTAGAAATGTCTATTAAAATGTCGCTATTCAGAGGTGGCTTCTGCTGTTTGTGCCTCTGCTTCTGCTGCTTCCTGTTCTGCTAACGCCTTTGCCTCTTTTTCACGCAATGCGTCTTTCATGGCTTTTTCAAAAGCCTTTTGGCGCTTGATGACTTTGAGCTCATCGGCTGAAGGAGGCAATACCGGATCAGTTTTGCGCTGTAGCATCCAGTAGTCAAATAGGGCACGGCCAATAGGAGCGGCGGTTGTACTACCACCACCACCGTTTTCGACCAATACAGCAAGTGCAATCTGTGGATCTTCTACGGGCGCAAAGCCATTGAACCACGCATGATCCCAATGACGCTTATCGATTGCCGATTTATCATAGCGTTTGCCTTGAGCGATAGACTTCACCTGTGCGGTACCGGTTTTGCCAGCGATACGATAGCGCGGGGTATAGATGCCGCGACCTGTGCCGTTTTCTACCACGCTTTCCATCGCAGCATGCATACGTAGCCAGTCAGAAGGCTGACCGTTGTATTCAATTTTGCCATCTGGTTTGGTGATCACTTTTACCTCTGCCGCGCCGTCGCTGCTTTTTAGCAAATGCGGGGTAATGTGATTTCCTTTATTTGCGGTCATGGCTGTGGCGTTGGCAATCTGTAGTGGCGTTGCCAAGAAATAGCCTTGTCCAATACTGACAGAGATGGTTTCACCCGGTAGCCAGTCTTTATCGTAAGTGTCTTTTTTCCATTTCGGTGATGGCATAATGCCTGATTTTTCATTAGGGAGATCAATGCCTGTCTTGTCACCAAAACCAAAGCGCACCATCCAGTCGTGTAGACGCTGAATACCCATCTCATAAGCCAGTTTATAATAGTAAGTATCAACTGACATTTGGATAGATTTTTTCAAATCAACCGTACCATGACCCCCACGCTTCCAGTCACGGAATCGATGGCTGTCTCCTGGTAAACTAAAATAGCCAGGATCATAAATAGTACTGTTCCAATCTCGCAAGCCGTAGTGAATACCGCCTAGACCCTCAAATGGTTTGATGGTCGAGCCAGGTGGGTAAGTGCCTTGGAGCGCACGATTATATAGCGGCTGATCAAGGTCTTCTCGCAGCGCATCATAGTCTTTGAAAGAGATGCCTGATATGAAAGGGTTTGGGTCATAGCTTGGGTTACTGACAAATGCCAGCACGTCGCCGTTTTTTGGATCTATTGCGACGATTGCACCGCGGCGTCCATCTAGCTGCTGTTGGGCGATCTTCTGTAGCCCATAATCCAAGCTCAACGTGATATCGTTACCAGAGGTAGGCGGTTTGGTATCTAATTGACGCAAAATATTGCCGTGAGCATCCGTTTCTACCGATTGGTAACCGGGCTGCCCAAGCAAAATATCTTCGTAATAGTCTTCAATACCAATCTTACCGATCAGATCAGTACCTGCATAGCGGTCCTTATCAATACGCTTAGACTCTTTATCGTTAATACGACCAACGTAACCGATCACATGAGCAAACAGCTCATCATAAGGATAATCACGCGTCAGCTTACTTTGAATAGAGACACCGCGAAAGAACGGCTTACGCTCACTAAACTGAGCCAACTGCGCCTCTGTGAGATCGATTTTGATGGTCACAGGGTCGTTTTTGTTTTTGCTCAAGCGCGCCAAAATATCTGTGATGTCTTCTTCTGTCAGATCAAAGATAGGGGCTAACAAGTTTAAGGTGCGCTCAGGGTTGTCAATCTCGTCAGGACTTAGCATAGCCGTAAAGACTGGTTGGTTATCCGCCAAAATTATCCCGTTACGATCATAAATATAACCGCGGCTAGGCGGTGCAGATATGAGCTTGATACGGTTATTGTCTGCCTGCGTGGTGTACTTGTCATGAGCATAGACTTGCAAATAACCATAACGCGTTATCAGGCCGCCCAAACCCAGCAATATTAAAATCCCAAAGATAATAATACGGTTGGTAAAGGTACTGTTGACCTGTTCGGTATTGGGAGTTAGCGGTTTATTCATAGAAAATCATAGCCCAATCGGTCAGTGAGTCAATAAAAGCAGGATACATGGGCGGGTTAGTTAACCAAAGTGCGGTGAGTCTAAAGGATAATACAAAGGATTTCAATCACATAGCGCTATATGATCTAAAATCAACGTGCATCGATTTGTACATAGATGGTGTCTATCGTTTGACTACAAATTATAACAGAACAAATGAGAAGGCGCAGTACTCAGCCACTTATTTTGTTGTGACCATACGCTATATAAGCGATGAGCCATATTAGTCTCTCTATTATCAGATGCAGGGCATGAAATGTGTCATCTTTAGTCACAACTTGCCAAGGGTCTACATGTGCTAATAAATAGCAAGTATGCTAAAATCAGGCGATTTATTTATAGCAGTTATTATGGGCAGAGCGTCTTTTTGAAACGTTCTAATTTTGCTAATGGCTTGTTATCGGTAACGACAATATTAGCAACGACAATCAACCTGTCAGGAACTAGAGAAGTCATGGACGTAAATTCATTGTGGCAGACGATAACTGAGCACCCAGAGTTTTTTGCCATGCTGACCATTCCACCAGTGACGGCATTCGTCACTTGGGTACATGTGTGGATGGCGCTCAAGATGCTGTTTTATCCGATTAAGTTTTGGGGTATTCGTATTCCAAACTTCCCATTCTTTGGGTTGCCGGGTATCGGCTGGCAAGGTATTGTCCCACGCAAAGCGGGTAAAATATCGGGTGTTATCGTTGATCAGACATTGTCAAAGCTCGGTTCGCTGGATGAGTTTTTTAAAGCGATGGAACCGGAGCAAATGGCGCTATTTGTCACTGATACGGTGGACAAAAATCTTGAGCCGTTGATTGATGAGATTATGCTCGATCATTCACCCGCATTATGGGGTAACCTGCCTTATGCCCTAAAACGCCGTGTCTATGCTCAAGCCCATAAAGAGCTGCCTAGTATCATGCAGTCGCTGGTGACAGACTTGACTTATCATGTCGAAGATCTGGTCGATATGCGCAAGATGATCGTTAATACAATGGAGAACGATCGTCGTCTGATGGTCAATATGTTCCTAAAGGTCGGTCAAAAAGAGATCGATTTTATTTGGCATATCAGTGCTTTGATTGGGTTAGTGTTTGGTATTATCCAGATGTTTATATTTTTGGTGGTGCCGCAGCATTGGACTGTACCGTTTTTTGCCGCGATTTGGGGGTTTTTGACCAATTGGATTGCCATTTGGATGGTGTTTAATCCAGTGGAGCCGCATTTCATCCCGTATTTGAAGCTTTTTTCGGTACAGAGCCGCTTCCCCTTTATCAAGCCAGTCATACCGCATATCGCAAGGTATCGTCTGCAAGGTGGCTTTATGAAGCGTCAAGAAGAGGTGTCTGAAGTATTTGCTGAGATTGTGGTAAAAGACTTGGTTACTCTAGAGAACATCATGAACGAGATGATGTATGGTGATCGCTCAGCACAAACTCGTGAATTGATGAAGTCACACTTATATACGGTACTAGAGTCACCAGTGATTAGCACGACCTTACGTGTGGGATTGGGCCGCCGTGATTATGGGCAGCTGAAAAACACCATTATTGACAAATCGATTGTGGCAACGATGGTACCGCTGCGTGATCCTGAGCTCAATGAAAGTCGAGCCAGTAAAATATTTGGGCTGTTTCGCGATAGAATACGCGCCCTGACGCCAAACGAGTTTCAGAACCTATTGCGTCCAGCTTTTCGTGAAGATGAGATGACCTTGATTGTCTTGGGTGGTTTAACTGGATTTTTGGCAGGGTGGCTGCATCTTGTGCTGGTGTTCTTTCCCTCGATGCAGTAATACTGATATCGTGTGTAATAAAACAGTGATAAGTATTTTTAAATGGTAACAAGCAACAATATCTAATAAAGTTTGGACAAATAAAAGAATATAAAATAAACCACAATTAAGCATTTTGTATCAACCATTCAGATTGATACGTCACAATGATAGTAGCGGGTTTTAGGTGCTTCTATAGCTATCGAAACCTCAGTTTTTAACCGTAAACTATGACCGCATAAAGGACTATTTAGCGTTTGCCAGTGGCTCACAATGCCATCGGTGAACCCTTAATGGTATCCAAGGTAAACAAGGTTAGACCGTATGTTAATCACAGAATTGGGTTATTTTGCCTTGCTGGCCGCTTTTATACTGGCGATTTTGCAGGTGGTACTACCAACCATTGGTGTCATGCGCGACCACGTCGCTTGGCAACGTCTAGCACCAAGTCTTGCGTGGGCGCAGTTTGCGGCCATGATTATATCATTTGCTGCACTGATGGCAGGCTTTTATTACAACGACTTTAGTCTCGTCTACGTCACTCAGCACTCCAATACGTTGCTGCCTTGGTATTACAAGCTGTCTGCAACGTGGGGCGGGCATGAAGGGTCATTGCTACTGTGGATGACCATTATGGCCACTTGGTGTGCGCTGGTCTCTTATTTCAGTCGTGGGTTGCCTCTGTCCATGCGTGCGCGTGTCCTTGTGATATTGGCAGGCGTACAGATGATGATGCTAGCGATGCTGATCTTTACCTCATCGCCATTTGATCGAACCTTGCCCAATTTGCCAGTTGATGGCGCGGATCTAAACCCTGTCTTGCAAGATTTTGGTTTGATTATTCATCCACCGATGCTCTACATGGGCTACGTAGGTATGGTCGTGCCATTTGCTTTTTGTATGGCGGCGTTGTGGGAAGGGCGCTTGGATGCGGTGTGGACACGCTGGTCGCGTCCGTGGGCGCTAGCTGCTTGGGGTTTCTTGACGGTTGGTATCGCACTTGGCTCTTGGTGGGCATATTATGAGCTTGGCTGGGGCGGCTGGTGGTTTTGGGATCCAGTAGAGAACGCGTCACTGATGCCATGGCTGGCGGGTACAGCATTGCTACATTCGCTTGCGGTCACTGAAAAACGCGGCGTGTTCAAGGCATGGACGATCATGCTTGCTATTTTTGCCTTTGCGCTAAGTTTGCTCGGTACGTTCCTTGTACGTTCAGGCGTTATCACTTCAGTCCATTCATTTGCTGCTGACCCAACGCGTGGTCTCGTTATTCTAGCCATTCTTGGCGTGATTATCGGCGGTGGTCTGCTGATGTTTGCGGTACGTGGTTGGCGCTTGACGGTTGAGAGTCAATATCGACTGATCTCACGCGAGTCGTTCTTGGTGATTAATAACGTCATTATTTTGATTTCGACCTTGGTTGTCCTACTTGGTACGCTATACCCCATTATTGCTGATTCTTTTGGCTTAGGTCAGGTATCGGTCGGCCCTCCATACTTCAATGCGCTATTTGTGCCATTAACATGGTTGCTGCTGGTAGCGATGGGTATGGGCTCTAATATTCGCTGGAAACAAGACAGCCGTCCATTATTGGGTGCTGGCATGGTTATCGCTGTGAGCAGTCTGGTGTTGGCGGCGATTATCGCTTATTTCACAAGTCCATCAGCGATGCTCAACATTGGTGTCACGTTGGCAGTGAGCTTTTGGGTGCTCTTATGGATGGTGGTCGACTTTAGAGACAAAACCAAGAATGCACCGAGTAGAGTAAAGGGGTTGCGTCAGCTGCGTCTGAGCTATTGGGGTCAACAGACTGCCCATATTGGGGTGCTCGTTGCAGTTATCGGAGTGGCATTTACCAGTACACTCAGTATTGAACGTGATGTGGCGCTGGGACCAAATGATAGTGTCAATGTCCAAGGCTATGACTTTACAGTAAAAGGTTTTAGCGAAGTAAAAGGCAGTAACTTTGACGCCACCCAAGCCGAGGTATTGGTGAGCAAAGACGGTCAAGAGGTAGCTACGTTATATCCTGAAAAGCGTAACTATATCATCAGTATGATGCCAATGACCGAGGCGGCAATCGATGCCAGCCTTATGCGCGATGTGTATGTCGCACTTGGTGAGCCAATTGCTGAGGACAGCAACGAGTGGGCGTTCCGTATCTATGTCAAACCGCTTATTCGCTGGATATGGCTAGGTGCGCTTATTATGGCGTTTGGTGCATTGCTCAGCATGCTAGACAATCGTTACCGTATTAAGAAAACCAGAACACCTGCGCAAATCGCTGCCAAAAAATCAGGCTTTGCTACGGTGGCAGATTTGGAATCGCAAGCTATCAAGACAGGGGATCAGTAACATGACGACCTCAAACAATGCACCTGATAAACAGACTCAGCAAAGCAATAAAAATACCAAACGTAAAAAGTCGCTTAAGTTAGGGTTTTTGATTCCTCTGGTGATTTTTATTGGTCTGGTTGCCATGCTGTATATGCGCTTGGGCAAACCGACGGATATCGTGACCAACACCGCGCTTGAGCGTCCAGTACCCGCTTTTGAGCTGCCATTGTTGTCCGATACCAGTCGTATCATGACCAATGACAACCTACCTGACGAGCCGTTCTTGATGAATATCTGGGGATCATGGTGTCCTACTTGCATCATCGAGCATCCTTTCTTAATGAAATTGGAGGAGCGCGGTGTCAATTTGGTAGGTGTCAACTACAAAGATGACATCGGTAATGCACTCGGATACCTGAACAAAGGCGGCGATCCCTTTTCGATGTCTATTCAGGATCTATCGGGGCAGTTTGCTTTAGATTTGGGCTTAACTGGCGCGCCTGAGACTTTTGTCGTCGATGGTGAAGGGATTATTCGTCAGCATATTATCGGTGAGGTCAATGAGAGCAACTGGCAAAGCCGTATCACGCCTTGCTTGATGGTGCTTAATGATGCCAATAATAATGGCGTCAGTTTAGAGCCAAGTCAGGTTGAGGAGGCGTGTCAATGATAGCTTATCAAATAAAATCCGTTACGATAAAGTTAGCAAGCTTGCTTATCGCTTGTCTATTCAGTATGGCTAGTTTTGCTGCTATCGACGTCTATGATTTTGACTCTGTACAGCAAGAGGCACAGTATCGAGGCCTTATCGAAGAGCTGCGTTGTCCAAAATGTCAAAACCAAAATCTAGCAGGCTCTGATGCCCCGATTGCCCAAGATTTAAAGCAAAAAACCTATGATTTGGTCAAAGATGGTCGTAGCGATGGTGAGATTCGTGCCTATATGCAGGAACGTTATGGCGACTTTATCAGCTACAAGCCACCAGTTCGTCCTTCAACGTGGATCTTATGGTTTTTCCCACCATTATTGCTCATCATCTTGTTAGTAGGTTGGTTTTGGCAAAGCAAACGACGTCAGCTTGTTGCCAGTGGTGCAAGCGGTATGACAGCAGACAGTACCGCTGAGGCGCTGTCTGTTGCCGAAAAAGCGGAGCTTGAGCGCTTATTATCACGTGCTGATAACAAAGACGATCACGATATTACAAGCCTTGGGGGCAAAAAATGACCATATTTTCTACGGTTGGCTTATTTATTGCGCTGAGCCTACTTACCGCCTTATTGCTTGCTGTTATAGCTATCAAACCATGGTTGAGAGCACCGCGTACGCATAGTAAGCCTTTGGACAATCAGCTATTAGATATCAACGTTGCCGTATTTCGTGAGCGCTTAGCAGAGCTGAAAATAGATAAAGACAGCGGCATCATTGATGATCATCATTATCAAAACCAAAAACTTGAGCTTGAACGCCAGCTGTTGGACGCTCAGCGCGAAGTCGCACCCATGGTGACGCCTGGTATCAAGAGTCGATTGATTATCGTCGTCTGGGTGCCCGTATTAGCCGCTATGGCGTACTTGATGGTCGGAGATCGCACGCCTGTATTCGAGCTTTGGGCAAGCGAAGACAAAGTAGGTCAAGTGGCGGATGATTTATTAACTGGCAAGATTGACCAGCCGCCTGCTTGGGCGATCGAAGATGGCAATCAGCTGATTAGTGCCATGCAGACCAACGTCTATCGCCATGCGTACGATTACAACCGTTGGATGCGCCTATCAGAGTTGTTCTTATCGTTAGAGGCGACCGATTCAGCACTAGAGGCCTTATCACGTGCTTATCGTTTATCACCTGATAATGAAGAGATTGCGATTACTTACGCGCAGATTAATTTCTTTGCTAATAAGGGTCAGTTAGACGAAAATAGTCGCCGAGTGCTAGAAACTGTATTGGCCAAAAACCCACAGCATGAAGGCGCGCAAATGCTCATGGCAATGGGTGAGGCGCGAGCGAATAACTTTGATCAAGCACAAGGCTGGATTAAGCGTTTGCGTGACAGTATTTCTGCCAAACCAGGCGATCATACGCAGGCGCTATCAAGCCTAGATGAGCTCAGTGCCAATGTAACCATGCAGCAGCAACAAGCCTCCGAAGGTATCGAGGTGACCGTTAAGATCAACTCAAGCCTACTGCCACTGGTCAAAGCGGATGACGTGCTGTTTGTGGCGATTCGTGATGTGAATGGTGGCCCGCCATTTGCGGCTAAACGTTTACCAATTACCGCCATCAAACAAGGTGAAGCTACTATTAGCCTAAGTGATCTTGATGCCATGATGCCAGGGCGTACTCTAGGATCTGCTCGATCTGACAAAGTACAGTTGGCTGTCATCGCTCGTATTAGCCATAGTGGTACGGCAATCGCAGAGTCAGGAGACCTATCAGGCAATCCTGTGGTGATTAGTGCCGATCAAAACCAGGCTAATGTAGAAATCAATCAACAAATCCCCTAGTATTGGGATATGTTATTGTCAGCATTTGTCGTATCAATGCTGTTGCCCACAAAATGGTGCAACAGCGTTGTATGAACAGCTAAGTCATGGCAACTTATGACCATAATCATGAAAATACTTGAGGTTTGCAAGGCCACAAGGTAAGGTATCTCTGCAATCCGCCAATCCCTAAGTTTTATTAATCCTAAAATCCCACTCAATTCAGGAGAATCGTGTAATGATGCGTATTATTTTGCTAGGTCCACCAGGCGCCGGTAAAGGTACTCAAGCCCAGTTTATTTCTAAAGAATATGATATTCCGCAGATATCAACGGGTGATATGCTACGTGCTGCAATCAAAGAAGGCAGCGAGCTTGGCAAAAAAGCCAAAGATATCATGAATGCTGGTGGTCTGGTTTCTGATGACCTCATTATCAATCTCGTAAAAGAGCGTATTGCAAAGCCTGATTGTGCCAACGGTTGTATCTTTGATGGTTTTCCACGTACTATTCCACAAGCGCAAGCACTTGCTGATGCTGATGTTGCCATCGATCATGTGGTAGAGATCAGTGTACCTGATGATGAAATCGTGAACCGTTTGTCTGGCCGTCGTCAGCATCCAGGTTCAGGCCGCGTTTATCATGTTGATTACAATCCGCCAAAGCAGGAAGGTATCGACGACGTGACTGGTGAAGCGCTTATCCAGCGTGAAGACGATCAAGAAGCGACCATTCGCGACCGTCTGTCGACTTACCATGAGCAAACATCTGCATTGGTTGGTTTTTATCAAGAAAAAGCCGCCGAGGGTGCAGATTCACCAAACTACGATAAGTTTGATGGCACGCAAGACATCGAAGAGGTTAAGCAGCAAATCTTATCTGCGCTAAAAGGCTAATGTTCGATTTTGGCTAATTAATTTAGCAGTCGATATAGTCATTAGAGACCCTGTTTCATTACAGGGTTTTTTTATGGCTAATGATTTCATACCTCATAAAAAACACCCACAAAAAAACCGCTTACTCATCATAAGTAAACGGCTCTTTCATCAAACATAATACTTATAAAGCTAGCATATTTATGATTTAAAAATTACGCATTACCTTGAGCATCAACTTGTGCTTGCTGCTGGCTTTGTGCATACGCTTGATCAAAGTTCACAGGGGCAAGCAATAGCTGAGGGAAGCTACCACGCGTCACGATGTCGCTGATGACTTCACGAGCATATGGGAACAGCACGTTAGGGCAGTATGCACCCAAGATTTGACCGATTTGATCTTCTGGAATGTCTTTTAACAAGAAGATACCTGCTTGATGTACTTCAGCGATGAATGCTGCCTCTTCCGCATTTTTTGCGGTTACGCTTACGGTCAAGATGATTTGATAATGATCATCATCTAATTTTTCAGCGTTGCTAGACAAGTTGATATCAAGCTCTGGGTTCCACTCTTTGGTGAATACGCTAGCGCCTGGGACTTCAAGTGACATGTCTTTTACATAGATGCGTTCTAATGCCAGTTGTGGTTGTGCTTGTTCTTCAGCCATGATAAATCCTCTAAAATTAAATCAAGTGATGGGGCAAACGGTCATGTTAATAAAAAGTCATTGTAATATAAACTAAGCGTGTAGCTCGATATTTTTTTAACCCTACTTTATATTACGGTTTCCAAGCTTGCCACTGTCTATCTTTACATAAATAAAGACAGACAGTAAAGCAAGGTAGCAGATTAACCCGCTAATAGCTCGTCAAGTTTGCCTTGTTGGTTCATTTGGTTAAGCTCATCAAAACCGCCGACAAAGGTCTCACCAACGAAAATTTGTGGCACAGTGCGGTAGTTATTGGTTTTTTTCATCAGTGCCTGACGATCTTCGCTGCTCATGTCGTGCATGCCGATTTCTTCGTAATCAACGCCTTTGGTTTTTAGTAGTTGTTTGGCGTTTGAGCAGTATGGGCAGATAGGGGTCGTATAAACTTTAACAGGTACAGTCATGGTAAATCCTTATTTATAAATTTATGAGATAACAAACTTATTATAGATAGCCTGATAAATTATCATAGTCTAAGTAATGGTAGAATCTGTTATCAATGAGTAAAGTGCAAATGTATTCGATTATGCTCATACTAAAGTGGGGATGAGCATGACAAATTCAAGCCGTCTTAGGTTAAAACCCTCGGTAGTAGTATAAACAGGATATAAAAAAAGACACCTATTGCTAAGGTGTCTTTTTATTTTGCTATCGTTAATCAGATGCTGTTTTTAGTCAGAAGCCATATTTCAGCCAATCTACTATTTGCTTAAACTAGGCTTGGTCTTAGCTTTGTTTTTTGACCTGGCGTCTTTTACACCAACCAATGGCATACCAGCGCCTTGCCAGCCGCCAATACCGCCCTCTAAGCGATAGACACTGTCTTTACCAATCATCTGAATGGCTGCGCCTGCTTGTACGCCCATGTCGCAGATGATAATCACTGGCTGCTCAATCGCACGAATCTCTGCTAAGCGCTCTTTGAGATCAGTGAACGGTATGTTGCGGCTGCCTTGAATATAACCTGATTCAAACTTCTTCTTGGCGCGAATATCGATCAGCTGCGCGTTTTGAGAGTTGACCATCATGCCAAGGGTGTTGGGCGATATTTTTCTACCGCTACGTTTGTTTTCAATGGTAAAAAACAGGATAGCAAGTACGGCTAATATACCAAATAAAAACGGGTGGTTGCCCACAAATTCCAGCGCACGATCCAAACCATACCTCCAAAAAAATAGGTGTTCTATTGAGCTGAGAAGCCAGCTCAATAATATTGAACAAGGCGCTATTATACCGATAAGGTCATCTATAGTAAACGGGCGATGACACGGTCAATAATTGAGCCGTCATTTTGCCTTTGAAATGACGTTAATTGGGCTTAATAAGGCTTAGTATCAGCTTCCTCTCGTAGCGTCACGAGATTTTCAACGCGGCGCTGTAATACGGTACCGTCAGCCACGGCTTCCCATAGTGCACAGCCTTTGCTGTTATAGGTGTGGCGACAGTCACGGAACTGGCAATCGCCAGCCAATGGCGCCAGCTCAACGAAGCCTGAGATGATATCGTCAGGCGTCAGATGCCAGATACCATATTCACGAATACCTGGTGTATCAACGATGCCGCCTTGGGTCAGATCGTCTGGATTAAATGGCAGTAGTCGACTGGTCGTCGTGGTATGTTGACCAAGCTTGGAGTTTTGCGAGATGATATTGACGCTTTGACCAGATTCTGGGAGTAGGGCATTGATTAAGCTGCTTTTGCCAACGCCAGATTGTCCAGCAAAGATGACTAGCTTTTTATCTATATAGCGTTTTAGTTCATCAAGGCCTTCTTGCTCATCGCTCTCAGCGATGTTTTCAGGACAATCGACTGAGGTCAGGACGCTCTCATAACCAAGTGCGGCATACTGTGCCAACAACTCATTGGTATCTACACCATTTTCTTGGGCCAACAGATCGGCCTTGTTGAGTACCAGTAACGGTTTGACGCCTGCGTGATGGCATACTACGAGATAGCGATCAATTAGAGTCGGGGCGGCGGCAGGTAGTGGCGCAAAGACAATAGCTAGTATATCGACATTGGCGGCGACGGGTTTGAGCTTATGATAGCGGTCAGGGCGAGAGACCAATGAGGTACGCGGTTTGACGGCTTCGATACGGCCAAAGCCTGTGTTGGAATCGGCACTCCAGCGCACTTGGTCACCAGCGGCTAGCATCGGCAAGTTAGTGCGTACATGGCAGCGCCAAATATCGCCGAGCTCAAGCGTTTGCCAAAACGGCTCCGGATCATCAGGTGCAATCTCTGGCTGCTCAGGTATCACTGCAGGTAGGCTGGTGACTTGTACTTCTAGTTGCTTACCGTAATGCGCCATGACCACACCATCCATCAGGCTGTCATCGATGCTGTCTTGATTGGACAATTGCTGCTTGTCGATGCGACGAATCTGTTGTTTGGTCAGTTTGCGTTGCCGGATTAATGCCATGGGTTTTTGACCTATTATAAAAATATTGCTAAGTGTAGCGTGAAAATTTGCTAACATACAGCCTAAAGCGTCTGCGGCAGACAGTGGTTTTGTAATATTGTACGACTCTATAGGTTTTCTAAACCAAGTAGCGTGTTGCAATACTGTTTGAGCACGAGTGTCTACATGTAATACGTTTTTCTAAAGTTGTTTTTCCAAAATTATGAATGATAGGATATTTTATGGCTACCGGCGACCATCCCAATAAGATTAAGATCAAAAACCAAGGCAAAAAAGGGTTGGTATGGATTGATTTAGAAATGACCGGACTTGATACGTTAAATGATGAGATTATCGAGATTGCTACTGTCGTTACTGACGAAGATTTGAATGTACTTGCTGAAGGGCCTGTGTTTGCGATCAAGGTATCGGATCAAGTCTTAAATAAAATGGATGACTGGAACACCAAGCAACATGGTCAGTCAGGATTGGTCGATCGTGTGCGCCGTAGCACGGTGACCTTGGCAGAAGCGGAAGCTGAGACCATTAAGTTCCTAAATAAATGGGTCGATAGTGGTAAGTCACCAATGTGCGGCAACTCTATCTGTCAAGATCGCCGCTTTATGGCGCGTCAAATGCCAGAGCTTGAGCGCTTCTTTCATTATCGTAACCTTGATGTGTCGTCAATTAAAGAGCTGTGTTTCCGCTGGCGTCCTGACATTCTAAAGAACTTTGAAAAAGGGGGCAGTCATCTAGCCTTAGATGATATTCGCGACTCTATTCGTGAGCTAAAGCATTATCGTCAGCATTTCTTTAAATTGATGGATTAGATAGCGAGCGATAAGCAGTTCAAGATTGTAGTGAACGTAAAAAGGGTCTGTTGAACTATCAACAGACCCTTTTTGTATTGAAAAGAGGTTTTTTAAGGTGCATTGTTTAAAATGCCATTAAGTTTAAAACGCCATTAAACGCATTTTAGCGAACAAGACATTCAAACTCGTACAACTCAAACTCAGTATTATTACTGCTTAAATCGTTACTATTGACACGGTCATTTGAATACTCATCATCTGTCACCACCCCAATCACCGCGCTTACTTTCGGCTGGCGATCGTCTTTATCTAACAATCGCCAGTCGCCAAGCACGTAGCGTTTTTTATCAGCAGTCGCCTGATGAATATCTGGACGGTGAGTATGACCGTGCAATAAGGCATCGCTAGCAGTGATTGCCTGACGAACTGCCACATCATTCACATCCATGATATAAGCCGCTTTGTTCGCATTGTTTTGCTGGCTTCTTTTACGCATGTTGTCTGCGATCGCCAAGCGTTTTTCTAATGACTTATTAAGCAAATACCACTGGGTCAGACGATTACGCATAATTTTGCGAAAGAACTGATATTTCTTGTCATCGGTACAGAGTGCGTCACCGTGCTCTAAGCGATAATTCTGCTGACCAACAGTCAAGTTATACGGCTCGCTGATAAGCTCACCACCGAACAGATTACAAAACGGTTGGCCTAACAAAAAATCACGGTTGCCGTGCATGACTAATATCTCGCAACCATTGATACGTAGCTTTTTGAGCTTTGCAATCAACGGGGTTAGCCAATGCGTTATTTGTTCATCCTCTGACCTTTTTTCTTTCAATAGGGATAAATACATATCATCGCCTAGCCACACCTCAAACCAGTCGCCCAATATAAAGAGGCGTTTGAGCGCTGGCAGGGCGAGACAGTCATCAAGCAGCGCCAAAAAAGCCTGCACTAAGGCAGGCTCCTGAGGCGATAAATGCAAATCGCTAATCAATACTTGCCGCACTTGATGAGGGCGGGTCGTGATTAAGTGATTAAAACGTTGCATTTATCTTTGTCCTCGTGACTTATCGTATGGCAAGCATGACTTAATAAATTTTATTAGAAAGTGCTCGCTTATTCACAGCTATCGCTAAGTAACTATTACTGAGTAGCTGCTGTTGAGTGGCTACTACTGAGTAATGATGGTCGCTGAGTTGATAACAACTGGCTCTTTTGGCACATCAGCATGCATGCCGAAACGACCAGTTGGGACGCCTTTCATTTTTTCGATTACATCCATACCGCTAGTGACTTTACCAAATACCGTGTAACCCCAACCTTGCATGTTTTTGCCAGAGTGGTTTAGGAAATCGTTGTCTTTTACGTTGATGAAAAACTGGCTAGTTGCTGAATGCGGATCTTGGGTACGCGCCATTGCGATAGTACCTTTATCGTTCTTTAGGCCGTTGTCCGCTTCGTTTTCGATAGGCGCGTTGGTTGGTTTTTCATTCATCTCAGCGTCCATTCCGCCGCCTTGAATCATGAAACCATCAATGATGCGATGGAAAATCGTACCGTCATATTGACCAGATTTTACGTAGTTTAAGAAGTTTTCTACGGTTTTTGGTGCTTTTTCTTCGTTGAGTTCGATAACGATCGCACCCATATTGGTGTCAAGTTCTACTACTGGTGGCATGTCTACCATGGGATATTCCTTTTTGATTGCAGCGCCTTAAATGACGCTGTCAAGTGGTGGTTAAAAATTGGTGGTTAAAAAGTTACGGGTAGTCTAACGGCTTTTTTATCCCGTGTCATGTATCAGGCTGTTAATGCGTTTGCAAAAGCTGATAGAATAACGCAACTTTACCCATTTTTGATCAGCTTTGACAAATTTTGATAATGCGGTCGCACTATCTGAGTTTTTATATCCCAATTTATTTTAATAATTTATTTTGAACGTTTTGTGATGCGTGATTGCACGTACCACAAATTGACAATTTGCGTTAGGAGCAATACCCGATGAGTGAGCACTCAAGCAACAATGCACAAAAAGACGAAGTAAAAAACGACTTTATTCGTAATATCATTCGTGACGATGTCAATGCGCAAAAGTATGAGCAAATTGTCACACGTTTTCCGCCTGAGCCAAACGGCTACTTGCACTTAGGTCACGTAAAATCTATCTGCTTAAACTTTGGCGTGGCCAAAGAGTTCGGCGGTGTGTGCAACCTGCGTTTTGATGACACCAACCCAACTGCAGAAAAACAAGATTTTATCGATAACATCGAAAATGATGTGAAGTGGCTCGGTTTTGAGTGGGCAGGTGAGGCGTACCACGCGTCAAGTTATTTTGACCAGTTACATGCATGGGCAATACAGTTGATTGAACAAGGCGATGCTTATGTCGATTTGCAAACGCCTGAGCAGATTCGCGATAACCGTGGGTCGTTCAATGAAGCGGGCAAACCATCTCCGCAGCGTGATGCTAGCGTCGAGGAAAACCTAGCCCTTTTCAATGATATGAAAGACGGTAAGTACGCTGAAGGTAAGGCGGTATTGCGCGCCAAAATCGATATGGCTAGCCCAAATATGAATCTGCGTGACCCTGTTATCTATCGCGTGATGCATCAATCTCATCATCAGACAGGTGATAAATGGTGCATTTATCCAATGTATGACTTTGCGCATCCACTTTCTGATGCACTTGAAGGTATTACCCATTCACTATGTACGCTTGAGTTTGAAGACCATCGCCCATTCTATGATTGGGTTATCGCCAAGATCGGCTTTGACGTGCCGCCGCATCAATATGAGTTTAGCCGCTTAAACGTGGATCATACATTGACCAGTAAGCGTAAGCTTAAGCAGCTCGTCGATGAAGGTATCGTGAGCGGTTGGGATGATCCCCGTATGCCGACTGTCGCTGGTATGCGCCGCCGTGGTTATACGCCAGAAGGCTTGCGTGATTTTTGTGAGCGTGTGGGCGTGACCAAAGCCGATAGCGTGGTTGATTTTCGCTTATTGGAATTCAGCGTCCGTCAGTCATTAGAGACGACAACTGGTCGCGGCATGGCAGTACTAAAGCCATTAAAAGTGACGATTACTAACTTTAGCGAGGCGGTCAGCAGTTGGGACACGCAAAAAGCCGATAGCGTCAATGCGCGTTTTGATGACGCGACGCAAACGCTTTGGTTGACTCAGCCCAAACATCCTAATGTCGATATGGGTGAGCGCGAGATTCCGTTTACTGAGACGCTATACATTGATCAAGGCGATTACGAGATTGAGCCGCCAGCAGGCTACAAGCGTCTATCACCAGAAAAGCCAGAGATTCGTTTGCGTAACACCTACGTGTTAGCCGTCACTGAGCATATCACTGATGAAAACGGCAATGTCGTTGAACTAAAAGCGACGATTGATCCTGCTACCTTGGGTAATAAT
Source organism: Psychrobacter piscatorii (assembly GCF_904846415.1). Taxonomy (GTDB): domain Bacteria; phylum Pseudomonadota; class Gammaproteobacteria; order Pseudomonadales; family Moraxellaceae; genus Psychrobacter; species Psychrobacter piscatorii. Next base: position 160,507 of record NZ_CAJHAR010000002.1, on the reverse strand, counting down.
CCTGAGGGCCGCAAGGTTAAAGGGGTAATTCACTGGGTATCAGCCAGTCAAGGTGTGCCAGCGACCGTGCGCATGTACGAGCAGCTATTCAGTGCTGAGGACCCAAGTAGCGTCGCTGATGTCCATCAAGCGCTAAACCCTGACTCGCTCACTGAGCTAAATGCAGTGGTTGAGCCATCTTTAGCCAATGCGGCTGCGGGCACGCGTTTCCAGTTTGAGCGCGAAGGGTACTTTATCGCTGATAGCGAAGATCACAGCACTGATAAACCCGTATTTAACCAAATTGTCAGCTTACGCGATAGCTATAAGCCAGCGTAATCTATGTTGGCCCAGTCTCTAAAAATGTCATTGCTAAAATGATGTTTTGAAACAATACTGAACAATAGTAGTTTGCAATCAAGCCTATTTCTAGTACGCTAGGGATGGGCTTTTTTGTGAATAATTATAAATCTACAGACAGTGCTTATTTGTGAATTATCAAACATACCCTAAACTTAACCTTAAAAGAGGATGTTATGAGTTTAAATTGCTATAAATGTACCAACCAAACCTTATCACCGACTAAGCTTGATGACACCCTGTCAGCTTTGGTTTGCGAATCCTGCGAAGGGACTTACCTCGATTTACTAAGCTATCGTACTTGGCTTGAAAATCATCCTGCTGTCAATAATGCGAATGAGACCTTAGACGCTTTCAGTGCAGATGAATTAGACAACACAGATAATGCGCTCATCTGTCAACGTTGTCGTAAGTTTATGCTGAAATATCGCATTAACAATGAGCATAAAAACACCATTAACGTTTGCCACACTTGTGATGATGTTTGGTTAGACCGAGGTGAATGGTCATTACTCAAATATCTAAACATGCAGGATAAACTCACTGCGGTAATGAGTGAGCCGTGGCAACAGCAACTAAGAAATCAAGATCGTGATCAGTCTTTTAAAAAACTTTATCAGCAGAAGTTAGGCACAGACTTCGATAAAGTTGAAAGTTTTGCGACGTGGTTGAGTGAGCATCCACAAAAGAGTGATATCCAGCACTATTTGTCACAATATAGACCTTAACAGGGCTATCATAGAACTGACCCAGATTCCACGTTCTCCGATAGTTTAGAGTGGAATAACCGCATTACAATCCGTCACAAGACATTCATAACCAGTTTGCTACTATAAAGTCAGTTTTTACGGATGTGCTTTGCATTTTTATAGCGAGCGCATCGAGGATAATAATAGAGCGCGCGGCCGATGGGTCAATACAAGCGTTCATCAACATAGCTAAGGAATAAAGCATGGCACATTTACGTTTAGGCGATACCGCACCCAATTTTGATGCTACAACCACAGAAGGTGATATCAATTTTCACGAGTGGGCAGGTGATCAGTGGGTCGTTTTCTTCTCGCATCCAGCAGACTTTACGCCAGTATGTACCACTGAGCTTGGTCGTGCAGCAGCACTGAATGGCGAATTTCAAAAGCGCAATGTGAAACCAATCTGTATCTCTGTCGATAGCTTAGAAGACCATAAAGCGTGGGCGAGCGATATCGGTGAGACTCAAGGGACAGAGATGAATTTTCCAATCATCGCTGATCCTAACAAAGAAGTCGCTGAGCTATATGACATGATGCACCCAAATGCAGATAGCACGCATACGGTACGCAGCGTTTTTATCATTGATCCAAACAAAAAAGTGCGTCTAACGCTGACGTATCCGGCCAGTTGTGGTCGTAACTTTGATGAAATCATCCGTGTTATTGATGCACTACAATTGTCAGATGAGTATAACATCGCAACGCCTGTAGATTGGAAGGACGGTGATGACGTAATCATTCCACCAAGTGTCAAAAACGAAGATATTGCTGCCAAATATCCAAAAGGTCATAAAGAAATCAAGCCGTACCTACGTACGACACCAGCCCCTAATAAATAACTGGACTGGTTGCATAAATATGATTAAATAAAGCCCCGTGACTTAAAGTTATGGGGCTTTTGCTATTTTGCCTCATGTTCAATAAGCCTTTGCCATGACGGTCAGAGTAAGCTATAACTATGGTATGGAGTATCAATAGATAGGTGCTCATTAGTACCACCATCATAATAAAGCGTATCAGCGCTAAATTTCTATTCAATTATTCTTACAAGGAGTTCATCATGAAAAAATTATACGTCACCCGTACAGCACCCAACCCGCGTAAAGCCCTTATCTTATTAGCATCAAAAGGTATCGATGTTGATGATATGGATGACATCGATGTGATTGATATTGATTTTGCCAAAAATGAGCAGATGTCAGACGAATTTACCAAAATAAATCCGATGCAGAAAGTCCCCGTCTTAACATTAGACGATGGCACCGTGCTCAATGACTCACAAGCAGTTTGCGAATATCTGGATCGCGTCTATGGTGAGCGTTCCGTTATGGGCAATGACGTGATACAGCGTGCGCAAGTGTGCTCGATGCGCCGTATTGCTGAGTTTGAGGTGATGTATAATTTGATGCTAGCGTTTCAGCATAGTCATCCGTCTAAAGCCCAGCGTGTTGAACAGGTACCAGAATTTGTTGCGCCATCAATTGCCCGTGCTGTCAAAGCCATGGGGTATTTTGAGACAATCCTGGAAGGTCGTGAATATCTGGTGGGTGAGCAATTGAGCTTTGCTGACATCGTGCTGTATTTGGGCTTAGACTTTGGTAAAGTGCTCAAGGTTGATCCTAATGAGCAAGGCAACAACCTAGCCCGTTTTTATCAAATGATGAATGAGCGCTTCAGCATTAAGAACATGGCTAAAGCTAAGCCTGCAGAAGTCAATGATTAGATAAAGAGATACATCGCAAGTTTTGTTGCTTTTAGATGCTTGCTCATTAAAGACAATATCGGGGATAGCTAATATGTATTAGCTATCCTTTTTTTGTCCATGAAATTAATGACATTAGATAGCAAAATAATAAAAGAATTTAAAACATAATAAAAATCAACATTTTATTACATAAGCTAATAATGCTCGGTCTATAGTGGTTAATCTAACGTGATTATAATAACGATATTCCAGAACAGTTAATTAAATGTTTCTTCAAAAGATGCAAGACCAGCAAGTATATAGAAATAAGTAATCGAGAAAATTGAGATACGCTTACTAAGAGGTTCGTAATATGGTAGGTAGAGCCAAAAAATCAGCACTGACAACGTTTTTATTGCCCAGCATAGTGGCGGCAAGCTTGATGCTGAGCGCTTGTCAAAAAGAAGACGTTTCTAATGAAAACGAGATATCAGGCACATCTGACATTAGTGAAACCACAGACGCATTATCTAGCGCAAACCTTTTGACAGATAACGAGCCAGCAATGGATAAACCTGGCTCGACTAAATTAAGTGCTGAAGAAAAGCTTATAACTACCTTATCCCGTCATCGCTGGACATTAATGAGTGCAATGGATGCCAATGAAAAACCTATGCCTGAGTTTGCGGATATCAATAGTCAGGTGACCCTAGTGTTCAATCAAGACACACTCAGCTACAGCGTTGGCTGCAATATGGTGAGCGCTGCTTATGAGCTACAGGGCCATGCTTTGAGCACTGAAGAAGTCATGAGCACCAAAATGTCTTGCAGCGATCTTGATATGGCAGAAAACACATTAAATACATTAATGCTCGGCAGCAGTGAATTAAAAATGGAGCAAGGTGAAAATCCAATATTGACCCAATTTACTGACGACGATGTGACTTTGGTTTGGAGTGGCAAACTCACACCTCAAGCGAAATACAACAGTAAGGGCGAGACGTTATTTTGGGCAGTGAATGCCAAAGAAGTCAATTGTGATATGAATGGTGAAAATCAGTGTCTCCAAGTTAGGCCCGTCACTTACAACGACCAAGGTGTCAAAGTTCGTGAAGGGAAGTGGAGAGTATTTGCAGGAGAGATAGATGGCTACCAGCATGACGGTATGCACGAAGAGATACTACGGTTACAGCGCTACCGATTAGAGACTAACGAATTAATAGCGGCAGATGAGACAGCAGAAAATGATACTGATGATGAAAAGTATGCATATGTACTCGATGCTGTCATTGAAAGTTCAGTCGTAGAGTAGTCCGCTATAATTTTGTCTTTTAAAAGATAAAAGCGACAGGACTTATACTCATAAAAAAACACGCATCCAATGGCGTGTTTTTTTTATTGTCTTACTATTTTAATGCCTATTTTTTTTAAAGCTTGTCTGCTTTAACGCTTATCTTTAACGCAAGTTACCCAAATCTTCCTCGGTCAAACGCCAACGACCTTTTTTCTTAGAGCCACCGCGTCCTCGCATAGAGCTATTAAGTAGTATTTTATTCATAGAATGACTGGAGTGTGCATGACAAATAGCACAGGCAAGACCATCGGCTGCATCCTGCTGTGGTACGACTTCTAACTGTAGTATGCGGCAAACCATCTCCTGTACTTGCTCTTTAGCAGCAGCACCATAGCCGCACACGGCTTGTTTGATCTGCCGAGCAGTATACTCTGATACTTCTAAATCCAAGGCGACCATCGCTGCAATCGCTGCGCCTCGTGCTTGCCCAAGCTTGAGTGCAGAATCAGGGTTTTCTGCCATAAAGACTTGTTCAATCGCCGTATAAATAGGCTCGTCAGCGTATTTTAAGTGATGCTGTGTGATGCGGGTCAATCCATTAAAAATACGCTTGAGGCGTTCAGGCATCTCTTTGGTGTCTGTGCGAATCGTGCCTGCATCGATATAAGTGAGCTTATCACCCGTCTGCTGGACTATTCCATAACCCGTCATACGTGACCCTGGGTCGATCCCGATAATAATTGCCATAGTATTCCGTCTTGCTTACATTTTGTTTTATGGCTTAAAAATCAGCCGTAAGTTTGATAGTATAGCAACCAATCCCCATATACATCATATGTTAGCCATTTTAATTTGCATGGCGCTCAATTTATTGGTTTTTATTTTATAGGACGACACTTTATGGGTCAGATAGTTGGTATAGCCATCGTTTGGTTTATTATCGAGATGCTACTGTGGTATTTGCTTGCTCAATTCATGAGCGGCTGGTGGGTATTCATGTGGTTTATTGTCGCAGCAGTGATCGGTATCTCTCTTGTGCGTAAAGGTATGGCTTCTTTGAATCCAATGGCTCAGCAGATGAAAGCAGGTGGTATGATGAACCCTGCAATGCGTCCACCAGAGTCCACCATGATTAAGAGTATTGCCATGGCAGTCGCTGGTATTTTGCTACTTATTCCAGGTGTGCTGAGTGATTTGCTCGCGCTACTCGTGATCTTGCCACCAGTACAAAAGAAACTCAAAGACTTTGCCAATAACTATGTCATGAACAATCAGCAAAAAATGATGGAAATGATGGCAAAACAGATGGGTGGTCAAATGGGCGGCGGCCAAAATCCATTTGGTGGTATGGGTGGTCAGAATCCATTCGGTGGCGCAGGCGGTATGAATAACCAAAATCCATTTGGTCAACAACAGCAAAACCCGTTTGGGGACGTATTCAAACAGCATACGACTGTTGATGGTACGGCCAAAAACATCCCTAAAGACGTGAAAAAAATTACCAAATCTGCTAATGATGAGTAACGGTGACTTAGTCATTCATTAGGCATAGAAAAAGCCCCTTCCGTCATTAACGAAAGGGGCTTTTTGGTGGCAGTAAATACATTAATTATAAAGAACATATTTACAAACCGAATGAAACAACCGAAGTGCCGCTGTAAGATGGTGACCCATGAACCGTGAAGTTCAGGGCGGATGCGTCATCATCTCTGCAGGTTTCCTGATACACCGCAAGCGGTGCAGGCATACACAATGAGACGATAGGTACCACATCCTGGTAAAGCATTATCGGCTCAGGGAATAAACATCTACTAGCCAACACTTCAGAATAGATTCATCTTAACCAATGATATGAATGATTGCAAGTATGATTTACAGATTGATACGCAGTATTGTTACCTGATATATGTGGTAGGTTTTGGGCTTTTGATAACGATACAAACCTCATCATTTTTTAGTGAAAAATTGTCAGTTTTTCAGCTATTTTAAGATATGTGTTAATATAGAGGGCTTTCCATACCCTAACATAGCATTAAAGGCGTTCATTCACTCGAGGAGCGGTAATATATGACCAGTACCCAGCAAGCATCAGAATCTATTGACGACAATCAGGCGCAGCAGCTCAGCAGTAAACAAGAAGACGGCGCACAGAATAAAAAAACGCCGCATGTCTTAATGATATTAGACGGCTTCGGTCATCGTGAAGAAGATAAAGATAACGCCATTGCTGCGGCAAATATGCCAAATTTAGACAGAATTTATCAGCAGTATCCTCATGGGCTGATTTCTGCTTCAGGAGAAGATGTGGGTCTGCCAGATGGTCAGTTTGGTAATTCAGAAGTCGGGCACATGAATTTGGGTGCTGGCCGTGTTCTTTATCAAGACTCGACTCGCATCTCAAGTGAACTTGCCAATCGCGAATTCTACAAAAACGAAGCATTGGTTGATGCAGTAAAAGCGGCTAATGAGCTTGGCGGTAATGTACATATTATGGGTCTGCTCTCTGATGGTGGTGTTCACTCACATCAAGACCATATCGAGGGCATGTGCCATTCAGCATTGGTTCATGGCGCCAAGAACGTCTTTATCCATTGCTTCTTAGACGGCCGTGATACCCCGCCAAAATCTGCGGATAAATACATCAATCGTCTACGTGATTACATTGATAAGCTTAATGCTCATTATGAAGGCGGGCGCGTACAGATTGCTAGCATCATCGGTCGCTACTATGCGATGGATCGAGACAACCGCTGGGATCGCGTGCAAAAAGCTTATGAGCTGATCACTGAAGGTAAAGCAGATCGTTTGTCGACACGTGCGGATGGTGCTGTCCAAGCGGCTTATAAGGCACGTGAGACTGACGAATTTATCAGTCCGACGACTGTCATCGGACGTGATGAAGTGCCTTATACCGTCGAAGACAATGATGCGCTGATATTTATGAATTTCCGTGCCGACCGTGCTCGTGAGCTTGCTCAAGCCTTTGTCTTACCTGATCATGAGTTTTCGGGATTTGCCCGTCAAAAGCAGCCAAAACTTGCTGCCTTTGTGATGTTGACCAAGTACTCAGACGTTTTGGCGGACAATGCAAAAACCAGCATTGCTTACTATCCAACGTCTTTGGCCAATACCTTGGGAGAGTACCTGCAAGATCAAGGCAAAACCCAGCTACGTATCGCGGAAACTGAGAAGTATGCGCATGTGACGTTTTTCTTTAGCGGTGGCCGTGAAGAAGAATATGAAGGCGAGACGCGTATCTTGGTACCCTCTCCAGATGTGGCGACTTATGACTTAAAGCCTGAGATGAGCGCACCCGAAGTCACAGATAAGTTAGTAGAAGCGATTGAGTCTGGCAAATATGATGTACTAGTAGTCAATTATGCCAACGGTGACATGGTGGGGCATACAGGTATCTTTGACGCTGCGGTACAAGCCGTAGAAGCCTTGGATGTCTGTGTGGGCCGTGTTGAGTCGGCAGTAAAAGCTGCTGGCGGTGACATGCTTATTACGGCTGATCACGGTAACTGTGAGCAAATGCAAGACTACGAAAGTGGCCAAGTACATACTCAGCATACGACAGAGCATGTACCGCTGATTTATGTAGGCGCACAAAAACTACAGGTACGTCGTGGCGGTAAGCTCAGTGATGTGGCACCGACTATTTTGGCACTAATGAATGTTGATGCACCCACTGAAATGACTGGTGAGAGTTTATTGGTTTCAGCATCGTAAACCGGTTGTCTCAAATTATCCGTACATCGGATAATCTGTAAAGGCATGGCTCATTAGATGAATGATAGAAACTAGAAAAGGGAAGGGTAGCTATTACCTTTCTCTTTTTTATGATGTGTTTTGCTTGATGATTTGCAAAACTGCCCTAGTTTGAGAGAGGCCTTTGGTGTTAACTTATACGGCAATACATAACAATAACTTTATACATTCTATTATCTAAATGAGTTTTTTATGCCTCCTACCTCTTTTGTACGCTCATCTTTGTCTAAACAATTAGACCAACGAGTGATGAAGTCGTCGCTAGCTAATATTGTATCTAAATTCGCGTTTTTTAAATCTTTATGCTTCAAGCCTACTTTAGCAATGGGTTTACTTGGATTATGTGTTGTCAGTATGGACGCGCAAGCAGCAGTGACCTCAGCCGATGATGCTAGTCCGACATCAAGCCTACAGCTTATCAGTTTGAATGCCGATGATATAGTGGCTGAAGATGATACTGAGATGCTGAATGCGGCAGACGAATCAGATGATTCAATAGACAGTATGCCGGACGAGAGTGCGTTAATAGACGATGATGACAATATCGACACCAGTATTCCATCAGAGGTTGCGCAAGTATCATTGAATGCAATTTCTCCTGAGACATTAAAGACCTTTGTTGCTGTTGTTGATTTAGTGCGCCGTCAGTATGTTGATGCGGTCAATGATGAGGAGTTATTTAATAATGCAATGAGCGGTATGCTAACTAAGCTTGATAGCCATGCCGAGTTTTTGGATGCTGAAGCCTATGAAAACCTACGCGCTTTTACCGAAGGTGACGTAGGTGATATCGGTATCCAAGTTACTTATCAGCCAGATGTAGGCTATTGGGTCATCACAGAAGTTATTGATGATTCGCCTGCAGATAAGAAAGGCATCGCGGTAGGCGATTATTTACATCAGGTTGGTGAGTTCAAACTTGACGAAAATCGGCAAAGTAATGACGTTGAGCAGCTATTAACAGGGATTGCTGGTACCCAAGTAGATATCATCACTTCTAAAGCGGGTCGCCGCAAGCACACGACGACATTACAGCGGAATAATAGTCACCCTCAAATTGTCGAAACCAAACTCGTCGATGGCATTGCGATTGTTAAACTACCTGCGTTCCAGAACAATAGCCGTGAAAAGCTGTTGGAAGGTTTGATTAATTTAGATGCACCGATCTCAGGCATTCTACTAGATATGCGTGACAATCCGGGCGGTGTTCTTACATCAGCGGTGAGCGTTGCCAGTTTATTTATGAATGATACCGATGTGGTACAAGTACAAGCACGTCAAGACAAATCGCGCGTACTAACGACCCAAGGGGATGCAATACTCAAACCTCTACCTATGGTTGTTCTACAAAATCGCTACTCGGCATCCGCGGCAGAAGTTCTGGCCAGTAGTTTACAGGCACAAAAACGCGCTACTATCATCGGCGAAGTAAGCTATGGTAAAGGCTCAGTACAGTCAGTCATACCACTCAATGACGAGCAAGCAGTCAAGTTGACAGTAGCGAACTATATGACAGCATCAGGCAGACAGATCGACGGCATCGGTGTTGAGCCTGACATTACTTTGTCAGGAAGTGAGAGCTCATGGGAGCAGCAGGCACTGGATTTACTAAAACCCCGCGCGCTCGATTCCGGCATCCGCTTCATTCGAAAGGCTACTGCAAATTAGTATATTGTTGATAGACTAAGACTTAACAACATACCGTCAGACAGCCATTGAATCTATGAAATAAAAATTCAATGGCCCGATAGAAGACCTACTCAGATTGGTCTTCTGCAATTTCTAACTTTTTCATACGATAACGTAATGAGCGAAAAGTCGTCCCAAGCAGTTCTGCTGCTTGGGTTTTGTTCCAGCCAGTCTGTTTGAGGGCTGTGATGATCAATAGCTTTTCTTGTTCCTGTAGATAATGCTCCAACCCTTGGGCTGGCAACTGACCATCAAGCGGTTCTTGCAGGCTTGCAGTCTCATTCTCTTTTGGTTGAATAGAACGGTTGAGCGGTGCTTCCTCATTCGTATCACTTGGACTGGTTGATGGTTCTGTATGATTAGGTACTGAGCGCTGTATCATTGAAGGGTAGTGTTGGGTATTAGTACGATAAGGGTGCAAATTAGTTGTTTCTTGCTTGTGCTTTACAGCCGCTAGCTCACGGTCAGATTGAAGCGCCTGTTCACGGTTTTCTGTGGCTTTAGACACTGTTTGGGTGATTGGTTGAGATTGGTTTTGCTCATTTGCGTAATGGTCAGATTGTTGCGCATTGCTGTGAGCTTGCGTATCTTCAAGGTCGTGACTAACATCAGGTAAGCCTAAATGACTGATATCAATGTCCGAAGTTTCCGCCAACGTCACTGCACGCTCAAGTAAATTACGTAGTTCTCGGACGTTACCAGCAAAGTCATGACGCTGCAAACGCTCGCTGGCTTCACGCGTGAGAGATGGTGGTATGTTTAGCTGCCATTCAGCAGAAATCATGGCTAAAAAGTGCTCTGCTAATACAGGGATGTCATCACGTCGATCATTCAGTGTCGGCAGCTTAAGCTCAATCACATTGATACGATAATACAAATCTTGTCGAAACGCACCATCCTGTACCAAGCGACTCAAATCTTTATGAGTGGCGGATAAAATGCGGATGTCTACTGGTACTTCTTTAGTGTCACCAATGGCCCTCACGGTCTTTTCTTGGATAGCACGCAACAGCTTCACCTGCATCGCTAATGGTAAGTCTGCCACCTCATCCAAAAATAAAGTACCGCCATTGGCTTGCTGAAACAATCCCTGCTTGTCAGCCACAGCCCCTGTAAAACTGCCTTTTTTATGACCAAAAAACTCTGATTCCATCAGCTCAGAAGGTATTGCACCGCAGTTTACTGGTACAAAGCTGCCATCTCGTCGCGGACTTAAATCATGAATCAGTCTAGCGACGACCTCTTTACCTGTACCAGACGCACCAGATAAAAAAACAGGCGCTTGTGAGCGTGCCAATTTTAGTATGGTGTTTTTAAGAGGGTGCATGACTGCAGAATCACCGATTAGCCTAGCGTCCAGCATCTTTTGCTCAGGTGAGGATTCAGGTGTGGCTTGTGCCTCATTATCTTGATGAATAACCTTTAGAGCGTTTTCTACCAATTGACGTAATCTTGGTAGCTCAAGTGGTTTATTGACAAAATCAAAAGCACCAAGCTTCAGTGCTTCAATGGCCAGATCCATACTTCCATGAGCAGTGATGACGGCTATCGGCGTATTCGAGCTGTTGCTAATTTCTTTGACCAGCTCCAACCCTGAGCCGTCAGGTAGTTTCAAGTCAGTGAGGCAAAAATCATAAGTATTGTCTTGCCAGTATGATCTTGCTTGCGCCAAAGTATAGGCTACATCACTTTTGATGCCCATCTTAGTCAAAGTGATTTGCATCAATCGGCATAGATCCACTTCGTCATCAACGACTAGCGCGTTTGTTGTCATACATTATCTCGTCAAATTCAATGGCTACAAAATATTAATAGCTAGGTCTAAATAGGGGTAAATTTCTTTTACAAAGAAATGTGTAAATCAATCATGTATAGTGGCTATTAGCTACCAATATGTAATGTTCAAAAATTTATGATTAGGTAGTGTTTTGATTTATGACTGGGATTAATAAAGATTTTCTTCCACGGCTTGAAAGATATTTTCAGAGTCAATAGCAGGCGAAATCAAACGAAAACACGTTTTTTCATGCTCAGGAATATAGAGCAAACGTGCCTGATTGGCTTCACAAAAGGCTTGCGATAAATATAGTCCCAAGCCGGTACCAGCTTTGTCTGTTGTAAAAAATGGATTAAACAAATGTTTTAAATCTTCAGTCTTAATACCATCACCATCATCCAATATGTCAATTATAACATCGTTGTCTGCACAGTAAATCTCGATTTCTACGTAAGCGTGAGGATGGCTATAACTGCTATAACGCAAGCCATTATTGATCAAATTAATCAAAATTTGTTCTAACTGGTGAGGATCAAATGATATGGTTGGTTGGGTTTTTACATGTAGAAAAATGTCGTGCCCTTGAAAATAGTTATCCAAAAATGCTGGCATCCACTCAGCCAAAACAATGGCTTGCTGAGAGGCCGCTTGCTGGCGAGACAGTTTTAAAATATCTTCAATAATACGGTTTACACGTTTGGTTTGTGAAAATATCATTTCATAAAGCTCATGATTGCCAGTCATGTCTACATTTGATGCATTTGCCAATGCATTGTCATTTTCTTGAATTTCGGTCAAGTCTTCCATCAGTAGTTGGCTGGCTTGTGAGATAGCGGCTAGAGGATTTCTAATTTCATGAGCAATACTGGCAGTGAGTTGCCCTAACGACGCCAGTTTTAATTGTTGGGCGCTAGCCTGCTCACGGCGTAAGTCTTCTAATAGGATTAATTTGCTATCATCTTTTAGCGGGATGATTTGTACACGTAGCTTACCAAATATCGAAGCGTTTGCCACCTCAGGTACATCGTACGTAAACGTACGTGATTGTCCTGTAGCGACTGACAAGCAAGCTTGGAGTAGCTGAGAATGCTGTTTGCTAAGTTGTTGTTTGAAGTTAAATAGAATGACATGAGGCGTATCGCCTCTCATTTCATCAGTTGAAGTGCTAGATGCGCGCAACGATGAATCCTGTGTGATACTGAGCAGTTGGTGGGCCGCTAGATTTGCAAGGACGATATCCTGTTTATCGATGACAATGACACCATTGACCATTTGTGTAATCACTTCTTGATTGATGACATTAAGTCGTTCAACCTCTTTGGCATGACTTTGTGCAACTTTCTCAAGCTGTACCAAACGTTGTGAGATAGACCAACTCAAACCACCTACTGCTAAGAAGCTTGCTGACATCAGCAAAGCATCGCCTAAATTGGCCAAATTCATGCTATTGGCAATGGCATAAAAAAACTGCTGATAGATAACAAAAATAATAGCCAATAAGGTGATAACTAGCGCTTGTGAACCATGCAATAGCATAAAGCTAGCGGCGACAACGACCATATAGAGCATGGTCAGCTGTAAGTCAGGCTCACCTGCTGTATACAGCAATAAGCTTAATATAATAACGTCTAATACTAGCCCAAACGCTAACTGTCGACGCATCTGCTTTGTGACAACGTAAAACAACCCGAGCAAAATCAAACTCAGCATCACATAAAAGCTCAGGGCTGTCTGCTGCAAAAAACTGGGGAGAGAGGCGCTATCACCAGCGCGCGCAGATATATATATCATCAGCATAGAAAATATGCTGACGACAAAGCGATAACTGCTGTAAATAATGCCTAGTCTGCGCAGCTGCGGCAAAGGAAGGGTATCATCGTGGTGTACATAGCGACTGATGGCAGAAATGATGGTGGTAGCAGGTTTCATAAATTGACCGTGATGACAAATGAGATACTAAGCAACTTATGGTTGAATCAAACCATGGCGAATGGCCAAATGCGTTAATTTTACATCACTATCAACGCCAACTTTTTCATAAATACGGTAGCGATAGGTATTGATGGTTTTGACGCTGACAAATAATTGGTCAGCAATCTGCTGAGGGCTTTGGCAATTGACCACCATCATAGCCACTTGCTTTTCTCTGTCACTTAATAAATCAAAAGGCGAGCTGGCATTGTCAGACAATAAGACGTCCGCCAATTGTTCAGCAACGTCTTGGCTAAAATAACGACCACCTTGATAGATTTTTTTGACCGCGCGTATCATCTCATCAAGTGGCGTACCTTTTGTGATATAACCATTTACACCAGCCTTGATGAGCATTGAGGGGTAGGGCTGTGCAGACATGCTACTAACAGCTAAAATCTTGATACCCATATCGAGCTGAATCAAGCGTTTGGTCGCTTCAAGACCACCAATATTAGGCATATTGACATCTAGCAATACCACGTCAGGACGTAACTGCTTGGCCTGCTTGATTGCCATATCACCGCTATCTGCTTCGCCCACTACTTCGATATCGGGGCTGTCTGACAACATACGGCTAATACCCATCCGTACTAAATCATGATCATCGACCACCAACACTTTAATCATCACCATACTCTTTATCGTTTGTCAGAATGAATGTTCTTATAAGGGTTAAATAACAGAAAAAACAAAGTTAACATAAGCCGTTTTTTGGTTCTAAATACAGTTTTTTGATTCTAAATACATAGGATACGGCTAATATGCTGTATCAATATCTTCATTTAATATAATAAAGTACAAAGAATGATAACATTCTAAGTTAAGTTATATTGCTGTATTGTTAATCAGTGTTTCTAAAATATAAATCAGTTGTATCAAAGTTTGAATGAAGCTAAAAAAAACCATTAAATCAGTTTGATAGATTAAACTTAAATGTAAACCATGATACACTAAAAATACAAAAGCTCTATGTGAGTACTTACAAACACATCTATAAACGCTACGTACGTTCTTGGCGTCAGGCAGTATGTAACTGGCGTGATAGCGACAGCAGGAGGCATAATGAAGCAACTACCATTAACCAAACAGCAATTGATCGCTGCTATGATTTCATTGAGTTTGGGCAGTGTTGCACAAGCCGCACTTACGATTAATGGTAGCACTGAGACAGCTTCTAGTGCACGCTTGAGTTGGGGCGGTGCGGATAGTTTGTCTGAAGCGCGTAACATCATGTACAAGTCTAATGGCTCTGCTATCAAAAAAGTCGATAATGGTTATGGTACGACCAATATCACGAATAGCAACAGTTTTGCTAGCAGTAACAATACCGCTCGATACAATACGACTTATCGCGGCGCGTTTGGTAGCAGTGATATGATCCCAATCAGTACTGACTCGCGCAGTGTCGCGGTGATTGATGCTGAAACGGGTGAATCTATCTACGAAAAAGACGCCGATATTGCACGTCCTATGGCCAGTATTACCAAAATAATGACAGCCATGGTTGTGCTAGATGCAGGTCTTGATATGCGTGAAGAAATCACGCTTGATCCAGAAGACTTTGTCGGGCCTAAGCGCGCCAGCTCACGCCTAAAATCAGGCGATCGTATGAACCGTGCCGAAATACTATTGATGGCTTTGATGAAGTCTGAAAACCCAGCGGCAAAGAGCTTGGCGCGTAACTATCCAGGCGGCTACAATGCCTTTATCCGTGCAATGAATAGAAAAGCACAAGATTTAGGTATGACTACTGCGTTTTTCGGTGATCCAACGGGTCTTGATAAGCGTAACGTCGCCTCATCGAATGATTTGGTAAAAATGGTTCGTGCGGCTGGCAACTACGATGTGATTCGTCGCTTCTCTACCACCAAGAGCTATGATTTCTTTGTTTCAAACTACTCAAGTGGTAACCGCACTTATAAAGCCAACAACACTAGTAGCTTGGTTCGTGCAGGTGATTACCCAATCGGTATCTCAAAAACAGGTTTCATCAATGAAGCTGGGCGCTGTGTTGTGATGGAAACGCGAGTTAATAACCGCCCTGCAATTATCGTCATCCTAGGGGCAAACAGCTCAGCAACACGTTGGGGCGATGCCAAAAACATCCTAAATAGTTTAGCGACTCGCCGCACTGTATAAGTTCACAGACTCAACGTTAATAAAAAGGCTGTTATAGGATATAACGGCTTTTTTATTGCGCCAAGATTAAGGATGCATTATATGACTCAAATCACGCCTACTGTGCCAAAGCTGTATCTACTGACCAATGATGATGAGTTTGAACTTCTCTATCAGAAGTTAGAAGCAGCGCTGGCAACAGGTCTTATTGCATTACTACAAGTTCGGCGCAAACAGGTATTGGCATTGCCAGATGGCAAGTCGAGGCTCTATGAAGAAGCTTCTAAGATTGTTGATTTGGCGCGCGCTTATAACATCGCAGTCGTGATTAATGACGATATTGAGTTGGCGTCAACCCTTGGCGTTGGGGTGCATCTTGGTCAGCAAGATGGCAATATTAATGATGCCAAACGGCAATTAGCTCCGAATCAAGTCATCGGTCGTACTTGTCATGGGAATGTTGAATTAGTCAAAGAGGCAAAAGATGATGGCGCAAGTTATGCTGCGATGGGTGCCATATTTGCATCTACCACAAAACCGAATGCTGATATTATCTCGCGTCAGAACCTAATTGAAGGCTGTCAACAAGACATACCTATATGTGTGATAGGCGGATTGACTGCAGAAAATATTTCAGAGCTGGCAGACATACCAATTGCGCTTGTGGCGGTAGTAGGCGATATTATGGATTTACCTGTAGAAAAAATCGCCGAGCGTTGCTATCAATGGCAACAGGCATTTTCTAAATGGAAAACACCTGCTGTATAAAATGTGTTTTAAATAGGATTTATTAGCTATTCAGCATGTTCCATACATAAAGTAGCGTAGGGCAGCGCTTCTAAACGTTGCTCTTCGATTGGCTCACCGCAGACCTCGCACTCGCCATAAGTACCGTTTTCGATACGACTTAAGGCATTTTCGACATAGATTAGGCTCTGACGTGCCTCGGCCATTAAATTTTTGCGCATATCATTTTGACGATAGGATATAGCCTGATCTTCCCAGTGCTCATTGAGATCATCTTGTGGGTTTTGGATATGATCTTCGATTTTGTCAATGCGAGACTCGTACTCATCCTTTAGTTTTAATAGATTTTGCTTGGCAGTGTCTAAGTCGATACTCATTGTGTTCTCCTAAAAGATTATTGTTATTGTCAACGCTTCTATCATAAAGAGCCTGACTGCTGAGTACCACCACGAAATGTTACTGATTATTGAATGAGTTCAAAGCTAGCAGTTACAACCGTTTCCTATCAATGCTGGGATAAAATTACTCACTCAATATTTTCATGTTTTTAAAAATCGTAAAAGTTTGCTTGTGAGCATCTCATAGAAAACTGATAGAATACACCGCCACTGATTTCTACTCACTTATCTGTTCCAGTAACTTGGTTTGATAATTAGTGTGAATGCTCAGTGATAAATATATAGAAAGATAACGAGAATGCAGTCTAATAAGGCTCATTGTTAGAGCGCATATAGTAGATGATAGTTAAAAAATTATTAGTCATACCAATCATGATAGTAATCGTAAATTAATAGATATATTGATGCATAGGAGCAGATAATGAATTTTTTGCGTATGAGCGAGCTGAACTTAACCGACAAAGTGGTATTGATCCGAGAAGATTTAAATGTCCCTATTAAAGACGGTAAAGTCACAAGTGATGCTCGCTTACAAGCAAGTCTACCTACTATCGAAATGGCACTAGAGAAGGGTGCTGCTGTTATTGTTTGTTCACATCTGGGACGCCCAACAGAAGGTAATCCTGAGTCTATTTATTCATTGGCACCAGTTGCTGACTATTTGACAGACAAATTGGGCTCGCAATTAGCGTCACCAGTGCGCCTCAATAATGACTACCTGACTCAAGGCGCTGCTGTAAAATCTGGCGAAGTCGTACTACTAGAGAATGTACGTTTTAACGATGGTGAAAAGAAAAACGATGCGACGTTAGCAAAAAAATACGCAGATTTATGTGATGTCTTTGTCATGGATGCATTCGGTACCGCGCACCGTGCGCAAGCATCAACAGAAGGCGTGACTCAAGCGATGCGTCAAGCAGACAAAACCGTTTGTGCAGGGCCTTTGTTGGCAGCTGAGCTTGATGCCTTGAGCCTAGCGCTTGAAACACCAGCCCAGCCTATGCTTGCCATCGTTGGCGGCTCAAAAGTGTCTACCAAGTTAGAAGTTCTACATAGCTTGGCTGAAGTCTGTACACAGATTATCGTTGGTGGCGGTATTGCCAATACTTTCTTAGCGGCGCAGGGACATAGTGTGGGCGCGTCGCTGTACGAAGCAGATTTGATCGATACTGCGCGCGATATCATGACCAAGACTGAGATATTACTACCTGAGTATGTGGTCGTTGCTGATAAAGACGACATCGATTTTGCTGACTTTACTGGTTCATTGCAAAAGGCAGTCGCAACGATTAAGTCTATTAATGTCATTGGCGAAAATGACATGATATTGGATATCGCACCAGAAAGTGCAAAGCAACTTGCCGACGCCATTATTCATGCAAAAACGATCTTATGGAATGGTCCAGTCGGTGTTTTTGAAGTTGATGCTTTTGGTCAAGGGACACAAATACTAGCAACAGCCGTAAGAGACAGCGACGGTTTTTCAATTGCGGGTGGCGGTGATACCTTGGCGGCTATTGATAAATATCAAGTCGCTGATGGCGTCAGTTATATGTCAACAGGCGGCGGTGCATTTTTAGAATTTGTAGAAGGTAAAGTGCTCCCAGCAGTTGCTGCGTTGCAAATTAACGCTTAACTAATTAACGTTACTCAGTATTTTCGTAACACTAGACGTACAACTAATAGTAAACATCTACGGTAGTCTGTGAAAATAATATTTTGACTTTCATTTGGCTTATTTATATTGGTATAGCTAAAATTTATAGTCATTGATTATTAAGCAGTAATTATTTGTTTCTACACTGAAAATTATTATTGCATGTCTCATTCGTACTCTATAAAATAGCGCGACCATGTATCTTGACATGCATTATTTACGAGAGGTTTATTATGTTAAAACGTCATTTGTTACTTGCTAGCATACTTGCTGGTACTTTTGCAGTTACTGCATGTAGCCAACAAACAGAAGAGAACACTGAAGCTGCTGTTGAGTCAGCTGGCGATGATGCTGCTGCAAACGCTGATGCTGCCGCTGCCGAAACAGACGCTGCTGCTGCTGAAGCTGAAGCTGCTGCTCAAAACGCTGGTGCTGAAGTTGCTGAAAGTGCAGATACTGCTGGTGCAGCTGCAACAGACGCTCTAGAGAACACTGGTGATGCTATCGCTGAAGGTACTAACACAGCAGTCGAAAACACTGCTGAAGCAGTTGCTGACGGTGCTAATGCTGTTGCTGATGGTGCTAACGACGTTGCAGTTGATGCAGAGCAACAGTACTAAGCTACGCAATAACTAAGCGATATAATGGCTGAAATTTTTGAATGCTATCCACTGGTAAGTCATTCATTATAATAGCCATTGCTTTATAAGCCTCGAAATATTAAAAAAGCCTTGGTGATTGCCAAGGCTTTTTGCGTTCCGTGCTATTAGCATAATAGATAAAACGGTTTAGTTGTCGTAGACACCAATAAGAGAAATAGACTGATTAGACTGACAAATAGTCAGGCAACCGCTACGAAGACAGCACAATTTTTGCTATAATCACCGCGTGATAATCATATCCCAAATGAGTCAGACTTTGACTGATATATATACAGTTAGTATGGTCTAACAGATAGTGGAATGGTTGTTACAAAGCTGTATTTAAAATACTATTCAAAATCCAATCAGAGAGCGTCTTATGGCCCTAATATCCTTACGTCAACTTCTAGATCATGCCGCTGAACACAACTACGGTGTTCCTGCCTTTAACGTCAATAACTTAGAGCAAATGCGCGCAATCATGATGGCTGCGGATGCTTGTGATTCACCTGTTATTGTTCAAGCCAGTGCGGGCGCACGTAATTATGCAGGGTCGGCATTTTTGCGTCATTTGATTATTGCTGCTATCGAAGAATGGCCGCATATTCCAGTGGTTATGCATCAAGATCACGGTATGTCACCAGCTATCTGCCAGCGCTCGATTCAGCTTGGCTTCTCATCTGTTATGATGGACGGCTCGCTCGGTGAAGATGGCAAGACGCCAATGGATTATGATTACAATGCCAGCGTCACTCGTGAAGTGGTCAAAATGGCACATGCGTGCGGTGTGTCTGTAGAAGGCGAAATCGGTTGCCTAGGTAGCCTTGAGACCGGTATGGCAGGCGAAGAAGATGGTTCTGGCGCAGAAGGCGTATTAGATCACGAGCAGCTTTTGACCAGTGCTGATGAAGCTGAGCAATTTGTCAAAGATACTAATGTTGATGCGCTCGCCATTGCTATCGGTACGAGCCATGGCGCTTATAAATTTACGCGTCCACCGACAGGCGATATTTTATCGATTGAGCGAGTAAAAGAGATTCATGCCCGTATTCCTAATACGCATCTTGTCATGCATGGTTCTTCATCAGTGCCGCAAGAGTGGCTAAAAGTCATCAATGAAAACGGCGGTGATATTGGCGAAACTTATGGTGTGCCTGTCGAGCAGATCGTAGAAGCGATCAAGCATGGTGTGCGTAAAGTAAATATCGATACCGATTTGCGTCTAGCATCAACAGGCGCTATCCGTGAGTTCTTGGCAAATAATCCAAGCGAATTTGATCCACGTAAATACTTCAAAGCCTCTATGGTCGCGATGTCAGATATCTGCACCAATCGTTTTGAAGCGTTTGGTTCTGCTGGTCAAGCGCATAAAATCCGTCCAATTAGCCTCGAAGGCATGGTTGATTTTTACCAGTAAGGCTAGGCGTATATAAGCAATAGATTATGCTAGTGAAAGGTGGTCTTGCATAATAAATGGCAGCGGATTTAACTTTATAATAATCGACAGAGGTGAGGAATGATTGGATTGATTACCGGACAGGTGCAATACTTAATGGCGCCAACGGCCTGTATCATGACAACCTCTGGCGTGGGTTATGATATCGAGCTGCCATTACCATCGTTTTGTCAATTACAACTCAATGAGCAGGCAAGTATTTGGACACATTTTCATGTACGTGAAGATGCGCAACTGCTTTATGGTTTTATTGACCGTAAAGAGCGCGATGTCTTTCGCCAATTGATTAAGATCAATGGCGTTGGGGCAAAAATGGCATTGGCGATGCTATCTGCGATGTCAGCGGCTGAGCTAAAAATGCATGTTGAGCAAGAGTCAGAGACAGCATTAACTCGTATCCCCGGTATTGGTAAAAAGACGGCTCAGCGCCTATTGATTGAGCTAAAAGACAAGCTAAAAAATATCGAAGTAGATAACGGCTCGTTTGAGCTCATGCCTCAGCAAACCGCCGTTTCTCATGAAGGCAGTATTATTGCTGAGGTAGAAGGGGCGCTGATTAGCTTGGGCTACAAAGAAAAAGAAGCTCAGCTAGCCATCAAGGCGGCTAAAAGTAAAGGTGATACCTTTGCAGACACTCAGGGCTTGTTAAAAGCGACCTTACAGCAGTTGTCTGGTTTCTAAGCTCATGTTTCAAAGTTATCTATCGATAACAACAAAATAGTATATTTAATAGATAAGCGACATTGAGTGTCGCTTATTTTCGTTTTGGCACCTGTTTAATGAGGTTTTGCATGACTTATGCGCAGCGTTTGGTTATGCTATTTATTACCTAATTTTTTAATATAATGATAAATTCTATGATGCAAGATCGCTTAATTAATCCGCTAGAAGGCGCGAACGACGCTCCTGACGCCAATATCCGACCAGCATTATTGGCTGAGTATATTGGTCAGCCAGTGGTGCGTGAGCAAATGGAGGTATTCATCGGTGCGGCTCGTGGCCGTGATGAAGCGTTAGATCACACGCTGATATTTGGTCCCCCAGGACTGGGTAAGACGACCCTTGCCAATATCATTGCTCGGGAGATGGGAGGCAATCTGCGCTCTACTTCAGGCCCTGTACTTGAGCGTCCAGGTGATCTAGCTGCTATGCTGACCAATCTAGAAGCGGGTGACGTGCTATTTATTGATGAGATTCACCGTTTGAGCTCGGTCATTGAGGAGATACTCTATCCAGCGATGGAAGATTTTCAACTGGATATTATGATTGGTGAAGGGCCTGCCGCACGTTCTATCAAGCTTGATTTACCGCCTTTTACATTGGTTGCAGCAACCACGAGAGCTGGGCTATTGACCTCACCGTTGCGTGATCGTTTTGGTATCGTACAGCGACTCGAGTTTTATAATATTGCTGATCTCACAACGATTGTCAGTCGAGCAGCGCGTCTGATGCGGGTACCTATGAGTGAAGATGGTGCTATCGAGATTGCTCGCCGTGCACGCGGTACACCAAGGATTGCTAACCGCCTATTACGCCGTGTGCGTGATTACGCTGAGGTAAAAGGCGATGGCAGTATCAATGGTGCGATTGCAGGTAGTGCGCTAGACATGTTGGCAGTGGATAGACGTGGTCTCGATCATCTGGATAGACGCTATATAGAGATATTACACGAGCGTTTTGATGGTGGTCCTGCTGGGGTGGAA
The DNA here is from genome assembly GCF_904846415.1 of Psychrobacter piscatorii. Lineage (GTDB taxonomy): Bacteria > Pseudomonadota > Gammaproteobacteria > Pseudomonadales > Moraxellaceae > Psychrobacter > Psychrobacter piscatorii. The sequence continues at coordinate 138,507 of NZ_CAJHAR010000002.1, read as the reverse complement.
GCCGTGGCAGCTGCAATGGCAGAAGATAGAGGTACGCTTGAGGACGTGATTGAACCTTATCTTATTCAACAAGGATATGTCCTGCGTACCGCTCGTGGACGGGTACTGACACAGATGGCAATTGATCAAATGCTATAAAGATAAATATTAAAAAATCGCCTACTTTTGATTGAAAGTAGGCGATTTTTTTTGGCTATAGCTTTAATAAAACCATTAGGAAGGAGATAAAGGCTCAGGCCATATTTTTCCTGGGTTTAAAATATTTTTGGGATCAAGTGCTGACTTGATGGCTCGCATGAGCATTAATGCGTTACCATGCTCTTGCTCCATATATTTTTGTTTGCCTTGCCCGATGCCGTGTTCGCCCGTACAAGTGCCATCCATCTCAATAGCGCGTGTGGCTAAGCGTCCGATAATGTCTTCAGCGGTGGCGACTTCATCAGGATTGTTCGCATCAACTAACAACAAGACATGAAAGTTGCCATCACCCACATGACCGACGATAGGTCCAATCATCCCCGATGCTTCGATATCTTTTGCCGTCTCACTGACGCACTCAGCCAGTCGTGAGATAGGCACGCAGGCATCAGTCGATAACGCGCTGGCTTCAGGCCTCAGGGCAGAGCTGGCATGATACGCATTGTGCCTTGCTTGCCAAAGGCGCTTGCGCTCAGCCTCATTGGTACCCCAAGCAAAATCATGCCCACCAAATTCTTCGATAATATCGCTAAAGAGCTTGGCTTGCTCAGCAACACTCGCGTCTGTGCCATGAAATTCGACAAATAACGTTGGTGTCTCAGTTAGACTGAGGTTGTCATATTGATTGCATGCTTTTATTTGCATCGCGTCAAGTAGTTCAATACGAGCGATAGGTAAGCACATTTGAATAGTCAGCATCACTGCCTGACAAGCATCTTCGATGGTCGAAAAATGACAAATGCCACTACCTATGCATTCGCTAATGCCAAACAGTTTCAGTGTGATTTCAGTGACAATACCCAGTGTTCCTTCCGAGCCTATCATTAAGCGCGTCAGATCATAGCCTGCTGCCGATTTTTTGGCTCGCGTGCCTGTTCGTACGATATCGCCACTTGCGGTCACTACTTCTAGTGCGAGTACCACATCTTTCATAGTGCCATAATGCACTGCATTGGTACCTGAGGCGCGAGTGGCGACCATACCACCAAGACTGGCATTGGCACCGGGATCTATCGGAAAAAACAGCCCTGTATCACGTAAGTAGTGATTTAACTGCTCACGCGTCACGCCAGGTTGCACCGTCACAGTCAAATCTTCATTATGAACTTGCAAGATAGTATCCATGGCATGCATATCGATGCATAAACCGCCATAGGGTGCATTCAGCTGACCCTCTAACGATGAGCCAATACCAAAAGCGATCACGGGCATATCATACTGATGACAAATCTCGACCGCCGCTGCTACTTCCTGCTTGTCCTGTACCGTTAATACTGCGTCTGGTGGCTGATTAGTCAGCCACGTCATTGTATGGCCATGCTGCTCACGCACTGTTGAATTCACACTCAATTGTTTGCCAAAACGTTCCTGTAAGGCTGTAATAGCCAAACTATGGTCTGGCTTGATAGTGTTATGAGTCTGTGACAATGGTAGTGATGACATGATGAATCCTATAGATAATGCGACTATTTAGCATTAAGTTAGCATATTCAATATATATTTAATATGTGTCATTGACGGGCATTTGTCCTATTGTAATTAAGCTAGGATACGCCACACAACCACTATAATAGCTAACAAATAAAATAAAGGCGCAAACCAGCCTACTTGAGTTGCAATACCAATATTTATTCCGAATCCGGCCAATGCCAACCAGTCGCGGCGACGGTCGTTGAGCATATCAGCACGAATTTGTTGTATTTCACGTAGTTGGCTGTCTTGCCGTGACCCTTGTGAGGCAAGGCTTTGTAGTCCTTGATCCAGTAACTTGGGAATGTCAGTGGTAGACAGTAGTATTTCAGGTAATTGTTGGCGCAACTGTTGTAGATTGCGCATCGGATCTAACTGCTCTTTAATCCAGCTACTCAAGATTGGTTTGGCAAGTGACCAGATATCAAGATCAGGATATAAGTCACGACCGAGCCCTTCTACATGTACCAAGGTTTTGAGTAATAGCATCAGCTGCGGCGGGATACTCATATGATGGCGACGAGCAATGTCTAAAATTTGCATCAGTACACCAGCAAAATCGATATCATTAATTGATTTTTGTAGCATGGGGCCAACAGTGCGCTTCATATCACGCATTAGGGCATGCTTATCCGCATTTGGTGGTATCCAACCTGCACGGCTAACGATGTCAACGACCGCGGTAAAGTTGTTATTCATGACCGCTAACAGCATTCGCGCCACGATAAGCTGATCATCTTTTGACAGGGTACCCATGATGGCGCAATCAAGCCCGATATAGCGTGGCTGATGACCCAAATCAACCGCTGCCATATCTGCATGCAATGTTTTGACAGGCGGTGTTTCTACGAAGACATTACCTGGATGCATATCAGCATGAAAAAAATTATCACGGAAGACTTGGGTAAAAAATATCGTCAAGCCTTTTTCTGCCAGCGCGGCACGGTCATAACCCAGCTGATCAAATACCTCAACTTGTGAGATCGGAACCCCTTGGATACGCTCCATGACCATCACGTTTTTGGCAGCATCATACACTTCGGGCACGTACATCAATGCTGAACCCAAAAAGTTGTTGCGCATCTGGGTGGTATTGTCCGCCTCAAGCGTCAAATCCAGCTCATTTAGCATTACTTGTCGATAGTCTTCGACAATATCGATGATATGAACGGCACGTGCCGCCTCGATACGAGCCGATGCCCAACTTGCCAGTTCTCGCAATAATTCAAAATCAGAGACAATTACAGTGCGAATATCAGGACGCACGACTTTAACCACGACTTCACGCCCATCATGTAAGGCAGCAGTATGGACTTGGGCGATAGATGCTGCTGCTAGTGGTTTGATATCGAAACGAGCAAACAATGTATCGATGGACTGACCGAGGCCATGTTTTGGATGCTCAATTTGAGCGACAGCAATATCAGCGTCGAAAGGTTTAACTTTATCCTGTAGCTGTACTAATTGAGCGATGATCTCAGGAGGTACCAAGTCTCGACGCGTTGAGAGCAGTTGGCCTAATTTGAGAAACAGCGTACCCATATCTTCAAGCGCGTACTTAATCCCATTTGGCTGATGCTTTTTACCCCATGCTGCTGGATGCGTACGAATTAAGCGCGCTAAAGGTTGCAGCTGCGGCGCTTCTTCGACAGATAAATGGGTATCAAGACGATACATCGCGGCGATACGCCAAAGCTCAAGTAAACGGGCGCGGTGAGATAGTAGCATGGGATAGGGTACTCTGGACAAAAACGAAAATAGGGTAGGCGCTATGTTTTATAGTAAATATGACCAGCAATACTGATTGCTGATCATGGGCTAAATACGCTACTCATAAAACAAACTAATGATGAGATGAGTTATTGAGGAAACGTGCTTGCTCTTCTTTGATAGCCGCAAGTTTGGCCTCTTCACGTTCGACATCAGCACGCAACTTTAGAATCTGCTGTTTGAGATCGTTGACTTCAGCGACCTCGACAGGGTCAGGCGCGCTATTGCCTGCCACATCATTGGCCCAATCGCTGACATCATCAAATGCGCGTTTGGCACTATGACGCCAGCTACCTTTGAGCTGAGAGATTAGAAGATGTAATTGGCTAGCCATTGGTTTGCCGATCAATGGCTCAAGCTGCCCAGCCAAATCAGGATCAAAGCCAGCCACCAGCTGTTTGAGCTGCATCAGTACTTTGTAATCGCCCGCGATTGGTAAGTTACCCTCCGCGCCGCGCATCAGATTGAGTAGCTGCGCTGGATTATCTACTGTGATGGTACAGTCCGGACGACTATGACCGAAACGGGCACGCTCCATACTGGCTTTTTGACGCTCATTCATCTGACCACTTGGCTCAAATACACTGTCTGTCGTGACTGGCTCAAAACGCAAACGTTCATGAGTGAACAGCACGTCCAAATCGATGTCAGGCATTCCCATGTTGAGACGCAATACTTTACCAGCAAGCGGCGCCAAACCTGCCTTGGTAATCTCGTCGCTCGCAATGGCAATGTTAATCAGCTTTTCGGCACCAGCCAATAGTAAGACAGTCAGCATAAGGCTCTCGCATCATTAAGTGAGCGCCTTTGAGTCAGCGCGTAGGGTATTAAGGTCAGGTTCAATATGGTATTGCTAATTGTACTTTGATTTTAAGCTTTAAAACCACGATGTACAGCGACAATGCCAGCAGTCAGGTTATGATAATCACAGTTTTCAAATCCTGCTTGTTGCATCATCTGTTTGAGCGTTTGCTGATCAGGATGCATACGAATCGACTCAGCCAAGTATTGATAGCTTTCAGAATCATTAGCAATCAGTTTGCCCATCACTGGCAACGCAGTAAATGAATACAAGTCATATGCTTTAGATAATGGCTCAAACACGGGCTTTGAGAATTCTAAAATCAATAAGCGACCACCCGGCTTTAAGACACGGTACATTGCGCGCAGCGCTGCATCTTTGTCGGTGACATTACGCAAACCAAAACTAATCGTCACTAAATCAAAGCTTTCATCATCAAATGGTGCTAACGTCTCCGCATTTGCCAATACAAAATCAACGTTATTGCAGCCAGCATTGATTAAGCGCTCGCGGCCCACTTCTAGCATGGCAGCATTGATATCAGATAATACAACATGGCCATTTCTACCGACTTCACGGCTGAATACTTTGGCTAAGTCGCCTGTACCGCCCGCGATATCTAGTACATGCTGACCGGCACGAACACCTGATAGGCTAATGGCATAGCGCTTCCATAGACGATGAATACCAAATGACATGAGATCATTCATGATGTCGTATTTTTTGGCGACTGAGGTGAATACATCAGCCACACGTGCTTGTTTTTCGGCTTTGTTGACCGTCTTATAGCCAAAGTGAGTTTGCTCATTGCCATCAGTTTCAGGCGTATGTGGGTTATTGATATCATCACGCTGATTGAAAAGCGCTTGCCTTTCTGTGCGTACTGAAGTATCCGTGCTGGTTGGTTTTTCGGTATTTGGCATAGTCGTTTGTTGGCCTTGTGGCGTTCCAGTGGGTAGGTCTTGGACTTTAGTAAAGTCATTATTGCTGTTATCTTTAGTAGATGCAGCTGTCTGCGCGCGTAATATTTGCGCGCTGATATCTTGGTTGTGATCGATACTGTCTTTTACCAATTTGTCTTGCAAATGAGCGTTGTTATTACTTGAAGTGTCGGTCATCACATTATCCTAGGATTTGTTTTTATGATTGTCTTTATTGAGTGGTCTATAAACTGATTTATCAAAAATTTGATTATTTATCGAAAGTATTAGCCCTATGATACATCAAATGCTACTGGCTTACCGCCATTATGAGTATCGTGAACTTGATCAATAATTGACAGCTCACGCTCACAAAACGGTTCGATAAAATCGCTGACACTACTCAGAGGTTTCATAGCCTTAAAGCCTGTGTCAATAAAGTCATAAAGTGGTTGATAACCATGACGATAGGCAGTGTTTTTTGCTAGTGAAAAAGCTTTTTTGAGCATGAATGAGTTTAGGTGTTTATCAGTACGATAGCAGACATCTTTTAGGTTAGCTATCTGTAGGCGGCGCTCACCCTCTTCATTGACAGCGCGGTAAGCGACTAACATATTATCTTCATTTACGGGTAAATTTTTAGCAAGTAGCCACTCAGCCAAATGTAGATCCAGCTCAATCGCAAAAATCGCTGCCTGAATACCCATACTGCCCGCCTCTAATGCAGACTCTTTGGCAAGACGTTCTAGCTTCTTAGCTTTCGGCAGGATACGGGCCAATTGTTCTGCCAACAGCTTGAACTCTTCACCTCCATATAGTTGCGTCAAAAAATAATCTGCCATCAACTGGTTTTTGGGTTGTTCAAATAATGCGCGGTGAGTTTGCTGAAGACGTGCCTGTTGCCATGATTGTACTGCTTTGAGACTAGTGTTTAAAGCTTCATCTTGGTGATGCGGCAGTGCCCAAAAGCGAGTCAAATGCTGTTGCAAGTCAGCTAAAGCGGTCATGGTGGTTAGTCCTATAGAAATAGATATCTTTTTGAATTGAATATGAAATAGCTAAACTTACTAAACATACTGGGCATTGTAATAGAATTTTAGTTATCTATCTTGGTAAGTGTGCAAAATGGTCCTCACCATAAAAGAAAATAAATGAGAATACAAATGTCAAACTGTTACATAGCAATATTATTTACTCGATTGGCGCAATGCTATGATGAAATCACTCTAGCATGAAATGCGATGTCAAAAAGAATCTGCCAAGCGAGAGTATCTAATATCGTTCAATGGCAAAGCAGTGTAATAACAATATCATTCAATAACAATAAAAGTGAGCCCAATCATGTCCCAGAAAAATGATACTACTGAACCAGAGGCACCACAAGCGGTCAGTTCGCAGTTTAGTGAGCAAGTCGTCGAGGAGCGCCTAACGCCCAATCCTTTGAGTCAGTTTTCTATGGATAAGGGTGCACTTAGGCTCGCCTTGGTTACAGCACAGTACGCACTGAGAGCCACTCGGCAACAGACACCGCCAACGCTTAATAAGCCAACAGGGCTGCTGGTACTCGTCAATGGGATGGAGCAGGCAGGCAAGGGTACTGCCGTTAAGCAATTGAGGCAATGGGTCGATCCAAGATTGCTTAAAGTTGAGGCGACCGTTGGTCATGCGCCGCTAAGCTATCAGCCTATTTGGCAAGTTCATACTGGCGCGATGCCGCGCCATGGTGATGTGATGGTTTATTTTGGTAATTGGTATGCTGACTTGTTATACAACGTCATGCGCATAGCAACATCAAATAATGAAGATAAAAAGAAGCAATCGAAAAATCAAAAACATATCGATAAAAATGCCCTTCCTATTGCGAAATGGCAAGCCTATTTACAGCAGCAATTAGCTGAGCTCAAAGCATTTGAGCAAGATCTTATAGCCAATCACACTAAGCTACTGAAATGCTGGTTCCATGTGGATATAGAAACACTGCATAGCCGCCTACAAGATAGTGAGGCTGATCCGCAGTTTTTGTATCAAATTGACTGGAACAGCAAAAAAGTGATCGAAAAATTTAACGAGGTTGCAGCCACTCTTTTACGGCAACAAGATGACTGGATCATCATTGATGGTGATGATAAATCAGCAGCGGCTGATAATTTTTGTCATGAAGTCCTACATGCGATGCAAATGGCGCTCGTCAGTAGTCGTACCAGTACAACCGAATCTACAGAAAAAAAACCACCGTCCAAGACGAAAAAATCCAAATTAAAAGTTGAACAGGCGCCGTTTGAGCCGGTAAAGATACTGAAAAGCTTGACCAATATTGATGATTCAAAGATCAGTAAGTCTGAATATAATGATGCTTTGGCAAAGAAACAAACACGCCTCGCTGAATTACTACGGGCGCGTCAAGGTCGTCATGTTGTCTTTGCCTTTGAAGGCATGGACGCGGCTGGGAAAGGAGGCGCAATTAAAAGGCTAGTTGCCGCACTCGATCCACGTGAATATCAAATTTACAATATCGGCGCACCGATGTTATACGAGACTCAGCATCCTTATTTATGGCGCTTTTGGACAAAGTTACCTAATGAGCAAACAAACCATGTTAGCCGTATCGCTATCTTCGATCGCACTTGGTATGGGCGCGTGCTGGTTGAACGTATTGAAGGGTTTGCCACCGATGAGGAGTGGCAGCGTGCCTATGATGAAATCAATCGTTTTGAATCAGACTTAGTAGAGGCTGGGACACTGGTCATCAAATATTGGTTAGCTATTGATAAAAAAGAGCAGCTAAAACGATTCGAAGCCCGCCAAGATACACCGCACAAGCAATTCAAACTCACTGATGATGACTGGCGCAATCGTGATAAATGGTCAGATTACGTGCAATCTGCAGCAGATATGCTGGCACGCACCGATACAAAAACAGCGCCATGGTGTATTATCGCGACCAATGAAAAGCGACAAGCGCGTTTGGACGTCTTAGATCATGCTATACAACAATTATCGGAAGCGTCTGATGGCAAATAGCTATCAAAAAATAACTAAGATTTGCCAGTTATTTATACTTTTGAAAAACCATCCTTTCCCAATTTTGCTTAGAGAAACATACGAAATCTAATCTGTCATTGAGAAAGGATGAATTCTGTGGACACGCTCACAGTTACAAATCTTGCAATATCATTATGCATTATGTGATTATATTTAATATAATAGGGCCGCAATTGTCTTTACCCTGTCATAAAATGTGCTGACATATGCATATCTTATGATGGGTACAGATGTTTAAAAGACATTATCGCCGTATCTAGGTACTGATAAACACTGTATTGATAAAAAATGTACTGATAAAAACCGTAACATCACCAGAAAGATAAGCCGCAAGATGCTGTAATCAAATGATTGGGCAATATACTTTGCGGCTTTTTGATATGTGATGTGTTTTTACAGAGAAGCGTATCAACGCCCTGAATCAAGCATAGATGAATGATTCCAAGGTACGGCAGCAAAATCCGCTAAACATTATTGTTTAGCATTCATTGTTTAAAAAGCACGTTGCGCATTTATCATCATGTTGCTTTAGTGTGTGATCTTAAAACTCACATGTATGGCTGCGCAATGTTACTAATCGCATATAATTTCAATCAGCTTACGCAGGACGTATTAACGTATGGGTATTAGCAACAGTTCTACAGAGCCAACCCAATCAGTCGGCTCTACGAAAGTAAATCTATTTTTTGCCATTTTATTGATTGCGATGACCATCTACTTTTTGTGGTGGGGTTTAGATTACACCATGCGTCAGCAAACGACGCTGTTTATTGTAGCGACCGCGTTTGGTGTCTTTATGGCATTCAATATCGGTGGTAACGATGTCGCCAACTCCTTTGGTACTTCAGTGGGTGCAGGGACATTGACTATCCCGCAAGCATTGGGTATCGCCGCCATATTTGAGGTGTCGGGCGCTGTACTGGCAGGTGGTGAAGTAACCGATACTATCCGAAGCGGTATTGTTGATTTAGATGGCCTATCAGTTGAGCCCAACCAGTTTATTTATGTCATGCTTTCAGCGCTGATTGCGGCTGCATTTTGGTTGTTATTTGCCACCAAAAAAGGTCTGCCAGTGTCGACCACCCACGCGATTATTGGCGGCGTGGTTGGTAGCTCCATTGTATTGGGTATCACGTTAGGTGGTACTGAAATGGCGTTATCAACGGTAAGTTGGAGCAAGATTGGTACCATCGCTATCTCTTGGGTACTATCACCGTTATTAGGTGGCGTTTTGTCTTATCTGCTATACGGACAAATCAAGAAAAATATCATTGAATATAACGATAGAACAGAAGCACATATTGGTGAGCTAAAAGCCAATAAAAAAGTATTAAAGCAAAACCATAAAGAGTTTTTGGATGGTCTAACCGAGTCAGAGCAGTTGGCTTATACGTCAGCGATGTTACGAGATCAAGAAATTTATAAAGACGATGACTGTGTTGTTGAAGATTTAGAGACCGACTATTACAAAGAGCTGTATGAGATTGAGAATGAGCGCAGCAGTCTTGATACGCTAAAAGCGCTCAAGCAATGGGTGCCTACTATTGCGGCTATAGGCGGTGCAGTTATGGCCTCACTGGTTGTCTTTAAAGGTCTGAAAAACGTCAATAACGGTATGACGACGCTGCAAGGCTTTTTAATCATGGGGATGATTTCAGCCCTCGTTTGGCTTGCGACTTATATTTATACTAAGAGTATCCGTGGTAAGCACAAAGAAGATCTGACCAAAGCTACCTTTATTATGTTTAGCTGGATGCAGGTCTTTACCGCGTCAGCCTTTGCTTTTAGTCATGGTTCAAACGATATTGCCAACGCAGTTGGTCCTTTTGCTGCGATTATGGATGTCATTCGTACCAATAGCATCTCGACCGAGGCGGCGGTACCACCTGCTGTCATGCTAACCTTTGGTGTGGCGTTGATCGTTGGTCTTTGGTTCATCGGTAAAGAAGTTATTCAAACCGTCGGTACCAATCTAGCGAAGATGCATCCAGCTTCTGGATTCTCAGCTGAGCTGGCTGCTGCTGCTGTCGTTATGGGCGCATCAACGATGGGTCTACCTGTATCGAGCACGCATACCTTGGTTGGGGCGGTACTGGGTATTGGTATGGTCAATAAAGACACCAATTGGGCGCTCATGAAACCAATCGGTTTGGCATGGGTAATCACCTTGCCAGTCGCTGCCGGTTTATCAGCGATCAGTTATATTATATTGAGCAATGTTTTTTAGTATTCAGGCGATAGAGCTTCTCAATAAAGCTTATTCTAGAGCCATAAAAAACGCTTATCAGCATGATGCCGATAAGCGTTTTTTAATGTTATATGAGGGTTTACTCAGTGCCAAACTGCTGGCGTTTTTTTGCAAAAAATCGGTCCAATCTATCCATTGCATTTTCTAAATCAAGCAAGTTAGGTAAAAAAACCAAACGGAAATGATCGGGTGTGTCCCAATTAAAGCCTGTGCCTTGTACCATCAATACGTTTTCTTCGACGAGTAAGTCCATCATAAAGTCCATATCATCCGTGATGGGGTAAACCTCTGGATCCATTTTTGGAAAACAGTAAAACGCACCTTGCGGCATGGTACAAGAAATACCTTTAATCGCATTAAGACGTGACACCGCCATTTCGCGCTGTTTATATAGGCGACCTGATTCAGAGGTCAAGTCTTGCATACTCTGATGGCCGCCCATTGCTGTTTGAATAGCATATTGTCCTTGAACATTCGAGCAAAGGCGCATAGATGCCAGCATATCCAAGCCTTCAATAAAATCAGCCGCGTGTTGTTTGCGTCCAGACACCATCATCCAGCCTGAGCGAAATCCGGCAATACGGTGCGATTTTGACAAGCCATTATACGAGAGTACCAATACTTCATCGGTCAAGGTGCTCATCGGGGTATGTACATTCTCATCATAGAGGATACGATCGTAAATCTCGTCCGCCATGATGATTAAGTTGTGCTCTTTCGCGACTTCGATAATTTGTTTGAGAAGCTCATCGCTATAAAGGGAGCCTGTCGGGTTATTGGGGTTGATAACGACGATGCCTTTTGTTTTGCTAGTGATTTTAGATTTGATGTCCTCAATATCAGGATGCCAGTTGTCTTCTTCATTACAGCGATAATGTACAGCGGTGCCGCCAGCGAGGTTAGCCGCTGCTGTCCAAAGCGGATAATCTGGCATCGGAATTAGGACTTCATCGCCATCGTTCATGAGCGCTTGCATAGTCATGACAATCAACTCAGAGACACCATTGCCCAGATAGACGTCACGTACATCAACTGCTGATAACAAACCTTTGGACTGGTAATATTGCAAAATGGCTTTGCGCGCTGAAAAAATCCCTTGGGAGTCTGAATAACCCGTTGCCTCAGATAAATTCATCGCCACGTCACGTAAGATTTCATGAGGCGCTTCTAAACCAAACGGCGCTGGATTGCCGACGTTAAGCTTCAGTATTCGCTTACCCTCTGCTTCCATTCTGTTAGCAGTTTGTAGTAGGGGGCCGCGAATGTCATAGCAGACGTTTTGTAATTTATCGGATTTTTTTATGGTGTTCATAGCGTGACCATTTATCGAGTGATTGTGTGAAGTTTTATCATGATTAAAAGATGTCGTATTAGAAGATAAAATCGGTTGAGCCGTAGTTGCTTTATGGCTCGTCGAATTGAGCTCGCTTTGCTTTGTAGATGATGCTAAATCATCGGTATTAGTAGCTTCATTCTTAAGCTCACCGCGCAATAGGTAGCCTTCGCTACAACCTAAAATGCGTGCGAGTGTGGGCAGCTTCGATGAGACAATACCATTAGTACCGCGCTCCCAGTTGGAGATAGCACCGCGACTCACCTTTGCACCAGCGGCTGTCATTGCTTGTGCTAGCTGCTCAGCAGTAAATCCTTTGTCTCGGCGCAACTGCACCAGTCGCTCTGCTTGCGTGTTTTTACTATTGCTATCAGACATCGTTATTTGAGCCTTTATCAATCAGTGAACATGTAGTAGGGGAGGTAACACTAAATATTGTTTTATGACTAGCCAATGCAAGATATTATTGCATTGCAAAACATATTGCAAGAGATAGAAACGCTTTTTATAAAACGCAAGAATAACTTGCAATAGTGTCTTTTTCCCTTTCCCTTTATGCTCATATCTATAGATAAGCGAATATTATTGGCTATATTCTATTCAAAAGGTGCTGCTCAAAGCACTACAAATCATATAGCATTGGCAGTACTCTTTTTGAACATGCCTTGAATAGTGGCGCGCTAACCTTCACATATAACCCATCGTTTTCATAATAGTAGGGCGATAAAATAGTTATCAATAATAAATAATCGAATAAGGGTAAATTATGCAAGACAATCAATTAAGTAAAGAAGAAATCAGCCAATTGACCGAAGCTGACTGGAAAGAGCGTTTGAGTGCTGACGAGTATCATGTCATGCGTGAAAAGGGCACAGAGCGTCCATTTACAGGCGTTTACAACGATGCAACTGATGATGGTGTTTATCGCTGCAAAGGCTGTGGTGCCAGTTTGTTTGATTCAAGCAATAAGTTTGACGCGGGCTGTGGTTGGCCAAGTTTCGACCAAGGTGTCGATAACAGTGCGATAGACGAGCATGTTGACAACTCATTGGGTATGACTCGTACCGAAGTTACCTGTAGCAACTGCGGCGCACATTTGGGTCACGTATTCCCTGATGGACCACGTGAGACGACAGGTATGCGCTATTGCATCAACTCAGTATCTATTGATTTAGATAAGTCTGAGAAGTAAGTTCTTTATCTGATTTTAGAAGTGTGAGAGGGGAAGTACAGAGTGCTTCCTTTTAAATCGCTTCTAATATTCATATGATAAAGAAAACAGCGTTATTGAAACAAATAATCAAAATAATAAAATTCTCAAATTAAGGATAGATGATGAGTACTATTTATGATTTTACCGCTGAGCGTATGGATGGCAGCTCGCAAGCGTTTTCTGTGTATAAAGATAAAGTATTGCTAATCGTTAATACAGCAAGCAAATGTGGATTCACTCCGCAGTTCGAAGGATTAGAGTCGTTATATCAGCAGTACAAAGATCAAGGGCTGGTCGTCATCGGTTTTCCTTGTAATCAATTTGGTAGTCAAGATCCCGGTAGTAATGATGAGATAGGCGCGTTTTGTCAAAAGAACTATGGTGTCAGCTTTCCTATGATGGCAAAGACTGATGTCAATGGCGCAGACGCTCATCCTATCTATAACTGGCTCAAAGACCAAAAAGGCGGTCTACTGACAGATGGTATCAAATGGAATTTTACTAAGTTCTTAATTGATAGCCAAGGTCAAGTTATCGATCGCTATGCGCCAACGACCAAGCCAGATGCCATCAAAAAAGACATTGAGCAAGCATTAACCAATAAGTAAGTATCGAGTCTGAAAAAAATTGATTTTTGATAAAAATATAAAATCAATAAAAACATATGCTTGCTAAAAATTTCGATATAAAAGTGAAAAATATTCAAAAAAGTGGAAAATAGGGTTTGACAGCCAACTCTAAATCTATATAATACACACCCACAGCAGCAGAGCTTAGTGACAAACGTAGAGCTCAGTTGATGTTGAATAAATTGCATCGCAATTGTTCGAAGGGTGATTAGCTCAGTTGGTAGAGCGTCTGCCTTACACGCAGAATGTCGGCGGTTCGAATCCGTCATCACCCACCACTTCTTAGCAAGTGGCTAAATAAGCTAAGAGACCTAAGCAGCGGTAGTTCAGTTGGTTAGAATACCGGCCTGTCACGCCGGGGGTCGCGGGTTCGAGTCCCGTCCGCTGCGCCATATTTAAAACGAATTTAGACTTACGAGTTTAAGCAAGTTTCGCCTCAAGCATTAGATTGTTTGAGGTTTTTTTGTGTCTGCAGTTTTTGCTCAATATCATCATGTTTTAGTATATTGCAGATGAGCTCGCCACGATAGCACGATCATCAATCGAAAATCCTTTTTGCCACTATTTTCAGTGATATGAAATATAAGTAAAAATTTGCTTTAAAATTATTGGATGAATAAGTCATAGCAGGCATAAATCTCTTTATTTTCGTACGCCTTACACCGCCCATTGTTGACAGTAGTGCTGGCTGACTGATATATCTAATGGCTCAATATACATAGGTAAGTAAGGAATAAGTTTTGAATGACAGTAAAAAATTAGATGTTGATATTGGACAAGATCATATTGTGATACAGCGGCGCTATGATGCCTTGGGCGCGGTAAATGACTTACTTATCGCTATTTGGTTTCTGATCGGTAGCTTTTTCTTTTTAAAAGAATCACTGACAACGGACGGTACTTGGCTATTTATCCTTGGTAGTGCGCAGCTGCTTATAAAGCCACTGATCAAGCTGGTCAGCTTGATTCATGTCGGTAGGGTATACAAACGATCAAATCAGCGATAAGTTATAGCGTTAGGTAATACCGCGCTTGTTATAACCCATAAGCTCTAACTATAAATATAATCAATCTAACAAGTATTACTCCCAAGAACCATAGTCATTAGTGCTAGAAGTAGTTTGGCTCATTGAACGATGGTGAGTGTTCTTTGATACTTCCAAAAGAAAAAATTTCATCCAAAAATCATTGAATTATTTTAATATGTCTATATTATTGGACATATGGAAATAAATACTGCTACTGCAAGCTTTGCAGCACTTTCTCAAGACACTCGTCTAAAGGCTTTTAGGTTGCTGGTCAGCCACGAGCCTGAAGGCCTACCTGCGGGTGAAATAGCCCGTCAACTTGGCGTACCGCACAATACCATGTCAGCGCATCTAGCGGTGCTGGCACGAGCAGGGTGGGTGGTCTCACAACGACAAAGCCGACAGATTATCTATCGGGCATCGCTCTCACATATGGATAGCGTCATTCAGTTTTTACTGCAAGACTGCTGTGCAGGACATCCAGAATTATGTGCCTCACTTATCGACAGTTTAAGTGGATGCAGGGTAAATGAGTCTGCTGAGCAAAGTGATGATTAACCAATGATTGATTCAATAAACATACTTATAAAATAGGTAAGATCACGATGAAACCTTTAATTTTTCATAATCCTAACTGCGGAACCTCTCGTAATACACTTGCTATTATAAAAGCGTCAGGGGAGACGCCAGAAGTGGTGGAATATTTAAAAAATCCACCAACGCGAGCGCGTTTAGTTGAATTGTTAGACCAAATGCAAATCTCTCCAAGAGAATTACTAAGAAGTAAAGAGGCGATCAATGATGAGCTTGGCCTAGACAACCCTGAGCTCTCTGATGATCACATCATCGATGCCATGATTGCACATCCTATTTTGATCAATCGTCCGATCGTGGTGACTGATAAGGGCGCGGCGCTGTGTCGTCCTTCAGAGCGAGTGTTTGCGCTGCTAGCAAATCCAGTCAGTAGCTTTACAAAAGAAGATGGAGAGGTTATTTATCATGACAAGCACTAGAGCTGAACAAGCATCTGTGATGGAGTCTACTGCTTCAGCAAATTCTAGCTTTGACGATTTACCCAATATCGATGTCGACAATATTCAACCTATCGATATTGAGTCATTGATTGCCCCAAATGATCCACGTCATGCGCCCAAAATACTGGTGCTATACGGCTCTGTCCGCGCGCGCTCATTCTCCAGATTGGCCGCGGAAGAATCGAGTCGACTGTTACGTTGGTATGGTTGTGAGGTGCGGATGTTTGACCCTTCAGGCTTGCCATTGCCTGACGATGTAGACTCAGACCATCCAAAAGTGCAAGAACTACGAGAATTGGCACAGTGGTCAGAAGGGATGCTTTGGGTGAGTCCAGAGCGTCATGGCAGTATCACCAGTATTATGAAAGCGCAAATCGATTGGATTCCGCTGTCTCTGGGCGGCGTACGTCCGACACAGGGTAAAACCTTGGCATTGATGCAAGTCAGTGGCGGTAGTCAGAGCTTTAATACGGTCAATCAGATGCGTATTCTTGGACGTTGGATGCGGATGATCACTATCCCTAATCAATCTTCTATACCTAAAGCTTTTTTGGAATTTAATCACCATAATCGCATGGACATGTCTCCGTTATATCTGCGTCTGGTCGATGTCTGTGAAGAGTTGGTGAAATTTACTTGGCTCACACGCGGACGCTCAGCGTATCTTACCGATCGCTATTCAGAACGCGTCGAGAGTGCTGAAGAACTATCGAACCGCGTCAATCAAAAGTCGCTTTGATACGGTTATGCGAATACCGTCTCCCTAATACAATCACATTAACATTATTATCTAAGTAAGGCTGTGCCATGCTTGCGTTTGCTATTTTTGTTGTCACTCTGGTGCTGGTCATATGGCAGCCGAAAGGATTGGGTATCGGCTGTAGTGCGATGGGCGGTGCATTGGTCGCTTTGGTGTTTGGTGTGGTGCAGCTATCAGACGTCGGTATCGTGTGGGATATTGTTTGGGATGCGACCTTTACTTTTGTGGCGCTGATTATTATCTCGCTTATCTTAGATAAAGCAGGATTTTTTGGTTGGGCAGCATTGCATGTGGCAAGGCTTGGCAATGGGCAAGGGCGACTGCTTTTCCCAATGATTGTCGTATTGGGTGCGTTTATTTCTGCGTTTTTTGCTAATGATGGGGCTGCGCTATTACTGACGCCGATTGTGATTGCTATTGTGCTGCGCCTCAATTTTGCACCACCATCCGCTTTAGCTTTTATCATCGCCACGGGATTTATCGCTGATACGGCAAGTCTGCCGTTCGTTACCTCAAACTTAGTCAATATCGTCAGTGCCAATTATTTTGATATTGGTTTTGGGCGTTATGCGGCGGTTATGGTGCCCGTGAATATTGTGTCCGTATTAGCGACGCTACTGGTGTTGTGGATGGTCTATGCCCGTCATATTCCCCAGCATTATCCAGTCGATAACTTAAGTGCCCCTTCATCTGCTATTACCGACCCATTGGTCTTTCGTACCGCTTTTCCATTATTGGGCTTGCTACTGGTTGCTTATTTTGTGACGGAGCCGTTGGGGTTACCTATTTCACTTGTCACTGGCGCTATCGCACTGTTGTTAATGGCCATCGCTGGTCGGTTATGGCAAGGCGGACGCGGCGCGGTGATTTCTATAAGTGATGTTGTACGCAAAGCCCCTTGGCAAATCGTCCTGTTTTCGATCGGCATGTATCTGGTGGTATATGGTTTGGGCAATGCAGGTCTTACTGCATATGGCGCGCGCGTACTTAACTGGTTAGGAGGACAGGGCGCAGTCATTGCCACAGTAGGGACTGGGTTTCTCTCTGCTATTGTCGCCTCTATCATGAATAATATGCCAGCCACCTTAGTCGGCGCGCTTGCGATTGATCAGGCGCACGTGCCCGCTGCGACGCGAGAGCTGATGATTTATGCCAATGTGATCGGTAATGATTTGGGCCCCAAGTTTACACCGATTGGCAGTCTTGCGACTTTATTATGGTTGCATGTATTGGCAGAAAAAGACTACAAAATCAGCTGGGGACAATATATAAAAATAGGCCTGCTGATTACGCCTCCTGTGCTATTAGTGACGCTTTTGGCCTTGGTTTTTTGGCTGCCTATGCTGCCAAGCTAATCAAAGCATTAGCAAGCTTTCTTTACGAGGACGGCAATTTGATAATAGTATGGATGTTCAGCTTTATTTGGACATGATAAGGTCTAAATGTGATCAGTGTTTTACCAAAAATGAGGCCATAAAATGACAATGCTAACTGTAAAACCTACCAGTAGACCTCGTCATCATTTACTCATGCCAACACGAGGGACAGCCGTATTGGTGGCTGTGCTCCTATTTTCAGCATGCGCACAGTCTGATAATACTGATGACTTAAGTGTCGACACCAATGCTAAAGAGGCAAACGTTGAAGCGGTGTCAGAATCTACAGCCCAGACGCAAGCGAGCCAGACTGGTATTTTGAAGAATGTATCTGCAACCGTCTACAAAGACGCCAATTGTAGTTGCTGCAAAGAGTGGATAGGTCATGCACAGACACATGGCCTAAGCTCGACAGTAGAGCACCCAGCTAACTTGTCATTGATTAAAGACCGTCATAGTGTGCCTGATGAGCTACGCTCTTGCCACACGGCAGTCACGACCGATGGCTATGTGTTTGAAGGTCATGTCCCTGCTAAGTATGTGGCAGAGTTTTTGCAGAATCCACCAGAGCAAGCTATTGGCCTCGCTGTACCCGGCATGCCAGTTGGTAGTCCAGGTATGGAGTATCAAGACCAGTTCATGCCGTATCAAATTATGCAAATAAACAAAGACGGGACAAACCAAGTATATGCGGAGGTTAAGTCTATGGCTCAGCAGTTATAATTTGCCGACGATATTATTGAAGCCCAAAAACGCGAGATAAAAGAAATGCAGGCGCTTATCAAAGAATTAGAGTAAGTGTAGAATTGCCTTCAAATCTAAGCCATAAAAAAACCCCCATCAAACTGATGAGGGTTTTGGCAAATGCCATAATTGAATCTATAGTGACTCAAAACTTTTACTACTAAAATGTGGCTCTCCAACCTGGGCTCGAACCAGGGACACACGGATTAACAGTCCGTTGCTCTACCAACTGAGCTATTGGAGAATAAGCTGTAAGTAACTAATCGCTTACAACGAGCCTTAGAAGTCTCTAACGAGTTCTTGCTAAGTGGGGCGTATTCTAGCAAAGATAAAAAATACGTCAAGCGTTTTTTCTCATAATTCGTAAAAAATATCACTTTAATGATGAGAGAGAGGGTTTTTGCGGATAAATAGCAAAAATAGGCATAAAAAAACGCCACATAGAAACTACGCAGCGTCTTTTTTATTAAAGCACTTGTAAGGCTAGCGATGCTTTGTGACTTATTCGGCAACGTCCAAGTCAGCAACGGCTTTTTCGATACGTGACAAGGCATCTTTCAATGTGGCTTCATCAGTCGCGTAAGAGATACGCATATAACCACCAAGACCGAAAGCATCACCAGGTACGACCGCGACACCAACTTTTTCTAGTAACCATGCTGAAAACTCAGTACATGATGATAGGCCAGCGGCTTTAATGAGTGGTACGATATTCGGATAAACGTAGAACGCACCATCAGGGCGCAAGCAAGTGATACCTTTGATGGCGTTTAGACCATCAACAACTAAGTCGCAACGCTTCTCAAACGCCGCTACCATTGGCTCAAGTACGCTCTGATCGCCACTGATTGCTGCTGTCGCTGCCACTTGGCTGATAGAGGTTGGGCATGAAGTAGACTGTGACTGTACTTTTTTCATCGCGCCGATGAGTTTGGCAGGGCCACCAGCATAGCCAATACGCCAGCCTGTCATCGCATAGGCTTTAGACACACCGTTTAGGATAATGGCACGGTCTTTTAACTCAGGCGCTGCATTTAGAATATTGTAGAACTTATCACCCGTCCAGCGGATGTGCTCGTACATGTCGTCTGATGCCACATACACGTGTGGATGCTTTTTCAATACTTCAGCGATGGCTTTTAGCTCGTCCAGCGTATAAATCATACCAGTCGGGTTAGACGGGCTGTTCAATACCAACATTTTGGTTTTTTCAGTGATGGCTTCTTCTAGCTGCTCAGCGGTGATTTTGAAGTCTTGTTCAGCTGGGCATTTTACGATGACTGGTACGCCTTCTGCGATGATAACCATGTCAGGATAGCTCACCCAGTACGGTGCTGGGATGATGACTTCGTCGCCAGGGTTGATAAATGCTTGGGCAAGGTTAAAGAATGATTGCTTACCACCGACCGATACTAGGATTTCGTTTGACTCGTAGCTGATGTCATTGTCGCGCTTGAATTTCTCTATGATGGCTTTTTTGAGTTCTGGGGTACCATCAACAGCGGTGTATTTGGTGAAACCGTCATTAATGGCATCGATTGCAGCTTTTTTGATGTGGTCAGGGGTATCAAAATCAGGTTCGCCTGCGCCCAAACCGATAATGTCTTTGCCAGCTGCTTTTAGTTCTTTTGCTTTATTAGTAATCGCTAGCGTAGGAGAAGGTTTGATGCTATTGACGCGGTCAGACAGTTGCAACTCGCTCATGAGAGATCCTTTTTTATATGGGAGTGGGATTGGTAAAAATCGATATTAATTATATAACGCTTTTATCACTATCAGGACAAGATATCAGGCAGTTTAGATAATCGCCTCATCTTATCGTGAAGATAGCCACAATTCGATCATAAATGAGACGCTCATCCATGTCTGCGCGGCTATTTTAATATTGTAGCATGCCGATATAGCGCTGTCTTATTACCCCGATAACAAAACATTGCGGACTGTCTTGCAGCATGACTCACTGTAGAAATATGAAAACCACAGTAAAGATAAGATGCTTTTGTTGTGGCAATTGCGAAGTCACAACAATAAACCTATAGCCGACCACTATAATTATTTAGGTTTGTTAAATAAGATGGCGTATAGGTTAATGAAAACAAGCAATATAACAGAGCACAAATACGCTCAGCTAAAAGCTCGCCATCCAAATTTAAAGACAGAGCTATTCAGCTCTTTGTTGAGCGATACGCTTTTCATATTATAAGAACATTTAAAAAGGATATTTACGATGACAGACGCTACTAAAAAACTACATATTCTCATTACTGGTGCGACCTCTGGTATTGGTAACCAATTGACAAAAGATTATCTGCTAGAGGGTCACACGGTTTATGCTGTCGGCCGTGACGATGACGCGCTGGCTGAGCTCAAGTCTCTCGGCGCAGAAACGATTGATTTAGACCTGATGGATCGGGATAAAGTTATTGAAGCTTTTGAAAAGGTCGAACATGTTGATTTGGCGATTTGCGGTGCTGGCATGTGTGAGTATTTAGATATGCCAAACTTCGATAGCGAAGTATTTATGAAAGTGATGTCAGTCAATATGGGCACGTTGTCTCATGCCATTGAAGGCGTATTGCCAAAGCTCATTGCGTCTAAAGGTCGCCTAGTCGGTATCGGTTCAGCGTCTGCGTATGTGCCGTTTGCCCGTGCTGAAGCTTATGGTAGCTCAAAAGCTGCTATCCATTATCTGATGAAAACATTACAGATTAGCCTTGCACCACACGATGTGTCGGTGAGCTTGGTCGTACCGGGTTTTGTTGAAACGCCTATGACCAAACAGAATGATTTCCCTATGCCGTTTATCCAGACGCCAAAGCAGGCCAGTCAAGCCATTCGTGATGGCATAGAAAGCGGTCATGAGGTTATCGAGTTCCCAAAAAAACTAACGATGCCTCTGAAAGCATTAGGCACACTACCTGACTTGGTTTGGCAGCAAGTCAGTGAAAAGCTTAATAAAAAGTAATTTATCATTATCAACAAACCTATTATCCACTATAAAAACAGCAAAAATATAGAAGGGAATGCTTTTATGCCGTTTATTCGTTTCAAGCGTGCAAATAATCAAAAAACTGCAGACAGCAATGATGTCAAAAATGCTGACCATCAGTCAGCGCAAAAACGGATTGCTATTATCGGCTCAGGTGTGTCAGGACTGACTTGTGCGCATTACTTAGGCGCGCAACATGAGGTAACCGTTTTTGAGGCCAATGACTATATCGGCGGGCATGTAAATACCATTGATGTGGCACTACAGGACGGCAAAAAAGCAAAGACTAGTAACGTAGAGAGCAGCGCTATAGACACCGGTTTTATTGTTTTTAATGAGCGTACTTATCCCAATTTCTTCCGTTTGCTCCACGATCTGCAAGTGCCATTTCAGGCGACAGATATGAGCTTTTCTGTTAAAAATACCGCACGTCATTTTGAATACAATGGGCATACGCTCAACACCTTATTATCGCAGCGCAAAAACGTACTCAATCCGAAGTTCTGGCAATTTATCAAAGATGTCTTGCAGTTTAATAAGCACATTAAGCAGCTACGTCAAGATTATGATAATGCGCGTGCTGCGGGGCAAGACATTAGCGGACTTACTGAGCAGACACTCGGTGGTTATCTAGCACAAAAAAACTATGGTCAGCTATTTACCAATAATTATTTGCTACCGATGGTCTCAGCTATTTGGTCAACCAGTCTGGATGAAGTACAAGATTTCCCATTGGTGTTTTTTGCGCAATTCTTTGACAATCATGGCTTGCTTGATGTGGTCAATCGTCCGCAATGGTTTACGATCAAAGGTGGTTCAAAGCAATACGTTAATAAGTTGATTCCACGCTTTATCAAAGCAGGCGGCAAAGTGCGAGTCAACAGTCCAGTACAGTCTGTGACGCGTGATGGTAAGCAAGTACTCTTGACGGTGCAGAGCAAAAGTGATGCTAACAGTAGCGAAAACCTTGTATTCGATGAAGTCATTTTTGCGTGTCATGCAGATACCGCATTGAAGATTCTAAAAGATGCCAGTACCGATGAGTCTGAGGTGCTGAGTCACTTCCGCTTTACCAAAAATACGGCAGTATTGCACACCGATACGAGCGTCTTACCCAAGAAGCCACTGGCGTGGGCAAGCTGGAATTACCTTATCGATGAAAAAACTTCAGACAATGTGCCAGACAAGAATCAAGCTAGCGTAAATACACAAGCACCTGAAAAACCAGTGCTAACGTATCATATGAATATTTTGCAGCGTTTGACCAAGAAGCATAATTATTTGGTTACACTTAACCATGAAGTCGATGATAAGCAAATCGTCAAAAGCATTGATTATAGTCATCCAGTGTTCGATCTAAAAATGATTGAGGCGCAAACCAAATGGTCAAGCATCTCTGGCGCTGGGTTGCACACGCATTTTTGCGGAGCATATTGGTTCAATGGCTTTCATGAAGATGGCGTACGCAGCGGTCTACGTGTGTGTCAGGCGCTCGGCCATGATATCGATATAAAAGACGAGGTTGATCCAGCGCATTTGCCCAATGCGGATAGTGCACATACGCCGTTTCGTTATAAAGACTTGCCGATAAAGGCTGACACAAAGGCACGCAAACTTGATAAGCGTCAGGTTATCACTGCGACCACCAATCAGGAGTTGGTTGAGTATGCTGAGCGTTTACAGAGTGCGACTCATGATAGTAACCAAAATAAAAAACGTGGTTTATTTGCTCGCCGTAAAGCCAAATAGCCTTGTGAGCAATATTGCCAATTGTTCTATCATCATGTGCCGTTACCGAAGAGAGTGTCTATGACCGTGTCCACCAAACCTACTAATGATATGTCACGTCATGAGTTAGCTTGTGATACTACTGCTTTACCGCATCAATTGCTTGAGGGCACGACATGGCATAGCCGGTTGCTACCTAGTGTGAATAAGTTTGTTTATCCGTATCGCTATTGGGGTGTCAATATCAGTGCATTGGCAGCAGGGCAGACACTGCCAGAGGTAGACACGGCAGCTTTTGGTGACCATAAGGTTTTAGGCGCCTCACACCTGAACAAGATATTACCAAAAAAGTTATTAGCAAAGGGATTGCCTTTATTTTCAGCCAAGACAAAGGCGCTGCAACGATTCTGTCCTGATGATTATCTACAAAAATTCAACAGCCTAAGTAATAATGAAAGCCTAAATGACAATGAGAGCATAAGTAGCAACGAAGATATTGATAACAATTTGCGGTCTAATCAAGCATTGAAGCAGCGTTTGAGCCAAGCATTTATTAAACATGCATGTAGCGCGCCTGAAGGCGATATGGTGGGGTTACTTGTCTGCCGTAATGCGGGTATGTATTTTAGTCCAGTTAATTTTTACCTAGGGTTTGATGAGCAGCAGACGCCTACGCACTTATTGGCTGAAGTGTCCAATACACCTTGGGATAAGCGTCATTACTATGGGTTTTTGCTAGAGGGAGAGGAGACTGAGTTTTGTCATGATAAAGATTTTCATGTGTCACCTTTTAATCCTATCGATCAGCTATACCGCTGGCAGGTGACGGTAAAACGTACACAACAAGATACGGCAGATAAGCAATCAAATACGGGCTTGCAGGTTCGTATCGCTATTGATATCAGTGATGAGCGTGGTGACGTTCTAAAAACGGGTATAAAGATATCAGGGATGCCGCTGACAGAAACCATTGTTCGCAATAGCTTACGAAGAAACCCACTGATGAACATGACATCGTTAGCACGTATTTATGGGCAAGCTTTTAAACTCTATGCGATCAAAAAGGTGCCTTATATCAATTATGATGAAAAGCTAGCCGACAGTAATCAGAAAACATCTGCCTCTTTAAAAAGCGGAGCTTTAAATGATTGATAATCTAGAAATGCAAAAACCAGCAATACATTTTATATAGTCAATTTCAAAATAAAAGAACCTAAACAAGGACAACCATACGATGTCAGTACGACCGACCGACCGAGCACCAGTGACAAAATTAGAGAAATTAACCGCTCGCATGAGTAAGGTGGTTAACGAAAGTGCCGTACTACAACCCGTCAGTGACGGCGTGAATCATTTAGCCAGAAAACTTATATTTCGTGCATTACAGCATATCCAGTTTGGCAGTCTTACTTTGATTGAGACATTCGGTAAACAAGAATCTAAGACAACTAGCTTTGGTATTGTCGCCCCTAGCGTGGCAAGTAGTTCGGCGGTTGGTCGTCATCCTCTGCATGTCACGCTGCGTATTCATGATAATGCTGTGTATCGTCAACTGCTATTGGGTGGCTCTATCGCTTTAGCAGACAGTTATATCGATGGCGAATGGGACACGGATGATTTGACAGGCCTGATTCGCTTGGCGGCGCGTAACTTGGAAGTGCTCAATAAGTTAGAAAACCGTTTTGCAGGTATCAGTAAAGCATTTGAGAAAGCGAAGCATCAGCTGCGTGGTAATGATAAATCTGGTTCTAAATCTAATATCCTAGCGCATTATGATTTGGGCAATGATATGTATCAGCGTTTTTTGGACGATACGATGATGTACTCGTCAGCCGTATATCCGATGCCTGATGTGACGCTTAGCGATGCTCAGCAGCACAAGCTATCGCTCATATGTCAGCGATTACAGCTGAGTGCTAATGATAATGTTATTGAAATTGGTACAGGCTGGGGTGGTTTTGCGATTTATGCAGCTACCCATTATGGTTGTCATGTGACTACTACTACGATATCTGATGCGCAATATGATGAGGCGCAACGAAGAGTCGAAGCGGCAGGATTGTCTGATAAGATCACATTGCTCAAACAAGATTATCGCGAATTGACGGGGAAATACGATAAGCTGGTCAGTATTGAGATGATTGAGGCGGTGGGACATGAGTACTTGCCAACGTTCTTTGCCAAGTGTAATAGCTTGCTCAAGCCGACAGGTCTTATGGTATTGCAGGCCATCACTTTTAACGATCAGAATTACCAAGACTATATCGATTCAGTCGATTTTATCCAAACGCATATATTCCCAGGCGGTTGTCTGCTCTCAAACCAAGAGCTCACTACCCAATTCACTGAGCAGACTGACATGGTCGTCAAGCAACTACATGATTATGGCTTTGATTATGCATACACGCTTCGTGATTGGCGTGCTGCATTTCTGGCCCAGTGTGCAGAAATTCAAGCGCTTGGCTATGATGATGCCTTTATCCGCCTATGGGAATTTTATTTCTGTTACTGCGAAGGGGGATTCTTGGAGCGTACCATCGGTGTGGTTCAAGTCACTGCGGTGAAGCCTAACAATATCGACACGCTGCATTTTTCTGATTTGCCAAGTGCGGTCTTGGAGAACGAAACGGTTTCGAACGATGAGACGACCTTTCATGACGCAGATATGGCAGACACAGCGTCAGTATAAGCTAGGTGATATAGATATGGTTTGTTCATAACATTCATAGGGTCTCATACTGCATAAACAGTTTGAGACCCATATGTTGAGATGTTGTACATTGAAAGGTTATATCTTGAATGGTTCTATGATGTTTGCAGGGCACGCTTATCGCGCAGGCCTGAATAGCGTGTTACCGCTAGTGCCATTAAAGAGATGACAGCACCGATCCAAGCTGTGTCTTGCAGTGACATATTTTCAACCACGCTACCACCGATGATAGAGCCTAGTGCAATACCGATATTAAATGCAGCAATGTTCAATCCAGAGGCAACATCGACAGCGTTTGGCGTATACTTTTCAGCTTGTTTGACCACGTAGATTTGTAGGCCCGGTACGTTACCAAAGGCAAAAGCACCCCATACCAAAATAGTCAGCACCGCGGCAATCTTGGATTGCATAGTAAAGGTGAACAGTAAAAGAACGACACTTAGGGCGCTAAATATAATGCTAAGCGCACTAATAGGGCCACGTTTATCTGCAAGTTTGCCGCCCCAAATATTACCGATAGCAACGGACACGCCATATATGAGCATGATAAGACCAATGGCTGATGGCGCAAATTTGGTTTGCTGTTCTAAGATAGGTGCTAAGTAGGTAAATGCCGTAAATGTACCGCCATACCCAAGGATCGTCATGAGATAGACCAGTAGTAATTGTGGTTTTACAATGACTTGTAATTGCTCTTTGAAGGTTGCAGGGATAGATTTTTTTAGGTTTTTTGGTACTAATATCGCGCTACCTATTAAAGCGATTAAACCTAGTGCTGAGACGACCAAAAACGTAGCGCGCCAACCAAAATGTTGACCAATCCATGTGCCAAGAGGTACGCCAGTGACGAGCGCTACAGTAAGTCCTGTAAACATAATGGCAATTGCGCTGGCTTCTTTTTCTTTACTGACAAGGCTGGTAGCAATCATGGAACCAATAGAGAAAAACACGCCATGCGCCAGACCGGTCAAGATACGGGCAAGTATTAAGGTTTCATAACTGGGTGCCTGCCAAGCCAGCAAGTTGCCGATGACAAATAGACCCATTAGGCTCATCAGTACTATTTTACGATTCCAGCGACCAGTGAGCGCGGTGAGGATAGGGGCACCGATAGCGACACCGACAGCATATAGGCTGACGAGCAACCCTGCTGAAGGCAAGCTCACGCCCAGATCGGTGGCAATAGTTGGTACCAATCCAACGATGACAAATTCGGTTGTCCCAATTGCAAATGCGCTCAGAGTAAGCGCCCATAAAGCGAGTGGCATAACGACATCCTAATAATTAAATGATGTGCGTAGTTTGACGGATTTATAGTTTGCAAAAAACAGCACAAATGACAAAATACCTTTGTCAATTTTGTAAAGGTCATTACGATGATGGGACATGCTAAAACAGAAGATATAGAGATATTTTTGACGGTAGTGGATACGGGTAGCTTTACTGGCGCTGCCAACTTGCTGAATCAGCAAGTCGCTAAAGTATCTCGTGCTGTGTCCAGACTCGAAGATACGCTGCAATGTACGCTGCTAAATAGAACGACACGGCGCTTGGAGCTGACGGAGGAAGGGCATATTTTTATTAAATATGCGCGTGAGGGTTTAAATACGTTATATACCGGTGAAGAGGCGATTAAGCTGTTAAAACAAGCGCCGAGTGGGCATCTACGAATTGACGCTGCGAGTCCGTTTGTATTGCATCAGCTGACGCCTTTGGTTGGTGAGTTTGTGCAGCAGTATCCGCATATCACGCTTGATTTGATCTCGCATGACAATATCATCGACTTGCTTGAGCATAAGACGGATTTGGCTATCAGAATTGGCGATTTAAAAGACTCAAATCTACATGCGCGTCTATTGGGTAAAAGTAAGCTGCGGCTATTAGCCAGTCCTGAATATTTATATCAGCATAATGAAGTAGCTCATATTGATGATTTAAGCACTCATAAATTAATTGGCTTTAACGATGCATCAAAACTAAATAGTTGGCCACTCAAAACACCAGTGAAACTGAACTTTCATATGACTGGCAGTAGCGGCGAGACCTTGCGTCAGCTGTGTTTAAATCATCAAGGTATCGCTTTACTGTCACATTTTATGATTGGTGAAGACTTGAAATCTGGACGATTGGTTGAGGTGTTGCCTGAGGCGATAGTCAGACCAAACAATCGCGAAGCCATACAGGCCGTATATTACAAAAACAGTGCCGTATCATCGCGTATTTTAGCATTTTTAGACTTTATTCAGCCACGACTGACATTATAAGTTTTATTCGTCTTTATTCATTTTATAAGGGGTATTATCATGGGTTATGTTTTTATTTATCTCGCTGCTGTGGTCATCTTTTTGGGCGTGGATGCTGTTTGGCTGACGACCATGAAAGGGGCTTTTTATGAGTCGCGTATTGGTCATCTATTGGCGGATGAGCCAAATATGATGGCTGCTGGCGTGTTTTATATGTTTTATGTCTTGGCACTCTGCATATTGATTCTATATCCACAAATCAAAGCAGGTGCATCGGTTGGTCATATTTTCTTACTTGGTGGTTTGATTGGCTTGATGGCTTACGGTACATATGACTTTACTAACTTGGCTCTATACAAGGGCTTTACGCTAGATACAGCGCTCGTTGACTTTGTATGGGGCGGTGTTTTAACGGGTTCGGTTAGCGCGATTGTCGCTTGGCTTGCTTATCGTTTTCATTGGTTGAGCTAACCAAGATCGCCCTTATTCATAAAAGCTGGCCCTATATAGCTTTGATTTACATAACCTAGACCGATTAGAGACACAGGGCTGTTTGCGCTATTTGGTATCCTACTGTATAAATGGTAGGCACAACAAATAAGTGTCAAACCATTTAAGGAACGTTATGCCGCAATACAATACCAGCTCGACTGCCAAAAAAGCCCCATTGAACCATGAGCTGTACATGTCGATTCTGATGACGCCTGATATGGCAAACTTCATTGGTAACGTACATGGTGGCGATTTGCTCAAGATGCTCGACCAGGTCGCTTACGCCTGTGCCAGTCGCTATAGTGGTAACTATGTAGTGACATTATCGGTGGATCAGGTCATGTTCCGTGAGCCAATATATGTGGGTGAACTGGTTACCTTTGCGGCTAGTGTCAACTATGTCGGCACCACGTCAATGGAGATAGGTATTCGCGTCGAAGCAGAAGACGTACGTGCTCGAAAGGTCCGCCATACCAATAGCTGTTACTTTACAATGGTTGCTATTGACGATAATGGTAAACCAACCGCTGCGCCGCCACTTGATATAAAAAGTAATCTACAGCAGTGCCGCGCTGATGCTGCAAAAGAGCGAAAAAAACTGCGAATGGATAGTTCACATCGTCCCAGTTGTGATCTTGAAACAATGAATAGCAAGTTTGATGAAGCTGAAGATAATGCTAAATAAGCTAGCAATTTTAATTATCAACTTTTGGCTGGTTAATAACCAACACCTTATACAACGACTCACTAAAAAGACACTGATATTATAAAGCGCTTACTTTAAGCTGATGGGTATTTCAAGCCATTCGTCTATGGTGAATATATTCACTATCAACGTGTTATTCCAGTGAGTTTAGTATGAGTCTAAAGCCATCCGTTGGTAATCCCCAACATCATTCGTCAGCTCCTTCTAAAGTGCCAAGTCATCGTGCGCGCGGAGCTGGCAATTTGACAGCCCTTAATGATTCTGAATTAAAGCATACCCTTAACCAAAGTCCTGAAACCAACGATGAGCATTCAGGCTCGCTCATTACAGTGTTGATTGCCGTTGGTGCCAATCTCATTATCGCCATTGCAAAAACAGTGGCCGCCTTTATGACAGGATCTGCCTCCATGATTGCTGAAGCAGCTCACTCATGGGCAGATGCGGGCAATGGTACGTTACTGATTGTCGCAGAAAAAAAATCTGTCAAACCTGCTGATAAGAGCCATCCATTAGGCTATGGCAAAGAATCCTATGTCTGGTCAATGATTGCCGCTTTTGGTGTATTTACGGCAGGCTCGATTGTGTCTATTTATACGGGCATTAAAGAGTGGAATGCTACTGAATCTGAGACCAACTATACAATTGCTTTTATCGTTTTAGCAGTAGCGTTTGTACTTGAAGGGTTTTCGCTAGTTCAGGCCTATAGACAAAGTAAGAAGCATGGTGAGGCGCTTGATATTAGTGCGCTTGGCTATGTGGTAGATACCTCTAATCCTACATTGCGCGGTGTGTTCTTTGAGGATTTAGCTGCCGTTATTGGTTTGGTGATTGCCGCCGCCGCTATGGGCATGCATGCCTATACTGGAGAGGCTTATTGGGATGCGCTTGGTTCTATCATTGTAGGCTTACTACTGGGTGTGGTCGCGATATTTTTGATTAGCCGTAATCGTGATTTTTTGGTGGGGCATAGAGTCACTGACCGTATGCATGAATACGTCTTGAGCGAACTGCTAAATCATCCAGATATCGATAGTGTCTCTTATCTGCATTTAGAGTGGGTTGGTCCTAAGAAGATATTTATGGTCGCCGCGGTGGATATCGCAGGTAATCAGAAAGAAGAGCATATCGCTCAAAAGTTTGAAGAGATTGAAAATCTGTTCCGAGATAACCCTGTATTCCAAGAGGCCATTTTAACACTGTCGGCGCCAAATGCTGATATTCTGAAATTAGAAGATATTTGATCTATATAGCAAGTCAATGAAAGAGAATACAGTAGACGGATTCATTGATAGCAAGCGGATCGTTGAATATTCGATACGTTATGCATTGTGTAAGATAAAAAAAAGCCGTCAATAATGACGGCTTTTTCTGTTCGTAAATATGAATCTAAACATTCATTAATTCACGAATTTTTATTTCTTTGGCGCATTCGCACCGATGAACCAAGCATCTTTATCGATGATACGGCTAGCTTCAGTGAATAGGTCAGCGGTATCTTCATCACCAGCGTCACCAGCAGTAGCGATAGCTTCTCTTAATGCCTCTGCTACTTTTTTGTAGCGACTAGTTAGCTCGCGTACGTGTTGATCTACTTCAGTAATGTCAGTTGGGTAATCATCTAGAATAGACTCTTTTACCACACGACTTGCTAAGCCGTTTGGTTGGCCACCCAAAATCACAATACGCTCAGCGATAGTATCTGATACTTCAAGGATACGATCTGACGTTTCGTCTAATAACTGATGCACACCGATGAAACCAGTACCTTGTAGGTTCCAATGGCACTGTTTGCCATCTAAGGTTAGATCGATGACGTTTGCTAGGTTAGCGTTTAACAAATCAATCATTTTTTTGGCGGTATCGTCTGAAATTCCACTTGCGTAACGTTCTCTCATATTTTACTCCGTTATTTATTTAAAATTATTATATTGAATGAAAAGTTCAATGTATTGTTATTAGTCTTTTACTCTTACTTGATGACAATCAATCCGAAATAAACGATATAAAAAATATCTCTATCAATCGGCTGAAGGTCGCCTGCTTGTTAATTCATGATCGATAATAGCAGCTTAAATCGATGTTGGAACCCCTGAGTGTTAGGCTTTGTTAGGTGGTCGTGTAACGGGTTTGTTAACCGTGAAAATCTTTGTAAATTTATCAAAGTCTGTGTGCGTTTTTTATAACAACAGCAGGTTTATTTATCGATAAATAGTATCTTTACAGACTTATATAGTATCTTTACAGACTTATATTTTGCGTAGCGCGATATGGCAATATGTATAAGATAAGACTCGTCATTATCCGTTAAAAAGCCTTTAAAAACCGCTGCTCAGACCCCATATTGTTATAAACTTTAATAAGAAGAAAATCATTATGAGAATGCCTGAACCGCGCTCATCGCGTCAGTTAAACCAATTGGCCACTCAGCTCCAAGGCGAAGCTGAAATCAGTGGTGTCAATGCATCGGGGACGCAAATCTCGAGCCGTGCCTTTGAGATGGTCACAGATTTTGAGCCAGCAGGCGATCAGCCGCAAGCCATCGAAAAGCTGGTCAAAGGTATTGACTCTGGTATGGATGAACAGCTATTGCTAGGTGTGACTGGTTCTGGTAAGACTTATACCATGGCCAAGGTTATCTCTGAATGTCAGCGCCCAACTATCATCATGGCACACAACAAAACACTGGCGGCTCAGCTATATGGTGAATTTAAGTCGTTTTTTCCTAATAATGCCGTTGAGTATTTTGTCAGCTATTACGATTACTATCAGCCAGAAGCGTATGTGGCTGCCAGTGATACCTTTATCGAAAAAGACAGTGCCATTAACGATCACATTGATCAGATGCGTCTGTCCGCCACACGTGCGCTGCTCGAGCGTCGTGATGCCATTATCGTCGCATCGGTGTCGTGTATTTATGGTTTGGGTGATCCAGAAAGCTATCTAAAAATGCTACTGCACGTCGTCGTTGGCGATCAGATAGATCGTACCGCAACTATTAAGCGTTTGGTCGAAATGCAATACACCCGTAATGAGTTAGATTTTGGCCGTGGTACGTATCGTTTGCGTGGTGAGCTGTTAGACATCTATCCTGCTGAGTCTGAGCAGTTGGCGGTACGCGTGCATTTGTTTGACAATGAAGTGGAGAAAATCACATGGTTTGATCCATTGACGGGCAAAACTGTACGCAGCGTGCCACGTATCACCATTTATCCAAAATCGCATTATGTGACGCCGCGCAATAAGTTAGAAGCGGCCAGCCATACCATTCGTGAGGAGCTGGAGCCGCGTTTGGAGTACTTCCGTGAAAACAACAAGCTGATTGAAGCACAGCGTCTCAAAGAACGTACCCAGTATGATCTTGAGATGATTCAGCAGCTCGGCTACTGTAACGGTATCGAAAACTATTCGCAGCATCTCTCTGGTCGTCCATCAGGGGAAGCGCCGCCGACTTTGTTTGATTATATTCCAGAAGATGCATTATTGTTCCT
Organism: Psychrobacter piscatorii; assembly: GCF_904846415.1. Lineage (GTDB taxonomy): Bacteria > Pseudomonadota > Gammaproteobacteria > Pseudomonadales > Moraxellaceae > Psychrobacter > Psychrobacter piscatorii. The sequence goes on along the minus strand of NZ_CAJHAR010000002.1, from coordinate 105,584 downwards.
CGATGAATCACATGTCACTGTGTCTCAGATTGGCGCGATGTATAAAGGAGATAGATCACGCAAAGAAAACTTGGTCAACTATGGCTTTCGCCTACCAAGTGCGATGAACAATCGCCCAATGAAGTTTGAAGAATGGGAGCGCATCAAGCCTAAGACGATTTACGTCAGTGCCACGCCAGCGCTGTATGAGCTTGAACACAGTGAGCAGGTGGTTGAGCAGGTCGTACGTCCAACGGGTTTGATTGACCCTGAGATTGAGATACGTCCGGTCTTGACACAGGTCGATGATGTGTTGTCTGAGATTACCAAACGCCGTGAAAAAGACGAGCGTGTATTGATTACCACATTGACTAAGCGTATGTCAGAAGATTTAACCAGCTATTTAAAAGAATATGGCGTCAAGGTTGCCTATCTGCATTCGGATATCGACACGGTAGAACGCATGGAGATCATTCATGAGCTACGTACTGGTGTGCATGATGTGCTAGTCGGTATCAACTTACTGCGTGAAGGTTTGGATATGCCTGAAGTGTCATTGGTGGCGATATTTGACGCTGATAAAGAAGGCTTCTTGCGCTCTGAGCGTTCACTTATTCAGACCATTGGTCGTGCAGCACGTCACTTGAACGGTAAAGCCATTCTCTATGCTGATCGTATTACACCAAGTATGCAAAAGGCGATAGACGAGACAGATCGACGCCGTGATAAGCAAATCGCCTTTAACCTTGAGCATAACATCACGCCAAAAGGCGCACGCCGTAGTATCACTGATAAAATTGATACAGGTGATGACCACGATGCCAATGACAATCAAGTGATACCAATCAAGAGCAATTTGCCTGATGTGGATATCAATATCTTGCGTAGTCCAGATTTGCTTGCCAAAGAAATCAAACGCCTTGAGAAACAGATGCAGCAGATGTCTCGTGATTTGAAGTTTGAGGAAGCGGCAAAAACGCGTGATAAGGTGCTACAATTAAAAGCGCATCTGATCTGATAGGTTAGATATAGCAAAGGTGAGGTACTTAGGAAGTGCTTCACCTTTTTCATGGTTGAATTCTATAGTAGAGCATCTAAAAAGATTGTGATGTGGAAATTTATATGAACAGAATGCGCGTGCATGGTATTGCTGTTGGTCGGTCGTGAGTTTGTATCTATCACGGGCTTTAATCGATTAACACTGGGTAAGCCTGATGAGATGGCAATATTCGTGTAGGTGCTCAAGTTGTTTCGCGAGAAAGGTTGGTTTAATCAAGACAGCTAGAATAGTGTCACGATAATAGAAAGTCACGTTGCTCATTGGTCGCTTTCTTTTTTGTTACTTCTACACTGAAGATAAAGTCAACCTGCCTTCTTACCAACATCAAACGCAGTTTTACATATCGCACCTTAAAAAATCGCTCTCTATCTTATAAGATAACTGTGTAAAGCATGACCCACTAAGCATCTATATAAATGCTGTGCAATAACTATAAAGTTAGGCATGCTCACGTATCTGATAATTATAAAGTTAGGGATGTACTTATGTTTGATATCAAGTCGTTTTTTAAAAGAGAAGTAGAAAAAAAGCTCATCAACGTAGATGATTATATTTTTATGCCTGAGCGGGTAGAGATGGAGCTCGAAGGTGGTCAACTGAACTGTGTATTGAATAGTGATGGCCGCGTAGATATTTTTTATAGTAAAGAAGGCGTGACTGAGGTCGGTTCAGCATCGCGTAAGCATCCGTTTACTGCATTCGAAAAAGAGCTATATCACGGTATCTATGACGACGTTATCAGTGATTTGGTTAAGGAAGTGGATAAAATCATCGACGGCTCTTCTAAGTATTTCCGCCGTGGCCAGTTACTGCCTTTTACCGCCGCTCTCTCACAGAACCCAACGGACGCCAATAAGTTCTAAGCTGCTGAGCTTAACTAAACTGAAAGCATGGTAAAAAAAGCAGGTTAATAAAAAAGGTGCGTTATAGATAACGCACCTTTTTTATTAGCTTGATTTGACGTGTAACGATAGAGTGATGCACATCCTTATATAGGCTAGCGCTTATTTTACAAAACTGGCATAGCAGCTTTGTAGAGATTTCGCGACAACTCTGGCGACCAATTGAGTGCGATACTGTGAGTCGATAGCAGCATTGCCCAATTCAACGATGGTCACTTGCTGCGGTGCTTGCTCACTCACGCAACCACAAACGTTACTTTTGACAGACTCTTGCTGCGCTTCTGTCATAGCAACACTTGCAACACGCCAAGCAGTTTGTTTCTCAATTTGGCTACGGCATTGGTTGTCGATCGCAGCTCTGAAGACATTCATGCCAATCTCGTTTGCGGTACCGATTGCTGTGCCTGTGCCATTATTTGTAGCACCTGTCGTGGTGCAGCCTGCTAGGGCGACAGTAGCCAGCATAACTGTCGAAGCCAAAAGTTTTTTCATACATGAATCCTTTAAGGTATTTGATAATCTTTAAAGTTGTATATTATCAGTAAAACATAGTAATGGCATCATTAACCAGTCGCTTGAGACAGTCTGCAATGCTGTCACTCACAAAAAAGCCAGCTAAAAAAGCTCATAGCTGGCTCTATAGATATGGCGTTATCTAATTTCTATTAGACATTTTTACCATGTTCTTTTTGCTGAATGTCTTTTGCTAGCTTATAGCATTCGTTGATATGATCAGTGGCGATTTTCTTAAAAATCGTATAACCCATCGTTGCTGCAACCAATTGACCGCCTAATGGGATAAATTTGGTAACTTGTTTTGCGGCAATACGACCACCAAAGCCTTGAATAGTTTTCTTAACGATACCCCGTGTCGCCATCAATCCTGCAAAATCGACGGTACGGTCTTTGACAGCGCTCCAATGCACTTCGCGTGATTCTAGGTTAATGGCTGATTGACGGTCTTCGATCAAACCAAAACGTTCGCTAATCTCAGGAAGCAATTGCGTCAGCATACCAGCATCAACCGCCACATCAAAGAACGGTACAGGAACGATGGCGACACCAGCAGATACTCTGGCGCGTTTTTTTACCATGCCGAGGCATTCTTTTTTAACTTGATCAAGATCTAAGCTAGGATCAATCGTATTTGGTAGTTTTTCAGCAGCCGGTGTGGTTTTCATAAAGTATCCTTATAAATAATTAAAATATTAATGATGTAAAATTCAATAATTAGCAAGTCTCTCAGTTGTTTACTATTCTATGGATTTATAGGCGCCATACAATCATTGCTTTGTAGCAAAATGCAGAAAAGTACGGTCACTATGCATCCTTTTTGTAAATGAAGAGCCACATGCGATACGTGTTCACTGAATAAATACCTCTTTCAGAGTACCATTTAAGCCAACATCTTTGGTAGATAAATGCAATATTAGCTAGTGTACAGAGACGCTATAAATTGTCGTTGTGACCCTGCCTTAAAGGCAGTAAAATACGCTCATGCTAAATTTAACCCCCCGTACTACCAGCACTCGCATTGACGAGTTGCCCACCGCGTTGCAACCACTGGCCGCCCAATCATTGACGCTCGCTCGCTTATATGCGGGTCGAGGTATCACTGCGCCTGATGAGCTGGAGACCGGTTTGTCTGGCCTGTTGCCTGCTGACATGCTGCACGATATCACTGAAGCCGTGCGTCTATTGGATATCGCTATTGATGACGGTCAGCGCATTCTGATCGTTGGTGACTTTGACTGTGATGGCGCAACCAGTACCGCGCTGATGATGCGCGCACTCACAAAGATGGGTGCAGTCGTCGATTTTTTGGTGCCCGATCGTTTTAAATATGGTTATGGGCTAACGCCAGAAATTGTCGAATTGGGCATCGCAACCTTTCAGCCAGACATGATAGTGACGGTCGATAACGGTATCTCCAGTCATGAAGGTGTGGCGCGCGCCCAAGCGGATGGTATTACGGTAATTATCACTGACCACCATCTCACGACCAAAGAGACGCCACCCGCTGAAGCCGTCGTCAATCCCAATCAGCTTGCTTGCAATTTCACCAGTAAAGCTCTGGTCGGGGTAGGAGTCGCGTTTTATGTGCTGGGACGATTGGCAAAGCTACGCCGCGACGCTGGCAAGTCTACGGTACAGGTCAGTCAGTATTTAGATTTGGTAGCGCTTGGCACGATTGCAGATGTCGGCGTGCTCGATAAAAACAATCGTATCTTAGTGCATCACGGGCTATCTGCTATTCGTCAAGGTCGCTGCTGCATGGGTATTTTGGCGTTGCTTGAGCAAGCAGGCCGTGACCCCAAGCAATTACACGCGCAAGATTTTGGCTTTGTCTTAGGGCCACGTATCAATGCGGCTGGACGTATGGATAATATGCGTATCGGGATTGAGTGCCTATTGACTGAAGATTGGAGCACCGCCCAGCGTTTGGCGCAAGAGCTTGAGCAACTAAACCGTACACGCCGTCATGTAGAAGGCGAGATGCGTGCGCAGGCAGATAGTATCGTACAGGCATTGGCTACTGAAACTGATATTGAGGTCAATGAAAGCATAAGTGACAGTGGCGATGACCTCATTACTCAGGAAGTTAATACTCAATTCGCCACTACTCATAAGACAAGCTATACAGACACTCGTAGTATCGTTCTGTATCAGGATGATTGGCATCAAGGCGTGATTGGTATTGTCGCTGGACGTTTAAAAGAAAGTCATTACCTACCTAGCATTGTCTTTGCGCCAGCCGATACGGAGCAGACTGGTGAAGACGATGCGATCAAAGGCTCTGCACGATCGATCGCTGGCGTGCACATTCGTGATGCGATTGAACAAGTCGCCGAGCGTCAGCCTGATTTAATCAGTCATTTTGGTGGTCACGCGATGGCAGCAGGTCTGACTCTAAAGCGTCGCAATTTTGAGGCATTTGTCGCGGCTTTCAATGAAGTTATGGCTCAAATGGATGATGACGTATTTGCAGAGCAAAAATTCACTGATGGACCTTTGCAAGCGGAAGATTTTAGCTTGTGGTTCGCTGAACATTTAGCAGATGCTAGCATTTGGGGTCATGGATTCGCACCGCCGATATTTGACGGTGTGTTTGAGGTATTGAGTTTTAAGATATTGAAAGACAAACACCTTAAACTATCGCTGCGTTATCCAGACGTTCAATATCCTATAGAGGCAATCTGTTTTAACTTTGACAATGATGCTTGGAATTATCGTGCCAAAAAAGTGCATTTATTGTTTCAGCTAGACATCAATGAATGGAATGGCAAACAAAGCCTACAGTTGATGGTAAAAGACTTGGCTGTGGTAGAGCAGGGTTAAGGCTTAAATGATATGAGTACAGTCAAGTTTGAGTGTACTGATACCCTTTGCTACTTTTTGACTTAATATCAGTATTTCCACTCAAGAGTGGGGAACTGCCAATCATAACGAATAGCCAGCATACGCAAGGTAAAAATCGTACTCATCGCAGAGACATCAGCAACCCAATCAGCAACGCCTAAATTTTTTAGAGCAAAATACAGAATACCCCCAGTTAGCGCCGCAGTGATATAAATCTCTTGCTGCAATACCAGTGGAATCTCATTACAAATCATATCGCGAATTATGCCACCAACGATGATGGTAATCACCCCCAACAACAGTGCCACTGGCACATTGGTACCCATGCTATCAGCGACCTTAATACCTATGAGCGTAAAGGCGGATAGACCGATGGTATCGGACAGTTTTAGGAACTTGTCGACTCGTCTTGAGTTCGGATGAAAAAATATCTGCATGGCTAGTGAAGAGATCGTAATGACAGTCAGGTAGCTCATATCTACCATCCAAAACAGCGGATGACGATCCAAAATCACATCGCGTACCGTACCGCCACCGATAGCTGTGACGATAGAGACTAGTAGACAACCAAAGACATCAAAGTTCTTATGTTTGGCCAGTATCGTCCCTGAAACGCTACAGGCGATAATCCCAATCATGTCAAAGAAATAGATCAAAGAACGCGGATCAAAAGTAGTGATTAGAGCTGCAGGATCTAACGCGATAGCCAACATAAGCCATTCTCACTATTTTTAATTATCGTTCGTCATGTCTAGAGCAATCAATCTACCAAGTAGCTGATCAAGCAACCAGACGGATAGAGGGCAGATGCCAATCGAATCTAAGCGCCAGCATGCGTACCGCAAAGATGACAAAGAGCATAATAAACTCATTGATGCCAGCGCTGACACCGACATACTGTAGGCATAAATACGTCACAGATCCTGCGATACTGGCCGTGATATAAATCTCACGCTGTAATACGAGCGGTATCTCATTACAGATAATATCACGTAGCATTCCACCAATAATGGCTGTCCAGACGCCCATCATAATAGCGACAAGAGGTGACATACCTTGAGTCAATGCAACCTTAAAGCCAATCACACTAAATGCCGCGAGACCGATGGCATCAAACAGCTTAAGCGCATTATCAATCTTGTGATAGAGATGAAAGAATATTTGTAAGATAAGGGATGTCACGGTAATGACGATCACATAGTTGAGATCCGTCATCCAAAACAGTGGATGACGATCTAGTGCCATGTCACGTAGCGTACCGCCGCCGATGGCATTGACCATCGAAACCAAGATGCAGCCAGCAATATCAAAGCCTTTATGCTGAGCGAGCAATGTCCCTGCAATTGCGCAAGCGATGATACCCACCATGTCCAATAAATATAATAGAATATCAGGAAAAATTAAATCATTAACCATGGTTATATTGCCAAATCTTGAACATCAAAATGATGGGGTTTTTGTTTTGAATAATGAATTTTTGGCTGATGTAAAAAACTCAGCGCATCGTTAGAGCGTCATTTAGCCGTCTTTTGCAAACAAGATTAACCCAATGATAATCAGTACAATACCGATCAAACCCATTGCCGACGGTAGCGGATTGCCCAACAAGATCATCCCTCCAATCAAGGCAAAAATGATTTCACTGGCTTGGGTCGAGTCAACGCCAGCGACCTCGCTTGAGGTGACCGCTTGCTCACGCGCATATAAAAACAGACTGGTCGCAGCCACCCCTGATAACAAAGCAACTAGCAAGGTATTGAATACCTGACCGCTGCCTGGCAACTCAGGGCGTACTACCAACCCTAAGACAATCCAGAACGGGAAACTCCCGACGGTCATTAGCCAGACTTTGTTAAAGGCGTTTTGTAACAGATCCGTCTCGATAACGGGAATACGTCCAATTAAAGTTTGCAGCGTGGAGCTATTCGCAGTGTCACGGTCAGCGCTATGTATATCAACAGCATCGTGGGCACTGGCTAATAGCGCTGTTTCTGCACGCATCGGCTGCGAGTGGTGCTCACTATCTTGAAGTTTGGCCTTGTGCTGCTTGGCATTATAAGATGCCTGCCAAACCAATTGATTACCAATAGGGTAACTAAATGCGGCGATCAATGCTGGTAGCGCGCCATACAGCAGCATCTGTGTCAGCGGTATCGTATTAGCGTCGCTAGGCGCATACAAACCTTCACTGACGTTGACCAGTACGACGCCTACAAAGACAATCAACGCATAAACGATGAATTTTTTATCAAAGCGCTGTCCGAATGCCAGTAGGACAAGTAAACTGGTCACGACGGTAAACATAAAGGTCGCCGCTACGACCCAACCACTGGCGTGATCACCTGCGTAACAGATGCCAGTATAAAACATGCCGAAGCCAATGCTACCAGTAATGCACCAAAACCCTATATGTTGACGAAAAATTGCCCATAGCTCACCGATCCTACCCACGCCATGCTGAACACCAATCATCGCTGTCAATAGCAATAGCATAAAGACATAGCGCAGACTTGCTGACCAAAACCAATGCCCACCAGCAGCGCTCATCAACTCATTCAATACAAAGGTTGAGCTAAAAAACGCACCTGACAGTAGCCCTAGTAAGATCAGCCGAATCATGTTTCCTCCTTGAAAATATGTGCCTATATATGGATTTGTATTTATATTTATTGTTCTAAATGGATGTTCTATCGGTGACTAGCGTAGGGTTTGTCTTTTTATTTGCCTTTAGCGTCTGCCCAAATGATTTTATGCAGCTGCAATTGAAAGCGAACGGGCAAGGCATCTGCCAGCATCCATTCAGCAAGCTCTCTTGCCAAGACAGGAACCTCAGGGCTAAGCGCTTCATCAACATCGTCTGCCACGTTAAACATCGGAGAAAACCAAACGGTGCCGACCAGTTTATCTAGCTGATGCTGGTTCAACTTTTCTTTTGCCCAGTCATAATCTGTACGGTTCATAATGACAAACTTGATTTGATCGTGCTCGGTGAGATGATCGAGATTTGACCAGAGGTTTTTGTCCACTTCGCCTGAGCTTGGTGTTTTGAGATCCATCACTTTGCTGACGGCTGGTGGTACATTTTTTACCGAAAGCGCGCCTGCGGTTTCAAGAGATATCTCATAGCCATCGCTGAGCAAGCGTTTCATCAACTCAATCGCGTTTGGCTGTGCTAATGGCTCACCGCCAGTCAGGCAAATGCGCTTACATGGGTAGCTTTTGATCATGTCTATAATGGTTTCTAATGACTGACGCTCGCCGCCCGTGAAGGCATATTCGGTATCACAGTAAACGCAGCGCAGCGGACAGCCGGTTAGACGTACAAATATCGTCGGCAAGCCAGACGTCAGCGCCTCACCTTGTAGGGAATAAAAAATCTCAGTCAAACGCAACCCTGCTTCAGGGTCAGTGACGGGGATAGCGGCGGTGCGCAATAGTGATTCACTCATAATATGTCAAATACAGTTAAAGGTTGATAAGGCGATGAAGCGGTTATCAATCGTAATAAAGAAGAAGGCAGGTTGTGATATTTGTCGTTTTATGTTTGGATAAAACAAAACCAAAAAACGGATTATAACGCAACGCTCTGCATTAAGGTGCAAAAAAGACGCTGAAGTTTTCTTCAGCGTCTTTAGTAAAGATAGTTTATCGCCATCCGTACCGTTCGGGTAAGAGGCTATGAATATTAAAAATACTAGTCTAAACGTAATAGCTCATTCACAGCAGTTTTTGCACGTGTTTGCGCATCTACCTTTTTCACGATGATAGCAGCGTACAAGCTGTGAGTGCCGTCTTCTGATGGCAAGCTGCCTGGTACGACAACAGAGCCTGCTGGTACACGGCCGCGATGAATCTCGCCAGTCTCACGGTCATAGATGCGTGTAGATTGACCAATATAGACGCCCATAGAGATGACAGCGCCTTCTTCGACGATCACGCCTTCAACGATCTCAGAGCGCGCACCGATGAAGCAATTGTCTTCGATGATGGTTGGGTTGGCTTGTAATGGCTCTAAAACACCGCCGATGCCAACGCCGCCTGATAGATGCACGTTTTTACCGATTTGCGCACATGAGCCAACGGTTGCCCACGTATCAACCATCGCGCCTTGATCGACATATGCACCGATGTTGACATAAGAAGGCATGAGTACCGCACCCGCTGCGATATATGAACCTTTACGAGCAACGGCTGGTGGTACAACGCGAACGCCTGCTTCTTTGAACTGTGCTTCAGTCCAGTTAGCAAATTTCGTTGGCACTTTGTCATAGAACTGCACATGCTCGCCCGCTGCTTGAACGTAGTTATCGTTCAAACGGAACGATAGCAGTACTGCTTTTTTGGCCCACTGATTGACGACCCATTCGCCATCCTTCTTTTCGGCAACGCGTAGGCTACCGTTATCTAGCTGCTCAAGTACTTGCTCAATCGCGTCACGCACGTCTTGTGGCATGTTGCTTGGGCTGTATTCGTTGCGGTTTTCAAAAGCTTGTTCGATGGTTTGTTGTAATGACATAAAGGTTCCTAAAATGAATGAAAGGGAGGGTGATCTTAATGTTATGGTTAAAGACTTATATGACCCGGCCTAAAGAAAATTCAAGGTATGGCTTGGTCCAAAAACTTGCTTGCCGTATTGTCGCTAATTTGACCACTTTTAGCAAACAAGTTCAGTATTTCATTATGGCAGTGCTCGAGAAAAAGCGCTCAAAAGACTGCTCAAGATGAATGGTTTATCGTGCTTTAAGCGTCTGGTGCAATGTTTTTTATCCACGCTAAAATGTCTTGATAAACCGTTTGATGATCTGTTTCGTGTAATACTTCATGGCGCATATTGGGATACAGCTGAATATCAACATGGCTAAATTTTTGTTTATGTAGGCGTTTGACCACGCGGCGAATACCGCGTCCCATGTTACCAATAGGATCATCTTCACCGCTGATAAACAGCATTGGGAAGTGTTTAGCAATGGTGGTGGCCCAGCCTTTATTTAGTCCGGTATCCATCAAAGTAAATAATGTCATAAAGCCATTGTTAGTAAAGTCAAAACCAGTCTTTGGATCAGCTTCATAGGCTTCAATATTTGCAGTATTTTCACTCAACCAAGCAAACTTCGATGATGCAGTGCGATCTTTTAGTTGACTGTTCAATACTTTGTTCATGGTATTGGCAAGTACTGAGTTCGGCTGTCTAGGTGCCACTTTTGCCAATACTTTATTGATAGGCAGCAAAACTTTGGTCAATGGATTGACGTCTGCCGAGCCCATCAATATCGCTCCAGTGAAATTATGCGCATGATGCTTAAGTACGTTACGCACGATAAATGAGCCCATGGAGTGGCCCATCACAAAATGCGGTACATCGGGGTGACGTGCTTTTAGACTATCTGCCATAACAATCACATCTTTTAGCAGCGATTGCACGGGATGCTCTTCACCAAAAAACCCCAAATCCGCTTCGGTCTTGATGGTTTGTCCATGACCAAGATGATCATAAGTTGCGACAGCGATGCCATTGTCCGCCAAGAACTGTGCAAAGTCTGCATAGCGACCACTGTGCTCTGCCATCCCATGCACAATCAATAGCGTCGCACTGATGGCAATATTTTTGTCACTTGGCTCAAAAAAGTTGTGGTGCAAGTAGTGAGTGTTGTCGGAGGAGAGAATGTTATCATTACTGGTATCGAGAGTGTTACTCATATAAGCTTCCTTGACAGGTTTTAATGGTCTATATTTTTTATAGATCGTTATTTCAAAAATGCCGATCAGTTAGGTGGCGTCGTTATGATTTTATTTTACTAGGCGCTGATTGGTCGACCATTTTACCTTATTTTTTTGTGTTACGTGACAGGGTAATTAAATCTATACTTGGTAGCAGCATTTAATGACAAAAATGAGTATGGTCAGTATTATTTAAGTCACTTATACCATCCACCCGATCATCAGGGTCGTCTATCAGACATATCTTATTTGTAAACTGCTTTTGTGCTACTTATATTATAGGCACTAGGGCTTGTCCCTTGTTCAAACGTTTATCACTATTTTTAAAATAGGGACACGCCCTATAACTTGCTCGTCAAACATCTATCCATCACTTTGATTAGGATGCCAATGAAACAGCTGTCGCCAAAAAAACTACTATTAGCAGGAGCAGGTCATGCTCATATTGGACTGTTACGTCGGCTTGTTACTGGGCAGCTAGAGAGTACGGATTTTAAGGGAACGGCTATAGACATCGCTCTAATTAGCGAGCATCCGCAGACTATATATTCAGGAGTGCTACCTGGTTGGATGGCAGGACATTACTCGCTTGACGATATCAGTATCGATATAAAATCACTTTGTAGGCGAGCGGGTGTGCGCTTTATTCAGCAGTCGATCGTGCAGGTTGATGCGGCATCCAATATGGTCGCGACAATGGGCGATGAGCGATTGGCACTTGATTATGATGTGTTGTCATTGAATACTGGCGCAGATACAGATATGCGTTGGTTAGATAAACGAGACAGCTATGCTAAGACGGATACTCACGCTAGCACGGACGTAATCGCTATTCGTCCCTTGTCAGGTTTTATCACGCATTGGCAGCAGATTTTGGCTGAGGCGCGGCAAGCTAGTCAATACCAATTGGCTATCGTTGGTGCTGGGGCCGCCGCGGCCGAATTGGTCATGGCAGCTCAAGTCGCGCTACAGCATATCAATCCAAATCATCAAGTGACACTGGTGTGCGGTGAGCATCTTTTGTCAGGATTTAATCCGCGTTTTCAGAAGCGCGTTATTAGGCAGCTGCATCGCCATGATATTAAGATAGTCCATGAGCGAGCGACTGGTTATCATGATGGTCATTTATTGACCGCACATGACACGCTGCCTATGAATACTGTGATCGCTGCGACGGGAGTGGTAGGATCAGCATGGACCGCTGCCACTGATTTACAGACGGTAGATAATGGTTTTATGGCCGTTAATGCCATGCAGCAGAGTTTCTCTCACCCTAATGTATTTGCCGTTGGTGACGTAGCCACGCGAGTAGATAAAGACGTGGCGCATTCAGGCGTTCATGCGGTACATGGCGGCGCGATAGAGGCAGATAACCTATTGGCCTATCTCAAAGACAAACCCATGCAAGACTATCAACCCAAAACCAATACGCTATATTTATTGTCTTGCGGGGACAAGTACGCTATTGCTAGTTGGGGAGCGCTCAGTCTACAAGGTCGCGGGCTTTGGTATCTAAAACGGTACATCGATCAGCGCTTTGTTAAGGCTAGGTAGAGCAGCACTGGTTGGCATAAATAACAAAATCGATCTTACAAAACTGATGTTATTGGTGATTCACAATCAGGTATGATTGATTAAACAAAATGTAAAATGACAGGTCAATAAACAAGGTATGATGTTTATAAAATAGCAAATAAAAGCAATTACTTACATGTAAATATATCTTTTTTGAGTTGGGTCATTAACGGGGTCTATACGATTATGAAATCGACTATCGCATTACTTGAGCACACTGACTTTCCGGCGATCAAACGCCGAGAACTAACGATACTCCAAGTCAACATGGGCTACTTATGCAATATGTCTTGCGTCCATTGCCATGTGGCGGCCAGTCCTTATCGCACAGAGATGATGTCACGCGAGTTGGTTGAGCTGATTCCCAAAGTATTGCAAGCGCAAAATATCGATACGCTCGATTTGACCGGCGGTGCCCCTGAGATGCATGAGGACTTTAAATATTTGGTCACAGCGGCGCGTGCGCTGGGCGTCAAAGTGATAGACCGCTGTAACCTGACCATTCTTATGGAAGAGGGCTATGAGGACATGGCGCAGTTTTTAGCAGACAATCAAGTCGAAGTCGTGGCATCCTTGCCATGTTACTCCTTAGAAAACGTAGATAAACAGCGTGGCAAAGGGGCATTCGACGACAGTATATTAGGACTGCAAAAACTCAATCAGTTAGGATATGGTAGGTCTGATTCAGGTCTGACCTTAAATTTGGTCTACAATCCGCAAGGCGCGAGCTTACCGCCCAATCAGCAGCAGCTTGAAGCGGACTATAAGCGGGAGCTAAAAGAACACTTTGATATCGAGTTCAACCATCTATTTGCCCTTACCAATATGCCGATTCAGCGTTTTGGCGCGGTACTATTGGCCAAAAATGAATTCCACCCGTATATGGATTTACTCAAAGAAAACTACGTGTCGGACAACTTGAGTGAAGTGATGTGCCGCTCGACCATTAGTGTCAATTGGTTAGGTGAATTATTTGATTGTGATTTTAACCAGCAACTAGAGATGCCTGTGCCCAATAAATCGCGCCGCCATCTCAGCGATCTGCTTACCCAAAATCCCTCTGGCGATGCCATTGCTATTGCGGATCATTGCTACGGCTGCACGGCAGGACAGGGCAGCAGCTGCGGCGGCGCGTTAGAAGAAGAGACCGTAGAGCAGACGATAGCAGACACGACTGTTTAGACGCCCATATTTACCATTAAGGGTCGTTGATCATAAATAGTTGTTAGGCTATCGAGCTGGACAGCTGCGACAGACAAACATCACCAATTCAAGTGGAGTGAATCTCATGTCAAGATTGAATTTTTCAACAAAGACCTTGGTCGTGCAACCAATTATTGCGCTCGCGATTTTATCATCAAGCGCGGCTGCCTATGCAGATTTCAACCATCAAAGTTGGGATAGCTTATTAAATAAGCATGTCACCATGACCAACGGTGGTAAGGCTTCCGTGGTGAATTATGCGGGCATGCAAGCGGATAAGAGCAAGCTGGCAAGCTATCTTGAAGCGACGAGCAAAGTCTCTCAAGCAGAATTTAATCGTTGGAATAAAAACGAGCAGTTAGCATTTTTGATTAATGTCTACAATGCAGGTACGGTTGATTTGGTACTCACGAAATATCCTAATATTAAATCCATCAAAGATATCGGTGGTCTGTTTGGTTCACCGTGGAAGCAAGAGTTCATTCCGCTATTGGGTAAAACGCGTTCGCTTGATGATATCGAGCACAACCTCATACGTGGCTCCAAACGCTACAATGATCCGCGTATTCACTTCGCGGTTAATTGTGCGAGTATTGGTTGTCCTGCACTGCAAGATGACGCCTTTACTGGCAAAGGTTTGGATAGTCAATTAGAACAGGCAACTGCTAAATTTTTGGCAGATGGTAGTCGCAACAATCTTAAGGGCAATACACTAAGGGTGTCGCCGATTTTTAAATGGTACAAGTCAGACTTTGAGAGTAATTGGCGTGGCACAAAAGATTTAGAAGGATTTTTGGGTCGTTATAGCTCGTCACTCGGAATGAGTAAAGCGCAGACATCAGATCTAAACCAAGGCAAAATAAAAATCAGCTACACTGACTACAATTGGAATTTGAACAAAAAATAAGTCAATGCTCGCGAGTTTATTTTTATTAAAACGGGACATACCTTGAAAATCTCTATCATTATTCCATTATTAAATGAAGTGGATAATTTGCCACATCTCATTTCTCATATCCATACGCTCAGCCCCGCGCCGCAGCAAGTGATAGTGGTAGATGGGGGGTCAACGGATGGCTCGATGACTGCCGCTTATAATTTGCTAAAAGCGTTGCCAAAGATGACCCCGTCTTCAATTGACTGGCATATTATTGAGTTCACTGCTGGACGTGCTTGTCAGATGAACGCTGGCGCTAAGCGAGCGACTGGAGATGTGCTGCTATTTTTACATGCTGATACTCAGTTGCCGACTGATGCGATACATCAGGTACAGCGAGCAATGGCAGAGCATGACTGGGGACGTTTTGATGTACGCTTGGACAGTTCTCATCCGTTATTAAAAGTTGTTGGTATGATGATTAATAAGCGCTCACGTTTGGTCAGTATCGCAACGGGTGATCAAGCTATTTTTATTAAAAAATTTTTATTTGAACGACTGGATGGCTATCCTGATCAGCCATTGATGGAAGATGTCGAGCTATGTAAGCGCCTAAAAACCATTAGTAGGCCCGCTTGTTTAAAAAGCACAGTGACGACTTCCGCACGGCGTTGGCAGCAACATGGATATTTCCGCACCATATTTTTGATGTGGCATTTGCGCTTTGATTATTGGCGCGGGGTATCGCCTGACAGCTTAAAGCAGCGTTATTATAAGTAGGAACGATCCAGCCGTATTGGACTAATAACAATAATAAAAAGGGCTTCGTATTGATGCAGGCGACCAGCAACCGAACCGCTACCATAGATGTTAACCCACAGATAAGAGAACAAACTACCTGCGTCATTTTATTTGCCAAATATCCAGCACGTGATAAAGCAAAGACTCGTCTGCAACCTGCATTGGGTATCGATGGTGCTGCGGATATGGCAAGGCAGTTGTTATTACATAGTGTCGAGCAAGCTGTGGCGAGCGACTTTGCCATTGAGCTATGCGTGAGTCCAGCGCAAACTGATGCCTGCTGGCAAGCGCTTGATTTACCCGAGTCACTGCAATGGTCTGCTCAGGCAGAAGGTGATTTGGGTAGGCGCATGTTGATAGCCAGTCAGAACGCATTGGAAAAATATGAAAAAGTTGTCTTAATTGGGACGGATTGTCCTAGCCTCACGGCAGAGCGTATACAGACCGCCGTACAGCAGCTAGATGAAAATAGCGCGGTGATGATTCCTGCAACCGACGGGGGCTATGTGTTGCTCGGATTCAACCAAGTCGATGAAAGCCTTTTTTCAAATATCAGCTGGAGTACGTCTAGCGTCGCTGAAGTCACTAAGCAGCGTATCGCGGCGTTAGGTTGGGCACTGGCGTTATTGCCAGCGTTGCATGACATTGATGAGCCTGATGATTTAAAGCATCTACCATCAGATTGGCGCAATACACTCAACAAAATCTAAAAATTAAACATGATTTTCTATAGTTATTTACTTAACTTTTAATTGGATTTTACTATTAATAAGGACATTGTTATGCATGACGTTGTGCAAAATTACTATGGCAAAGAGCTGCAAGGTACTGATGATTTAAAAACCTCAGCGTGTTGTGATATTAGCAATATGCCTGAGTGGCTAAAGCCGTTATTGGCAAATATTCATGATGAGGTATTGAGCCGTTATTATGGCTGCGGACTGGTGTGTCCTGCATTGCTTGAAGGTTGCCGAATTCTAGACTTGGGCAGTGGTTCAGGACGAGATGTTTACGCACTTGCGCAATTGGTAGGCGAGACGGGGCATGTGGTTGGCGTGGATATGACCGATGAGCAACTAGCCGTTGCAAAGGAACATCAGGATTACCATGTCGAGAAGTTTGGCTATGACAATGTGACGTTTTTGCATGGTTATATCGAAAAGATAGATGAGCTAGACCTTGCTGATGGTAGCTTCGATATTATCGTTTCAAACTGTGTTATCAATTTATCACCAGATAAAGCCGCCGTGATGGCGAGCGTACAGAGACTACTCAAGCCTGGTGGCGAATTTTATTTTTCTGATGTTTATGCTGATCGCCGTATCCCGCAACACTTGATAGATGATCCTGTGTTATATGGCGAGTGTTTGAGTGGCGCGTTGTACTGGAAAGACTTTATCCGTTTATCAAGAGACGCAGGGTTTTTAGACCCACGTCTGGTCGAAGATCGTCCGCTTGAGATTACAGATCCTGTATTGGCTGCCAAAATTGGTGATATACAGTTTTTTTCGGCCACTTATCGTTTATTCAAAATTGCCACGTTAGAAGATGCCTGCGAAGATCATGGACAAGCGGTGATATACAAAGGGTCTATCGAGCAATCCCCACATCGGTTTGATCTAGACAAGCATCATGCGATTGAGGCAGGTCGAGTATTCCCTGTGTGCGGCAATACCTTTCGAATGCTACAAGAATCTCGCTTTGCGCCGCATTTTGAATTTATCGGTGATGACAGTCGCCACTATGGTATTTTTGCAGGGTGCGGTGAGCTGATGCCATTTAGTCAGGCTATAGTACCATCATCTGGTGTGGGCGGTTGCTGTTAAGAGTGGTGCTGTTAAGAGTAAAGGCGTCTGGTTAGCTTTTATCCCAAACATGCTGATTAAAACGATAAAAAGGCCACTAAGTAAATTAATGGCCTTTTTGCATGTGAGTAAAATTTGGGTTGTTGTTTTCGTCTCAAACAAGCACTTATCTAAATATGTTTAAATATCTAGTATAACAACGCAGCCAATCTGATTTTGGTATGTTCGTCCATCATGTCTATAGGCGTGACCAAGGCCTGTGCGAGAGCGTTATGGGCGATGGATTCGGGTAATTCAGCGGCAATTAAAGCAACGGCTTCTTGAATCACCTTTTGAGCGTTTTCAGCATTTTTCATCAGGTTTTTTATTGCATAGTCTGCACTGACGGCTTCTTCGCTAGGATGCCAACAATCAAAATCTGTCACCAAGGCCAATGTCGCATAAGCCATGCTGGCTTCACGTGCTAATTTGGCTTCTGGCATATTGGTCATTCCGATGATATCCGCTTGTATTTGACGATACCACTCTGACTCTGCACGGGTTGAGAACTGTGGACCTTCGATACAGACATAAGTCGCTTTTTTGTGACAGCTGCCCTCAGCAATATCTGCCTGATTGTAGGCACGCGTCAGGATATCTGATAGGGCGGGACAGAGTGGGTCTGCCATTGATACATGAGCGACTGCACCCTCACCAAAAAACGTACTTGCACGATATTTAGTCATATCGATCATTTGATCTGGCACGACCATATCTAGTGGTTTGAGGTGTGCTTGCAACGAGCCGACCGCGGATACTGAGACAATGTAGCGTACGCCTAACGTTTTTAGGGCGTATATATTGGCGCGATAGGGTACTTCAGATGGAGTCAGTTTATGACCTTGACCATGCCGCGTCAGAAAAGCAACCGTTACTCCTTCTAATTCACCCAAAACAATGTCATCGGATGGACTGCCATAAGGGGTCTGTATCGTCACGCTGCGCTTATTAGTCAGTGCTTGGATCTGATACAGACCACTGCCACCAATGATGGCAATGTCAGCAGACAATGATTCCAGCGCTTCTGTTGTAGATATTGTCATAAAAATTACCCAAGTTGAGTCATAAAAAATAATGGTTTCGGTTCATATAATGAAGCATTCATCGGCTTACGTAAAACGTGCTCTAGACAAAGCCAATGAATAAATATCCAGTCAAAATATAGCAGAATCAGAGTGGTAATAAAAACAAATCAAAATATACAGCGCAATACATGCACATAAACCGTGATAAAGGTTTACAACAGCATCGAAATTTGATTAAATAAAGATGAAACATTGTTTCACATAGCGGAACATTATAAGTTTTGGCTATTATACATAATGAAAATACTTTCTCAAAAAGCCTGAAATACAAGGCATTGAAAGCAAAAGAGAAAACAGTCTTTGGTTTATTTATAACAAAAATTGCTATATCATTACTCAAGTGTAACGGATTAATACCTATATATTAATACCGTTGATTGTATTAAATCTATTATTTCAAGGATGAACTCAATGCTCACTTCTCTAAAATCTCCCTTACTTTTGTCAGCGATATTAAGCGCCATGTTAGGCTTAACCGCCTGCTCATCTCCAAGCTCAGAAGGCAATGAGACGGCTGCTGCAGATAGCTCGGCAACGGATGCGGCTACCGATACACTCGATACTAAGTTCCTAACCATTGCCACAGGCGGTGCGTCTGGCCCTTATAACATCATCGGCACTGCATTGTCTGAAGTCTATGTAAAAAACTTTGGGGTCAACTCAAAGACACAAACCACGGGCGCATCGGTCGAAAACGTCAATCTCCTGACGCAAGGCAAAGTCGATATGGTATTGGCGCTCAGTGATGTGGTCACGGACGCGGTTGAAGGCAAAAACAACTTCGACAAGCCTATTACCAACATCCAGCAGATTGCAGTTTTGTACCCGAACGTGGTGCAAATCGTGACGACAAAAGACTCTGGTATCAAAAATATTGAGGATTTACGAGGCAAGCGTATTGCCGTTGGCGATCAAGGTTCTGGTACGGAAGTCAATGCTCGAACGCTCCTAGAAGGCTTCGGTATCACTTATGATGATATCACTGTTGATTACTTGGGCTTTGCTGAAGCAGCTGATGGTATGAAAGCAGGTAAGATTGAAGCGGCATTTTTTAGTAGTGGTCTACCAAACTCATCGCTTATGGAGCTAGAGCAAGGTTTAGATTTGCAGTTGGTTACTATCGATCAAGATAAGCTAAAAGAAATCATTGCGACCAAGCCTTACTTTAAAACCTTTGAAATCCCTGCTGGCACCTATGGCAATGATGCTGCGATTCCAACTGCCGCAATCATGAATGCGCTATTGGTGAGCTCTGATCTGTCTGAATCTGATGGCTATAAATTGACTAAGGCGTTATTTGATAATCTGGACGGTCTAAAAACAGCACACCAAGCAGCCAACGATATCAGTCTAGAGACGGCTAGTGAAGGTATGGTCGCTCCAATTCATCCTGGCGCTAAAAAGTACTATGACGAACAAGCAGCCAAATAATTTATTATGGTTATCGACTGGCGCAGCATGTATTGCGGCGCTGGTTTTTTTGACCCTATGGATAGGTGTCGCGCGTCAGTCTGTGGTTGAGGTTCGAGTTGCAATAGAGGGTAGTGACGACAAGGTGTGTTATTTCACTGACCCTGACTTTCAGTTACGCTGGATACATTCTGTAGAAAAGCAGTGGTGGGAAGAGCAATACCAACGCATAGAAAAAAGCAGTACAGAAGACGCTATGCTACTCCTCACTACCACATACTTTGAAGCATTTGGTGCTGGTACGCCTTCGACCGAACCCCTTGCGCCCATACAAAAACCTGGCTATCTGGGTTATCAAATCAATGAAAAACTGCCTAGCCTCAATTGGGTAGTCTCTAGACTGACCAAAGGCGAGATCGATTACGCTGGTCATCGTTTTTTGATTCATCAGTGGGTGCCAGATTATTCCGAAGTGGTGATCATGCCTAAGACGTATGGTTTAATTGATAGATTTAAAAAGGACTTGTGTCATGAACTCCCAAGTGACGGATCACAATAATGATTTGCCCATACATTCCAAAACCGACTCTCATACTAATGTCGACGCTGAACTTGAGGTGCAAGCCCACAATAAAGCCATATTAGAAAAATACGATCGAGAGTCAATCACACGTCATATCACGCAAGGACCAGTAAAATACTTTATCGCTGGTATTTGTATACTCTATTCACTTTTTCATCTTTATATTACCTTTAACCCGATGCCAGCATTGCTACAGCGCTCTGTACACGTCGGTGTTGGTTTTGCCTTAATTTTCTTGATCTTTCCCGCCAGTAAAAAAAGCAGTCGCAGTCGAATCGCATGGTATGACTGGATTTGGTTTTTATTGTCCTTGTCCGGTATGAGCTACCTGATCTACGAATATCAAGATATTGTGACCTCGCGCGGCGGCATGGCCAATCCGCTTGACGTGATATTTTCACTGATCACTGTAGTCTGTGTGCTAGAAGGTAGTCGCCGTATCACTGGTTGGATTTTGCCAATATTGGCAGGAATATTTTTGGCTTATCCGTTTGTCAGTCACATGGATTTTATGCCGGATAGATTGCTGACTCGCCCTTATGACATGGGCGATATTTTTGGTCAATTATTTCTAAAAACGGAAGGTCTATATTCTGTTGCGATTGGCGCGTCAGTGACCTTTATCTTTTTGTTCATTCTCTTTGGTGCATTCCTAGCACGCTCAGGAATGGGACAGCTGTTTAACGATTTGGCATTAGCCATCGCCGGCCACAAAAAAGGCGGACCCGCAAAAGTCGCGGTTATCTCTAGTGGCTTTATGGGTAGTATTAATGGTTCTGCATTATCAAACGTGGTGAGTACGGGTGCCTTTACCATTCCATTGATGAAAAAGGTCGGTTATCACAAAGATTTTGCAGGTGCGGTTGAGGCCAGTGCGTCAGTTGGCGGACAGATTTTGCCACCAATCATGGGTGCCAGTGCCTTTATTATGGCGGAGACCACTGGTCTGCCGTATAGCACGATTGCGCTTGCTGCTTTGTTGCCTGCGATATTGTACTACTTGGGAGTCATTGCTCAGGTGCATTTCCGCGCTGGACGCCGTGACCTAAAAGGTATTGCCAAAGAGAGCTTACCCGCGGTAAAAGAAGTGTTAAAAGCTCGCGGTCACATGCTATTACCGATTGTCTTTTTGATTTTCTTATTAATCAGAAACGTACCTGTCGGCTATGCAGCGGCTTATACGATTGGTTTTACCGTGGTAATCAGTATGCTACGCGCTGAAACACGTATGAGCTTCTCTGATATTTTGGGTGCATTAGAAGACGGTGCGCGCCAGTCGCTCGCGGTTATGGCAGCTTGTGCGGTCGTGGGTATTATCATCGGCGTGGTCAGTCTGACCAGCTTTGGTACAGTAATGACCTCATCTATCGTCACGCTAGGCGCAGGGTCGTTGTTCTTTACGCTTATTTTGACAATGCTAGCTTCAATGGTATTGGGTATGGGGCTGCCATCTATTCCTGCCTATATCATTACTGCGACCATGGCAGCGCCAGCATTGGCAGGGTTTGATATTCCAATTTTATCGGCGCATATGTTTGTCTTCTATTTTGGTATCTTTGCCAACATTACCCCGCCTGTGTGTCTGGCAGCCTTTGCTGGTGCAGGTATATCCGGTGGCGATCCGATGAAAACAGGATTCTTGTCGCTCAAACTGGCATTGGCTGGATTCATCGTACCGTTTATGTTTATCTATAATCCCACGATGTTGATGATAGATCCAACCGGTTTGGCTGTCACGGCGAAAGACTTCCCGCTACCGCCTATTTTGGACATTATCACAGTCGTTGTGACCTCGGTGACAGGTGTTATCGCATTAAGCTCAGCACTTGAAGGTTACTTCAAAGGCGATATGAATACGGTGACGCGTGTCATCTTAGCTATTGGTGCTTTATTGCTCATTTATCCTGAGATTACGACTGGTATCGCAGGCGGTGTGATTGTTCTTGGTATTGCTGCATGGAATATGAAAACAAGTAAAGCACCGACACCAACGGTGAGTGTCTAGTCGCTGATATTAGTAGATTTTTGAAACAAAAAAAGGGTGAATAACAAAATTTGTTATTCACCCTTTTTGTATTTTTAGCTACTATCTTTAGTACTTTGATATTGGTTTAACAATAATCAAATCAGCAATTAGCAGCCAAGTTTGCCTTCAGCTTCTAATGCTTTTTTGCTACGGATAGGCGCTGGGCAATCTTCGCCATAGTATTGACGATCGGCAAAGTAGCTTGAGCGTACCATTGGGCCTGCCCAAATGCTAAAGAAGCCGATCTTTTTGCCGTAATCCATATAGCGTTGGAACTCGTCTGGATGGACATAACGATCGACAGGCGCGTGGTTCTTACTAGGCTGTAGATACTGACCAATAGTAATCATGTCTACATCATGTGCTTTTAGATCATCGAGTAGGGCATAAATCTCTTCTTCTGTCTCGCCAAGACCAACCATAAAGCCGCATTTGGTTGCGATATCAGGACGACGCTCTTTATAGAGCTTGAGCAAGTCGAGCGAATGCTGATAATCAGAACCCGGACGGAAGGCTTTGTATAAACGTGGCACCGTTTCAATATTGTGGTTAAACACATCTGGCGCGGTCTCTGTCAATAAATCCAACGCAATATCCATACGGCCACGGAAATCTGGCACAAGGATCTCGATCAAGCAGTTCGGGCTAAGCGCTCTTGACTCATTGAGCACTTCTACAAAATGCCCAGCACCACCATCTTTGAGATCATCACGATCGACAGAGGTGATTACGGCATATTTAAGCTGTAGACCTTGGATGGTCTCAGCAGTATGACGTGGCTCATCCTTATCTAGCTCATTAGGGCGACCGTGACCGACATCGCAGAACGGGCAGCGACGAGTACAGATATCACCCATGATCATAAAGGTGGCTGTACCATCAGCGAAGCACTGTGGCAGGTTAGGGCAGGCCGCTTCTTCACAGACGGTATAAAGTTTTTGCTCACGCAAAGTGGCTTTAATACGCGCCACTTCAGCCGGCGATGACATTTTTACCCGAATCCAGTCAGGCTTTTTCTTGGCCTCAACGGTCGGGATTACTTTAATTGGGATACGGGCAACTTTATCGTAACCACGTAGTTTTTCGCCTTGAATGGCTTTTTTTGGTTTGACCTTAGCAGCAGGTACATGGGTTTGTACGGCAGTTGTCATAATAAAATTATCTCTTAACCCTTTATAGTATAAGGGTTTATGGAATTATCAGAATGTTTTATGAGTGGTGCTATTATAGCAGAAATTTATCAGGCAGTTTTTGTACAATCTCATTAAGATTACTATGATTAACCTAGTGACCATAGTTTTAAATATCTATATCGATTTCCATCTCATTTAGGGTATCTATGGCGGCGCGAAACGCTTCTTGCGTGGCAGGTGCACCGCAGTATGGCAAGCTATGCATTAGCACTTCGCGAATCTCAGCGACGCTAGCGCCATTGTTGATGGCACCGCGTATATGTCCTTTTAACTCGTTTGGGCTTTTTTGGGCAATCAAAAAGGCAATGGTAATCAGTGAGCGATACTTACGCGGCAATACCGAATCATCTTGCCATGTGCTGCCCCAAGCGTGCTCAATGATCCAGTCTTGTAATGGCTGAGTAAAACCAGTGGCTGCATCAAGAGAGCGTTTGACATGCGCTTCACCCATCACTTCTGTGCGTACCTTGAGGCCATTATCATAGTTGGTGTTGCTATCCATATTGGCTCGTCCTTTGATGTCTTATAGAAATGTCTTATAAAAGCGTATAACAGTCATATGGTGTCCATTGCGTCATAAAGCAAGTTTTTATCGATCAGTACAGGTACGTAAATACGAGCGATTATAAGGCGTGCAATCATATTATTGATGGGACTATTTTTATAATAAATGTTGGATATGGCCTTACTATGAGCCTTTTCAGGGCTGAGCCATTAACATTTAGAGCGTTTTAAGCTATGATTGCACGGATAATTATTCCCTATAGTATATAGACGCAGGCGGTCATGCTGACTACCCACGTAATGTGCTAAACCCCAACTGACGAGGACGACTATTGTGTTAGAAGCTTATCGTAAACATGTCGAAGAACGTGCTGAGCTAGGAACGGTTCCGCTACCATTGAACGAAAAACAAGTAGCAGAGTTGGTTGAATTACTAAAGAACCCGCCAGCAGGCGAAGATGCATTTTTGATGAACTTGCTAGAAAACCGTATCCCTGCTGGTGTTGACCAAGCAGCCTACGTGAAAGCGGCATTTTTGGCAGCGATCTTAAAAGGTGAGACATCATCACCATTGATCAGCAAGCAAAAAGCGGTTCAAATTTTAGGTACGATGCAAGGTGGTTATAATGTTCAGCCATTGGTTGCGGCACTAGATGACAGCGAAGTTGCGCAAGACGCTGCTGAAGCATTGAAGAAAACTTTGCTAGTATTTGACGCGTTCAATGACGTGACTGAAAAAGCTGAAGCGGGCAACACCATTGCCAAAGAAGTTGTTCAATCTTGGGCTGACGCAGAATGGTTTTTGAACCGCCCTGAAGTACCAAAGAAAACCACTTACACGACGTTCAAAGTCACTGGCGAGACCAACACGGATGACTTGTCACCTGCGCAAGACGCATGGAGCCGTCCTGATATCCCATTGCATTCACTAGCCATGCACAAAAACTCTCGCGACGGCATCAATGCTGACGAAGAGGGCGTTGTTGGTCCAATGAAGCAAATCGAGGAATTGAAAGAAAAAGGCCATCCATTAGCTTATGTTGGTGACGTGGTTGGTACGGGTTCTAGCCGTAAGTCTGCAACCAACTCAGTATTGTGGCTCATGGGTGAAGACATCCCTAACGTGCCAAATAAACGTGGCGGCGGTCTGGTACTAGGTAACAACATCGCTCCGATCTTCTTTAACACCATGGAAGATTCTGGCGCATTGCCAATCGAAAAAGTCGCGGTTGATAACCTAAACATGGGCGATGTGTTTGACATCTACCCACATGACGGCAAAATCACCAAGCACGACTCTGATGAAGTGCTATCAACGTTTACGCTAAGCTCACCTACTTTGCTTGACGAAGTGCGTGCTGGCGGCCGTATTCCATTGATCGTTGGTCGTGGTTTGACCAACCGTGCGCGTGAGTACATGGGTCTTGGCCACTCAGACGTGTTTGCTAAGCCAGAAGAGCCAGCCGATACGGGTAAAGGCTTTACGCTAGCGCAGAAAATGGTTGGTAAAGCTTGTGGCCTAGAAGGCGTACGTCCAGGTATGTACTGTGAACCTAAGATGACGACTGTCGGCTCTCAGGATACGACTGGCCCGATGACGCGTGATGAGCTAAAAGACTTGGCATGTTTGGGTTTCCAAGCGGATCTCGTTATGCAGTCATTCTGTCATACGGCGGCTTATCCAAAACCAGTTGACGTTGAGACTCAGCACACACTACCTGACTTTATCATGAACCGTGGCGGCGTAAGCTTACGTCCAGGTGATGGTATCATTCACTCATGGTTGAACCGTATGCTACTTCCAGATACCGTTGGTACTGGTGGTGACTCGCATACTCGTTTCCCAATGGGTATCTCTTTCCCAGCAGGTTCTGGTCTGGTTGCATTCGCAGCGGCAACTGGTGTGATGCCACTGGATATGCCTGAATCTGTCCGTGTTCGTTTTGTTGGTGAGCGTCAGCCTGGTATCACCCTACGTGATCTAGTACATGCGATTCCTTATCAAGCCAT
The DNA here is from genome assembly GCF_904846415.1 of Psychrobacter piscatorii. Lineage (GTDB taxonomy): Bacteria > Pseudomonadota > Gammaproteobacteria > Pseudomonadales > Moraxellaceae > Psychrobacter > Psychrobacter piscatorii. Next base: position 79,454 of record NZ_CAJHAR010000002.1, on the reverse strand, counting down.
CAAAGAAGGTTACTTGACCGTTGATAAGAAAGGCAAAATCAACGAGTTCAACGGCCGTATTCTTGAAATCGAAGGCCTAGAAGATTTGACTGCTGAGCAGGCGTTTGAATTGTCTGATGCCTCAGCTGAGCGTAGTGCAGCTGGTTGTACCATCACTTTATCTGAAGCATCAGTGACTGAGTACCTAAACTCAAACATTACGCTGCTTAAGTGGATGATCTCAGAAGGCTATGGCGATGCACGTACCATTAGCCGCCGTGTTGAGCAAATGCAAGAGTGGTTGGCTAACCCAAGCCTCATGCGTGCTGACGACGATGCTGAATATGCGATCGACATTACTATCGATATGTCAGACATCAAAGAGCCTATCCTTTGCTGCCCGAACGATCCAGATGATGCAAAAACGCTAGCAGACGTCGCTGGTGATACCATTGATGAAGTATTCATTGGTTCATGTATGACTAACATCGGTCACTTCCGTGCGGCAGGTAAATTGCTACAAGACGTACCAGCAGGTAGCCTCAAGACTCGTCTATGGATTGCACCACCGACTAAGATGGATGCACGCCAGTTGATGGAAGAGGGTTACTACAACATCTATGCACAAGCCGGCGCTCGTACTGAAATGCCAGGTTGTTCACTATGTATGGGTAACCAGGCACGTATCGCACCGAAATCTACTGCGGTATCGACCTCAACTCGTAACTTCCCGAACCGTCTAGGTCAAGGCGCTAACGTATACCTAGCTTCTGCAGAGCTTGCCGCAGTTGCCGCCGTACTTGGTAAATTGCCGAATAACGATGAATATCAGCAGTATGCTGGCATGCTAAATAGCATGGGTGATGAAGTGTATCAATACATGAACTTCGACCGTATGGAAGACTATACGGAAGAAGCAGACAAGATCAATGTGGCTCAGTTGAGCTAGTCTTGGTTGACACTTAAATTAAACGTTTTTGAATAAGTAAAAACCCCGTATCGTGATGATGCGGGGTTTTTTGTTATGAAATAAAAATATGAATAAGCATTTGCAAACTTTTATTGAGTGTTATAATCAGTTTTATTAATAGAGAAATTTAAATGGCAACTGCTACGTCTAAATATTGTTAGCGATAGCATTTATGGAATATAAAATATGCTGAATAAAACGACCCCGCCCCCATTGCCCAGAACTACGACGACTAACAATCATAGCGCTGAAGAAAATTACGGCATCATTGACTGGTTTAAAAAAGGTATGAGAAATTATGTCAATTTCTCTGGTCGGGCACGCCGTAAAGAGTTTTGGTATTTTTCTTTGGTATATATGATCTTGGCAATTTTTGCGATGATAATAGATGCAATTATTTTTGACGCAGAAACAGGGCCTGTTTATATAGTTGTAGCGCTTGGTCTTGCTTTACCCAGTATTGCTGTTGGTATTCGCAGGTTACATGATACGGGTCGCTCAGGATGGTGGTTTTTAATATCCTTAATACCACTGATAGGCGGCATTGTGTTTCTTATATTTTGTGCTAATGATACTAAGCCTGAAACCAATCAATGGGGCCCGCCAGCAAAATAGTCTGGCCTAGGATAAAGTCGGTTTTTGATAAATCTGTTTACGTCTGTATAAATGTACTGGCTGATTTTTTATGCCATCTTATGTATAATATAGGGGCAGGCGGAAACCGTGGCTCTGCACTTCCTTTATCTTTTCTATCTCGGGACGGACCGATACTTTGATACGCACTTTTTTCTTAAAAATAGGTGCTTTGGAGTCTTGGTTGATGATTACGTTATCACCGTTCAAACGTCGTATTGTCTATGTGATTGTTTTCGAGATTGTCGCAATTATCTCTTCTACCTTTGTATTAATGAAACTCAGCAATAGTGATGCATCGGATTCTCTACCTGTCGCGATGATGGTCTCTCTGGCTGCCATCATTTGGAACTTTGTATACAACACCGCTTTTGAGACTTGGGAGGAGCGCAGGCAAATAGCAGAGCGTACGCTGCTTATTCGTAGTGTTCATGCCTTTATATTTGAAGTCGGTTTGGTTTTGATCTGCTTACCAATATACATGATCTGGTATCACGTTGGCTTGCTGCAAGCGTTTATGATGGAAGCCGCCTTACTGGTGTTTTTCTTAATTTATAATTTCGTATTTACCTTTATTTTTGACAAGATATTTACTTTACCGTATCAATATAAGTCAGCGTCTGCTTCTTAACCGTAGACATAAACGAAAAGAGGGCTACCGTACTGGCAGCCCTTTTTTTGATGTTGTCAATATGCTTTATCTGGTTAGGAATACATTTAGCCGTCAAATCAACCAGCCTACTACCCAGTTATTTACCTTGATAGACAGGCTTACGCTTTTCGATAAAGGCGCTAACACCTTCGATAAAGTCATCGGTTTTTGCCATAACCGTTTGCTGTTCTACTTCCGTATCTAGCGCATCGCTTAACCCAGCAAACGCATGTACATTGAAGCTCTCTTTCATAGCAGCTAGGGCTTTACCTGGTAGTTGGCTCAAGCGTAGCGCCAATGCTTGTACGGTGGCATCTAGCTCGTCAGCACTGACTACGTTGTTTACCAGATTTAAGCGCGCCATATCTTCTGCTTTTAGCTTATCACCCAGCATCACAAGCTCAGTGGCTTTTGCTGTACCAACCAACTGATTCAATAAATAAATACCGCCTGCATCTGGCACTAAACCAATATTAACAAAGGCTTGGACAAACTTTGCATTGTCCGCTGCGATACGGAAATCACAAGTAAGTGCCAAGTTCATGCCAGCCCCTGCCACGGCACCTTCTAATTTGGCAATGATTGGTTTATGGACATTACGTAGCTTTAAGCTGACTTCGCCGGCGCCTTCTACCATACCTCTTAATTTAGTTGAGATGACGTCTTTGTCCAGTCCTTCAGATAACATCTCTTTAATATCGCCGCCACTTGAAAAATTACCACCAGCGCCTTGCAAGATAATGACTCGTACTTGATCATCAGCCGCTGCTTTATCTAGCGCTATTAACACGTTGTTTTTTAAGGGCGTGCCAAACGCATTTAGGCTTTTTGGATCGTTAAACGTAATGGTGGCAATGTGATTATTCACTTGATAATCAACGATAGGCTGTGACATCTGCGATTTCCTTATTTTCAATGACTGTTTTAAGTGGCGATTTTGAGTATCTGTATAAGAGTTATTGGTACAAAATGGTTGTAATAAATAACGCAATGCTGATTACTATAGCAGCTTGCGCGCATTATAAAAGCGGGTTTTGTGGGCGCTTAAGACACATCTACATGGCGGTTAGCTCTTTGAGTTACTCGTACAAACTGTCATGTCTGTATGAACAAAAAGAGTGTATGAATAAGATATAGATAAGACGCATGGTTCATAAAAAGGTGACTTCCTGACTTATTAATAGATTATGCTACTATGCAGGTAGCGCGTTAGGTCATGCGCCGCTCAAATGATTAATCAAAGTTTTCACCAAACAAGGAAGTGATTATGCCAACGATAAAAGTCAACGATGTCGATATCTATTATGAAGACAGTGCGCCAAATGACACGCAAAAACCCGTTATCGTATTTGCCCATGGCTTGCTGTGGAGCTCGCAGATGTATGATAAGCAGGTAGAATATTTTCAAACGGATTATCGCTGCATTGCGTTTGATTTTCGAGGGCAGGGTCAGTCACAGATTACCAAATCAGGCTATGATATGGAGACGTTGACCGAAGATACGCTAGGGCTACTTGACGCACTCGCTATTGCTAAATGTCATTTTGTTGGGTTATCCATGGGCGGATTTGTCGCTCAACGTATTGCGCTTAAGCGACCGGATTTGCTGCTATCATTAACGCTGCTTGAGACGTCAGCCGACCCTGAAGATCCAAAAAACGTCCCGCAGTATCGTAAGTTAGTCAAAGCCATTCGCTGGCTTGGTATGAAGCGCGTGAGCAATAAAGTCATGCCGATTATGTTTGGCAGTACTTTTTTGGCAGATAAGCTACGCAAATCTGAGCGCAAACAGTGGCTGACGATGCTACAAAGTAATCGCAAGGACGGTGTCGTTAAGGCAACAATGGGTGTCATCGATCGCACTGGCACTTATGAGCAATTGGGTAATATCACGACACCGACACTTATCGTCATGGGTGATGAGGATGCCGCAACGCCTTATGCAAAGTCTGAGCGTATGCATTTTGCTATTGCTGGGTCGAAGCTTGCTATTATTAAAGGCGCTGGCCATACGTCGACAGTGGAAGAGCCTGATCAAGTGAACCGAGTGCTCAGTCAGTTTTTGGAAAACTGCGTGTAATATTTAGCGGTTAATGAAAGGTTTTGTATTGTCAGGTTGTTTAAGCAGTAATCTATAAAAATACATAAAAAAGCCGCTATTAATAAAAGGTAGCGGCTTTTTGCATCGTATTGAGGTATCACATAGTTAACGATTACATTCGTGAGCTGTATTGGCTGTGACCATCATCAATGGTACCAAAAGCTTCTGCACGATTGACGATTTCGGTTGCCCATGCACGATGGGTTGCAGGTTCTAGCATGGTGTTGTTGTACTTAAACACAGCCTTGGCCTCAGAGTGCAGAATTGCTTGCGCTTCATCCAATTTGCTTAACGGTACACAGTAGGCTTGTTGCACGAGTGCAATTTGGCTTGGGTGAATGACGGTTTTGCCTACCAGTCCCAAACTGACATCGCGGTTTAGCTCCTGCATAAAAAGCGTTGGCTGGTCCAAGTATTCAAATACTGGCGCTGTCAGATAAAAGCCATGCGGTACAAAGCAGCCAAGCAGCTGATAGGCAAGGGTGCCGATAGGCGTATCATAGACAATGCTATTCTTTGGACGACGCAAGCGCAGCGCAGCAAATAAGTCATTACCACCGATACGTAGCGCAAACACTGGCTGACTAAAAGCTTCTTTAAAGGCAATCGCCAGCTCTTGATTATGATGCGGATTGAATAAGGCAGCTGTTTCAAGCGTTGGCATCAGCAGATGGTCAACGCTAAGATTCTGACAAGCCATGCGCCAATTGGATAAGCTATACATATCGACCTTTGGCATGACAAAACCATCAATGAGATCAATATGCGCATAGTCAGCCAATTGCTGTAGCATCATCGGGCTACGCGGACGTATAAAGACCAATGGACGCGTTGGATGCTGTGCATGAATAGCAGCGGCTCGGGATGGATCATTGATGCTATTGACGTGCTCAGCCCAAGTACTCAGCAGCGTGCGCAAACGCTCAAGCGCCAACTCCACATCCTCATGACTGACGGCATCTTCTAAACAAATAATAATACTATTGATCGTTGGTAGCTTGTCACGCTTAATCACTTGCCAGATGTCTTGGCGAGTGGCAGGCATATATAGGCTAGCACCCAGCTGGTATGGGTGATGTGTGTGCGGTCTGACCATCGCATGACGCTCAGTAATCAGATGCGCATAAGACTGAGTATCCTGATAAAGCTCTGATTCGTTGTATTGTATATCTGACATAATTGGCATCATAAATAAAGTGTAAAGGGCAAGCGTTCAATCACGCTAGTGGTGCTCATGCCAAAAGCATTAACTGTCTTTGGCTCGTTGCTTGATAAGGGTGATGGCTTGATAAGGCAGTATTTTATCACCTAATACATCAATAGTGATGCCTCGTTGCGCACATAAATGACGCAGTAGTATGGTATCGGGATGTTCGGCGGTCGCGAGCAATATACGCTCGGGATCACGGCGCAATATAGCGCGCGTCGCCTCGGCGATAGTTGGCTTGATACGGTTGCGATTGGTAATGTCATAGTCTGCTGCGAGCGTATCTATCAATGCTGCCGTCTGGTAACGCGGCTGCTGATAGGTCGGCAAACACTCTGGTGGCGTAGTCAGTGAGTGTCTTACTGCATCAACATGATCAATAAATGCCAAGCTATGATCTGCCTCTATCAAATCTTCATAGAAGACACTGCGATGAAGACCTGATTGCGGCTCGGTGTATAAGCTACGTGAAATCAGCCCTGATACAGTGCTATTTAACAAACCCGACGGAATCAACCAATCTTCCTCACTAGCGGCGAGCCAAGCGACGCCTGCTGGATCGGCAAGAGTCAGTAGCGGAATGACGTCAGCACCTTGATGAAAAATATTGGCAAAGCTAGGATGAGCCGTATCGCTAAATGTCTCTAAGCTACGAGCCAGCTCCTTATAGATCGCACCTTTACCTGTCCAGCCATCGACAAATACAATCGGACTGCTTGGATAAGCGTCCAGCAGTATTTGCAGCGCCACGGGATCAAGCCCGCGATCACGAATGATGCTGATGCCATAATGCTTGCTTGGTAAGTGGTAACTACTATCTGTGTCAGACAATGCGCGCTGCAATAGCACGCCAATCGGCAGACCTGCCCGTACCAAACTCACCAAGACCAGCGGATGCTCGTCACTGACATTATGCTGAAAGACATCATGTAGGGTATGCGCTAAGCGTGCGATATCAGTTGCGGCTCTCTCACCACCTTGCGCTAGCGCTTGACTGTATAGCTGCTCATGCATCGCGGTAGGTGCTTGCTCCAAGGTCAACATATCAGAGTAGTGACGCTGCCCACTTTGAATAAGTGCTTCTTTTTGACTGACAGGCACATCGGCAACAGCGTCTTTATCGACAATATCGAGTAGGACCGTCACATCACTGGTAAGGTAGCTACCTGAGCCGTAATTGTTTAGATTGGCTCTATGGGCCTGTATGTTAGGTAAAGTCATAATATGAATAGTGGTACTCGTAATGATAATGAGGTTATGTGTCTATTTTTGGGCTGATTTTCTGGACTAACTTTTTAGGCTAATGGTTGAAAAAGATAGCTTAGCCTGACGACTTAGCCCAAAAAATTAAACAGATGGCTAAGACTGATATTGCTCATGCATCTGACCGCGGCTTGGCATACCGTACCAGTCAAGCAGTTGCAGAAAAGGCAAATCTGCTAAGCTATCACCAAAACCAAAACTGGGACGCTGATGATCTAAATGATTGTCTAATAAAAACTGTACGGCATGACGCTTGTGTACCACATGCGGTAATATCGCTAGATTATTGGCATTGACATGCACATAAAAATCTTGCTCAAAATCGCGTATTAACGTGGGCAGTTTTTTGGCCAAATCTATTAACGCTTGATGGTCTTTTTGCGCGTGTTTGATGGCCAGATAAATGATTAATTCTTTATCGATAGAATCACTGTTAAAGCTATCGACATGCGGCGTAAATACCAACTGGCTTTGCTTACTTTTGCTATGACTAGCAAACAGCTCGCTCAGTTGGTTTAACTTATCTTGCAACGGTGCAAGCTTACTATACATATGTTGTTGCCATTCGCTGAGTAGTTGCCCATCAGCCGTTAAAATAATCGCACCATGGGTCAATACTTGCCAACTGTCAAAAGGCAGTTTTACACGCTTAATTTCACTACGGTCACGTGCTGTTACTACGATTAATTCAGTGCTGTTAAGTAGCCAATTAAAAAAAGTCGCTTGGCGCTGACTCATAAAGCTGAGTGGTTCGTTCTGCTTATTAACCGTCGCACATACTAAGTTTTCAGTTTCAGCAGTAGGCAAATCCCATGCGTCGATTTTACGTTGGGTTTGAAAAAGTGTATCGTCCAAATCCATTAAGGCATATGGTTTGATAACATTGGGATTGGGCTTGAAAAATGGGGTAGTCATGACGTCGTCCATAAACAGGAAGTATGAAGGTGAAAGAATGATTTAAGGCGTCGGACTGACCACCAATACATTATCCAAACCGCGCCACATAGCATCGACGCTATCAGCAGCTGTCTCCACACATAACACAATCAAGTCCCACTCGTTAGGATCAACATTATAAGCAAAGTTGGTCATACCCAGTCCATAATTATCATGAAAGCTCAGCATGGTAGTGATGGCGCCACCAAGCGCAATCGGTGAACGGGTTAATGCGCTAAAATTAACCATGGACGCTGTATCTCCGCTCAGTTTTTTAGACTCTATTTCAAGCCATTCCGCCAATAAAAACGGCAACCAAACAAACTCATTGCTACCCAACACCAAGATTTTTTTGGGTAATTGAGTCACATCAAAGCTGTCTTGATCATTAAAACGCGTAAATACAGCCTGAAAGTTTGATAGGTAATTGTCAAACCCATCTGTGCTATTTAATGTGGGAAAACGTCCCCAGTTGCCGGTAAATCCAAGCGCTTGACTACCAGCGGCAGTAGTATCAACCGATGGCATGGTGATGGGTTCTGGGTTGGGCGCGTCTGTCCATTCCCATGCACCAGACAGTAAGTGATGGCGATGAAACTCGATACCAGTTAAACGATCTGCCATACGCTCAGGCTTAGCGTTATCTGTCTGCTGGTTTGTATTTTCTTGATCCAATGACCAATCAACCAGAGTCGTTAGATGTACTTGCTCTAAATGAGTGAGTCCTGCATCACGTAAGGCAGTGACGACATTGACACAAGTATTGCCGGTTGATGCTTCATCATCGACCATGATTAGCGTTTTGCTAGCGAGTAGCTGTGCTTGTGTGGTAATGTCTGTACTTTGATAAATTAAATGCTGGCTGGCATGACTGTGATCTTCATTAAACGTTGTTAGTAACGCTTCGGAGTTATTGTCACTATGTTGAGCATGACGAGTAGAGTTTAGCAGTAACGCGTTTGGATAACGTGTTTGTAGCGCTTGATGCACGCCAGCGGATAGACCCACTGCTGTCTCTGCCATACCAATGACTAAAACTGGCTCAGGCAAATCGCTAGGAACTAAATTGGCTAAATCAGTAAACGTACTTCGCATCGTGCTGGGTGCCACGGGAATATGACGCCCCAATACTTTTGAGACAAACAAAAACGCCCGTTTTGGGTTAATGCGCTGAGCAAATCCAAGCAGGTCTTCTAATTGATAACTGTCGTTTTGTTTCAAGCTATTTTTTTTAGTTGCTGAGTTGGTCTGATAGGTCAGATCAAGGGTGCCGCGAGGTAGGGTGATGCTCGTACGGTGTTGCTTATTTAACATTCATATTCCTTTGCGTTTTTCATTTTATATAGGTATAGATTTCTTAACCCTGACAGCCAACCAGCCATAATGCACTGCGACTTTGCTTACTGAGTTGCGGTGTAGTCAAAGGCATAGCGATTGATGAATCAGCCTTACTCTCCAGACTGATCCCAACGCTCGCAATTAAGGCAGATAATAACTGAAATTTCACCGCATAGTTCATGTTTTGTGCGTGTTCATGAACGAGACTGGCAGTCACCATACCGACAACCTCGCCAGTTGGTAGCAACAAAGGACTACCACTAGAGCCAGGCTGAATGGGTGCGGTAAACTGAAGGTAACGGATGTCATCGTTTAAGCCCGTTAGCCCTGATATACAACCTTGTGTGACTTGTAGTTGACTGCTCAGTCCTGATAATGGAAACCCTAATGTGGTAATGGTCTCACCCAATATATCACTACATTGCTGTGCCAATGGGATATGGCTGGGCAATGGGTCGCTGACTCTGATAATAGCGGAGTCGCTACCGATATCACTGAGCACGACTTGTGCCTCGCGATCAGGCTGACCTTGCTGACGTATGCCAATTATTTGAGCCGACTCAATCACATGATAGCAGGTAAGCAAGTGGTACGGATCAATGGCAAACGCCGTCCCTGTCCATGTTTCACCTGCCTGCACTTGACGAGGCGGACGCATTTCATTGTGAGGGTAGGCTTGCTGTTGCTGTTGCTGTGCTGCTTGGATACGTGCATGTGTGTTGGGTGGACGAACATCAAGACTGACTTGTACTCTCTGTTCAAGACTCACCAAACCTTGGGTCGAAGCTTCGCCAAGCGCTCGACATTTAAACTGTCCATTACGCTTATATATCTCTAATATAATGGCGGCTTTGACGTGGCGTACGCGCGCTGTAAAGTCATAGCGAAGTGCACCATGATTGAGATTTAGGCAAACGTCGCTTAGCTCAACCGCAGGCAAGTTCAGGCTAGGCTCATCGTAAGTATAAGCAATCAGCTGTAAAAAATGCACACCTTGTTGCTCAAACAATTTGGGTAGATCAAGCTGCCATTTGCTTGGGTTATTGGCATCATCTATCGTTGCCCAGTCTTTGGGCTCATGTAAATAAGCTGGGCTACAAACGGCCTGACGATTGGCATCTAGAGGCAGCCATAGTAGCCCAAGCTGCTGTCCAAACCTAAGCGGAGAAGCGCTAGAAAATGCGATCGAGCAGCGCACGTCTGCGATAACAGCATTGGCGCCTAACACGAGTGTGGTCTGTGCTGTCATCATCTACCTCTTATTGGATATATGTTCGATCGTCAGTCGATCTTTATGTTGCCTGCTTATTTTTACTTACTCAGTAGTATCTTCAATTTTTACGCCCACCATAATGGAGCGTACTTGACAGGGTGTTATTTGTTGCGTGATATCAGCCAGTGTTGGCTTATCAGTTAGACCAAGCCAATAGCCAAAGCCAACCTGTGTCAAATCCACACCGCTATGCGTCGTGTAACCAATACCACCAGACGGGCGGCTATTGATCTCAAGCACACGGTGCTGACCGTCATCATCAGCTTTGGTCTGCACACTGACAATACCATCACAGCCAAAAGCTTTAATTAATGGAGTCACCACATCCATGACGGATTGCTCATAGCCGATATGCTGGATTTTGCCTGTTTTATAACGAGTAACGGCGGCCAATACTTCACCGTATTCGCAGACCACATCGATAGAGTATTCCTGCCCTGATAGATACGGCATAACCAGCATAGGAATAGGGCGCTCACGTACCATCAGACTATTGGTGTAAGCATTAATAAATTGTGCGGTATTGATCTTTTTCTCTTCGGTAAAGTACAAGTGCTCAAAGCTATCGTAGTGCTCATCAGGTTCTTTGCCTAAATCCAATCGCCAAAATCCTTGGGCAAAAATACCAACAACCGGTTTGATACATAGCGGCTGATGACCGTGTTCGGCGAGTAAAGCCTCAAGCTCGGCTACATTGTCAAAACGCCAAGCATCAGCGACAGGGATATTATGCTGATGGCACTGTTGCATAAAGGCAAATTTATCTTCGATCGACTCTAGTGCTACTACGCTGGTTGCGCCTGTAAGCAAACGAATACCAGCGGCATCAAACGCCTCACGATGCGCTTCATAATCGACCCCATTGCGGCCCGTCAATAAGACTTTAACGTTGTTCTCTTTGGCGTGTTCCAAGACGAATTGCCAGCGAGGCGTCGCTGACTTAGTCATTTCTTCTATATTATCCTCTATCTCATCAACTATGGCTGCTTTTGCCGGATACGGTTCGCGATAGACCTTATCAGCAAATTCAAAAATCTCAGGTCGGTTATGACGGTGTGAGGCGATAATATGAAAGGCGCCGGTTGATTTACTTTTTAAGTTTTGTAAGCTCTCTAACATATCGCGCTGGCTGGATTGACCCTCAGCTAACCAAGCAGCTATTGATGTGGATTGGAAGCTATCGTTAGCAAGGTTAATCATAATTCTCTCAGCGTTATTATCATATGTAGGGGGTTGGATGAGTGGATACGGTTGTTGAAAACTAGCGGCAGTATAGTCAAAATTTGATCATTCAGCAGCATATATTATATACAAATGGCACAGGTTATAAATGCCCCTGATGAAATAGGCAAAAGGATTTGTAAGAGTGATTTTGTAGCTAGTAGCGCGATTGCTCGGTTTAAAATGTTCATAATATTCATGCTACTATATGACGATAGTGAGCATGCCAATTACAACAATGACAATATAATAAAGAATCCAAAGGACGTATGATGAATCAACCTCAACAACTAGTCGCAGGTGCCAATGCGCCATTACCAACTGATAATATTAGTGTTCGCATCTTAAGCCAAAATGCCATTGATTGCGCCGCTTATCGTCTGACGACTGATGGCAAAGTACGCGGCGATGGTGACATGATATTTTATGGTCAGAAACGTAGCGATGACGGCAATGTTAGTTTTCGTGGTCACGATAGCGACGGATTTTTTGATATTAACCTACCTGCGCAGCCTGCGAGTATTGAAAAAATTGCCTTGGCATTCTCTAGCGCGCAGACGTTGGCACAAGTTGGCGATGTCGATATTCAAGTACTACAAGGCAGTCAGGTATTGATGACTTGTCAGCTGAGCAGTGCTGGACGTAACGAAAAAGCCATTATTTTGGCGGAGTGCTATCGTCGGCAGGGCAGCTGGAAGTTTCGTTTTATCGCTCAAGGATTTGAGGGAGGTTTAAAACCGTTATCTGAACATTTCGGAGTTGAAATCGCAGATGAAGCGCCAGCGCAACATCAGAACGCATCGCAGAATCAGGCTCAGCCTATTAATACGCAGCGACCCATCAATACGCAAAAAGCAGGCAGTACCTCTCAAGCGAACACCCCGCCACCGATTCCTGCTACTCCTTCGATTAATCTTAGTAAAATCACCTTAACCAAGAACCAATCGAGCATCAATCTGAAAAAGCGTGACGACTTTGGCAAAATCTCAGTGAACTTAGATTGGAACCAACGTCCAGAGAGTAATAATTCAGCACCCAAAAAAGGCCTATTAGGCGATCTGTTTAAGCAGCATCAATCAAGCGGTATCGATCTAGATGTTGGCGCGATGATTCATCTGAAAAACGGTGAAAAAACCCTCATTCAGGCATTGGGTGATCGCTTTGGTAGTCTACAATCAGCGCCGTATGTGTGTTTGCGAGCGGATGATAGAACGGGGCAGGTAAGTGGTGGCGAGTGGCTCGATATCAACGGTCAGCAGTGGTCACAGATTGAAGAGGTGTTTATCTTTGCCTTTATTTATGAGGGCGCGCCAAACTGGGAAAAAACCGATGGGGTCGTGACGATTCATGTACCCGATCAGTCACCGATTGAGACTCGCCTAACAGAAGGGGCTGGTAACTTGCCGATGTGTGCTATTGCACGTTTGGTCAATCAGCAAGGCAGTATCAATGTTGAACGTATTAACCAATACTTTAAAGGACATCAAGAGATGGATAAGGCCTTTAACTGGGGCTTTAGCTGGAAGCGTGGTCGTAAATAATATTTTTAGTCTATAAATGATAAGCAAAAAAGAGCGGCCCATCTATCAATAGATGGGCCGCTCTTTTTTGAAATAAACTATTTAACTAGATTATTAATACTCCAGTTAAGGGCTCAACTCGTTAAGCATGTGGCGTAATCGCTGGCATTAAGTCATGGAAGGTGCGACCAGACGCAGTCTCACCAATAGCGTGCATTTTCCATTCGTTGTTATGACGATAGACTTTTGCCATCACCATAGCAGTGTGTCCACCTTGTGCCGATAAGTTGTAGCGAGCTACTTCACTGTTGTTATTGGCATTAACGATACGGCAAAACGCATTTTCGACCGTCTCAAACGTCTGACCCGTAAAGCTGTTGACCGTAAATACTAATGAAGTCACGTTGGCTGGGACTTTTGAGAGATCAACGTTGATGACTTCATCATCACCATCGCCGTCGCCAGTACGGTTGTCACCCGTATGAACGATACTGCCATCTTTTGATTTAAGCTGACTGAACCAAATAGCATCGACCGCTTGTTTATTGGCGTCAAACATGATGCACGAAGCATCCAAATCGATAGAATCACCGCCGCTACCGCCGCCAAATAATTTACCTAAAAAGCTACCTTTCTTGTCTTGTGGACCTTGAGCGACATCCCAGCCTAGACCCAATTTAACTTGAGTCAGCTCGCCGCCTGCTTCTTTACTTAGGGAGATTTTCTGCCCTTTTTGTAGACTAACTGCCATGTGAGTATCCTTATAGTAATTGTGAGTAAAACTGCTTAAACATAGTTCTAAAAGACGCTATAAGATATTATCTAAAAAACCACCGTTGCCGCCGCGTCCACCTGAGCTCGTTCCTAAGACACTTTGCAGCCATCCTTGATAGCTGTCACGATTGCGTGAGCAAATGATTACCTTGCCACTGCCCGAAAAGTTCAAAACCATACCCTCGCCACTGGTGACGGAGTTGATGATATTGCTCATGATGCCTTTTTTCTTACTGGTCGAGACGGACAGTTTATAATCGAGGTTCGAATCCCAGCAAACCACATGACCATTATCAATGATGACATCTTTGTCTGGGGTGACCTCAATCTCAAACAATGAGCCAAAACCAGATACTACAACCTGACCTTTTCCTTGAGTCTGCATGACCATAAAACCGCCCGTATCACCAAATACCGCGCCGCCTAAATTGCGCTGAATATTGGCTCTGATATCAACGCCAGTTTGTGCCGCGACAAAAGCACCATCACTCAATGTATATTGCTGTGACCCCACCTCGATGATTTGCATATCGCCATCTAGTGTGGGGGCAAGCAAGCAATCACCTTCACCATTGACTGCTTCAATCTGCTGTTGAAACAACGATTCATCATTGGCAAAACGGCGCATGAGCGATTGCATCAAGCCACCTTGTAGCTTACCTTTTAGCTCAAGGTTAGACTCCATCATCACCATTGCATTGGCTTCACAATAAATTGAATCGCCTTTTTTGAGATTACAATGCAAAAAAGGCTCAATAGTACCGATTAAACTGAATGTTGCGGCCATGGGGTGCAAATCCTTATTCTAATATTTTTGATAGGTGCTCTTAATGTGTGGAGATAGACCTATGTGTTTTAGCGTTTTTATATTGATGGGCCTATTAAATTTAAAGCCATCAAATGCGTTAAAAGGGCACACTTGATGGCTTATGGGCGTTGCTATCAAAAACTGATAGCAACGCTTGGCTCGCTAGATATTCACGTCAATTTAACGTTACACATTTACGCCATAAGACGCTGCTAATGGTCCCAGACCACCGCTGAAACCTTGACCGACGGCACGGAATTTCCAGTCGCCGTTATGACGATATAGCTCACCAAAGATCATAGCCGTTTCAGTGCTGCCATCTTCTGATAGGTCGTAACGGGCAATTTCAGCTGCGCCATTGTCGTTTACGACACGGATATAAGCATCGCCAACTTGACCGAAGTTTTGGTTACGTGCTTGGCCTTCATATATAATCGCACAAATGGCAACTTTGCTCACGTCAGCTGGGATGCTCGCAAGATTGATTTTGATTTTTTCGTCATCGCCATCGCCTTCGCCAGTACGGTTGTCACCAGTGTGCTCAACGGCACCATTGTCTGACTTTAGGTTATTAAAAAAGATAAAATCTTGGTCGTTACGGACTTTGCCTGCTTCGTTGATTAAGAAGCCAATAGCATCCAAGTCAAACTCTTGACCGTCAGTTGCGCGTGGATCCCAGCCTAGACCAACTGTAATGTTGGTTAAACCTGGTGCTTCTTTTGATAAGTTTACGTTGCCGCCTTTTGTTAAGCTAATAGCCATACAAATATCCTTTGGATTAATAATTAAGTGGATTGGGTTTAAAAAATAAACTAAAAGTTGTGCAGTGACTGATATGAAAGGACAACTGGCAAAGAACCTACCTGTACACCACGTCCTGCATATCATTACGTTTTACTATACTAAGCGTTTGCTCACTAAGCAAGGCGTATTTTGTGCGCTTACTATATGCTTACTAAGCGACATAATAACCCTGCATTTTCGATACTTTTTAATCATCTTAGCAATAGTGGTTAACGTATTGTTATGCAAAGGTAAATTATTCTACAGCTGTTTTCTTTGAATTAAGCCATAGAATGAAGAGAAACCTACCTTAGTTGCAAAGACATCACCAAAAAAAGCGGGTCGTACCAGATATGTTGGTACGACCCGCTGTGAGCCTAAAAACTCAATACAATTTAGACGTAATATTGTGCTGAATAATCTATCGATAAAAGTATTTAGATAAAGCTTTTATTCGGCAAAAACAGACCAGCCCGTTTCTTGTACAAACAGCTCTAATGCTTTTAACCCAAGCTTGGAGTTGCCGATATGATCCAGCCCTGGCGACCAGACAGCGATAGAGCCTTTACCGGGAGCTATGGTCAAAATACCGCCACCAACCCCACTTTTACCAGGCAAACCGACGCGATAGGCAAACTCACCAGACCCATCGTAATGACCGCACATCATCATTAGTGAGTTAATCCTTCTTGCTCGATGCTCGTTGATTACACGTACCCCTGAGTGCTTATCAACTCCGTTAGAGACCAAATACAGACCAGCGCTGGCTAATTGCTGGCAATTCATCTCGATCGAGCATTGATGAAAGTAAGTACCCAACACCTTGTCCACATCGTGCTTGAGACGACCAAAGGATTTCATAAAGTGCGCAAGCGAGGCGTTGCGGTCTTTGTGCTCCATCTCAGACGCTGCCACTTTGTGGTCAAAACGGATGGACTCATCGTCCGTAATAAAATGCACAAACTGTAGAATCTCAGCCAATATTTCTCTAGGTTCGTGGCCCATCATGATCGCATCTACCACCGCAATGGCACCAGCATTGATGAATGGATTGCGCGGTCGACCAGTTTCATGTTCTAGCATGACGATTGAGTTGAAAGGGTCACCTGAGGGTTCACGACCAACGTGTGTCCAAAGTCCATCGCCCAACTTGCCAAGTGCAATGGTTAGGGTGAATATCTTAGAGATACTTTGGATCGAAAACAGAGTGCTCGCATTGCCTGCTGTATACATCTTTCCGTCAGGTGTCGCGACTGCAATACCAAACTGGTTTGGATCTACATGGGCCAGTTGTGGGATATAGTCCGCTACTTTTCCACGATCGGTTTCAAGTGCCATCTGTGCGGCAATATCATCAAGAATCTGTTGCATAGTGGTTGAAAGGTCTCATTTTTGGTGAGTGATTAATGGACGAGGATTCTAACCGAATAACGCATAGTAGTGATGAGAAAATTGTATGTGAAGCAAAATACGTACCTATTTTGGCGATAGGTAAGGATTCGCCGTGTAACTAACGCCTGCCATTATAACGCAAAAAAGCAGGCCATATCTGATGATACGACCTGCTTAAGCTACACAGCATCATGCGGACAATAGGTCTTAATTAAGCCTTGCTGCTTCCGCTTTACGATGTTTCAGCGATGCCCATAATGCAAAACCAATAAAGGCAATACCGATAAGACCAGTAATGATTTCTGGTACATGGAACTTCACTGACAACAGCATAATGATGGCCAAGGCACCGATGGCGTAATGTGCGCCATGCTCAAGATAAATAAACTCATCAAGCGTGCCTTTGTCTACCAAGAAGATAGTCATTGAACGCACGAACATCGCACCAATAGCAAGACCAAGCATGATAACGATGACATCATTGGTAATGGCAAATGCGCCAATCACACCATCGAAACTGAATGACGCATCGAGGACTTCTAAGTATAAGAAACCGATGATACCGCCTTTCATGATAGCGCTGGTCGCGGCTGCGCCACTTCCTTCGTTCTCTAAGTCTTCTTCAAGATCACCTTCTAGCATACCAGATACGACCTGTACACCAAGGTATACTAGAATACCCCAAACGCCAGCAATGAGCACAGCACTTGACTGCTCTGCGCTGGCCCATGATACGGCAATCATTAAGACGATAAGAGCAACAAATACGCTCATTGCATCGACTTTACCTAGCTTGACCAAACGGCTCTCAAGCCATTCAAACCAATGGACATCTTTGTCATCAAAAATAAAGTTCAAGAAAACCAATAGTAAGAAAATACCACCAAATGCTGAAATTTCAGCGTGATGTGCCATCAATCTGGCTGAGTATTCTTGAGGATTGTTCAATGCCAAGTCGATCACTTGCATCATACCAAGGTCAGCGGTAACCGCAACGATGACAATAGGGAAGACCAAGCGCATACCGAATACCGCGATTAAAATACCCACGGTTAAAAATATCTTTTTCCAAAATTCGTCCCAGCCCTTAAGGACTGAAGCGTTGACCACCGCGTTATCAAAAGATAACGAAATCTCCATGACGGCTAAAATAGCGGTAATCGATAGCGTGGTTATCATTCCACCCATACCGCCATGTGAATATCCCCACCATGCCGCTATTGCTAAGGCAATGATTGTGAAGATAATGTCTAAATAAAAATGTCTCATGACACATCCTGTCTGGTTGCGTAAAGCTGGTCTAGTATAGACACAAGCCGCAAAAAAGTGGTTATTGCTAACCACTTTTTATGCATAATTTTAAACGAAACGTAAAGCATTACTAGTCATTGGGGCATTAAAAATTGTGACTATTTGCAACGATGGTCGCTTGATATTTTGGACGTGCTAATCGGAATGGCTGATAGCGCAAATGCCAATAAAAATAAGGCTCTAGATATCAACGCCGTACTGATGACACATCGCTTGCAAGCCGCCTGAATAACCTTGACCTACCGCGCGGAATTTCCATTCGCCATTGTGGCGATACACTTCACCAAACACCATGGCGGTCTCAACAGAGTAGTCTTCTGCTAGATCAAAACGTACCACTTCAGTGCCGGTCTCTTCATTGACAACGCGGATAAAGGCATTGGCTACCTGACCGAAGTTTTGGTTGCGAGTAGCAGCGTCATGGATAGTCACCGTCACAACTACCTTATCAACGTCAGCAGGTACTTGGGTTAAGTTTACTTTGATAACTTCATCATCACCATCGCCTTCGCCAGTACGGTTATCACCCGTGTGCTCGACCGCGCCATTATCAGACTTCAGCTGATTATAAAAAATAAAGTCATGGTCGCCGCGCACTTTACCTGCACCATTTAGCAAAAATACACTGGCATCAAGATCGAACTCAGCACCAGAGGTGGCGCGCTCATCCCAGCCTAGACCGATTAGTAGCTTGGTCAAATTTGGATCAGTTTTCGTTAGCGATAAGTTACCGCCTTTGTTAAGTGATAAAGCCATGGTGTTATCCTTGTTATTAGACGTTAGAGATTTAATGACATAAAAGGCGATGCTTACGCTATAACTGCGCAAATCCATCGCCTAGTAATGCTCTATCATAACAACAAAAAATGACCCAATCAAAGCCGATTGGGTCATGGTTATATTTCATATACATTGGGCAAAAACCTAAGTTTCAGGTAGTTACGCTATTTATTATAGCTACCTTGTTCATGGCATTTGCCTATATAGCAGCAGTGCTCACTCATAAATGCTTATCTATAGACTCTGACGATGGCGAATCTCAAAGCTTTGATGAATAGGCTTTTTGATATTGAAATCAAAACCAATCGTTTTTTGCGTGATATTAACGATATCGTAGCGCTCGACTAACTGCTCATCTAGCTCAAAGCGCGTGAAGTTATTAGAGAAATACAAAACGCCATCAGACGTTAAGCGGTTCATGGCCCGATTGATCAGAGCTGCATGATCACGCTGCACATCAAAGGTGCCTTGAAACTTCTTCGAGTTTGAGAAAGTCGGCGGATCAATAAAGATAATATCAAACTGCTCGGTGTTGTCTTTAATCCATTCAAAAATATCGGCGGCAACGAATTGATATTTATTGCGGCTGACGTCTAGACCATTGAGCACAAAGTTCTGTTTGCCCCAATCTAAATAGTTCTGTGACAAGTCAACGCTCGTGACTTTTTTGGCACCAGCAAGCGCTGCATGCACACTGGCGGTACAAGTATAAGCAAACAGGTTTAAGACAGATTTGCCGCGACTGTTGTCTTTAATACGAGCACGCATATTACGGTGATCGATGAACAGCCCCGTGTCTAGATAGTCCGTAAAGTTAACATAAAAATAAGCACCATCTTCGCGGGCGACATGAAACTTGCCGCGTTTTTCTGTGGTGTTCTGTTTACTGTACTGATCGTTACCAGACTGACGGGCACGCGTTTTGATAAAAATCTGTTCACGATTAATATCAAAGACTTCACGGATACCCATCAGTGCTAGGTTAAAGCGTTTTTTAGCCGTTTCAGGTGGAATGGTTTTAGGCGGTGCATACTCTTGCACGTGGGCATAATCGCCGTATAAATCGATCGCGACTTTGAAGTCAGGCAAGTCGGCATCGTAGACGCGAATGTTGCTAACATTGTCTTTTTTAGCCAGTTTCTTAAGCTTGGTCAGATTTTTTTGCAGACGATTAATAAAGTCCTGTCCGTCTTCTACTTCGATCTCACGCTTTTCAAAACGGCTGACAAGATTGCCTGTCTGTCCAGCGATAAGCGTTCCGTAGCGGAAATAGACGGTGATCGCGCCATTATGACAGCGTAACGTTTTTGGTTCTTTAATCGGTAGGATATCTACTTGCTCGACACGAGCAGCCAATATGCCAAGCATTGGATCGATACCGCTGCCCGCAAAGCTGTCTTGTACAATCAGGCCAATGGCTTGATACAGTGGCTTGATCATTTCTTCATCACCCAAACGCTCACCATAAGGCGGGTTGGTAATGATTAAAGGATTACTCAATCGACCATCATCCACGAGCGGCTTTAGGGCGCTACCGAGTTGATCAAGCGCACGCTGTTCGATGTCGAGTAGCGGGAGTAAGTCTTGAAGTCCTGCCGCGATGAGGTTTTTTTCGGTTGCGATAATCGCGCCATTATCAGCATCAAAACCCAACACAAGCGGCAGCGTATCTGGTTGCTCATTGGCAATCTCTAATGCTTCGCGAAAACGTGTCTGTGCATCCTCAATCATCTCCTGCCATAGCGTCTCGTCATGATGCTGCCACTCATAGAATCCAAATTGATTGGCAGCTTTGTCGATACCTACAGCATAATCACAGTGCATGAGTAGCGCTTCGATAAGGAAGGTACCAGAGCCACACATTGGGTCTATTAACGCATTATAGTAAGGCGCATCGCCTGCGTCGTTTTTCTTGTGCCAACCAGCGCTATAGAGTAGGGCAGCTGCCAAGTTTTCTTTTAATGGGGCTTCTGTCATAGCCACACGATAACCACGGCGATGCAAACTGGTCCCTGATAAATCTAAATACAACTCGGCTTGTTTGTCATTGACAGTCGCAAAGATAGAAAAATCTGGGTTTTTGCTATCGACATTCGGACGGCTGTCGTACACTTCATTGAAGGTATCCGCAATGGCGTCTTTGACACGTAGCATGGCAAACTGCTGACTGACGGCAACGCGCTTATCAACAGATAGACGAATGGCAAAGGTTTGCTCTAAGCTAAACTGCTCAGTCCAATTGATGGATTTTGCCAAACCATATAGCTGCTCTGCAACATCGTATTCTGCATTGATGTTTTTGCGTTTGATGAGCATTAATACCCGAGAAGCCACACGTGACCAAAGGCAGATGGTATACAAGTCGCGTAAATCACCCGTGACGGCAAGACGACCAGTACTTTTGATTTCGCTATCAATACCGAAACTTGTCAGCTCAGTCTGCAGCGGTGCCTCAAGCCCATCGGCACAAGTAATGATAAGATCAAGCGACAATGTAGAAGAGGGTGCAGCTGCGGTTTGTTCGGTCATACGGGTACCTGTGGGCTAAATTAACAAAAGAGGCAAATAATAAAATAGATGTTTTAACCAGTAATTTTACCATAATTCACAGTAGGATGGTTCAAAGTGGCAATGTTTAAGGTGCAATAGGTGCGACAAGTTTGAGGTGCGATAGATAAATACATGAAAATAAATCAGCTACTCATCCTTTGCCAATGATGACTTTCCCGATACAACTTGAGTGGTGGTCGCAAAAGGCTTAGTAGCGATAGGGTAGTCGACGTCTTTTGGCATGAGCAGGCGCATATGTGGATAGGGCGTCGAGATATTGGCCGCATCAAAGGCAATTTTTATCTCTTCTTGTAGCACTTCTTTGATTTTGGGTATACGTGCCACGGCTGCTGGCTTGACCCAAAAACGCACGATAAAAAATACGCCATACTCCCCAATTTCTGCTACGGTCGCTGAAGTCTCAGGACGATTGAGTACTGCATCGGTATTGCTGAGTACTTGCAAAATCTCTTTGCGTGCCAGCTCGATATCATCTTCAAAGGCAATACGGACACGAATATCAAAACGTATAAAGTTTTTGGAGGTCAAATTAATCACTTCTGAGGAGGCGACATTAGAGTTTGGAATAATAACAGTAATATTGTCTCGAGTTAGGATATGAGTAGTGCGCAAGGCAATAAGCACCACGCGCCCCTCATTATCATTGATATGAATCCAGTCCCCAACTTGAAAGGACTGTTCTAGCAAAATAGTGATACCGGCGATAAAGTTGGCAAGCGTCGATTGAGCAGCGAAACCGACGGCTAAGCCGACAATACCCAAACCTGCAACTAGCGATACGATATCAAAACCAAATTGCGCCATCACGCTGGCGAGCCCAAGTACCAATAGGAGTACCGACAAGATATTTTTGAGCAGCTGCTCTATCGAGGCATTGAGTCCATAATGCTGTAGGACTTTATGAATAATTTGACCAGACGACGCCCACAGTACGTAGTAGATACCAGCCCACGTACTTGCTTTTGCTGTCGCCTTGATGGTTTCTGGTTCAAAATTTATCTGACTCATGATCGCTATCAGACTGGCGACAATCCAAACGTAACGTAGCGTTGAGCGGGCAATCTTGGTACGGCGATCATTTAAACGAATTTTAGCTCTGCTTTGCTTGAGAATATAATTGGCCAACCAATAAAAAAATCCCAATACCGCAAGCAGTATTAGGATTTTTATGCCAGTGCTGGCAAGCTCTACTGCTTGAGAAGACCAATTGAGCGACTCTTCGTCTATAGATCCGCCAAGCGCAAGGTAGAGGCTAGTATGCAGGTCACGAATGATTTCTTTAAAAAAGTCGGTAACACTAGCGATTGGATTTTTTCGTCCATGCAGGGTGTGTGTATACAAGGTTTAATAAATGAGGTATCTGGTCACACGTTACCTCAAGTTGTCTAGTCAATCAAATATAGCATGAGTGATGACTAAGCCTAACTCTATTTTTTTAGAGCAAGGCTTGGCTGTAAATTAAAAATTGTCTTCTTGCGCGTCTTGAGATTGGTAGGGTATTTCCATTTTGTCTTGCACATCACGTAATGCCGTACGCAGTCCTTCTAATATCGTAGGGTGATAAAAAGGCGTATCGAGCATGTCTTTAATACTCAAGTCATTGGTAATCGCTGTGGCCAATATATGACCGATGTATTCAGCATCAGGGCCCACCATGCTAGCGCCTAATATTCTGTCGGTTTTTTTGCAGCCATAGATATGTAGCAGACCACAATTAACACCCATCACACGGCTACGCCCTTGGTTATCAAAACTTACACTACCAATCACAAACTCTAACTCAGGATCTTCTTGAATCTCGGGTAGAGACATGCCGACATTGACGATTTGCGGCGAGCAAAATACGATAGAAAAAGGGGTAGCTGGCGGACGGATATAGGCATCTTCTGTATTTTCACAGACCATGTTACCAGCACTATAGCCCTCATCGCTCGCTACGTGCAGCAGAGGAATGTGAGCATTGGCGTCTCCAACGATATAGATGTTTGAATCGCCAATTTGCCCCGTCTTTTTACTTAAGTTTTTCGGACGGTTCTTGTCATCGAGCTCAACGCCTAGATTTTCGATACCTAGCTGTTTGATATTGTTGCGGCGGCCAGTAGCGACTAACACACACTCACCTTGCCACTGCTGCGATGCACCAGCACTGTCTTCATATTCAATAAACGCACTATCGCTACCTGCATCAGCCTTTGTGCCGACATCAGTGATTTTACTGCCCAAATGCATGGTTAGCTCACTACTTAAGCAGTCGATTGCTTTGTCATTGATGTCATCATCTTTTAGGCCAGCCACTCGTTTGACTCGGTTAAACAGAGTAACCTCTACGCCTAAACGCGTAAATGCTTGCGCAAGTTCTAGTCCAATGGCTCCTGCGCCTACCACTGCCATAGAGTTGGGTAAATCTGTAAGCTCAAACACACTATCAGAAGTGAGCATGGTATCACCAAGCTTATCCGCCCAACCATCCGGTATAGACGGTGAGCTACCTGTCGCTACAATAATTTGTTCCGCCGCAATGCGCTCATCATTGACTTCGATTAGCCCTTGCTCGTTAATATGAGCACGTCCATCGATTTTTTTGTGATCGGGCCAGCTATCTACTTGTTTTTTGATGTAGCTAGCAAAATGACTGCGCTCATCACGTACACGCTGCATCACCTGTTTGCCATCTATTTGCGCAGTTGCATGGATACCAAACTCAGCCGAATGATTGGCATCACGTGCACGATCTGCCGCTGCAATCAGTAGTTTGCTAGGCATACAGCCGACAGCGATACAGGTTGTTGTCCAAAACCCTTCGTTGATAATGACGACATCGTCTTTGATTTTACTTGCTTGGCGAAAGGCATTTTGACCTGCAGTACCTGCGCCAATAATGGCAACAGATACTTTGCGTGTGACTTCATGTGGCGTATTATCAGCAGTAGTACCAGACTGTTTATTCATATTATTCTCTAGTAAGGAAGGGTGTTAGTGGTATTTCCAGTTATCAGCTCAGACTTGTGTATGCGCTCTTTTAGCATTTTTATGGCGAATACTCGACCTAGTCTATTGTGTAGATTATGGTGCCAATATGGTTAGTAAGCGACTGGTGTAATCTTTGGCGCGTAGGTTACGCTGTGCGTGAGTCAGCTCGCCCTCTTTATCAAACACAAATGCCGAGCGTACTAGCCCCAAAGTAATGTTGCCGTACATGTTCTTTTCTTTAATGACCTCAAAATACTGGCATAGCTTTTCGTCGGCATCACTCACAAGTGGAATCTGCAAGTCATATTTATCGATGAATTTTTCGTGGGATTCAACGCTATCACGAGAGACGCCAACGATATCATATCCTAAATCGTCAAAGTCGTGGATATGCGCCGTGAACTCTGTCGCTTGTGTGGTGCAGCCTGGTGTGTTGTCTTTGGGATAAAAATAGAGAATAAGACCTTTATCGGTATTGGCAACCATCTCTTTGAGACTGATCTCATCATGGATAAAGTTTCCGGCAATTTTGCGTACGATGGTCACTGGAAAGTCGGGTAGGTTGATCGTTTCTGTTGTTGGCTTTGCCATGGTAAAATCCTTATTAATTTTGGTTATGTATATTGGTTTTTTGATGGTTTAGATAGGGTTCTATTTATCGTCTTCTTATTATAGGCAGATTGGTAGCAATAAATAATCAGTTTTACACTTTGCTCATTCATTGGCAACAAAAAAGACTGGCAATAGCCAGTCTTTTGTATATCAAACGAATAGTAATTAAGCAGGCTTTTGCGGCTGCTTCAAGTCTAAGCCGACTGTGCACTGCTGCAAGTCTTTTTGCATGGTCTTGACGTATGGCAAGCTTGAAGGGTCTTTTTTGTCTTTTGCGTAGCTTTCGATTTCCCACATCTGACCAATCGTCATATTGCTACGGACACCAATGGTACAATTACATAATTTGGTGGCGTCGCCCTTGTCAGCAACTTTATATTTGACTGCGCCATTGACACATGAGTTGATATTACTTTGCTTAATATCAGTAGCATTCGCTTGTGGCATTGCAAATACGGCCGCTAAGGCTAGGGGTAATAATGGCAATAACTTCATAAGTTTCCTCTTACAGGTAGTGTCAATTTTGTAGATCTTGTAACCAATGCACAGTCATCTCATTAATATATAGGTGACTGTTACGATTATTGATATCTAATGAAAAATATATCTGGTGGCAGAGATAATTGTCCATACCATAGCAAGTATATTGATTAAAATACAATGTCGACGTGCTGTGTTAATGCAAGCGAATGTTTCGCTAATGTTGATTGATGCCGCTGTTTGATAAAAAGTCAGTATCTCTATCCAGCTTGATAATGAGTAGGGTCGGTGACGCCAGCTTGAGCAAAGCCCTGACGACGTAATGCACAGCTATCACAAACACCGCAAGCGAGACCGTTTGCATCGGCACGATAACAAGAAATCGTCTGTCCATAGTCCACGCCTAATGACAGGCCAAGCTCAATAGTCTGTGCTTTAGACAGCTGTTGCAATGGCGTTTGGATTGATAGGCGGTGGCCGGTAACGCCCGCTTTTGTGGCAAGGTTGGCCATGTGCTCAAATGCTGCTATGTACTCTGGACGACAATCAGGATAGCCAGAGTAGTCAACTGAGCTGACTCCGATGATAATGTGGTTGGCATCGGCCACTTCTGCAACGGCTAGTGCATAAGACAAAAAGATCGTATTGCGCGCAGGCACATAAGTATTCGGAATGGCATCGTTATCGATCTCATCACGCTTCTTGCTAGGGAATTTGTCCGAATCGCCGTCTGGTACAATCATGCTGTGGTCTGTCAATGAAGAGCCACCAAGTTGAGCGATATCAATATCAATGATTCTATGATTGACGCCTGCTGTCTCAGCGATGGTCTTTGCTGCGACAAGCTCACTATTGTGACGCTGACCATAGTTGAAGCTGACCGCTGTCACAGAGGCATAGCGCGCTTTTGCCCAATACAAACAAGTCACCGAATCGAGGCCACCTGATAAAAGTACAACGGCGTTTTGATTTTTATTGAGAGTATCTAATTCAGTATCGGACGCTTGGTTGGCCGAGTCATTCTGTAAAGTAACGTTAGTCATAGTGGTATCTATTATTGGTTTACGAAAACGGCTATTTTAGCAAAAATACGGCTATTACAGAACCACGAAGCGACCAATCGCGCGTCACTAAGGTGACAAAGCCATGCTAAGCAGCATTGCAATAAAAATAAAGTGCGTATTACTGTCATCTTTTCAATCTGTTAGCAATATTTGTTATAATTGCCGCTTTTAAAGCATCGATAACCCTACCTTATTGATCGTGCTTTATCGCAAACCGCTTTATAGTAAAATCATCCTTATAAAGATATTGAGTAACTTATGACCGCAGCAACCTTATTTACGCCAAACATCCCTTCTCACTCTGACGATATATCTAATGAAGCGGACTTTAATCGTTATGTTTTAGAGGCTGATGCTGAAGAGGGCAGCAATGAGGATATCGTTGCTGATCAATCTACTGACTCACAATCACCTACTGAATCTGCGGCTTTTCGTAAGCTACAAAAAAAGCTTCGTCGCCAAGTCTCTTGGGCCATTCGTGATTTTAATATGATCGAAGACGGCGATGTGGTGATGGTCTGTGTCTCGGGCGGTAAAGACAGCTATACCTTGCTGGATATTTTGCTCCTACTAAAACGTATCGCTCCCATTCATTTCGATATCGTCGCGGTCAATCTTGACCAAAAGCAGCCCGGTTACCCTGAAGATATTTTGCCTGCTTATCTTAATGAGCAAGGTATTGCCCATTATATCTTGGAAAAAGACACGTACAGTATTGTCAAAAGTGTGGTGCCAGAAGGCAAGACCTATTGCTCAGCGTGCTCACGTCTGCGCCGCGGCTCGCTATATGGTTTTGCTAAGCAGATTGGTGCGACCAAAATCGCCTTGGGTCATCATCGCGATGACATGCTGGCGACTTTCTTTTTGAATTTATTTCATGGCGGCGCGCTCAAATCAATGCCGCCTAAACTTTTAAGTGATGACAAGCAAAACCTGCTGATTCGTCCATTGGCTTATGTCGAAGAAAAAGACATTATCGAATACGCCAAGTTAAAAGAATTTCCGATTATTCCTTGCAACTTATGTGGCAGTCAGACCAATCTACAGCGTGCCATCATCAATGACATGTTACGTGAATGGGATGACGCTCATCCGCAGCGTTTGGCGTCTATCTTTAAGGCAATGCAAAACGTAGCCCCATCCCAGTTAGCGGATCGTGAGTTGTTTGATTTTGAGACACTCAGTCTTGATCGTGATAACGACGAGCGTTTATTTGAAGGGGACAATATTCAATCAGGGCAGACCGATAGTCTGGCTGAGATTGGTTTGCCGGTATCGCCAAAGACGCAAACGTTCAATCCTAAGTTTGCCAGCGATAAGCCGTATGCAACAGAATCAGACAATGATGTAACAAGTAGAACTACACCGCAGAAAATCCCAACAATTAACCCAGTTATTTAGCGTCTCATGAGTGAATACTGATCGAGTAACCCATAAAAAACCAGCCATTCGTAAAGAAGAGGCTGGTTTTTTTGAATGTAGATATTAGGGCATAGCTTAATAACATTAACTTTTATCAAAGACAGGTAAGGGTTTGAAGCTAACCTCTGAGCGCGGAAGCTTGGCGACATCTTGCATACGCCAATCGTCTTTACCGTCGTTATTCACTTGCAGGTAATATTTGGCTTTTACCGAATCAAGATCCACTTGGGCGCTGTATTTATTGCCCTCAACATGCTTTAGCACGACGTCACGGTCTTTTTTGATATCGGTGGCATGCGAGATTGAAAGATCAAGCGTATCAGGATAAGTAAGTGGCTGACCGTTCAATAGCTTGCCTGACTGCACACTTTGCTCAGGATAATTGAGATAAAATACAACATCGCCATTATCCGCAAATTGCATTTTGCCATGCAAGTCCAAATCATAAGCAAGCTTGTCACGTGATACGTCGTGATAGAGCGTTTTGCCATCCATATACCAGTCGTCACGTACCACGCTGTCGCGGATCTGATAAGAGTAGTAGACAAACCAGATACAAGCGATCACGACCGCAGCTGGCATACCAATCACAAAGATCATAACCATGTAATTCTTGTACCATGGCTGAGTATCTTGATGTTTAAAGTTCGGTGCTGGATTAGACATAAAATACCTATTCATCAGATACTTATTTATCAAAGATCTGCTTATCAGATATCGACAAATGGTATCAACGGACAATTTGACGGCTAAGTGCTGCCAGTTTAATCATAAATCATTCACCCGATAGCCTTTGACTCTCAAAGTCGCTGGCTACCGAATGACATAAAGGAAACTAAATAATCAGTTCAGTGATGAATTACTGTCCTTGAGTCGTAAAGACGTTTTGCTTACTGACCTTATATTTACCGTCTTCACTGGTCACATTTAACGTCACTGGCGTTTGACCAAATTCAATCATATCAGGATCACCATAAATACTGACAGGCATATCGAAGCTTTCGCCTGCTTCTAAGGGTACATCGTTGAAGCGTAACTCTAAACTCAAACCCTCTTGCGGTGCGAGCGTTATTTTATAATTGTGAGGCTCTTGGGTTTTGTTGGTCAGCTTGACGATATAGCTGTTCTCAATCATGCCTTGGGTATTGATAGATGATAATTGGTTACGGTCACGACGTATATCAATCTCTAGCGGCACGCGGTCTGTCAACGCATAGATAACCCCGCCACATAGCACAGCTAACAAAGCCAAATAAGCAAATAGTCGCGGTCGCAGCACACGGCTTGGTTCTTTTTCGACCAGCTGACGTTCGGTTGTATAACGAATCAGCCCGCGTGGATAACCAACTTTATCCATGATTTCGTTGCAAGCATCAATACAGGCCGCACACTGAATACAGGCTACTTGCAAGCCATCACGAATATCGATACCAGTAGGGCAGACCTGCACGCACATCGTACATTCAATACAATCACCCAGATCTTCAGGATGTGTGCCTTTTTTACGCGCGCCGCGTGGCTCACCACGCTCGTAATCATAAGAGACAATCAAGGTGTCTTTGTCAAACATTACGCTCTGAAAACGGCCATAAGGACAAATTTGTACACACATTTGCTCACGCATGTAACCTGCATTGGCATAAGTGGCAAAAGTAAAGATAAACATCGATACCCATACCCACGTTGGCCAATCAGGGATAGGAATCAATCCTATGGTCTGCCAGCTATGATATAGGGAATCTGTGCCTGCGACATAACTGACAAAGGTTGCCGCTGTAATCACTGAAAGCAAAAACCAAATCGCATAGACAACGGTACGTTTGAAGACTTTACTCGCACTCATCGGCGATTTATCAAACTTCATACGCTTATTGCGATCACCGATGACCCACTTTTCAACATATTGGTATAAATGCGTCCAAATAGTCTGTGGGCAGGCATACCCGCACCAAACACGACCAGCATACACGGTCACCATAAATAAGGTAAACGCTGCAATAATGGCAAATGCTGCAATAAAATAAAAATCCTGGGTTAAAAAAGTCATGCCAAAAATATAGTAATGCTGTGAAGGCACATCAAACCATATTGCTTGTCTATCATTATAGCGCAGCCATGGCAAAATTAAAAAAGCGGCCAAAAGGGCATACATCGTGATAACACGAATATTTTGATAAAAACCCGTAACAAACCTTGGATGGACGCGTTGCTTGGTCGCATCAAGATCGACCTGCTGTACGGGGATTTTATTAGATTGTTGTTGTGCTGACATAAACGTGCCTCTTTAAAAAAAGAATCAGTCTGCTGGCATGATGAACAAACACCTCTCGTGTTGAGGTATATGAGTGTACGATGTTATCAATGTCAGTAAATAGTGGATAGAGAACTGAACAAAAGAACTCTAGTCCACCTACTAAATAATCGATTGTAAGTAGCTTATTAGATCGAGCTAGGACGTTATAACGTCGTGACTCGTCAGCTATTTTGAAAATAGCTATTCTAACATTCTCCCTACTAATAATGGGGTAATAATCATGAAAAGCAATTAATATGTCTCAATGATTTCTAGCGCTTATATGCGTTTTTGATAGCAACCGTTGAGTACAAATCTGTAAAAAAATATGAAAAAGGGAGAACTGCAATGACAGTTCTCCCTTTATTAAATCTCGTCCATATAAAATACAGTAACAGCGTTTTAGTTGGCAGTTGCTTCTTCAGTCGCAGCAGGCTGATTAGCTGTAGCAGCCATTGCTACTTCAGGCGATTTACCTGTCTTATCTGACAATGAGTAGATATAAGCAGCAAGCAGCATAATACGCTCATTACCTAGCTTCGTTTCCCACTGAGGCATTACGCCTGCACGGCCATAACGTAGCGTGTTACGTACAGTTTCACGCTCACCACCATACAACCAGATATTATCAGTCAAGTTTGGTGCACCCGCTGAAATCATACCTTTGGCATCTGGTCCATGACACAACACACATTGCTGCTTGAAGATAGCTTCACCTTGGTTAACCAACGTCTGATCAAGCTTACCATTGCTCTTGCTGCCATGATCGCTAGATAGTGACAGCACGTATTCTGATGCTGCACGTACGCCATCTTCACCGATCTGATCACGCCATGCTGGCATACCACCAACACGACCGTTGTGCAACGTAGTCAAGATATTGCTGGCTTCACCACCATATAACCAATCATTATCAGTTAGGTTAGGGTAGCCTGTCGCACCTTTAGCGTTAGAGCCATGGCATACCGCACAGTTCTGTAAGAACAAACGGCTACCAACTTTCAAAGCATTTGGATTTTCAGACAGTTTTTCGACGTAAGGGGCAAGTTCTGCAACTTTTTCGTCGATTTGAGTCTGCAAATCTGCTGGTGGGTTTTCACTACGACGCATGGTTGCTTGTAATTCGTTTAGCGTACCAAGAGTCGAGGTCGCGCCCGCTGCATTCGCTTTGACCAAGATACTTTTTTCAAAGTTATCTGTAAATACTTTATTATTGCTTTCAAGCTCACTGAACAGCTCGTTTTTAGAGGTCCATGGCACATCTTCACCATCGACTTTTACGGTTGCAAGACCATTCCAGTTTCCCGGAAGCATCGCTGGGAAAAATACCCAGTAAACCACACCCCAGACGATTGAGCCAAAAAATATCACCAACCACCATTTAGGGAGTGGTTTGTCGTATTCTCGGATGCCATCGTATTCATGACCAGTGGTACCGTCTTCTTCAACCTCTGGCTTGTATTTTAATACAAACAGCAGAACGCCAAGAATGAACGCCCAACAACCAAAACTGATTAGCGTAATCCAAGAACTCCAAAAAAATGTCATCGTTTATCCTTATTGCGCTGCTCTTCAGACAGAGATCTAATATCCTCGTCATCAAGCGCAAGTTGTGCATCTTCTTCGAAGCGTTTTTTGTTTTTTGGCGAATACGCCCACCATGCAACGCCTACAAAGGCAATAAAGGCAGAAACGGTCGCAATTGTTTGTAATTCACCAATACCCATTAGCGCTGTCCTTCCATTGCGGTACCTAACTGCTGTAGATAGGCAACCAGAGCATCAAGCTCAGTGGCACCAAGTACAGCATCTGGAGCACCTTCGATATCTTCTTCAGTATAAGGCACACCGAAGCGATCACGGAATAGACGCATTTTAGCTTGAATGTTCTCACCATCGACTTCGTTCTCGGCCAACCAAGGGAAGCCAGGCATAACTGATTCAGGCACTAGCGAACGTGGGTTGATTAGATGCTGCTTTTGCCAATCTTCAGAATAACGGCCACCAACACGTGCTAAATCTGGTCCAGTACGTTTCGATCCCCATAAGAACGGGTGATCCCACGTCGACTCAGCGGCACGTGAGTATGGTCCATAACGTTCAACTTCTGCACGTAGTGGGCGAACCATTTGTGTATGACAAACGTGACATCCTTCACGGATATAAATATCACGACCTTCAAACTCAAGCGCAGTCCAAGGCTCCATAGCGGGAAGGGGTTTGTTCAAACCGCCTTCTTCAGGACTATCGTTGTTATAAATCAAAGGCACGATTTCAACTAGCGTTGCAAAACTAATGGCAATAACGATACCAATGACTAACAAGCCTGTATTTTTTTCAATAATTTCATGCGGTGTACCAGCCATGATCGCTCCTTATACGTTAGCTGTCGAAGGTTTTTCGACACTAGGTTCATGATCCGTTGGATCAGCGACATCTACAGGCTTACCTTCTGGCATCTTGAGTGTTTTATAGCAGTTATAAGCCATAACAAACATACCCGATACATATAAGAAGCCACCAAACGCACGACCGATATATGGGAAATGCGAGAATTCAACAGTATCAACGAAGCTATACACCAAAGTACCGTCTGGGTTAGTAGCAAGCCACATCATGCCTTGGCCAATACCTGAGATCCACATAGACACGATATAGAAGATCGTTCCTGCAGTTGCAAGCCAGAAATGCGTGGTGATTAAGCTGATAGAGTACATCTTCGGTTTGTTATAAATACGTGGTAACAGCACATATAGCGAACCAATCGTAATCATACCAACCCAGCCAAGTGCGCCTGAGTGTACGTGACCAACTGTCCAGTCAGTGTTATGCGATAGCGCATTCACTGTTTT
This sequence comes from Psychrobacter piscatorii, assembly GCF_904846415.1. Lineage (GTDB taxonomy): Bacteria > Pseudomonadota > Gammaproteobacteria > Pseudomonadales > Moraxellaceae > Psychrobacter > Psychrobacter piscatorii. The sequence continues at coordinate 46,250 of NZ_CAJHAR010000002.1, read as the reverse complement.
GATCGACATCATTGGACCTTCGAACGTCGACATCGCGTAGAACGACAACGCCACAATCATAAAGCGAATGATCGGATCGGTACGTAGCTTATCCCAGCTGCCTGATAGCGTGAGTACACCATTAATCATACCACCCCAAGATGGAGCAAATAGGATGATTGAGAATACCATTGCCAATGACTGCGTCCAATCAGGAAGCGCTGAATAATGTAAATGGTGACCACCAGCCCACATATATGAAGCAATCAATGCCCAAAAGTGAACGATAGACAAGCGATAAGAGTAGATAGGGCGACCAATCTGTACCGGAACGAAGTAATACATCATTCCAAGGAATGCTGCCGTTAAGTAAAAACCTACCGCGTTGTGCCCATACCACCACTGCACCATCGCATCAGTTGCACCGCCAAATAGCGAATAAGATTTGAACGCGCTAACCGGAATGGCCATACTGTTTACGATATGCAGTAGGGCAATCGTAATAATGAAGGCGGCAAAGAACCAGTTAGCCACATAAATGTGTGAGGTTTTGCGTTTGATGAGTGTACCAAAAAATACGATGGCATAAGAGATCCATACCAAAGCAATTAAGATATCAATAGGCCACTCAAGCTCAGCGTACTCTTTAGTTGACGTCAAACCTAGAGGAAGAGTAATAACAGCAGAAACAATTACTGCCTGCCAACCCCAAAAGGTGAACCAAGCCAAATATGGCGCAAATAAGCGCGTTTTACAGGTACGCTGAACGATATAATAAGACGTTGCGAACAAGGCACAACCACCGAACGCAAAAATCACCGCATTGGTATGCAGTGGTCTTAAATGACTAAAGGTCAGCCATGGAATGTCAAAGTTGAGTGCTGGCCATGCTAACTGTGAAGCAATGAACACACCAAGACTCATGCCGACGATGCCCCAAACGACAGCCATGATCGTAAAAAATCTTACGATAGTAATTTCGTACTCACGGTCAACTGGGGCGACTGCTGTGTTTTGTAAACTCATTGGATGATTCCTTTACAGCCCGAATTATCAACAGAATTAACCAACAGTCCGTACTATAGGTATTATAAAAATTTATAGACCTACAATAGCTACGGTACACACTGTTTTTTGACCCTTTTATCACCATAATCTTATTAACTATCAATTTAGGCTTTGACTTTATATCAGTTGATACTGATGGATAAAATGAGGCGCTTCGTGCACCTTGCTTACAGCCAATCGATAGTAGGATTGTTAATAGATCGTCAAGATAAATAAAAAGACGCGCCGTTTTTGAACACCAAACATCTTATGAGGCTAAATATGTATCTTAATTATTACGAAAAAATCTGTACTAATGAAGATAGATACCCATATCTATAGGGCTATAAAAACGCACTGACCATAGATGTATGCTAGCGGCGGCTGACAAAAAACATGTTTATGTAATGTTTGGTTAAAACTCCCGACTCTGTTTAAGGGTATTGTAACGCAATCCTAATTAAATATCATCAGAACTATGCGGCAAAATACAAACTCTTTGGTATAAATGTTAGCGAGCAACTTATTATTGCTGTGCTACTCCTCTATTTTATACACAATTTTGTCACTATTCTAGATGCGTGTTTGCATCAAACTAAGACAAACGTTGCTAAATACAAGCGTGAGCTTCGAAAGGAATTTTGTAACAATTGCATCACTAGCGGCACAAATAGGTTTTACTTCTTATCAACTCGCCCCTTATAATGAGCCTGAACATATTTAATAGCCGCATATTTTTGGTCTATTAATAACAAGCATTTTAATAATTTGCTAGTCAGGTTAATGCGTCAAATAGCAGCGTTAACCCAACAAAACACCCATTAAGGATAATAATATGGCAGTTTTTTTGACAGATGAATGGTTTGAGCAAGTGGAGAAGATGGGTAGTGAAGCAGGTGAGTTAAACCTACCACCAGCGCTTGCTAACATGATTGTTAATCTAAAAGTATCTGATACTGAGAAAGACATCGAAGCCAACTTTGCCAATGGTTTATTACATCGTGGTCTAAATAGTAATGGCACGACGACATTGTTATTAGATCGTAGCATTTTACAGTCTATCATCACTGATTTTGACACCAACCAAATCATGGGTGCTTTCATGAGCGGTAAAATTCGCGTTGAAGGGGATATGTCACAATTGATGGCAGTACAGACTGCTCGTCCAAGCGCCGAGCAAAAAGAGTTGTATAAGCGTATCAAATCAATGACGACTATGGGTTAATCGTTTTTATCGAAGGTTTGTAGAATATAAGCAATAGTAAGTTGTAAAAAAGCCCCTAATTCATATTGAACTGCCCCCCAAAACTTGGACGGTTTAGTTTACCCCAAGGACTGAGTTCTGTATTGCACAGGACTCAGTCCTTTTAGTTTCAATTGAATGCGCTCATTGTTGTAATAGTGAATGTACTCATGGATTTGTTGCTCTAACTGCTCAATGGTTTGAGGTTTTTCAACATAAATGGTCTCGCACTTTAATGTACCGAAGAACCCCTCCATGAGCGCATTATCCAAGCAATTGCCTTTTCTGCTCATGCTTTGCTTAATGCCATTCTGTTTAAGCGTCGTGCTAAACGGTGTCATTTGATAATGCCATCCTTGATCCGAGTGCAGCATTAACCTCTTACCACGGCACGCCTTTGTCTTATTTAAAGCACAATCTAGCATTTGACTCACCAAATCATAAGTTGGCCTTCTTGAGTGCGTATAACTGACAATCTCATTGTTATAACAATCAAGTATGGGCGATAAATATAACTTATTGTCACCTACCTTAAACTCGGTAATATCAGTGAGCCATCGATGATTGGGTTTATCTGCATGAAACCGACGCTTTAAATGATTCTTCGCGATCTTGCCTTGTACCCCTTTATAGGAGTGGTACTTCTTGCGCCTTATTTTGGCAGTTAAGTTTAACTGACACATAAGCCTAGCAATGAGCTTATGATTGTGATGAAAACCTAACTGTTTTAATGCGGCCGTTATTCTACGATAGCCATACCTACCTTTGTGCTGATGATACAGCTTAGCAATACGTGGCCTCAACTCAGCGTATTTGTCGTCACTCTCAAGCTTTGCTCTATGATAATAAAAGACGCTTTTAGGCATACCTGAGACTTTAAGCAAGTCAGATAAACAGCAGTCATCTCTTAGCGCTTCGATGAGCCTTGCTTTCTGTCTGCTTGTTCCTCCGCTTTGAGCAAGGCATCGAGCTTTTTTAGGTAGGCATTCTCTGCACGTAGGTATGCATTCTCGCGCTTTAATTCAGCAAGACTCTTTTCATCATCTGGTTTGTTTGTGATCACGGGCTTGGTCATGGCGCCTCTACCTTTATGTTTGGAAGTGAGTCCAGACATGCCGTGTAGTCGATACGCTTTGTGCCAGTGGCTGATGAGCGCAGGTGAGCTGATGTTAAATGTTAAAGCGACCTCAGACTGGCTTAACCCTTGTTCTAACATGACTGTGAGTACGTTACGTTTAAACTCGCTACTGTATTTAGTTTTACTCGCCTTTGGCTTGATAGCCTCTACACCGTCGCTTTGATATTGCTTAACCCATCTAGAGATTATCTTTTTATCAAGTCCAAACTTCTTTGCTGTAGCGATTCCGGTATGCCCTTGCCGATAGTATGCGATGACTTGCATCTTAAAGTCCAGATCGTAACGCATAAAAATACCCCATAAGTTGTGTCCAACTTATGGGGGGCAGTTCATATTAAAGGTTTTTTATTGTGTAAAAAACTAGGCATAACACGTAATACAGCAGGCTGTTATATTCAATAACTAGCTGGCTTTTGACTGCTGTGCTGCACTTGTCTGATTTTCTTTATATATCGCTGCCTGTAACCAGACATTGGCTTGTACATAGTCATGCACTTTAATACTGGCGGTCTCTGGCGTATTAAGCGCACCAATACGTATGACAAAGGGATCTGCGTCCTGCTCACGCAATGTCACTACATCAAACAGAATGATAGACTTGCCGTTAAATATCGTTTCTTGTTTGCCAAGCACTTGACCTTGACACCAAGCCTCATCCTCTTGCCCCAAAGTATCCCCAAATAAATAAGCACACATGTGACCTAAGTTGATTTCGACCGGCGCCATTTGTTCTTTGGTTTCAGGCTTCCATTCACTGATTTGCTCTTGCAGGTCGTCTGGAATCTTTCCGTCATTGGCCGCGACGATATCGTTAAACGCACGATGATAGCGGATAGATTCTTGGTCTTCTACCATGATGACTTCGTTTTGCTCACTGAGCTTAATCTCGTGCGCCCATGCACTAAAGTTAACGAAATAAGATGTATCGCGCTGATACAAATGACGATTGGTCGTATAGAGTTGATCAAAAGCATAAATAATACTGCCATCAGCAGTACGCAAGCGTAGCACTGCATCATGAGAGTTGTCATTGGCGATGACGCGCTCGATTTTACAGTCAAGCCCATAAGGACTATCAACACAAGGATAAGCATTGATGAATCGCTCAGGTTTACCGTCTTTCATTGCGAGTACTTGATTGATATGGCATGGCTTGTCTTCTGATAACAACAAACAGCTGTCTTTTGCACTGACGTTGTTGTTCAGGCCTTTAGGCATTGCCGCCACTTCGATCATTTTTTGTAGCCACTCTGGCACATCATTGCTCATATCATCGGTCAAAATACGCCAATGATCGCCATGACCTGCAGACTGCTCGTCGGTCAGTGTGATCTTGGTAGGAGTTTGAATGTTTTTATATTGATAATTTATGGTCATGAAAATACTCAAAATTAAGTCAGCGTGGGGTTTGTGTCTAATACTGTGGTACGACGGTTACTTACGTACCATTCAGTATTCCAAATAGCTGGTTTATGATGTCAGCGACATTGCCAGCAAAGAGTGAACAAACCACAATGAGGGTTAATGACAATTGTCTTTAGCATATAATATATAGGTATTGACACATCTAATAGCAAGGCCTCTATAAAAAATAATAACAAAACCCAGTTTTTTGGTAAAAAATACTCTCAGTATCGGCTAATGACTGGCACATATTGGCTAAATTGTGTCAAACTAGCTCCCTTTTGACGGCTGTCCTCGGCTCGTCTGAAACCCTGTTTTTGTGTTCGATTTATATGTGAGTATGGCGAGTGTCAGTTTATGATGCATTTGCCACTGCTCGTTTTGTAGCCTATATAAAGTCGCACGTAGATAAGATAAAGAGTTTGAATATGTTTCGTCCTTTAGCGTTATTTATCGGCTTACGATACACCCGAGCAGAGCGCAGTAATGGCTTTATCTCCTTTATATCCCTTATTTCAATGATTGGTCTGACGCTTGGGGTTGCCGTATTGATTACGGTGCTATCGGTCATGAATGGTTTTGATCGAGAATTAAAAACCCGTATTTTGGGCATGGTGCCGCAAGCCACCGTAGTCTCAACGGAGATTATTGGTGATTGGGAGCAGCTCGCTGATAAGATTAAAGAAGATCCAGAAGTATCAGCTGTCGCACCCTTTATTCAATTGCAAGGGATGCTGACATCAAACGGTCAGGTCGCCGGGATTATGGTGACTGGCGTCGAGCCTGAATACGAAAAAAACGTCTCTATCATCAATGATCATATGGTCGAGGGCAGTATTGATACCTTGCAAAGTGGTGACTTTAGTATTGTATTGGGCGAGGAGATGGTACAGTCTTTGGGCTTGCAGATAGGGGACAAAGTGACTCTAGTGCTACCAGAAGCATCGCCATCGCCAGCCGGTGTGATACCACGATTTAAGCGCTTTACTTTGACAGGTATTTTTACCATCAGCCCAGAGGTAGACAGTCTGATGGCGTTCATCCCGATGGGTGATGCAGCAAAACTGCTGCGCCTGCCAGAAGGGGCGCAAGGCGTGCGTATGAAGCTCAATGATATCTTTACTGCGCCGATCGCGTCACAAAAAGCGGCAGCCATCGCACCTGAACAATTATATCCTAATGATTGGACTCAAACTCATGGCAATCTGTTTGGTGCGATTCAAATGGAAAAAGCCATGGTTGGTTTGCTACTATTTTTGATTATCTTAGTTGCCGCTTTCAACATTGTCTCAAGTCTCGTGATGCTCGTCACTGACAAAAAAGCAGATATTGCCATTCTAAAAACCTTTGGTGCGTCTCCTCGTTTGATTACCCAAGTCTTTATGGTGCAAGGCGTGGTCATTGGTGTGATCGGTACCGTTGCTGGTACGATATTGGGTGTAATATTCGCACTCACCGTCAGTGATATTTTAGGCTTTATTAATCAAGTCTTTAATCTGAATCTGTTTGATGCTTATTTTGTGAATTATTTGCCGTCAGAGCTGCGTTTGCTCGACGTGGTACTTATAACAGGTGCCTCATTTATATTGAGCTTTTTGGCAACCATTTATCCAGCACGCCGAGCAGCTAAGATTCAGCCTGCCCAGACGCTACGTTATGAGTAATTCAATCGCATAAATATCGACATAAATAAAATAAAGGAAGCGCTATGTCTGCCATTTTAAAGGCGACCAATATCAATAAGATATATGATGAAGGAGCCGTTAGTACGCAAGTATTGACTGGCCTCGATCTGACGGTTCATGCTGGTGAGCGCATTGCTATTGTCGGCACCAGTGGTTCAGGAAAAAGTACCTTGCTACATTTGCTTGGTGGTCTAGACACGCCCACGAGTGGTGAAGTCTGGTTACATGGTCAGTTATTAAATAGCATGAATGAGACCGAACGCGGCGCGATGCGCAATAAGCATTTGGGTTTTATCTATCAGTTTCACCATTTGCTAGCAGAGTTTACCGCAGTCGAAAACGTTGCGATGCCTTTATTGATGCGTCCAGAAGTGTCAACGACTGACGCTCGTAAGCAAGCGATTAAGATTCTCGAAAACGTCGGTCTGGATCATCGGTTGATGCATAGGCCGGGTGAGCTGTCAGGTGGTGAACGTCAGCGTGTAGCAATTGCGCGCGCGCTAGTTACCAAGCCTTCGCTTATCTTGGCGGATGAGCCGACTGGTAACTTGGATTATGACAATGCGCAAAGTGTCTTTGGATTGCTATCAGAGCTACAAAGCACTATGCAAACAGCACTTCTGATGGTGACACATGATCGCAACTTGGCGGCGCTTGCTGATCGTCAATTACTGCTACGTAATGGTCATTGGGAGCAGTATTAACGTCTATATGTGTTGAGATTTTCAGATGAATATAAGTGTCATGAATTGGCATTTATAAGGGTTGTTCTGACGAAATATATTGTTGTATTATCAAGTAAATATTTCATAGCAAAAGATATAGAAAACTGATTAACTAGCCGCTATATCTATTTTATAGGACTCCAAACAATGAACGAAGATGACAATCCAATCGCCGCTTTTGGCAGTGCTGAAGAAGGTGATGAGCCGTTAAAGCCTTATATCGATCCAACCTTGTTTGACACCATCGATAGACAAGAACAAAAGGATCTCATCACACCCGTGTTTGATGCGATTACTTTGGCTGGGGTTGACTATGATTTAAAGGTTCAAGACAGCGCGACAGGTAAGCGTTATACGCTCTGTAAAAACGACGAGGTTATTGAAATCATCTCTATGGATAAAGATTTTACGGATAAGCTTATAGAGGCCATAGAAAGAACCAAAGAAGAGTAGTAGCTACTGCTTAAGACGCTGACGTTGATACTGTTTAATATTAATACCGTTTAATGATGTTAAACGGTATTAATATTTAGGCGATTTGTCATCAGGTTTTTGCTGACGCTTTTGCCAACTCACCACCGTCTTGTAACGCCAAATCGCTTTAAAAGCAAGTCCACAAACGATACTGGTTATAACCGCTAAAATCGTTAACCCTATACAAAATGCTGCAAGTGATACAGTGCCTTTATAAGTAATAAAAGGGTTGGCGCCATCTGATAATGCCCATAAGCTAAAATCAGCAATCATTCTGCCGATGAAGCGCAAACTGATCACTGGTGCATCAATGATTTTTGCACCGATATAATACCCAGCATAAAAGATAGGTAAGCTGGTGACTGGATTGGTAATCCACGTCAGACCGAGAGCCATAGGTACATTGGCTCGGAAAATAAGCGAGCCAATCAAAGCCAGCAACATCTGTCCTGGCAGTGGAAAAAATGCGCTAAGCACGCCAATATAGACCGCTTTATTTAAGCTATGGCGGTTGAAGTGCCATAACCGAGGATCTGCCAAATGCGGGGCGAACAGTTTTAGGGTGCGACTTTCTAGGATTTTTTCCGGTGTAGGAAGCAGGTCTTTTAGACGTTTGTGGGGCACAGTATCGCCTTTAATCGTTAACGACAGTCCGCTCAATTGTATTGATGGGCTGGTATAAAGTAATATTATGGATAAAAAAATACCGATGAGAATACATAGAGTGGTGATGGTAGAAAGCCATCATTTTAATATGCCTCATCAGTATAGGGTAATATAAATATAAATGCTATTGCCTCACAGATATGATGCTTCAGTCGCTTCTAAAATGTTGATAAAAATGGCTGCTCTGATGCTTGATTGTCATCAATAACTGGCGTTAGCTGCATTATAATATTTCGCTCATCAAGCAAGGAGTGCTGGTGTATTGGTTAGTTGGTAGCCTAGTAATTATTGCTATGATGGGCGTTTTGGCAGTTGCAGATAATGTGGCGATGCCGATCGACATGCCTTTATTGGATATGGTCAGCACCTCCGGTTTGCTTTGGTTGCTTGTCGTATTTGCTATTATCCTGCTTAGTGCTACTCAACTTAACACCCCTTCAGTAAATACTCAAAGCACCAATAAAACGCGCTCTGTCAGCTCACCTAATGATGTTAAGTTGTCACTTTTTAGCAGATACTTCCTATTTGGTCTATTAGCCATTGCGTTGGTCATGGGTAGTGCGCTACAAGCGCTAGTTGCACATCAGCAAGCCGAAACGACCAAAATCACTGACTCTATACGTGTACAAGCGCTCGTTCGTATCGAAGGGATAAGTGACAGCGTATATGATGCCAGTACAGATAGCGGCTATCGACAAGTAGCAGTGGTCACACATTTAATGCCATTAGTCGCTGAGTTGACTTCCCAAGATTTGGCAAATAGTACAAGTGATTATTCGAGGGAAGAAAATAATAGCCTAAGTAAAAGCTATAATGATAATTTTGAAAAAAATCTCAATAATCATATCGAATACCGAGTATTGCTCAATGCCTATCCAAAAAACACATCAAATGATGATTCGTTCTCAAATTTAAATGATTTGCAGCCAGGTGATGAGCTATTTATGAGCTTGGCACTGGCACCATTGTCTACCTCCAAGCAAGCAGTAAGCAACCCGTCTGGTTTCGATAGTTATCGCTGGTTGCGCGGTCGACATATTGATGGTGTGGCAAATATACTGGCGGTGAGTCCGTTGACTGTCAGCAAGAGCAGTAACGATGAAGCTTTACAACAAGCATCGATGTTTGACTCTTATTTCCAGCGACTCCGTACTCGTATTGATATAGGACGTTGGCAGTTAAGGGATCATTTTTATAGAGATTGGCCAGCTCAAACCACAGCAGAGCAGCAGGCAAGAGCTGTCACTTTGAGCTTGCTCACAGGTGACCGTGGCTTGATCAATCGCGACACCAAGGATTTGTATCAACTGGCGGGTATCTCGCATTTGCTTGCAATATCAGGGACACATGTACTGTTTTTAGCCATTGTATTGGGCGGCGCCGTTGTGTTGCTATTCAATCGACTGTGCCCAGTGGTTTATCGTTATATGCCACGCTGGCAAGTGCGTTGGTGGGTAATGATTGGTGCTGCTTTTATCTATGCACTATTTACAGGTTTTGATGTGCCCGCTGCACGTACGGCTTGGATGCTACTGGCTATCGGCTTGGTGAGATTGACATTGCTACCGATTGGTACCATGCGCGTGTTATTAGCATTAGCTGTCTTGATGGCATGGCAAAATCCGTATGTGTTGTGGCAGGCAGGGTATTGGCTATCTTTTATTGCAGTAGCGCTACTACTCAAGTATGAAGACACATCATATCAGCGCAATACAGCCGCTGCGCCGCTACCATACAGTGATAATGATAATAATGGGCGTGCTTATATAAGTCATGTATTATTCCAGCGTGCATTGCAAATTGCTTGGCGTATATTCAAGCTACAATTCTGGCTATTTTTGACTTTACTACCTATTACGTTGCTCTTATTCGGTAAGGCGTCGCTATGGGGGCTTGTTGTCAATTTGTTTGCCATTGGGCTGTTTGGGTGGGTGATTGTACCGCTCAATCTATTAGCAGGGCTTTTTTACCTGTTATCACCCACGATAGCCGATAGCATTTGGTCTTTGGTCAGTGCCATCGTCGGCAATCTACATGAGTTGATTGGTTGGCTGACATCATTGCCAGCACTAACAGATGCATGGCTTTATACACCAGTGAATATGGCGATATTGCTCATGGTGTTGTTAAGTATAGTACCTTGGCTTTTACCAAGAGGGCTGCTTAGTCGCTGGTTGGCACTGCCTCCTCTGACGCTGTTAATGATGATGGTGTATGCCAATCAGCAATCAATCATAACAATGCCAACGTTATATATATTGCCAACGGGTGATCCATATATCAGTGCAGCCTTGCTACAATTCCCTTTAAATGATCAAAGCGTTAGTAAAAATAAGGATGGGTCGCCATTTTCGAAAGACAGTACCAGCTGACTGTTTTTGTCTGATCACAGACCAACCGCAACACGGACCATGCCAAGTAGTCTCACAGCGGATAAACTATCTGCGTCTTTAGAGCAGCAACTGGGTAGTTTGTCAGTCGATAAGCTAGAAGGCATCATAGTGCAGAGCAGTAGCACCGTACTGACTGACACATTGAATGTTAGTGAGCAAAATACAGCCGTTAGCACCAAAAATTCTGAATTATTACCGCTGACAGTTGTGCAGGTAAATCAGCAGCTGCCTGTCAGTCAATATTGGCAAGCTGGGCGCTCCGAGCGTTGGTCTGTATTTCAGCAAGCATCTAAAATAGCATCTCAGTCTAAAGGTAAGACGAATATCAGTGCCCAAGGTTGCGAGCAAGGCAAAAAATGGCAGGTAGCTAGTGGTGATTTATCGATCCAAGCAATGACAGGCTGGAGCGAGATAGGTGATACCAGCGTGTGGGACTGTACAATTGCGATTGATAGCAGCGTACCTATACAAGTTCTAAGATACAACGCAGCCGATCCGCTAAAGTCATTATCTGTAAACTCTCAAACGAAAATAGCAGATAACCAGTTAGATACGGATCACAAAAACTTGTCTCAATCACGGCTTGTTTTGGACACTGATACGCATCCAAGCGTTTGGCAGATGTGGTCATTATTATGTTCAGCTGATTCGAATAACGACAGTATGAGGTTTAAAAATATCACATGGCTTGGCCATAGTGCATCACAGCTGACAACTGACGTCATAAGTCGTCAAAGCATCAATGATATTATCACCTACGATGACAAACCTTTAGAAGCGTCTTTATCGCTGGATATAATCGACAACGGTGTTGACGCAGAAGTGACGAGTCCTTAAAAATATAGCTTATATTCTCAGTGTTACAATATGGTGATATTTCACAGTTATACTATTGAACCATTATCGAAATACCACCATACTTAGCAGCCTATTAATACCGATGATTGACACGGCGAGGAGATATTTATTTTTAGCCGTATCTACCAATATCATCTTTTTATTGTTTTAGATTGTTTCTGACTTAGGAAGTTATATGCCCAACTGGCCACCAGACCCAAACAAACGTCCTGATAATTCGGCAAATCAGCCAACGCCCATGCAGCAACCAAACGCGCCGAGCGGACAAGAGTGGAAAGTACTGGAAAACACCTTATTAGCTAGTGTGGTTGAGCAGCGCCGTGCTCGTCGCTGGAGTATTTTCTTTAAACTGTTGACCTTTGGTTATATCTTATTGATATTTTTGACCATAGGTCGCGGATGTAGTGGTTCGCCAACAGGTATGGATGCCGTTGATACTAGCTCGCCGCATTTGGCAGTGGTTGAGCTGCAAGGTGTGATCAGTAATGATGACGTGGCCAATGCTTACGATGTCAATGAGGCATTGAGAGACGCTTTTGCCAACAGTAACTCTAAAGCGGTGGCGTTAGACATTAACTCACCTGGCGGCTCACCGGTACAGTCTGATGAAATTTGGCAGACCATGATGGAGCTGCGTAAAGAGTACCCGGATAAAAAACTTTATGCCGTTATTGGTGATATTGGTGCCTCAGGTGCTTATTATATTGCTTCTGCAGCAGATGAGATCTATGTCAATCCGTCGAGCTTGGTTGGTTCTATCGGTGTCATTATGCCAAGCTACAATGTCAAAGGTCTAATGGACAAAGTCGGCGTAGAAGATCGTACTATCACTGCGGGTGAGTACAAAGACATCTTGAGCTTGTCGCGTCCATTGACTGACTACGAAGAAAAACATGTTGAAGGTGTGCTTGCCAATACGCACAAGCATTTCATCAATGCCGTCAAAGAAGGCCGCGGTGATCGCCTGAAAAACCCTGAGCAAAACAAACTGTTTTCAGGATTGTTTTGGACCGGTGAGCAGTCTATTGATCTAGGTTTGGCGGACAAAACAGGCAGTATCACAAGCCTTAGCAAACAATTAGATCTTGATACGATCATCAGCTATAGCCCAACCGATCCGTTCCAAATGTTTATGGATCGTTTTGCGGTAAAATTGGGTGCAGGTATTGGTTCTAGCATGAGTCTTGATGGATTTTTACCCCAAGAAGAAGGCAATGCAAAAATGCGTTAAGCGTTTAATGTTTTAGATATACTGTGTATGATTGTTGAGGCTGAGCATATAATTATGTTCAGCCTTAATTGTATATAGTGCTAAAAATTACCTTAATATGAAATACAGTTGCATTATTAAAAATAATATATAAACCATCCCACGAGAGCCTGTTATGAGTGATGAAATCAATTTGCAGACCTTTGCTGCGCTACCTGTCTCCAAGATAACAAAAAAGCCTGTACTACATTTTGCCCATGCCAATGGGATGCCAAGTGCTGTGTATGGGCCATTTTTTGCAGGATTATCAGCATTTTTTACGATTGAATATATTGCCATGTTGGGTGATACGCCCGATTATCCAGTGGATAATCATTGGCGCAGTCTGACACAGCAGGTGATCGATAGTGTAAAAACTGCCTGCGAAAAGCACGGCGTCACTCAGGTGGTGGGCGTGGGTCATTCACTTGGCGCCATGTGTACCTTGCAAGCAGCTTACCGTGAGCCCAAGCTGTTTGCTCAAGCAGTGCTCATGGATCCGCCTTGGATTTATGGCAAAGTTAGCTTGTTGTGGCATTTGGCAAAGACAGTAGATAAATTGCCTCTTACGAGTAAACGTTTGATGGATAAATTGTCTCCAGCGGGTATCTCTAAGCATCGCCGTGATGTGTGGGACAGTCGAGCAGATGCGTATGAAAAAATGCGGCATAAAGGGTTTTTTAAGAACTTTGATGAGCGCAGCTTTCAAGGATATATCGATCATGGCCTGCATGAGCGCGCGGATGGTAAGGTCACATTGGCCATTCCTAAAGCTAATGAAGTAGAAGTGTTCCGTACCAATCCTTCTTGGTATTGGTTGGCACCGAATCGCGGCCCTAAAGTGCCTGTTACCTTGATTATCGGTCAAGACAGTATCTTTTTAAAACGTCGGTTTCCCCAACAGATAAAGTCGCGCTTAGGTATCCCTTATGAGACTCATGAGGGTGGCCATATGTTCCCACTTGAGCATCCTGAGTCTGTATCGCAGCAGGTACTCGAACTGATTAAGCAGCAACTATCAAAATAAAAGCAACGTATCGTTATGTAGGCTTGTGTCTAATACAAGCTGACAGCGTATTTTTTAAGTGACATATATATGCCAAAAAATGTGACAGCTTTACCGGATATCGCAATCTCGCCTGAGCGTCCGCCGTTATTTTCACGCGTTGGTACATTTATGCTAACGGTAGGGATGGTGCTTGCGTTTTTTATCAGTCAGTTGGTAGGCGTCTATATCGCTGGCAAGCTGGTATTACCTGTGACCAAAAATGCCTCGATGGGGGATATCTTCTTTTTTGGTAGTAACGATGGAACAGTCGTGAGCTTATCAATACTCATAGGCTGCGTGCTGCTGATGATAACCAGTGTTCTTATTATTCGTATAAGAGGCGGTGAATGGCGGCAGTATCTAGCAATCAAGCCGTTTTCATTTACGGTTGGTATGGGCATGCTAGGATTGCTGTTGATATTTATGATAGTCAGTCAGGCGCTGACCTATATGCTGGATATGACGCCGTTAGTATTTGTAGATCCACTATACCAGTCTGTTAGTTCAGTGTGGCTGCTGGTATTTGCAATGGTCGTGGTTGCACCTATCTATGAAGAAGTGGTCTTTCGTGGCATATTATGGTCAGCCATTGCAGAGCAGTTCAAGGCGCCGTTGTATCCAGCGCAGCGAGGTGCAATAGTTGCGAGTATCGTGACCAGTTTGATATTTGCCATTATCCATGTGCAGTATGGCATTTATGAAATCAGTACCATTGTGGTGTTGGCATTCATATTTTGTTATGCACGTATCAAGTCAGGGTCGCTATTACTGCCAATCGTACTGCATATCGTTAATAATGGCGCAGCGATGTGGCAGTATCTTGCGCAAGCGGCGTAGATAACATGCTAGCCACGACAATGGCTAGCATGTGAATGCTATCAATTCAGTTATACCAACATTTAGCTATGCGTCAGGATTTAACGATAATACTTCATCGGCTGCTCGTTTAATGTCACCGAGCGTGAGCTGAGGTTTGCCGCTTAGTGCTTGCCGCCATTTGCGTGCACCCATCAACCCTTGAAACAATCCTAGATAATGTCGTGTCATCGTGGGTAGTGCTTCGCCTTTGGCGATTTGTTCTTGTAGATAAGGGTAGAGCTGCTCTAAAATCTCTGAGCGCTTAGGTATCGCGTCGGGTGCTGCCTCGTTCCATAAGCTATTGGCCTCTGCTAATAGATACGGGTTGTGATAAAATGCCCGACCAATCATCACGCCATCGATATGTTGCAGGTGCATTTTGATGTCTTCAATGGTATCGATACCGCCATTGATCTCAATATCGAGTTCAGGAAAGTCTTGTTTTAGACGATAGACATCCTCGTAGCGTAACGGTGGTATCTCGCGGTTTTGCTTGGGACTCAGCCCTTGTAGCCATGCGGTACGCGCATGAACAATAAAACGCGTACAGCCAGCAGCCGCAACGGTCTGCACAAAATCCACCATAAACTCGTAACTGTCAAAGTCATCGATACCGATACGGTGTTTGACCGTCACGGGGATATCGACTGCAGCTTGCATATGCTTGACCAAGTCAGCAACTGTTTTGGGTTCTGCCATCAGACAGGCACCTATCTTATTATGTTGTACGCGATCAGAGGGGCAGCCGACATTGATATTGACCTCATCATAGCCATACTGCTGGGCAAACTCAGCACACTGTGTCATCTCATCAATGTCTGCACCGCCAAGCTGCAATACAAGCGGATGCTCGAGCGTATCAAAACGTAGATGCCGTGCTCGGTTGCCATGTATCAACGCACCAGTGCTGATCATCTCGGTATATAGGTACGTATGCGGGTTAAAAAGTCGCGCAAAGTAACGATAATCTGTCGTCGTCCAGTCGATCATAGGCGCAACTGAGAGGCGTTTGTTGGTCATATCAACCATGGTTATCAAGCCTTAATATCTGTGTCTTAAATAATGGATAAGGTGCAATGGATGAGACAACCCATTGCACCTTATTTTCAAGCGTTTCCAGAGCTTCAAGCGTCATGCGAAACAGTGATTGACCAATTACTTATAAAATAACATGGTCAATTTTTTTAAATTCAGGCAAATTATAAAAATACAGCCCCATGATAATACCGATAAAGCCAATAAAGGCAATGTATAGTGCTGGTGAAAAGCTTACTAAAGTTGTGGCATAACCAAGACCAAAAGGTATCAGTACACCAACGATACCGTAGGTCACATTATAACAAAAAGAGATACCTGTGAGACGCACGTTGGTTGGAAACAATTGCACCAAGATAGCAGGAACCATACCGACAATACCAGCACAGAATCCCAAAAGCGCGTACATAATTAAAATGTAATCGCCACCTGCTTGTAGATGATAAAAGAAGGCTAGTATTTGAGCAATGAGGAGTATCGAACCAATTACTAGAACCTTACCAAAATTCTCATGATTAGAAATTATCCCATAGAATATACAGCCAAAAATTATAAATATGATGCCCAAGCTATGGGAGAATCCAAACAAATCGCTGTCTAACGTAAAGTTTATCTCTATCAAGTCTGGCAATAGTAGAACAACCACAGAGGTAATGCTAGAAATCACTAACGTCAGCACCATGCCGATAAACACAGAGTGTTTGCAGTGTTTAAAGAGTATGGTAAGCGGCTTGCCTGAGTTTTTGCCGGTATTTAATTTTGTAAGTGCCAGAAAAAAGGGTGTTTCTCCGATGAATCGCCAAAATAAGAGCGGTAAGAAACTAAGAGCCGCCGCTACTAAAAATGGTAAACGCCAACCATAATCAGTTAGCTCAGTCGTCGTCATAAAGCTAGATAACCACATAAAAAAGGCATTTGAAAACAGCACACCTACAAAGAAGCTAGCAGTCGCATAGCTACAGGCAACTGACAGATACTGTCTGGGCACATGCTCTGCTACAAATACCCAAGATAGCGGTACATAAAGACCAAACGCCATACCCTGTATGATTCTTAACAATATAAATAAGGCAGGCGCAGCAGCCCCCCATTGTGCATAAGTGGGTAAAAATGCCATTGCTAGGAGACTACATGCGGTAACTATTATACTTAGCAATAAAACTGGCTTTCTACCTTTTATATCACCATAACGACCGATGAGAACACCTCCGATTGGACGTGCTAAATAACCGATAACAAAAAGCCCCATTCCTTGCAGTTTAGCAACTCTAGGGTCAGCATTAGCAGGAAAAATTGCCGCTGAAACAATATCTGAGATATACAAGTAAATCAAAAAATCAAAAAATATCACAGCGCTGATGAAGCTAATGAACATCACTATGTTTTTGTCTTTAGTAGACATCAAGGCGTATTGAGAACGAGTCGGCATAATAGATCACGCATCCACGGAGTAATGTGGTCATTAAGACGATTATCATTTGGATAACCGTGCACAATAAAAACCGGCAAATCAATGCATAGAGATAATGATTTGCCGAAAAAATAAACTTAGAGATTTATACTAAAGACTTAGATGACAAGATGTTGATCTAACAGAGATTAGACGTTGTATCCTGAATGTTTAAGCGTTGATGCGTAGGACATTTCACATGTTATAGCAGCCAATCAATAGGTAACCATGACATGATGGTCAGCCAAACATGGTCACTCATGTCAACACGTGGCTCTGAGTCATAAACAACTTCTTTGCCATCTTCCATGGTATGCCACTCCAAGCTACCGTTGTCTAGCAGCTTAACTTCATAGGCTTGGTTTAACAGATCATCACTCAGCGCCCCGTGCAGCTGTCTTGCCAACTCATCATCATTGATGATTACACCCATTTCAGTATTGATATTGGCAGAACGAGGGTCAACGTTGTAGGAGCCGATAAACACTTGATAGTCGTCTACCGCAAACGTTTTTGCATGCAAGCTCGTTGATGACTGACTGCGTGCTCGCCAGAGTTTATTGTCGCGTTTTTCTTCAGCTGCTGTTGATTTTAGCTCATATATTTTTACACCTGAGCGAAGCAGGCTAGGACGCCATTGACTATAACCAGAATGAACAGCGGTCACGTCGGTCGCATCAAATGAGTTGGTCAATATTTTGATGTCAACGCCAGATTCGGCTAGCTTCACCAAAGTATCGACCCCGTCTTTGGTCGGGACAAAATAAGACGAGATGATGGTCAGTTTTTTGGTTGGGCTACCGAGTAACGTACGCAGTTGATGCACCAAGTTGGTCTCAGATGAGACGCTTTTGGACAGTTTGCCAACATCGTCACTCAAAAATTGCATGTCTGTCCAACGAAACGGCACGCGTTTGTTGATCAGATCAGTGTCTATCGTCGAGTCTTTGATGGCGGCTTTATAGACCGTCAAGCTACTGCCTTCGTTATTTTCTTCATCTATACCCAGCTTGTCCAAGGCCTTCAAAAAATCAGGCGTGACATCATCATCGAATTTGGCTAAAGTTTCGATGTCAAACGACAGCGGTGATGACCAATAACTGGCAAAGCTATTATCAATGTCTGCGACGACTTTACCAATCAGTAAAACATCCAAATCTGCAAACTGGCTGCTTTGATCGTTACTCAGGTACTCATTACCGATATTACGTCCGCCGATAATGGTAATCTGTTTATCAAACGTCATGCTTTTATTGTGCATACGGCGATTGATACGCGGCAAACCTGTGACGTAGTTCAATGTTGAAAACTTACGATGCATCAATGGATTGATGATACGCACCGCGATATTAGGGTGGCTCGCAAAACGTAGTAGATGCTGATCAAATTTTGCACTGTTATTAAAATCATCTAACAACAAACGCACGATCACACCGCGCTCAGCGGCTTCCCACAAGTCTTTTAATAGAAGTTGGCCAGCCTGATCATTGTGCCAAATATAATACTGTGCATCGATATTGCGCGTGGCCATACCCGTTAAGATACTACGGGCAGCAAACGCATTTGCCCCAGTGACGATCGGATGATAGCCTGACAAATCAGGATGAATTTCATTTTGCGCACTAACAGCGGCCACTAGGTCAGTGTTGCTGACTCCAGCGGCTGTTTTTTGTTCAATTTTTGGTCTGTCTTCTTTTTGGTATAAAGCATTGACTCGCGCTGATAGCGCTTGGCTCTCAGGTAGATGCGGCTTTTCGGGTAGGCTCTGGCAAGCACTAAGACCTAAAGTCAGCCCAAGTGTCAGACTCAACGATAAGCTGCTTGGTTCTATACTGAACATCGACATAACGAATTTACCTTAGTGAGCCTAAATATACTGATAAATAAAATGCATGGATAAGTAATTTGCTGAAATCGTTCATCTATTTTTAAGGATGATAGCATTGATTGGACGGTCTATAAAAATATCACCAATGCCAAAATTCAAATCGTCGCTAAGCTTAGCAGCTGTTAGCATATCTGCCTATTATAAATACGTTATTTTTGTTAGGTTTGACGATTGATTTTATCGTGATTTACTGTCGGTTAAATCTGCATAATGGCTGTCATATTGAACATCCAGTTATTTTAATAGGCAAAACTAATAATTAGATGTTATCTGAAACCAGATGTGTGGAATAAGTCGGCATGTTATGATAACGCTAATGAATTTGCTTAATAATCAAAAAAATAAGCAGTCCTTTTATACCAACCAAAACAAAGCAACGGAACGTCTATGAGTCAGTCGCAAACGAAAGATGAGAATAATTTGAACCAAAAAAACTCAAACGATGGGTTAGATCCAAACTGGCGTAACGATGCCTTAGATTTAGGATTAGATTACGGTATGCAGACGATTGCTGTGCGGGCAGGTCAACACCGTACCGACGAGGGCGAGCATTCAGAACCTATCTTTACCACCAGCTCTTATGTTTATCAATCAGCCGCTGATGCTGCGGCACATTTTGACGGTACAAAGACAGGAAACGTTTACTCTCGTCATACCAACCCAAGCGTCCGTACTTTTGAGCGTCGCCTTGCCGCGCTAGAAAACGGTGAACGCGCGGTTGCAACGGCCTCTGGTATGGGTGCAATCCTGACCATGTGCTTGGCATACCTAAAAGCGGGCGACCATCTGCTCGCTGCCAATCAGTTATTTGGCTCATCTATCGGTCTGTTTAACAACTATATGGCCAAGTTTGGCGTTGAAGTCAGCTATGTTGATTGCTTTGACAATGAGGCATGGGCTAATGCCGTTCAATCAAACACCAAAGTGATCTATTGTGAAAGCCCAAGTAATCCACTGGCGCAGATTTGCGATATCGGTTATTTGAGCGAGCTGTGCAAAGCCAATGACATATTACTGGTCGTCGATAATTGCTTTGCCACGCCAGCATTGCAGCGCCCTCTAGATTTGGGTGCGGATGTGGTCATTCACTCTGCGACCAAATATTTGGATGGTCAGGGTCGTGTACTAGGCGGTGCGTTGGTCGGTAGTGACAAACTCATGCAACAAGCATTTACCGTGGTGCGCTCAGGCGGTATTAGCATGAGTCCGTTTAATGCTTGGATATTTACCAAGGGGCTT
The DNA here is from genome assembly GCF_904846415.1 of Psychrobacter piscatorii. Taxonomy (GTDB): domain Bacteria; phylum Pseudomonadota; class Gammaproteobacteria; order Pseudomonadales; family Moraxellaceae; genus Psychrobacter; species Psychrobacter piscatorii. Next base: position 25,871 of record NZ_CAJHAR010000002.1, on the reverse strand, counting down.
GAAACGCTGAAACTCCGAATGCAAGCGCATTGCCAAAATGCCAATCAAGTCGCAGAATTTTTGGTCAATCATCCTAATGTTAGTACGGTGCATTTCTCCGGCCTAAGTGACCATCCTGCACATGAGCTCGCCACCCGCCAGCATCATATGAAAGACGGTTACGGTGCTATCATGGGCTTTGAAGTCAAAGCATCTGACAGTCGTAATACCAAAGAAGCGGCTTGGCATGTGATTGACTCGACTCAAATGGTCTCTATCACCAATAATTTGGGCGATGCCAAAACCACGGTTACTCATCCTGCGACGACCACACATTTCCGTCTCACCCCTGAGGCTCGTGCCGAAGCTGGCGTTAAAGACGGTCTGATTCGTCTATCAGTCGGTTTGGAAGATGTCGAAGATATTATCAAAGATTTGGCGCGCGGTTTAGACAGTTTGTAAAGATAGCGGTATAATGCCGTCAGTATTTTATTTTAAACTTTAAAGTATCCCATTTATTATTATAAGACAAAGAGGCAACTATGAACATTCAAGCATTGATGCAACAAGCACAAACGATGCAAAAGAAAGTAGAAGCAAACGTTGAAAACGCCAAGAAAGAGCTTGCAAACAAAGAAGTGCAAGCAGAAGCGGGCAGTGGTCTGGTTAAGGTAACGATGACTGGTCGCCATGTGGTTAAGCGTTTGACCATCGATCCAAGCTTGCTAGAAGATGAGCCAGATATGATCGAAGATCTTATCGCTGCGGCTATCAACGATGCGGTGCGTCAAGCGGATGAGCTATACGAAGAAACCATGGCTGGCGCGACCTCAGGTATGGGTCTACCACCAGGCATGCAAGGCATGTTCTAAGCATTAAATACTTTAGACTGAACACAAAAATGGGGTTGTTATCGGCACGATACGACCCCATTTTTATAGCTACGATTTATAAATTCAGTCAACTAAAGGAAGCTACTTTGCTTACAGCCAAATTTGATCAGCTGGTCAAACAGCTGCGTATATTGCCAGGCGTTGGTCAAAAAAGTGCCCAACGAATGGCGCTACATTTGCTTAGTAAAAAACGTCCGCAAGGCATGGCGCTTGCCCAAGCACTAGATGAAGCCATGCGCGATATTGTTGAATGCCAGCGCTGTCATAGCTTTAGTGATGAAGCAGTGTGTCCACTATGCCAAGACCCTAGGCGTGATGATGGGCTGCTGTGTGTGGTCGAGACAGCGGCAGATGTGATGGCAATCGAGCAAACGGCAGGATATCGTGGTCGCTATTTTGTGCTTGGCGGACATTTATCCCCGATTGATGGAATCAGTGCAGATGATTTAAATATTGATCAGCTGGTATGGCGAGTCAAACAAGAGCCTATTGAAGAGATTATACTGGCGACAGGTACGACGGTTGAAGGCCAGACCACCGCACATTTTATTAGCGAAGCCGTGAGTCGTCATGTCAATAAAGTCACACGTTTGGCACAAGGGGTACCGATGGGCGGCGAGCTTGAGTATCTAGATAGTATGACGCTAGGTCAAGCCATGCAAAATCGCTCTTTTTTATAAGGTTTTGATTGCATCAAAGTCTTATCCCTTTCATTCTATGAAATTGTTATAATTGCTTTATTATTGTTCTCTTTTTTAATTTTATTAAGACGCAGTATCGCGTTTTATTTTCTCCTATTTATGCAGGTATCTGCCCGTGTCCAACAACGTTTCAAACGCTTCAGTCAAATCAAACCCTTCCGAGATTACTGACAACTCATCACAAAAAGTAGCTAATACTGAAATGACATCAGTGGTGACACCTTCGGAATCAAATGACGTTGCACTGGATGTTGATGCAATTGATATCGATGCACTGTTGGATATCGCTGATGCCGTTGATGTCACATGGGTGCGCGAGCAGCACCAATTGGCTGAGGTTATCAATGCCTTGGCAACTTGTGGCCGCGTCGCACTGGATACTGAATTTATCAAGCGCGACACTTACTATCCGCGTTTGGCACTCGTACAGTTAAATACGGGTAATCACGTATATTTACTAGATGCGCCTGAGTTGCAACTGTCTGAGTTGTGGGACGCACTACGTAAAGTCGATGTGGCCATCTGGCATGCTTGCGGTGAAGATTTAGGCATTTTTTATCTGCTATCTGGTTGTCCGCCATTGACCAATATCTTTGATACGCAAATTGCGTTGTCTTATTTAACCGGTCAATTACAAATGGGCTATCAGCAGGCATTGGCAGATCAGCTAGATATGCATATCGATAAAGAGCACAGTCAGTCTGATTGGCTACAGCGCCCATTGACAGATGAGCAGGAGCAGTATGCCATCGATGATGTGCGTTATCTGCCAGCGCTGTATCTCAGTATCGAGCATGCGCTTAAGGCACAAGGGTTATATGATTATGTCTGGGCTGACTGTCAGCTCTATGCCAGGGACTTGTATGACTTGCAGCACGTTGAAGATGAAGCGATGTATCTGACAATGGCTGATTATCGCTATAACTCACAGCAAATGGCGATACTCAAAGGGATTGCGACGTGGCGAGAAGAGCTGGCACGTGCGACCAACCAGCCGCGTACGTTTATTATCAAAAAGCAAGCGGTACGCGAGATCGTCACTGAAAAACCAAACAGCATGCGTGAGCTGGCGCACAAAACGACGATGCACCGTAGCATGCTGCGCTTATACGGTGAAGAGCTGCTTAAGATAATAAGAGAAGCCAAAAGCCTACCACCTACTGAGCATCCAGCTTGTCTAGTGCCGCCATATCGCTCAAAAAACAAAATCCTGTCAAAAGCAGTGCAGCAAGCGATTGATGATCACGCTAAGGCTATCGGCGTGCCTAGCAGCGTTTTAATGCGCAAAAAATGGCTAGGACAGCTATATGAAGTCATTGCTCTTGATAAAGATCTCAGCGAATTACCACAAGGGTTAAAAGGCTGGCGCAATGACTGGGTCATCCAGACGTTGATTCCAGTGATCAGCAAGCATAAAACTGAATTGCAGCAAGGGATGGGTATTAGATAGCAAATACAGCCAACTCAAAAAATTGATGCCTAATTTCACATTGCTTGTTTTTTAAACCAATTTTTTAAATCAATCAATGGTAGTATCAATTTTTTCTCTATCGACAAATGGGCGCTTTAGACAATCGTGCTTATACTTTTGCTCAGTCATATCTATTCAATTATTCGCTGTCATCTAGGGCATTTTAGGTATTAAAAAATATGCCCTAGTGTTCAAACTCACCGTTTTCTAAAAAGTAAATCACTTGCCGAGCCACTTCTTTATTGACCAGCATGCCTGTATGGGTAACGGGAAGGACGATATGGTCGTTGGCGCATTCCAGTCGTGTTTCGCTGACATAGACAGTACCATCATGAGCACAGTTTTCTGTGGCTGTTGATTCGCCTTCTTTATTCAGTTTGCGATTATGATATTGCAAAAAAGGTTGTCCCAAGCCGCGCGGTTTATCGCCTGCAATCACGCCTAGATGAATATGTTCAGGACAGGACGTCGCTGTACCATCGAGGGCATCTATATAAGATCGTCCTACAATCAAAGGACTCAGACGCCACACATAATCGGCGCAAACACTCCCCACATGCGGCGTACCCAGCGTAACGCAGCGCCCAATTTGCCATTTGGGATAATTGGCCAAAAAATCACGAATAATCAATCCACCCAAGCTATGACCGACCAAATCTATTGGCTGATCGGGGTTATGGTTGGCGCTCAGCCACTCATGTAGTCGCTGGCTGTTGGTTTTGATACTGTCGCGCATGCTGCGATAGCTGTATTGATGGGTGGCAAAGCCTTGCGCTTGTAAACGCTTCGCTAATGGACGCATCATCCAAGTCGTTTGATGTAGACCATGTATCAAAATCACAAGGTTTTTTCGTTTAGGCGCTTTTTGTTCCATGTCTTTTTGTTGCATAATAATATCCAAATGAGTAACATTATAAGATTTTTTATCGACGCTTGTTTATCAAAATGAGCGGATAGATAGACATCTTATATTAGCGCTTTAGGGGTAAGGGTTGTCAAATTATCTAAGCTTTTTAATTTCAATGTCAGCTATTTTTTCGCTGTCAGGTTGTACCACTTATAGAGCGGAGAAACCACCAATTGTTCAAGTAGATATGCCAGAAATGATAGTAGCAAGCGAACTTATGCCAGCTAGGACACCTCTGCAAATTGCGACTTGGTCTCCAGATAAAACTGATGGTCGATTTGTAGCGATGACAGCTGGATACTTGACAAAATTTAATAACTGTCTTGCTTTAACTAGGGATAGTGACGAGGTGCCGACAAAAGATAATAGTCTTCTGTTAGTATTAGCAGATACGTCTTTTTCATGGGATGACGCTCAGGAAGTATTACTATTTGAAGGAAAGCCTTATAAGATTGGCGATGAGCTTTATCTTGGCGGCGGAGCATTTACTTATCCTAAAGGAATCCTGACAGGTGAAAATATAAAGCTCAACTGGATAGAATGTGGCTTGAATAAAGGATGGTTGGGCGGTTAAGTCTCATTGACAGTGTAAAAATTTAACAATGCATGCATAAAATAAAACCGCCAAATCAGCTAGTGATTTGGAGGTTTTTTATAAAATAAACGAGCAGTTATCGAAAATGATAATTACATATAGTTTTCGATACTTGGGCAAGAGCACATAAGGTTCTTGTCACCGTACGCATCATCGACGCGCGCCACACTTGGCCAGAACTTGTTTGCACGGATGTAAGGCAGTGGGAACGCAGCAGTCTCACGGCTGTATGGATGCGTCCATTCTTCACCAATAATCATAGCTGCGGTATGCGGTGCATTGACCAATGGATTGTCTTCTAGCGTCCAGTTGTCTTCGCCCGCTTTGGCTTTCATCGCTTCAGCTTTGATAGATTTCAGCGCACTGATAAAACGATCTAACTCTTCTTTTGACTCAGACTCTGTGGGCTCAATCATCAGCGTGCCTGCAACTGGGAAGCTCATCGTTGGTGAATGGAAACCATAATCCATCAAGCGCTTAGCAATATCACTTTCCGTGATGCCAGTCTCTTCTTTTAACGGACGAATATCGATGATACATTCGTGAGCCACGCGGCCGTTTTTGCCTGCATATAGGACAGGGTAGTGACCTTTTAGCTCAGCTGCCACATAGTTGGCGTTAAGTAATGCCAGTTCCGTTGCTTTTAGCAGACCATCACGGCCCATCATGGCAATGTACATCCACGAAATAGGCAAGATGCTTGCTGAACCATAAGGCGCAGCCGACACCGCTGAGCAGTCTTTTTGCGCGTTATGCACAGGGCTTAGCGTATGGTTGGCCATGAATGGTGCCAAATGCGCCTTCATGCCGATAGGACCCATACCTGGACCACCGCCGCCATGCGGGATACAGAAGGTTTTGTGCAAGTTCATATGTAGTACATCAGCACCAACGTCTGCAGGCTGCATCATGCCTACCTGAGCATTCATATTGGCGCCGTCCATATAGACCTGACCACCATGCTTGTGGGTCAAATCACAGATATGACGGATGCCTTCTTCAAACACGCCATGAGTCGATGGGTACGTGATCATTAAAGCGCCCAAACGATCGCTGTGCTCTTCACACTTGGCCGTTAGATCATCGATATCAACGTTGCCGTTTTCATCAGTTTTGACCACAACCACTTTCATACCCATCATCATGGCGGTAGCAGGGTTGGTACCGTGTGCTGACATTGGAATGAGGCACACATCGCGATTGCTCTCACCCAATGATTCATGATAACGGCGAATCGCGAGCAGACCAGCATACTCACCAGAGGCGCCAGAGTTTGGCTGCATAGAAACATCATCAAAACCAGTGATGGCTTTTAATTGATCTTGCAAGCTATCAATCATCGCAATATAGCCTGTGACTTGGTCACGCGGTGCAAAAGGATGCACGTTGGCAAATTCAGGCCAAGTGATTGGTAGCATCTCACTGGTGGCGTTAAGTTTCATGGTACAGCTGCCCAGTGAAATCATGCTGCGATTCATCGCTAGATCTTTGTCTTCAAGCGACTTTAGATAGCGTAGCATTTCGTGCTCGGTATGATGCGAGTTGAATACTGGATGGGTCAAGATGTCATCCGTACGTAGATGCGCGCTGTCAAGTGAGATGCGAGCGGTTTCAGGTAGGTCATGTGACTTGTTGACGAATAGTTGAGTCAACGTGTTGAAGTCTTGCTGATCGCTGGTTTCACTAAAGGCAACGCTCAATTTGGTGTCGCTCAAACGCCATAAGTTATAGCCAACGTTATCTGCATTTTTAAAGATTTGAGTAGCCAATTTCTCTGAGCCGCAATCAACCACGACTGTATCGAAGAACTGGTCGTGTACCACATTTAGGCTACTGTCATTGGCTTCTGTGATAGCATCAGCAAACGCAGTGGCAAACGCATGAATACGAGTGGCAATACGCTTCACACCGCCTGGACCATGATATACCGCATACATGCCAGCGAGGTTAGCGAGCAATACCTGCGAGGTACAGATGTTTGAGTTGGCTTTTTCGCGGCGGATATGCTGCTCACGTGTTTGTAGAGCCATACGTAATGCGGTATTGCCTTGTGCATCTTTTGATACGCCAATGATACGACCAGGTGCTGAACGCTTGGCTTTGTCAGAGAATGCAAAGTAAGCGGCGTGTGGACCGCCAAAGCCCATTGGGATACCGAAACGCTGCGTGCTACCTAGCGCTACGTCAGCACCCATGTCAGCTGGTGATTTTAATAACACCAAGCTCATGATATCACTGACGACACTGACGTAAGTCTTGTTTTCTTTTACTGCACTGATGACGTCTGTTAAGTCTTTAACGTCACCTTCAGCACCAACGTACTGGAATAGCGCACCGAAGTAATCGCCAGATTTAGCCGTCTCAAAATCACCAACAACGACTTCCCAACCAAAGTATTTAGCACGAGTATTAATAACATCTAGCGTTTGTGGATAGACACGCTCGTCGACGAAATACTGCGTTGATTTGCTTTTGCTCACACGCTTTGACATAGCCATTGCTTCTGCCGCTGCTGTTGCTTCATCAAGCAATGATGCACCAGCGAGCTCCAGACCAGTCAGATCGATACAAACTTGTTGGAAGTTTAGCAATGCTTCTAGACGGCCTTGCGCGATTTCTGCTTGGTAAGGGGTATAGGCGGTGTACCAGCCTGGATTTTCGAGCACGTTGCGCTGAATGACAGCCGGCATACGAACCGGAGAGTAGCCTTGACCGATATAGCTTTTGTTAACAGTGATGTCGTCTGCCATCGTGCGTAGTTTGGCAAGTGCAGCGTGCTCACTCATCGCCACTGGCAAATCCAATTCTTTGTGCAAACGTACTGGCTCAGGCACAGTGTCATTGATAAAGCTTTGCATATCTTTATAACCAACAGCGCTGAGTAGGTCAGCTTGCTTGGTTTCGTTCGAACCTAAGTGGCGATAGACAAATTCAGCTTCGTTGAACAATCCTTGAAAGGTATCAAACGATGGGTTTTGAGAGATAGTCATGACAATCCTTGGTTAAGGGAGTAATAAACAAAATAGCAATTGAAGGAATAATGTGAGCGGTACGTTATACGTAATGCACAAACTGTTTTTGATCAAAGCGGAACTGGGTGTTATAAACACCATTGTCAGCACGCTCGCCTGCGCCAAGCATCATAACGATATGATGGTCGTCGCTAAGATTGAGCAACGCTTTCATGGCAGGCTCATCAAAGCCGCCCATAGGACAGCTATCAAAACCATGAGCACGTAATGCTAGCATCAGGTTTTCGGCGGCAAGCGCGGTGTTATTAGTTGCCCAGTTTTTAGTGTCTTCAAAGGTATAATAAGGCGATTTGATTGGGCCTTTTACGCGTCTGACCACTTGCGTTGCGCCCCATTTTGCAGCCGAAACCACATTGGCTGGGCCGCGCAAAAAGTCCATCGTGACGACTTTGTTGTAGTAGTCTTTCACTTTTTTCGGCACTGGCTGATCAGGGTATTCGCGCAATACTTGCTGAGCGTGATCGTGCCAAATGTCCGTACGAGCAACGATGGCAATCAAACGGGCTGATGTTTTTGCTGCGTTTTGATTCATGCAATTTTTGACGGCGCGTTTGCGATTGTCAGCATCGTCGATAACATAAAACTCCCACGGCTGTAGATTGCTAGAGTTTGGCGCTAGCATGGCCAAATGCAGACAGTCTGCCAATACGTCATCAGGGATGGGTGTGTCAGTAAAACGGCGCACGGAACGGCGTGACTCTACGATATCGCGAAAGGCTTGTAGCTGTGGCGTATGATCTGGCGTGGCAATGGGGTCTTTATTATCGGTGTTGGCATTCATATTAGGATCCATGCTGAGAATTGGGTTATCAGTTTGAGTTGTTATTGATAGCACGTATTCATTGGGATTCGAATAGGTGATCAATACGAGTCAATGAGATAACGCTTGGTAGCAATAACATCGGACGATAATGATTGTTGGAGATCTATATATAAAGCTACTTTCAAATAACAAGCATGGTCAATGAGCCAATACTTTTCATGAGAAAGGTTTTTAAATCGTTTAAATAGCGAGTATAGATACCAGCTGCTGCCAGTATCTATGATGTTTAGTCGGGGCTAGTGCTTTGTGTAAGCTAAAGTCTTACAAGTGCTAATGTCTTACGAGAGTATGCTTAGCTTACGTGCTTAGCTTATAAGTCGCTTTCGTACTCGTCAGCAGTCATTAGTGCTTCGTAGTCAGCGATGTTGTCAGGCTTCATTCTGAAGAACCAACCTTCGCCGTATGGGTCAGAGTTGATGATTTCAGGATCATCTTCTAGTGCTTCATTGATAGCGATAACTTCACCTGAAATAGGGGCATAAACGTCAGAAGCGGCTTTTACTGATTCAACAACTGAAACTTCGTCATCGACAGCGATGATATCGCCCACATCTGGTAGCTCAACGAATACCACATCACCCAATAGATCTTGAGCATGGTCAGTGATACCAACAGTGATCGTACCGTCGTCTTCTAAGCGTAGCCACTCGTGACTTGCAATATATTTTAACTCTGCTGGGATGTTGCTCATGGTCTCTCTCCTAAGTGATAGAGGTTAATTAACAAAAATAATGGAGGCTGGGCGCGTCATCGTTTTTATAATTATGTCTAAAACGACAACGCGCTCTAATAATAAGATTTATAAGACCTAAGAGTCAAACTGCTGCTTGCCATTACGGACAAAAGGTAGCTTCAATACGCGTACATCAACGAACTTACCTTTGCCGCGTAGATCGACCTGTACGTTATCATCGTCTGATAAGCTGGCAGGTACACGAGCAATCGCGATTGAATTTTTTAGGCTAGGGGAGAATGTACCGCTGGTGATAATGCCAGTTTGCTCGTTATCAGTGCCTTGATTGATAGTCACTGTCATGCCTTCACGCAATACGCCACGCGTGGTCAATAGCAGACCTACTTGCTTCATAGCAGTATTGTCTTCTTTTGACTGCTTACGTTTGCTGACCAATGCTTCACGGCCGACAAAGGCACGATCATCTTTTAGTGCAAGCGTCCAACCCATGTTGCACTCGTAAGGGCTAATGGTCTCGTCCATGTCATGGCCATAGAGGTTCATGCCCGCTTCCATACGCAAGGTATCACGTGCGCCAAGACCGGCAGGTTTGATGTCATTTGCTTTTAGCTGCTCAAAGAAAGCAGGGGCATCATCAGCATGCATAATGACTTCGACGCCATCTTCACCAGTATAGCCAGTACGAGCCACAAACCAATCGGTGCCTTCGATATCGGTCAAGTCAGCACCCACGAAAGGTTTTAGCCCTGCTAAGGTATCTGCCCAGTTTGGTTTGGCTTGAGCCAATTTCTCAATAGCATTTGGACCTTGAACGGCAAGCATCGCAAGCTCAGGACGCTCGGTGATAGTAATGTCAAAGCCTTCAGCGATTTTATAAAACTGTGCCAAATCCTTGTCACGAGTGGCCGCGTTAGAGACGATACGGTACTCAGTTTCTTCTGCATTCATCAGGTAGACGATTAAATCATCGATGACGCCGCCTTGCTCATTGAGCATACCAGAGTACAGCGCTTTACCAGCGGTAGTGAGTTTGTTGACATCGTTTGCGAGCAGCTTTTGTAGCCATGCTTTGGTATCTGCGCCTTTGATATCTGTGACAACCATATGTGAGACATCAAACATACCTGCATCTGTCCGTACCGCGTCGTGCTCTTCGATTTGTGAACCGTAATGAATTGGCAATTCCCAACCCGAAAAATCGACCAGTTTGCCCTCACTATCAAGATGAGACTGGTAAAAAGGGGTGCGCTTTGGGGCTTGGTTGCTGCTAGAATCTTGAGAGTGGGTATCAGTCATAACAAATCCTTATGTGTACATCAGTCGTACTCGGCAGAGTAAGGAGTGATGTGCAACGTAAAAGTAGCGAGAAGCAATATTGCGAGGGGCAAATATTACATCAAAGGGTGACACAGAAATAAAAGATAAAGACATAAGCCAAACAGACGCTGAACGTCGGTTTAAGCTAAAGCCCTATCTGTCCTGTGACCTGAGATTTTCAACACGAACCATCGTTTACGAGCAGTTATTTAAAACCTGCGATTGATGATAACGTATTTTCTCCCCTTCGGTGGGTAAGACGTCGTCCGTTCTTACCACTCTCCAGATTTGTTATGCCTTATGTTTGAGGATGTAGTGTGCTTATGAGCATGATGCTAGCAAACACTACCAAACAACAGTGACATGCGTTTTTCAGTCCTTTTACCTGAGCGATTGGCAGGGTGGATGCGCCTTCGGTGGTCATATGGCAGTTGTCAGTGTGTATCACCAATGCGGTGTAATACAAAATCTGTGCCGACAGACTCTCTCCTGAAAAACGCTTTTATTATGAAAGGTTCAAAGCGCTTTTACAAGTCATCAACGCCATTAAAGTAAATAAATTTGGCAAAAATGATGTTTTACTACGATAGTTTGTTGAAGAGAGGCGAGTAGCAAGAGGAGATTCTACACTTCTCCCAGCAGTTTTTAGACTGCTCAAAACAGCATAGGACAGCAAAATTACGATAGCAAAACGCAAAGCGACTACTGGTATTTGCCTGAAATATGCTAACCTACGCCCATAGTTACTGATAGGTGGTTTTTATGCATTGCGATATTTATAAATTTCCCAAACATGATGACATGTATGTGTATATTGCGCGCCCTGATTATCCTGATGATACCGATGAGATCAAAGATTGGCTTGGCGTACTGCCAAAAGATTTTCGTGCAGGTTTAGGCCGTAGCAAGTTTGTCATGCATCTTGATTTGGCGACGACGCCCACTCTGGCGCGTGTTGATAAAGAAGAAGTACTGGCAAAGCTAGAGTCCCAAGGTTATTTTGTGCAGATGCCACCACAAGATGTCATGCGCCGCCAAGCAGAGCTTCGCGCTCGTGAAGCGCAAGACAATATCTACGACTAGATACATTTCACGACTAGATAGCATTGACGCTTGGTATGCTTATTGGTAAGACGGTTGTGGCAAGGTGATTGAGAGAATGATCTTTACAATGCCATGGACAAAACACTCATGACACATTTGGTCACATGCATTTGGGTAGAAAGTCGTGATAAACTGACACCCCATGACATCTACATAAAAAAATACAGATAGAAACGCACATGATGTGTGCATCGATTATGTATTTGATCTTATTTTGGTACGACAGAACGCACCATACACTGCTAGACACACAACGTGTCATCGGTGATAAACGCAGGTAATGAAACACGCATGGACTGGTTAAAAAACATCTTACATAGCTTACCATTAGAATCTATTAGTGACATTCTCGGTGAGATTGCCATTTGGTGGGGTCAAATGGTAAAAAACGTACCGCCCGCCGATTTGCCAATGTATGCGTATCTTGGCGGTTCCATTTTGGTATTGGTGTTATGGCTGCTAGTCGCTCGCATATTGCCCAAACCATTAGGTGGTATGAGCTGGATGATACTGTTTGCAGTGTTATTGGCGCCAGGCACAGCGCTTGGTGACTCTAGTGAGATTGCACCAGCCAGTATCAGCGTCGTCTATGCTGTTATGATGAAAGACTTTGCAGGCGCGATTGCCAATATGTTGCCAATATTGGTGGTACTGGTCATCGGTTTGTTTATCGGTTTTATGTGGCAGCTGATACGCGGCGCATTCGCATCGAGCTTGGACAAAGCTCGTAGTCGTACGGCAGAGGATACGCAAGCGACGATGCAACTGACGACCGGCAGTTATTTAGCAGAAGGTGCTACCGTCACCGAACAGTCCGATACTAATGTAAACCTAGAAAAAGACAGTATATTAAATAAGAAAGCTAATAGCGATATGTCCGATAAATGATAAAAGTAGACTAGGCATTAATATAAAGTTATTGTCTTAAAAAATGACTGCATACCTGAATGAAAAGACACCAGTGCGTGTCTTTTTTTATGCCAAAGTGTTTACCAGTCATATGAATGGTTAGAGGTATACAACCATTACTCATAAAGGCGAACGCATGAGTATTTTGGCAATACGTCAGGCTGTGCTAATCTAATTTATTTTTTATTCATTATCAAATTTTTAGTCCTATTTATTTATAACCATACATCTATAACAACAACCGAGACCTGATTATGAGCAAGCAAACCTTTACCGGCACTCAAAATTATATCGCAACAGACGATTTACAACTGGCAGTGAATGCGGCCATGACACTACAAAAGCCGCTCCTTATCAAGGGTGAACCTGGTACGGGTAAGACATTGCTTGCAGGAGAGGTTGCTGAAATTCTAGGGATGCCACTGATTACGTGGCACATCAAGTCGACGACTAAAGCTGAGCAGGGTTTATACGAGTACGATGCGGTATCGCGCCTGCGTGATTCGCAGTTGGGTGATGACAAAGTTTATGAGATTGGCAATTACATCAAGCCAGGCAAGCTGTGGGATGCCTTCACTAGCACTGAGCGCAGCGTACTACTGATCGATGAGATTGATAAAGCCGATATCGAGTTCCCTAATGACTTGCTGCATGAGCTCGATAAGATGTCGTTTTATGTTTATGAGACGGGTGAGACCATTACAGCGGCACAGCGTCCTGTGGTAATTATCACATCAAACAATGAAAAAGAGCTACCCGATGCGTTTTTGCGTCGTTGTTTCTTCCATTACATCGACTTTCCAGAAGAGCAAACCATGCGCCAAATCATTGAGGTGCATTTCCCCAATATTCAAGAAAAATTGGTCAACGATGCCTTAGATATATTCTACAAACTGCGCAATATCCAAGGCCTGAAAAAACCACCATCCACGTCTGAATTGGTCGATTGGTTGACGTTATTGCTCGCTGATGACATGGCTCAGAATGAGCTAGAAGAAAACTTACGTGGCGAAAAATCTATCCCACCATTATATGGTGCATTGCTGAAAAACGAAGCGGATGTGAATCTGTTGCAGCGCTTTGCCAATATGATGCGTCGTTAATATAAAGGTCGAGTTGAATTTTAAGCTGATGGGTGAATAATGAAAACGTATTTTGACACTAAATTTGAAGCTCTGGCTATTGATTTTGGCTATGAAGAAGCATTGGCAAAGATAATCGATATTTTATTGTTCCAAAGTAGTACCCCTTCCACACTTAAAAACAAAGTGAATAAATTTACTGATTTTTGGTCTTCAGATTTTATCGTGACGCTATCGCAAGATCATTTGAGTAATGAGAATTTTGTATTTGCTTTGGGTCAGTATATTCGGTTATCGCATTCATCTATAGATGCCTGTATATTGGAAAACCTTCTTAAAATGGACGAAGAAAGTGTCATTAATGCAGTGCGCCTATCAGGTATTATTGCCCAGTCTGAACACAATTCTTGGGTAATTTTAAAGAAAATAGCTGATCAGTTTAACTTTCTCAAATTTAATAATTTTTTACGAACAGTTGAATACATACAACTACAGTATCAAGAGCGCCTCAGTGCCTATAAAAATCTTAAAAATCAGCTGCAGCTCGACCAAATCACAGCAATGGTATTCAGTAGCTTCTATGCTTATGAATATTTAATGAGTGATACTGATTATCTAAAAATACCTTATCAAATGGACATTAACGATACCGTTTCTGTTCAAGATATTTGGGCTGTTTTTCATGAAGTTATCACAAGCTCAAATATAGAGAAAAATCAGCTAACGGAGAAGAAGTTAACTCAAGTTCTAAAAGCTAAAATGTCTCCTTTTCTATTTGGTGAAAATCTAAACTATTCTCTTATAAACCAATATGATGATTTTAAACGGCTGGTCGCTCATAAAATAGAAATTAATTTGTATCAAGATCAAGTTATTAGTGCTTACTGTTATCAATTTTCAACAAATTATTATTTAAAGAATGGTCAATTGGTACTCGAATCCAAACCACGTAATTTAGACTTATTTCAAGAAAAGTTTGGCATTTTATCAGCATATTGGCAATGGCGCGGCATTAATACTTTAACAGAAAACCCTTACTTTGAGCGCTTAGATAGAGGCAAGAATATAGAGTCTAACGCGCTGGCGTTAGCTAAGACCCAAGGTATTGTCCTACAATTATATGAAATATATGGCATCGAAAAAGCAGTCTTTGAACAAGACTATGACCTATATTCTTTAATTTTTACGATGTTGTTATCACAGGCGCATTACGTCCAAGACTTTGTTACAGCTTTTAAAAAAATAAGAGACAGCAATGATCAACATGTATTTTCTACCTTAACGAAACTGATGATCGATGGGCTTTTAATTGGTCAAAATAGGATGCCTATTACTTTCTCTACTCACAAAGAAAAAGCAATTAAAATGTCAGATTGGATAATCGAAGGTGGTAAAAATAAAAGAGTAAGAGAGATGAGTCGTATTCTTGATTTTTGGTCGATAGACTTACGCGGTGGTAGCGACACTTCTTATGTTGAAAACTCTTTTTACAAAATTGATGACTATATTTTTGCTCTGCCATGGATATTAGCTCAAAAAAACTTCAATACAGCTACCATAAATACCTTCAGAAAATTGTATAAAAATAGAGCTAGTTTGAAATCTGAAACCGATTTAATGGAGCAGAATCTAGCTGGGCTATTGGCTAAATATAAAGGTGAAGTCTATAGTCAGTATGAGCCTTCAGAGTCTGGAGTGGGTGAGATAGATGCGATTGTAGTAACAGATAATAAAGTTTTGGTTATTGAACTTAAATCTACTTATGTAAAAAGTAGTGTGAAAGAAATATATGAGTATAGAAATTTTATATTGAAAAAAGCTGTGTATCAATTATCACGTAAGTCTAGCTATGTTAGCGATATTTTTTTACCCAGCCTAGGACTTGATAGCTCTAAATTTAGCATTCACTCGTGGATTATAGACACAACGCTAGAGTTTGATCACGAATATATTGATGGGTTTTTAAAAATATCCTTTGAAGAGTTGGTTATTATTCTAAACGGACATAAACGATACTTCTCCGATATGCTCAAGAATAATGATGATAAAAGCGCTTCTGGTACCTTGGAAGGGAGTTTAGACGCAGTGATTGATATTATTGAGGGCAATAAGTTTTGGCTTGATAACTTACCGCTTATGAGTTCAATCCAAGAGTTAAATCCTGCTTCTACACTAAAGGCATAATCATGTTCATAAAATTATTCTATACCTTGCGGACTTATGGCGTGCCAGTCAGTACGCGTGAGCTGCTTGATCTCAATGCCGCGTTAGACAAGGGTTTAATGATGCAGCCGCATCCTGAAGATCCAGCACTGGCGACTTTTGCGAGCCGTGAGGACATGTATCGGTTAATTCGGCTGTGTATGGTTAAAGACGAACGCCATTTTGATAAATTTGATCGGGCCATGGCAGATTATTTTGAAGGGATTGATAGCCTTGATATGGATGCGCTATTGGCTAAGCTGACCGATGTGCCTAAAGAATGGCTTGATCTAAAGCTCGACCCAAAAAATCTGACCGAAGAGCAAAGACGTCTGCTAAAAAAGTACGGCTCATTAGAGGAGCTGATGAAAGCGTTAGAAGAGCGGTTAAAAGAGCAAAAAGCGCGTCACCAAGGTGGTAGCAAGTGGGTAGGGACGGGCGGTACTTCGCCATTTGGTGCTTATGGAGATCATCCAGAAGGGGTGCGCGTCGGCGGTGAATCGCGTAAACGTAGCGCAGCAAAAGTCTGGGAGCAGCGTAAATACCGTAATCTTGATGATGATAATCAGCTTGGTACCCGCCAAATCCAAATGGCACTACGCAATCTACGTCAGTTTGCGCGCACAGGCAGCGCGGACGAGCTCGATATTCATGAGACCATTAAACGTACTGCCAAAAAGGGTGTGCTTGATATACATATGCAAGCCGAGCGCCGCAACCGAGTCAAGGTATTGATGCTATTTGATGTGGGCGGTAGTATGGACATCCATGTTGAAGCACTTGAGAAACTGTTCTCTGCGGCAAAGAACGAATTTAAAACATTAGAGTTTTTCTATTTTCATAACTGCTTGTATGACTATGTGTGGAAGGACAACAACCGTCGCCATAGTGCACCGATGCCAACGTTTGAGCTGCTCAATAAATATGGTCGCGAGTATCGTGTCATCTTCGTCGGTGACGCATCGATGTCGCCGTATGAGCTGATGACCGTGGGCGGTAGCGTCGAGTATATGAACAATGAAGCGGGTATTGTATGGCTAAGGCGTGTGCTTGAACACTTTGACAAAGTGGCGTGGCTCAATCCTGAAACCCCAAGCTATTGGCAGTACACGCAAACCATCGTTGAGATCAAAAAACTATTTGAAAATAAGATGTATCCGATGACGCTACACGGTGTTGAGGAGATGACCCAGTACATGGCGCGGTAGTATTAATCTATATTTGGACGAGTAATATGAAAAAAGCACCTAAGACGATAGCGTCGTCTTAAGTGCTTTTTTAATGGGTGATAAATAGTGATAAAAAGTGGCAAGTTTGTACTTTATAATAAATACTGCGGCTATTCTTTGTTTTCAACCAGTCCAATCATCACGCCCATCTCTTTTTTATCTAGTTTATCGATAGTAGGTGCATACAGTGCTGAGGCAATACCGCCATCCAAAAACAGCGCATTTGAACAACCTAGTTCGTCTTTGAATAGAGTAGCAAACTGATAAAACGTCACAGGCTCATCTGTATTGACGAATTGTATGTTGCCATCTCGGCAAATACCTGCACCGTTACGCAGTTTGATGGAAGTGCTATCAGGATTAAACTGCGGATGTATCTCGTCATTGATGACTAGCATAGGACCAGATTGCGTCGCATACCAAGGCTGTGCGTCGCCAGTAGTGATCTGCTCATCTAAGGCGTGGCTTTCAGTGATTTGTACGTGACCAGCTTTGTCCCACCACATGACGCCATTAGGTAATAAATGAAAATTGCCACCACCTTCTTTTAGATTGAGCGATTTGACTTCTTTGCCTTTGATAATGGTATAGCCAATCGGTGCATAGTTTTCGTTGTACATTCCTGCATTCATGGCAAAGTTTAAAGTTTCAGTCTTTGGTAAAGTAGATAGCAACGTATCAAAGGTCAGTAGTGGTTGGTCATTAGAGGCTTGCCAAAATAGCTGGAGTGAATAACGGTCGTTTGTTAATTCACTTGCATCCACACGGCAGACGCTATACGTAAATGGCGAGTCTTTTGTCTGGCATGACCAACTGTCTGTATCGAGGTTAGTCGTGTCAGTGTCTGTCTGCTGGCAAGCACTAAGGCCAAGCGCCAGCACTATCAATGATAACGATAAGGTCAAAATGGAGGTTGGCATCAATCACACGTCTTTTAACATAGGGGTATTTGTGGTTTGCTACTGCTTCATGAATAACGCTTGCGTAATACCTTTTAGTCGCTACTAGGCGGATAGTCACGGAAGGTATTATTCACATTGCCGATGAGTTGTCCACCATCGGTCATGATCGAGTGGTCAGTATCATATATAGAGCGGTGTCCAGTGGGTGCGCTGGTTTCTTTGCCTCTATCACGGGAGTCTTTATTATAAGCGATAAGCGCATCGTTATTGGCTAAGAAACTATCAGGATTTGCCATCACCCACATTTGATTGAAAATATCTGCACGCGCGCTATTATCAAGTAATGCGCCCTTATCCGTAAAGTAGAAAAACTTAGATAGTAGCTTAATCTGCCCGTCATCTAGACGGCGGGCGATATGATAAGGTTGCAGCTGACTCGGATGCTGTAAACCCACCGCGCCGACGATACTGGCCAATGATTTGAGCGTGTTTTTGTGGAAACTTGCCACCCGCTCTGCTTTGCTAGGCACATCGAGGGCCTTTTGACGGTAAGGGTCTTGGGTAGCCACGCCTGTCGGGCAAGTATTGGTGTGACAAGAGCGCGACTGAATACAGCCAACCGCAAACATAAAGCCGCGTGCCGAGTTACACCAATCGGCACCTAGCGCAATCATCCGTGCGATATCAAACCCTGAGACAATCTTGCCACTGACACCAAGTCTGATCTTGTCACGGATGCCTGCACCGACCAAAGTGTTATGAACAAGCAAAAACCCTTCGACCATCGGCATACCGACATTGTCCATAAACTCAACAGGCGCCGCACCTGTACCGCCTTCGGCACCGTCAATAACAATAAAATCAGGATAGTTGTCTGTCTCTATCATGGCTTTGACAATCGCCATAAACTGCCAAGGCTGACCCACGCATAGCTTAAAGCCAACAGGCTTGCCACCAGATAGCTCACGTAGCTGTTGCCAAAAGGCGACAAGCTCACGTGGTGTACTAAACGCGGTGTGCGAAGCGGGCGAAATACAGTCTTGACCCGTCGGCACTTGACGAGTATCGGCAATCTCTTGGGTAATTTTACTCGATGGCAACACGCCGCCCTTACCCGGTTTGGCACCTTGCGACAGCTTGATCTCAATCATTTTGACTTGTGGATCGACGGCTTTTTCGGCGAAAGACTGTGGGTCAAAATTGCCTTCGGCATCACGGCAACCAAAATACCCTGTACCCAACTCCCAAATCAGATCACCACCGAACTTACGATGATAAGGGCTGATAGCACCTTCGCCCGTATCGTGGGTAAAGCCGCCCATCTTGGCACCTTGATTAAGCGCCATAATAGCGTTTGCTGACAGACTGCCAAAACTCATCGCCGAGATATTGAATACCGACATGTCATGTGGCTGCTGGCAACGCTCGCCGCCGACCATGATGCGAAAGTCTTTGTTTTCTAACGGCTGGCTAATGGCGGATTGCAAAAACCATTCTTTACCATGAGTATAAAGATTGTCTAGCGTACCAAACGCATTGGTATCGCTGACGTTCTTTGCCCGCTGATATACTAGCGCGCGCTGCTGGCGTGAAAATGGCACTTGCTCTTTGTCATCCTCAAGCAAGTACTGACGAATCTCAGGACGAAAATCCTCTAGTACGTAGCGTATATGTCCTGCTATCGGGTAGTTTTTTAACACTGAATGCTTGGACTGAATCAGATCATAAATACCGAGGCCTACGCCAAAACCTCCAATCACAATTAGCCAACCGTGCATCAGCAGCAATCCTGCTAATAATAGACAAATGGCTGCACCCAGCGTGCTATAGCGCAGTAGCAACCCGACAAAATACGGCGAGCTAGTTTTGGGTTCAGGGTGTAGATTGGTACGAGATTCAGGCATAACGAGGCTCAACAGTCACTGTAAATATAGATAAGACGCTCAAATTTGTCGCGTATATCATACACTGATGCTATCGCCACGTCGGTATCATTGGGTAACAGTATACTAATGCTGGCAAATTTTAGCAGGTGATTTTGACCAATATTTGCTTATCCTCTATAGCATCAAACGTGATTGCAACGGGTAAAAACTGCTCAATGAGCCACGCTTGGGTTTTGCTATGCTCGCTAATGACTCGTGCGCTAAATGTACCACCGCCTGATAAGGCTAACGGTAATAGCAGCTGATCGGTTAGATATTCATCAATCAGCGCATCGGTATCAAACAAATAACGCTTTACTAAGCCTGACAAACGACCACCTATCTTTTCTGCTGAGCTGCGTTTTTCTCCTAGTAATGTAAATATTTCAGAGTGATATTCTTTATGATTTTGCATGTCACGAGTCTTATGAGTGACTTTTGCATAGCAGGTATTGCCTTCACCAATGCCGTATAATTTGTTGCCGCGCGTTGTAATAAGCGCCTCATCCATACCCGCTTCAATCAACGCGGCCTTGGCGCTGGCAAGCTCGCGTTTGCAAATATCGTATTCTAGATTAAGCACGCTTGCGACCAGCTCTATGCTGCTAAGCTTACCGCGTTCCGTGAGGTCTAATCGTGAAGCATTAGCACGGCGCATAAATGGCGCAATAGTTGCTTTAGTCGCGCCGCCGCCGATAGGCGCAAAGCCTGCTTGCAAGCATTCAATATCCACCTGCATCCTGAGCTTGGCAAGTAGCGGCACAAAGGCGTGCTGCAAAAAGTCGGTGGTTGGTGCTAACGGGTTGTGCGTACCGCCTGTAATGGTAACGGTTGATTTTTGGTTTGCGTCAGTATTGACAAAGAGTAGGGCAGGTAGCAGCGTTTGCAGCACGAGACTGGTGCTGCCTGCTGAGCCGATATCAAAGGTATAATCGCCCGCTTGTACGGTGCTTGGCGTAAAAGTAAAGACCATACTACCCAAATGCGCGCCTGTGACCACCGCATTTGATATTTGTTGTGACGCTTGCACGCACATCAAATGCTGGCGCATCAATCCGGGCTTGGCGCGTCCAGCACGAATATTGGTGATTTCAATCGGTGTGCCTGTGAGCATCGACAAGGTGAGGGCGCTACGGATAATTTGTCCGCCGCCTTCGCCTGTGCTGCCGTCTATTTTTAGGGTTGGGGTTTTTGGCATAATGGTTCTCTCGATTGATCTGACTTCTAGTACTTTTTAAAAAAATAGATTTAAATCGATAAATGTATTCAATTTAAAATATTTTATGTATATAATCGACATTTTTCTAGTTAGCTATTTATAACAGGAGTTTTCATTGAAAAGCATTCTTAGTTTATGCGTAATCGGTTCCGCTTTATTCTTATCTGCTTGTGGCGGAAGCAGTGATAGCTCTTCATATACAGGTACTAAAACCCTAGGTAATGGTAATAAATATACTTGTTCATCTGAAGCTGCATTTAGTTCTTGTAGTAATGATGCAACCTGTATGGCTAGCTGTACACTAACATCTGGCAATGTCAAACCTGTTGAACCAACATCTGATGATAATAATTGTGAAACTGATGGCAATAATATCTTCGGAGTTAATGGCAAATCTTGTCTTGTTTCCATTTCTTCACTTAATAGTGGGAAATTATCAACGGTTGATTGTTCAAGCAGTGGTGAGCTAACCATCAGTAATGGGGTGATTGCACGTAACGGTTCTATAAATTTGAACGGCTATACCTTTATTTGTCGTTAATCTTTCAGCTTAAATTCAATTAAAAGGTACATCTATCATTAGCTGTACCTTTTTTATGTTGCCTAAGTACCAATGCATATGAAAAACACAATTACCTACCTATTAACTATTGTTACGGCCTTTATGTTTGGTGGCTTGGTCGTGTACTTAGCCATGAGCAAACAACAAATGGACGCAGTTCTGAGTCCTCAGCGGACTGACCAAATAGCACAAACAAGACAAGAGGTTGATAATCAAGATATAAATACAACCAGCGACGTTTTTGACATTCCTCAAGAGTTAACATCTAAAGAGCAAGATACTCAGATTAGTATCAATGATTACTCTGAGCAACAAGCCAAACAACTGATCAATAATATGCCCGACTATGTACTTGAGCAGTACGTGGATAAATTTATGGCCACCGACGCTAGTGAGGTCATAACGGACAAACGGCGCTTTGCAGAACGTGCTATTGAGGAATTGTATACTCCCAATGACACTCAGCAGCTCGCGGGCATAGCCAAAGTTAGTTTTGGCTATGCTATGCCTGAAACCAGCGCTAATACCAGTCGAGTGACCAAATTTGCCAAAATGTATGCTCATCTAGATACCAATGGTCAAGTACCTTCTAATAAGTATGTATTCATCAAGTGGATTAATAATCAGACTGGACAAGTTTTATTATTTGAGAAAAAAAATATCTCACCAAATAGCAATCAAAACTGGGTGAGCTTTATTCCTTCTGACGGCTGGCAAGAAGGCAGTTATGATGTTCGCTTTTATCAGTTCGATTCAGAGTTACAGCCAATCGCGCAAACGACCTATAATATTTATGAAGTGATTGATGAAAAATTAGCTCTAAATTAATCAATAGTAGACCTTTTTATACTCAATCAGAATATTTTATAGATTCTCAGTATCTAGCGCTTGATATATTACAGCAGTGAAAAATGATATGTGTAGCTAAAATAAAATTGAAACCGACTGTCAGTGTCTGGTGGTAAGGTCTAAATGGTGCATTGTGCCAAGTGACGTGTACGGGGCATAATTTGTGAAAAAAGCGTTTGCCCGCAACGCGTAGCAGCCACTACAGTATGTTTTCAACCCCCTGCTGCGGATCGCGGGGTCTGACACTCGCCCAGTCGGTTCCAAAAGGGGAGTCTGCTGACTTATACTAAGCTCGCAGAGAATTTGGTATTATTGGTCTAATATTTATTGTGCAACATTATTATTCAACAAGGTCAATTTGCCAGTTATTGGCTTGAATAACGATGTTAAGCTGACGCAGCTTCATAGCGATATCGTCGGCTTGCTTTTGCAATGCGCCAACCGAGACCATCACTTGCCATTTAATCTCACGCGGGCTATAGCGATCGACTTCGGTTTCGGTTGCGGCTATCGACTCGGTCAATAGCTTGTGGCGCATCTCAAGGGTGTCGCGCTCAACGAGCAGTGCCAGCATCGACTGATTGTTGTCCGTCAGCGCCACCGCGTTGGTGCGCTGAATGCGGGCGATAAGCGCGGACAGCTCAGTAATCAGCTGGCTAGCATCCATCAATAGCTGATTGGGGTCTTCGCTTGGTTTATCGCCGTCTTGGACTTTGACATTATTGCGAATGCGTCCTTTTATTTGCGCCAATTTTTTTTGCATATCGCTACGGATGAGTAGGGCTTCTGCGAGTTTCATTTTGTTCTCTCTTATTATAATTAGGATTCAATATCGCCCCAAAAATCAATATGATTTGGTGCATCGATTATTGGAAACTTATCTGACAATTCAAAACGAAATTCATGAGCAAAGTAGTGTGCTAAATCGTATCCATAGTAAATGATATCTGTCTGATAAATAGAAAAGACAGGATTACCAGTTTTATGCGGTTCACTAGGAATGTATCGGTGCGAGTAAATTGGTATCAATTTAGGATAAGTCTCATAATAAATTTCAGCGATCATAATATTTTTATTAAGATCGTTAGACTTCTCACCCCATTCTTCCATCCAGAATACATTATGCTCTATATCAAACACTATGCCACTAAATGGCCAATCAATTCTTTGTCTAATATAGATTTCCTCATCTTTGGAGTTTAAACCAAGACGCCAGTTCACAAAGTTGTCTGAGATAGGAAGTTCTGTCTGTAAAAAATCTCGCAAATCAGGTGGAAACTGTATATCAAATTTTAGCTCAATTTCTTGAATCTCTTGATCAGATAATCCATGCTCAAATTCGACTTTCTTTGCTTTGAGCTTTCGGATGACCTCTTTTTTTTGTGAATGTTTCATAGTGTTTGCTTCCAATTTTAAAAGCTGATTTCAAAATAATTAAATGAGGCACTTATTCCCAACCTTTTAATCTTCCCAATAAAACAGGCCATCATAATAAGAAATATAATTATTGATCTGTATTGAAGGTATTCTTTCAGCTATCTCCAATGGTGTAGTCAGTGCAAGTGTATTCAAACGAATTAAGCCTCTATGAGTTAAAATTATGAGTTAAAATTTTTTCTACTGTCTGAGCAAGATTCTTTACCGCGTTATTGGCCAAGTTATCTAGCATTTTACGGCTTGGTAGATAATGAGAACACATTGAAGGATCATGAATAGGCCATGATTTTGAACCTTGCATGAATACATAGTAAGGCAGTATTCGATGGAAGAGAACGACAAGACCTTCATAGTTCTCAAGACTTTCGAGAGAATCACTAGCAAAGTCAGAAGTCTGTTGATAAAACCACGCATCATAATATGAAGCGTAATCATCTACTTCAATTTGATATAAAGTTTTAGTATGACTTTTTATCTCTTCACAGAGGCTTCTATAATAACCTTCTATCGTAGACTCTTCTCCTGTATTGAAAGGATGCGCGTGCCAAACCACCTCTTTTTTTTCAACATGAATTTGGTGGATCAAATCATATAGATTAATAGTTTGTTTCATAATAATCTCCTTTTAAAAATTTAACCCTTCACACAAACCACTTGCCGCAAGGTATGTACCACTTCCACCAAGTCACTTTGCGCGTTCATCACGTCTTCAATGTTTTTGTACGCCGCTGGGATTTCATCAATCACGTCCGCGTCTTTTCGGCATTCTACGCCTTCGGTTTGGGCGATTTGGTCGGCGGTGGTGAAGACCTTTTTCGCCTCAGTGCGTGACATCACGCGGCCTGCACCATGCGAGCAAGAGCAAAAGGATTCTTCATTACCTTTACCTTTGACGATAAAGGATTTTGCGCCCATTGACCCTGGAATGATACCGTATTCGCCAACGCGCGCGCGCACCGCGCCTTTACGCGTGATAAAAACTTCCTCGCCATAGTGCTCTTCTTTTGCCACATAGTTGTGGTGACAGTTGACCGCTTTGACCGCAGCATCAAAAGGCTTGGGCACGATGGTACGTAGCGCTTGGATGGCTTTTTCCATCATGATTTCGCGGTTTTTAAAGGCAAAGCGCTGCGCCCAGCCAACCGCAAACCAATAGTCGTCAAAATGTTCTGTCCCTTCAGCAAAATAAGCCAAATCTTTATCCGGCAGGTTAATAAACCATTTGCGCATGTCCTCGCGCGCCAGCTCGATAAAGTAGCGCCCGATGGCATTGCCCACGCCGCGCGAGCCTGAATGCAGCATAATCCAAACCTGATTGGTCTCATCAAGGCACACCTCAACAAAGTGATTGCCCGTACCCAGCGTTCCCAAATGATTCAGGTTGTTGGTGTTTTTTAGTTTGGGATGCTTTTGGGTCAGATAATTAAAGTCATCGACCAGCGTACCCCAGCCATTCATGACTGTATCATCAGGGTTCGCCCACGCGCCCACATCACGGCGTGAGCCGCGACCGCGAGTTTTGCTGCGTCCATGCGGAATGGCTTTTTCCAGCTCCGTGCGCAGTCCGTGCAGGTTGTCGGGCAAATCATTGGCGGTTAGGGTGGTTTGCACCGCCATCATGCCGCAGCCGATATCTACGCCGACCGCCGCTGGGATAATCGCTTCTTTGGTCGGCAATACCGTACCAATAGTCGCGCCGATACCGACATGCACATCAGGCATCACCGCGAGCCACTTATAAATAAAGGGCATTTTTGAGGCTTTAATCAGCTGGTCGTGCGCTTTTGGATCGACAGGCACGCCTTTGGTCCATAGGCGGATAGGGGTGCCACCGTCTTGAATGATGTTGTGGTTGATAGGCTGCATAGTGTGCTCCTTAGTTTTTTATAAAAGTGTTCTATCTGTACTTTACATGATGCTAAGGGTGTGCCAAGTTTGTTTAATATACGCAATTATTTATTTAAGTTATTGATATAAATATTGAAAATAAATATAAAAACTTATTTTTAATATCATATATAATTTGGAGAGTTTATTAT
>NZ_CAJHAR010000001.1 GCF_904846415.1 Psychrobacter piscatorii | reverse complement strand
TTTATGGCATTTGTCTCATCGATTGATTCGTAAAATCCTGTCACACAATCTGTGCTTTGTACTCAATAAAAAACTTGGTAACCCGCCTCTTCAGTTTGATTTGCTTATTTCAAGTTGAGAGTGGGGTTATATACAGGTATAATCAAACTATTTATCAAATTTCCGACTCAACAACTTATCTATTATTGGCACCAGCATTTCAATTGGGTATTGTCAAGCCAATCTAAACAAACTCCCGCTCCACATTCATCACCCGCGCATCTACTGTACGTTCTATTTTCTCTTCAATCTGACTACACTGCGATTCGACCTCACGTTTAGACAGTCCTATGATGACAAGCGTCCATTCGCTCGCATCATGGCGCGTGCGGCCGCCGCTCTCACAGACTGCGACGCTTGGCGTATTGCCAAAGCGCGCGTGCAAGCCGCCCATACGTTGGCGCTTTTCTTTTAATGAGCCACAGCCGGGCAATGAAAACGTCAGTGTCAAAATAGCGATGTGCATTTTAGGCTCCTTGCCAAAAATTTTTATAATAGCATCCAATATAATATTCAATAATGGCTGCGCGTCAGCATCTATACCCTTTATAATAGCGTATCAATCGCCAACCAACCTGCGTATCTCACCCATGACCTCTATCAGCTACGTCAAGCAGCAGCGTATCACTCGACTCTGCGTGCGCTGCGGCTTACTCCTTATGCAGTATGGCGCCGAGTCTGCCGTGGTGGTGGACTTATCCAAACGCTTGGGGCTTGCCTTGGGAATGAACAGCGTCGAATGCTCGCTGAACTTTAACGCCATTACCCTGACCACCATCTGCGATGAACGCTGTATCACCACCACCAGAGATACGATCAATCAGAGCATCAACGTCAATTTATTGGTACAAATTCAGCAAATCGTCAATAAAACCGAAGCAACTGTTGATCGCAATGAGTTGATTGACCGCACGACGCTTGCGTTTGATGAATTGGATAAAACGGTCTATCCAACATGGCTAGTGAGCATCTTTGTCGGTGCCTCTTGTGCGGCGTTTGCTTATTTGAATGGTGGCAGCTGGTCGATTACGGCGGTGACTTTCATCGCGGGTATGGTAGCGATGTTTACTCGTATCTATTTGTCCAAGCACCACTTTAACCCTTTTATCACCGTCATTGTGACGGCTTTTATTGCCTCTCTCATTGGCGCGACGACCTATTATTTTGATATTGGCAATAATGCCGACATTGCCGTGGCCTCCAGCGTGTTGCTACTGATTCCCAGCTTTCCACTGATTAACTCGTTGTCCGATATCTTAAAAGGCTATGTCAATATTGGCGTTGGGCGTGCCGTCTTTACTTATATGCTTACCTTGTCCGCCTGTGTGGGCATCGTAATGGCGCTGGTGTTACTGCGCATACAGCACTGGGGGTTTTAGATGTGGTTTATTGAGACCGTTGTGCTGTCTTGTATCATTACCCTTGGTTGGACACTGATGTTTAGTGTACCCAAACGCTATATTTTGCCGTGTCTGCTGATGACGGCTTTGGGATTTGGGCTAAAGACGGCGCTTGTGTATCAGCATGTCCATCTTGTGATAGCGAGTTTTTTTGGCGCAATGCTCGCCAGTTTTTTGGGCGTGTATTTTTCTAAGAAATACACCCTACCACCCAAAGCTTTAATTTCGCCCAGCGTCATCTGTATGATGCCGGGTATCGCGGCTTATAAAGCGATGGTGAGTATGGTGCAGATTGGCTATTTTGGCTATTCGGATGAATTATTTAGCCAAATGATGGTGTACTTGTTTGAAGCGCTGTTTGTGACCTCAGCTTTGGTGCTGGGTTTGTCTATTCCGGGGCTATTGTTTTATCGCCGCCGCGCGATTGTATAGATCATAGGTTGTTGTTCTGCGCGCTATTTTGGTTGGTTCATACTGACAGCACAATCCCCTTGCTGCTATGATGCAGGTAATAACGACTGTTGAGAGATGACTGTGTGGCAGGTGTATTTGTTTATATTACCGATTGGTCTTGGGATCATGACGTTGGCAGCAAGCTTGTTGTTTTTGTTTGCTTATCTGATGTCTGACGACACTGCCACGCGCTTGCCCGCCTTTAATTGGTTTAAGCGCTTAATCATTGTGGCATTTATCTTGTTGAGTATTGGTCTATTTATGACCTTTGGACATTTTTGGGGTCAATCGAGATAGGCTTTACTCGCTAACCCTCTTCTCTAGTTCTAATAACTCTAAATCTGTACGCTTGGGCTCGCCATTATTACCATCGTTGGGAAACGGTATTTTGTTACCATTTAATTGATAGCCACGGCGCTGATAGTAAGCCAAAAGCTCAGGACGATGACTCAAGATAGACATGGTCAGGCGGCTCGGCTGATTTTGTGACTGTAAGTGGCGATTCGCAAAGGTCTCAGCCGCTTGTAGTATGACATTGTCAACGCCCTGCCCTTGCAATTCAGGATGCACCGCAAACATCCCGATATAGGCTTTTTTATTAGAATCTGCATCGGTTTTGATATCGACAGCGATACAGCCAAGTATCTCACCTGTTTCTTCTGCATCACGCTCACCTGTTGTCATTTTTGGGTACACAAATAGATAGTGTGTGGGATTATTAATCGTACTCGCCAGCTCCTCTGGTGTGATACGAATACCGCCGACCAAGTCTGCCTCATTGGTCCAGCCTGCTGTCTCTCGATAGCAGCAGTTCAATAATTGCTCAAGTGAGCCAATATCGTCCGCGACTGCTTGACGTAAAAATACGGAATCTTTGCTTAAATTGCTTTCGTTCATATTATAGTTTCCCTTTTTTATTTATAAAAAAACTGGCTTAGATCACTAAGCCAGCTTAAATACTAATACTTATCCG
This sequence comes from Psychrobacter piscatorii, assembly GCF_904846415.1. GTDB lineage: Bacteria > Pseudomonadota > Gammaproteobacteria > Pseudomonadales > Moraxellaceae > Psychrobacter > Psychrobacter piscatorii. Next base: position 190,943 of record NZ_CAJHAR010000001.1, on the reverse strand, counting down.
TCTATAGTACTAGCGCGATAATGCGTGCGCTTGGTCAATCATATCAAACCCTGCGTTAAGCTGTGCGCGTGTCGGTGCATGACCACGGCGCAGTAGTTCAGAGAAAGCGACCAGTTCTTTGTCACGTCCTAGCGTACTTGCCGCACTAGCACGCGTGTCCTCGCCTTCGTCATCGAAATAATATTCGATATAATCCAGCGTATCTGGCGTACCAAATAGGACATTGTGCTCTGGTGTCTGGGCATGACCGCTATAGCGTAAGCTTTTGCCATATTGCATGGTCCAAAAGAACGGAATGCGCGACTCTAGCGAATCGACATTGTCATCGTTTAATATCGCAGCGGCTGTAACCATGCCGTGCTGCAATGCTACGCGCCAATGCTCAATACGCATACGCCCCATTTGATTGCTGGCTTTGGCGATATCGCCGAGTGCATAAACTCCATCGCGCAGCTGTAGATGAGCGTCCACTTGCACACCATCTGGGTCGTTCACTTCATTCAATATCTCTGTACGCGGTGACACACCCGTACCCAAGACCACGATGTCAGCATCAATATGCTCGCCATTCGCCAACGTCACACCGCCTACATTTGAGAAAGCCTGATTATTGTTATCTCCATCCTTATCCGCTTGACGGTCAATCTTAGTGATTTCATTGACAGTTGCGTCAAACACAAAGTTGATGCCCTTCTCTTCATGCAGCTTAATTAAGGCATTACTCACCGTTTCAGAGACGATATTGCCCATCACACGGCTACCTTGCCCAATCACGGTAATAGAAGCGGTCGTACCTGCCTGCGCCAATGCCGAAGCGGTCTCCATACCGATAAAACCTGTACCAATAATCACCACGCGCTGGTCATGACTGGCTGCTTTGATCAATTTGGCATCTGCCATACTGCGCAGGGTGTAGACGCCGTCTATATCTGCTCCTTTGATGGGCGGAGCGGTCGGTGACGCACCAGTAGCCACGACTAAGAAATCCGCAGTCTCTCGCTCGCTAGTACCGTTTTCATTTTCTATGACAATGGTCGCCTCATTAGGTAGCACTTCGCTGACCGTTTGATTAAGACGTAGATCAATATCGTTGCTACTCGCCCAATCTGCGCCGCCTAGTAGCAGCTTGTCTTCATCCATGTTCCCTGCCAAAAATGCTTTGGATAATAATGGGCGGTTATAAGGAGCTTTGTCATCTTTACTAATCATCGTGATTTTGCCGCCATAACCACCATGACGCAATTGGTTGACGGTCATAAATCCTGCACCGCCGCCGCCCACGATAATGGTATGCGTATCAGTCAGTTTGTCGTTTTCTATCGGCTTGTTTATCTTAGCTGAGGTATCGACCGTCACGCTATCGCCGTCATTGGTAAGCTCGTACTGGGTCAAACCTTCTGTCGCTATCGGCTCTAGTAGCGACCCATCGCGGCTATCAAAACTCGCATGATGCCAAGGGCAGACCACTCGATTGCCGCAGCGTAATCCATCGCCCAAATCTGCACCAGCATGCGGGCATTTGCCATCGAACGCACGGAACTCATCGTCATCACGAGTGATTAAAATGATACTATCGTCTTCTTGTTTATACGATTTCATACCGCCGCTTGGGATATCCGCTTTGCTTATAGTGACTGTGTTGATCATCGCCTTGGTCATAATGCTTCCTTAACAGTTATAATGATTTCCTGATGACAGCGAGTTGAAAATGCCCACAACAAACCAGACAAATTCAACTTACCTTATTATTTTTAGCGTTCTATAGATTGATAGTAGCAAGACCACTTGGCACACGATGTTTTTTTGTATGCTTGCTGCGTTGCAAAACGTAATTGCGCGACTTTCTATCAGCGGCTTTGCTATCTCCATTTATTATCAATAAACACAATAAAAGACTATTTTATGACTTCTCAAGATACCTCTAGCGATATTGAAAACACCTCTGCTACTCAGTCCGTATTAGATAGCGACTCAGATAGCGATACAAATAATCAGGCTGCCGACAGTTTTGATCTCAGTCATATTGATATTGCCGCTGTCACTGATACTGCAAACTTACCGCAGCCGAGCCGTCCACCGATACAGCAAGCCACTTATAAAGCAGATGCCAAAGATTTTGTGGTCAATGAAATACTGCCGCTAGAGTTCACCGACGAAGGTGAGCATCTATGGCTGCATATTAAAAAATTAGGCATGAATACCGCTTATCTGGCAAAGCTTTTGTCAGAGTGGGCAGACATACCACTGCGTGATGTCGGTTACTCAGGACTGAAGGATCGTCATGCGGTGACGACCCAGTGGTTTAGTCTGCGTATACCAAAAAAGCAGTTGCCGCCTACGGAGTTTGCGCCGATAGATATTGGCGAAAATGAGTCCGTCGTTATTCTGGCGCAGCACTGGCATAATAAAAAACTCAATCGCGGTACCCACCGTGCCAATCAATTTATCATTACCTTGCGTGATATTCAGTTTGCGAGTGCTGATGATGAAAGCACTGAATCAACTGAGCAATCGTTATCTACTGAGCAGGCTAAGCAACGCGTCGAGCAGCATTTAGCACGCATTGATAAAACAGGTGTGCCCAATTACTTTGGCCCACAGCGTTTTGGTCGTCAGGGTAATAATGTCAGAGAAGCATTGTCACTGTTTGCCCGTCCAGCGCGCGAGCCAAAGCCGCAGCCCAAAAAGAGCAAACGCAAACGTGCACCGCGCGAACAAAATACGATGGAGCTGTCGGCAGCCCGTAGCTTGATATTCAATGAGATATTGGCAGCGCGAGTTCGTAATGGCAGCTGGGACGCTGGCCTAGCAGGGGAAGTATTTAACCTAGATGGTTCGGGGTCGATATTTACCAGTGAGGAGATAGATGATACGTTACGCGCTCGTATGAGTAGCGGCGATATTCATCCAACTGCCGTATTGTGGGGTACAGGTAATGATAAAGTCAGTGGTAGTGCTGCCGCGTTAGAAAACGAAGTCGTACAACACAGCCCATTACTCATGCAGCTAGCAACGGGATTGGAGCAGCGTGATATCAAAGCACAAAGACGCCCATTAAGACTGCCTATCGAGCAATTACGCTGGGAGTGGTCGGATGAGCAGACATTGGTATTGAGCTTTACGTTGACCACGGGTAGCTTTGCCACCAGTGTGCTGGCAAGTTTGGTTCAGCAGATGGATTCATGATTGAATTATTGATAGCGTAGCGGCTACTTGCAGAGTGGCGGCTAGCGTTTTTTGTAGAGTGAATGGATACCACCGTTTTTTTCGGCAAACATATGATTGGCACTCACGACTTGATTGCGTCCACGGTGCTTGGCTTCATAAAGAGCCTTATCTGCTGTGCTAATCAAACGTTGACAGATATCGCTAGGTAGTTTTTGCATAAAGGCCATTTGGCTCTCAGCTCTCTGCGTGGCAATCGGCTTGATAAGAGATGATGCACTTGATTGAGACTGGGCTTTTTTTGCCAAAATAGATTTATAGTTTTTGACAATGCGAGCCCTTTCTTGATGGGTCAAGGTATACAGCCCAAAACTTGCTGTCACGCTAAAATCAAACACATCACCGACATTGATGACATGCTGAGCAATACTAAGCCGTAATTGCTCAGCAATCACCATTGCACTATCGTGCGACGTATTTGGTAGCACAACCAAAAACTCCTCACCACCGTAACGGCTAATGATGGTTTCATCTGATAACGACTGCAATAGCGTCTGCGATATTTCGATCAACACTTGATCCCCCACATCATGGCCATAATTATCGTTGATGCGTTTAAACCAATCCAAATCAAATAGCATCACGCTAAAATCTTGATCGTCTTGTACCGTTGACAACGCATACTTCATTTTCTTTAGGCCGTAGCGACGGTTCTTTAGCTGAGTAAGCTCATCTTGGTTGGCATACTGCAAGGTTTCTTGCCTACTATCGTCTAATGACACTAACAAAATACGAAACATATAAATGATAAAAATCGCTTTTGGTAGTGACATATAAATATGGGTAGATCGCCACAAAAGGTTGGAAGATTGACGAAGGTGATTAAGCCCTTCCCAAGTCAACGCCTCATTTTTAACGATAGTCATATCACTATAAGTCATATAACTATGAATATTAGAAGGAAGAGTAATGGCCGTAAGTTGGCGTAGATTGGGTATCGTAATACCAAAATAAGGAAGTAGCGATACTGCTAAGGTCACAATAATTTGCCCTATAAATGCTCGCCAAACATAATTCCGGTTAATGAGCATCATTCCTAGCATAGCACCACCTACTAATGACACACCCGTTACTAGACTACTATGCCCTAGTATGGCGACAATAAAAGTAATGTAGACACTATAAATAGTGATGAGCAAAGCTTGCCATATGTGCAGATTGCTATTAGCACTTCTAACTGGTGAAAAACGACTGGACATCCATAGCAAGAAAACACCAACTATAGACACGCTAATCCATACTAGATAGAGCAGGTTGATATCAACGTAAGCACCATAAGTATCGCGGCGATACCATACAAATAAGCACCATAGCCAATGTGAAAAAACCTCCATTAACATAAATGCTGCTAGTAGGGCCGTCCTATCAGCAGCCTCCCACTCAAAAACCGCCTTAGAAAGCTCTCTGTGGCCTAGATAGAACTTATATACAGCCATAATGCACTACCGCGGATAGTCAAATTTATAGAGTTAAGAATAGTGAGCCGTGAGCCACGACTAAGGTCTATTCAGTGTGGCAATTTATACCTTAATTATCAATCAGTTTTACGCATTTATTTCCCGATAATTTCTCTATGAATGTAGTTACGTTTACATATCCATTCCTAGCCTTACTCATCATGATCAATAAGGCCCTATCACTATTGGAAGTAACCCTATTAGAAGTAACTATAAAAATTTAAATCCTACTCACTAAGCAAGAGTTGTAAAAGACTCCCAAACCCCTTGTTGGTCAGCATTCAAGACGGGCACATCACCCAAGCGACGCCACGGCATATTACTGCCATGAAAATCGCTGCCAATTGAGGTGACAAGATTGTGCTCGGCAATACTACGATCAACCATTCTGCGCGTGCTGATTGGTTCACTCGTGGCTGGTAGCTCACAGGCGTCGCCGCCAAGCTGAGCAAACTCCTCAATCAGCTTGCGCACTCGTGTGGCGGATAGCTGATAACGTGTGGGATGCGCAAGCACCGCCTTGCCACCACAAGCATGAATCAACTCGATACCATGCTGCATCGTCAGCGCCTCGATTGCCACATAAGCAGGCTTATTGTCTGCCAAATATTTATCAAAGGCTTTCTGAACGGTTTTGACCTCGCCCCGCTCAAATAACACTTGCCCAATATGTGCGCGTCCGACTGCTTGTGGGTTGCCACCTGCCTTGTCGAGAATAGCTTGCCACAACTCATCGAAATCTATATCCAGCAGCTCACTGAGCTTTTCGGTGATGCGCTGACCACGTGTGGCCCGACTGTCTTGTAGTTGCTGCAGAGTGGCATGCATCTTTTCGCGATCAGCAAAATCTAGCCCAAGCACATGGATGATCTTATTGGCAGATTTATTTTTGCCATAGCCACCGCTCAACGTATGCTCACAGCTGATTTCCACCCCATTGATCAGCTGTATATCATGAGCATTGGCAACTGCTCTTGCCTCATCAATGCCCGCCAGCGTGTCGTGGTCAGTTAGTGCCAGTACATTGATGCCCGCTGCGTGCGCGCGCTTTACTACTTCAGTTGGTGCGTAAGTACCATCCGAACAGGTACTGTGACAATGTAAGTCGTATTTCATAAGATAAACCTTAATGTTTTAAAAAATAAGCGTATAAACAATTTAGTAGTAGAATTTAGTAGTAGGTAGTAGATAGTCACTATTCATATTGGTTGCTATTGTTAATGATAATGTCTGAGCCAATTCTCTGGATTTAGCGACTATTGCTACTGTATTTGATGGTTATATTTGGTCAGTGGTATTGTCACTAGCCACAATAAGACCGTATTACTCTGTAGGTGACGTATATCGCAGGATTATCGTGTTGATTGCTTTTTTTTGATGCAGTAGACGTGTAAACTACCCCATACGTTTTTGTTGGACACAACCTTTGCTATGAAAGCATTATTAGACTTTATCCCTTTGATTGCCTTTTTTATCGCGGCGCGTTATAACGGTATTTTGGCAGCGGCAGGGGCTTTGCTCGTCGCTACCATTGTCGTTTATGCCATTCACTTTATTCGCCAAAAAGGCAAGTTTGATAAGCAACAATGGGTCGTCTTACTATTAACCATTTTATTTTGCGGTGGCACATTGCTGTTGCGAGATGACATCTATCTGCGTTGGAAATCGCCCATTATCAATGGTATTTTTGCGTTGACCTTGTTTGTCAGTGCCGCTATCAATAAGCCATTAATGCAGCTAGCAATGAAAGAAGTATTTACTTTGACACTTAGTGGTTGGAAAAAACTGACCGTTGCTTGGGCATTTTTCTTCGCCCTCATGGCTGTACTTCATTATATCACAGCATTCACCATGTCAGATGAAGCGTGGATTAACTTCAAGACTTATGGCTGGATTCCGATTATGCTGGTATTCGTCGTGGCTCAGTTTGCTGTACTCAAAAAGCATCTCAATCCTGCGCTGACGGACAAAACCACCAAATAACGGTTATGTGCTGATTGCAGCTACTGTCTTATAATTGATAAAACTGCTTTTAAAGCTCAAAGCAATCACCCATTAGCGTTATACGATGTATTTCAAATCAATCATCACGTTTTATTATCAACTAAGGAAGTTCCATGTCATTATTTGTCATTATTGGTCATGATGTGGCTAATAGCAGCGCACAGCGTCTGATTACTTGCGCTGAACATATTGAGCGATTACAGGCGCTCAGTCGTGAAGATCGTCTGGTGATTGCAGGCCCAACGCCTATCGAACATGGCAAGAGCGATATGTCAGGCAGCTTAATTATTGCTGAGTTTGACTCTATCGAGGCGGCACAAGCGTGGGCAAACGATGAGCCTTATTTACGTGATGGCGTCTATAGTCATGTGGATATCAAGCCATTTATTCAAGCATTACCAGCACCAACTGATACAGTAGCTGCATCGTGAGTCAGAAAGTCCTTTATTTGAATACTCGATTCTATAAAAACAGCTTGGCTAGCCTGCTACTGATGGCAGCAGTATCAGTGCATGCCGCACCAACGGCACCCAACGCAGATGCAGCGAATCCTACAGCAGCCCCTACAAGTCAACCTGCCGTAGGCGATGCGTCAACAAGTTCAGCACTAGATATCAATGATACTCTGGCCGCACAGTTGCAACCGTCTACTAAAGCGCTGTCAGCGGCCAATCAAGAACTGCTCAGCCGTAACGCACAATTGCAACGTCAAGTGAACGACTTGCAGACCCAAGCAAACGTTTTAGTCTATGAGAGCAAAGGTCAGCTGTTTTTGTATGGTGCATTTACCGTTTTGATCAGTTTGTTGGTAGGTATTTTTATCTCATGGCTGGTTTTTGTCCGCCGTGATCGTTGGTAAGCGATGCGCTCTTTATAAGTTTAGTCTTTGACCTGCTCTATTCTGCGACGTCTCATTGTATTTTTATGAACTTGATTCTGTCATCCAGAACATTTTTATTATAGTAAATCATCCTGCTAAGAAGTTCCCATGTCTATCGCTCATCACACAAACGCTGAACCATTAAAGATTATCACACCTGCTAAGGTTGACTGGCAAATGGATGATACTGGCAATATGGTGCCAGTATCCGGTGAGTTTGGGGATGTGTACTTCTCGCATGCGGATGGCCTGGCAGAGACACGTCATGTGTTTTTAGAGCACAATCAGCTGCCTGATCGCTTAATGCGCCTTGCACCACAGCAATGTTTTACGATTGCGGAATTGGGTTTTGGTACTGGGCTTAACCTCTTAGCGACGTGGCAGTTATGGCGACAGCTGCGCGACACCCACCCACAACTGGCAGATGCTCGCCTACATTTCATTACCACTGAAAAATTTCCCATACCACTTGCAGATCTGACGCACATACTTGCCCTATGGGGTCAACGTGCGCCTGAGCTTGTAACGTTGATTGAGCCACTTTTGGCAGCGTATCCGCCTCTTATCGCAGGCTGTCATCGTTTGGATTTCTCTTATGATAATCTGACGGTCGATATATGGCTTGGTGATGCAGCCCAGAGTCTTAGCAAACTGGCAATAGGTCACCCTCAGCAGTCTGCGCCTCAGCCTCATATCAATGCGTGGTTTTTGGATGGCTTTGCGCCGTCTTGCAACAGTACATTGTGGGCTGACAGTATCTTTGCACAGATGCAGCGCCTATCGCATACGCATACGACCGCCGCTACTTATAGCTGTGCAGGCATCGTCAAGCGCGGGCTCAAGGAACATGGCTTTGACATCAAAAAGGTAAAAGGGTTTGGTCGCAAGCGAGAAATGCTCACCGCCATCATGACCGATACAGACCATATTGACGTTACTAGTGATAATAAAAGTTGTGATAACGAAAGCCACGATGCGAAGCAGATAACAACAGATAGCACCTTTAATCACACTGCCATCATTGGTGCAGGCGTCTCAGGATTGCTAACGGCTTGGTCGCTTGCCAATCGCGGGATTACCGTGACCTTATTGGATAAATCAGCGCCTTTAGCAGGGGCTTCAGGCAACCCTCGAGCCTTGCTTGCGCCCAAAATGACGCCTATTCACCACGTTGACGAGCATTTGCACACCATCGGCTATCTCTATAGCAGCAGGCTATATCGAGACCTTAATCAAAAAGCCATAAAGCTCAATACAGCGCCAATACTTGAACCGACTGGTGCGCTTGATTTACTGATAAAAGCCAATATTGGCACCGAGCAAATTACCGAATACCCTGATGAGATGGCGACTACCCTACCCGTTGAACAGGCACAAAATATTAGTGGGTTGCAAGCACAAGACTTATCAGAGAATTTATACCTGCCTGAGTCTGGTTTGGTCAACCCGCAAGCATTGAAAGACATCATACTAGCGCACCCGCTCATTCGCTTTCAGCAATTAAACGTTGATAAAATCAATGAAACTGACGCTCAGGTGTTTATTGAGGGCAGTAATCAACATAAGGAAATGGTTTCTGTCTTTGCCGATAATGTCGTCATTTGCGCCGCGTTTGAGAGTCATCAATTGGATAAGCGGATATTTGATTGCCGTAAGATTCGTGGGCAGCTGTCTTGGTTTACACCTGATGTAGAACAACTCGCACATCTACCCAAAATACCACTTAAATATAGCGGTTACTGTGCGCTATTTAACGCACAGACAGGTGATGATGATCTAAATACGTTGGTTGCGGGCGAGCCGTATTTGTTACTTGGTGCAAGTTTTATTCGTAATGATACCGATACTGATATAAGAGATGAGGAACATCAAATCAGCCGAGACAAGCTCGTTACTGCCATTCCTGAGATGGAAACCGTCGTGCCGGTCGATACGAGCTTGTGGCAAGGGCGCGCTGGTATTCGCACCCAAACGCCTGACTATCATCCCATCGTTGGGCAACTAACCAACAGTCAGCGTATATGGACCATGAGTGCGATGGGCGCAAAAGGCTATGCGTTGGCACCCATCTGTGCTGAAGCATTAGCAGGTATGATGCTAGGATCATTTGCGCCGCTATCAACAGCGATGCTTGCACGTCTATCGCCGCAGCGTACACGTCTACAGACGCCATTGACTTAGGGCGTGTCATCAATTAGCCCATTAAATCATTTAGCGGTCTTAAACTGGCTAAATCTTGTTAAACATCGTCAAAAATTTTGCGAATATACCTATTTTCTCTGCAATTTTTTCCTTGTTTGACTGCAATTTATCTCATTTTAAGCCTCGCTATCTAAATGATGACACGCCCTAGGTGATTTATCGCCAAATAGCCTTTATTCACCACTCTCCATTCTTGACTTAACCGCACCAAACAATGACTTGCCAGCCTCAGGCTCGCGTGGCGTTTGATGAGAAATTTTCGCGCTACTGTCGTTATCAATGCCAGTTGATGATGCTGTTAGGGTTCGAATCTGCGCTTCATCACGGGTGTTTTTTTGAATGGTGACCGCAGCAAACAAACTCATGGTAAACGCCATCATATAAAACCCTTTTTCGCTCAGGCTGAGACTGCCTGCATTCATAAGACCAAGGGCGATAAGCGCAATGGACAAACCAAGCGCAGCCCAGCTAATGAAGTAGTACATATTGGTCGTTGGAATACCCTCACTACGATCACGTAGCGTTTTTTGTAGACTGATGGCCGAGTACAGACCAAGCGCCAGTACCGCGATATAATAGCCCTTCTCATTTAACAACATACTTTGAGCATTCCATAGTCCCAGTAAATACGCAAGGACACCGACCAACATAACGGCCCAAGACGTGCCCACGTAAGCGGTAGTCGGCTTATAAGCGGCGAGCTGACTCTTGGTAATCGTGTCATTATTCATTATTATCCTCAATTAGAAGTAGATAAACCCTGTGATCAGATAAGTATTTTATCGACCTTTGTTTCGCCTTAAAATAACACAACCATGCTATATTGTAAGCTAAAAATTATCTTTTAAATAAATAGCATTTTTAACGACAGAGTCCTAACATGTCTTTTTTTACCTTACTCATTTTGCTTAGCCTCATCCTTATTGTGCCTATATTTTTTGTGATGAAAGAAAAATCTAAGCAGTCGCAAATGGATATGGCGCAGCGTCATCAGGAGTATTTGACAGCGGCAAGTCTGAAGGCTGACCACTCTCAAACGCAAATGGCATCAAAAGAAAAGACAAATAATGAAACAAGCCACGGTCTGAACGTCATTCATTTTTCAGCGCATCATCCATTTGTAAAATTGCTCTATGATGAGCAAGTCCCGCACACGTTTCGAGCCACTATGGACGCGATCGGCCAACAATATGAGTCTACCCATCACGAGCAGATTACTGAATCACAGTTATTTACGCTCAATAAGCTTATCGCGACTCGAGTGCCAGAGCTGATTACTGACTATCTAAGCCTTGATACGCACTATGCAAAAACCGTCCTAATTGATACGGATAAACAAAATACCAGCTATGATATGGTGCTTGAGCAGTTAACCTCGATTTTAGATTTTGCGCAAAAGCTCAATACCCAAAGCCAGAGTGGTGTTGTGGACAAGCTACTTGCCAGCCGCCGATATCTAGATGATGTCTATAAAGAAAGTGGCATGGCCGCTGACAGTTTAAAAATTAAGTGAGACAACAAATGAGCTACCATCAAACCACCATTACCCTACCTACTTATGCCCGTGGTATTCATATCATCACCCCGATTATCGAAGCGGCCATTGCTCAGCTGATACCGCACTCTAACAAAGCAGGGCTGGTCCATTTGTTCTTGCTACACACCTCAGCCAGTCTCACAATTAATGAAAATGCTGACCCAGACGTCAGACTAGATACTGAAGACTGGCTCAATAAAATCGCCCCAGCCGATCAGCCAGAGTACCGCCATACAATAGAAGGGTCAGATGACTTGCCGGCTCATTTTAAAAGTATGATGCTAGGCGTCAGTTTAACCATTCCGCTGATTGATGGTGCATTGGGTTTAGGCATGTGGCAAGGGGTTTACTTGTGTGAGCATAAAGACGTGACTGGATATGGCGGACAGCGCAAGCTGGTTATTACGGTCAATACATAATAATATAGGGTCATTAACTGGCAGGTTGACCCTTGCAAATTGCCACATCTATATAGCGCGCTATTAACGGATAAACCTGATTATGACCACTTTCGTCTCAAAATTGCCAAGCTCAACAAACGCTAAGGTTAACTGTCTCAAGACTTCTGCTGTTTTTTTGAGTTTATTTCTGCTGACTGCCTGTCAAGAAACGCCAGAACCTGAAGCACCTACCGAAACACCAACACAGACCACGCCAGTCACCACAAATATCAATGTAGATAAAGCTGAAAACAGCAATGCAGATGACACTCAAAATGTAGCGCAGACTGATATTGATTCAGAGCGCGATGTGAGTTTGACTGAACTAGAGCAAGATCTTGGAGGCACTGTCGCTGCACCAAGTAATACTGGTACAGCGCCCAACCCAGAACAGGCGATCAAAGGCGCACAAATCACTGATGTGCGCTACAAAAGCGAAGCAGGCGACATCTTATCGGTCGTTTTTGAAACGTCAGCAGCAGGGTTGCTCAATGCTATCGTCACTCGACCCAACCAGCCAAAAATGACACTCAGCGCACCAGAAGGTCAAGGTAACAATCCCACTTATCGCTCAGCTGACGGTAACGTCCAACTGGTGAGTCATGCAGGTGGCGGTACCATTGATCTTATCCAAAACAATAAAGTCACTAGCTTTGATGCGGTCAGTGCTGAAGCAGAAGTCGTCACTGAATAAAACCTAAACATGTACTTTATCTAACTCGGTATTTAAAACCAAAAAAAAGCGGCAAACGTTACTATCGTTGCCGCTTTTTTTATCTCTATTTACTGGTCTCTACTCACTCGTATTTACTTAACTTTCTGGTAGATGATTTTATTTAACCAAACCCAGTCGATTGACCAAAAAGTCCGACCAACCAACTTATCGCCGTCCATATCCCCCAGCCAACAAATACAATCACGATGATTCCCAACATGTCAGGGATATGCAAGTACAGCCAAGCCACTATAGGATTTCGCCAAAAGTCACCAAAGCGGCCTTGCTGCTTGTCTTCTAGTGATTGATGCAAAAAAGGCCGATCCATATGCATCGTTTCGGTAATGCCATACTCATCGTGCAAATGCTCGTGTACGATACTCAATGTCTTGCGGCTAGGGCGAATAAAAATATCTAGCAATGTTCCAATACCCGGTACAATACCGACCACCATATCAATCAGCGCCAGTCTAACAGCGGGTGTCATTTTATCGGCAGGAACACCCAACTGACGACCCAGTATAAAAGCATAGCTCGTCAATATCAGTCCTGCGACATCCCCTGCGAGAGGAATGGTAGAGAGCGCCGCATCCGCACCCATGCCTTGCTTGGTAAAAGGCACGCGGACAAGAGAATCCATTGTATTAGCAAACTTTGCCAGCTTACGCTCAGTGGCAATGACTTGCTCGCGTGTCAGTCCATGCTCAGCAAGTTTTGCCTGATAGTCGACGCCTGACTCACTAGCGTTTGATGGTCGCTTTGCTTTGAATCTCGGTAACTTCTTAAATTTATCCATTTAGAGTCGTCCATATACAAGCAATTGCAATGAGCGCAAAAACATAGCGTCCTACCCAGATATTGGCTAAGAATGCCTGAAAGCAAGCCTGTGCATTGCGACTGGCACACGCGCTGTTTTGTTTAGCAAACATCATCGCCACCAATGCCAATCCGAATACGGGTGTCACTCCTAGCGTCGTCGGTGCAAAGTAATGCCATATAGCCGCGCCCATCATCAGCAAAAATAGCATTTGCAGAATTGAGATAATAATCACATCATAGCGGCCAAATAATATTGCTGTTGATTTGACACCAATCTTGAGATCATCTTCGCGGTCGGCCATCGCGTACTGCGTATCATAGGCCACCGTCCAGCACATATAAGCAAAGAACAATAGCCAGCACCAAATATCGGGAGCGCCCTGCACCGCCACATAAGACATCGGTATGGCCCACCCAAACGCCGCTGCCAAAAACACTTGCGGTAGATGGGTATAGCGTTTCATAAATGGATAAATAAAGGCCAAGACAACAGCACCAAGCGACCAATAAAATACAGCTATGGGTAAGAAAAGCAGCAAACTGGCACTGAGTAATACCAGTACCAAAAATGCAGCAATGGCTTCTTTGCCAGACAGACGTCCATCTGCTAATGGTCGGCCTTTGGTGCGAGTCACATGACCATCTACTTTACGATCGGCAAAATCATTAATCGCACAGCCAGCGGCGCGCATAAAAATCGCCCCAAGCGCAAATATCACAAATATCTTGAGGCTTGGCAAGCCTGCTGCCATTCCTTGCTGCTGCGCCTGCCCCATCGCTGCTAACATCACGCCCCATAACGTTGGCCACAGCAATAGCTCAATACCCACTGGCTTATCAAAGCGTGTCAGCTGCATATAAGCGTAAAGCTTGTCCTTGAGCGTCATGGAGGAGCTGGTTTGTGTCATAGTATGATGGTCTCTATGCTTGTCGCTTTGATTGATCTGCGTCGACTAAAGCTTGAATGGTAATAAAGCACTATTGATGTAATGTCTTTGTGTCGAGTACTTTGATGTTCATGTTAAGTGCTTTTAGGTACTTTAATACTAAGTATCTTAATTCTAAGCACTTGAATGCTAAGTACTTTGATGGCTGCTGCTTTAATATTAAACCCTGTAACATTAAAGGCGGTAATGTTAAGCCATTCAGCAAATTGCCTATTGAACAATAGTCTTAGTTAAACAAAATACCCATCAAAGCGCACGGCTTCATTATGCCAGCTTTCACTAGCCGGCTCATCGGCAAGTAATGGCGCAAATTGCGGACGCTTCACAACCACACGGCCTTGTCCTTGCGCGCTTCGACTCACAATTGCCTTGGCGCTATTGAGCAGTTGGCACTCTTCATCTAGCGTTGGTGGACGAGCCAATTGATGCAGCGCTTGCATGTGCTTACCGACTTTTGCGCCTTTGCCTGTCTTACTATCTTGATAGCTATCCTCTGGAAACATGGGGTCCAAATACACTACATCGACTGCATTGGCATCATTCGATATATCGTCAGCTTTTAGGCTCGCAAAATAACTGAGCGCATCGGCATTAATAATCTGTAGACGCCCCATAAGCTTTTGCCAATTTGGGTATGTACTCATACGCTGCTGCTCTGCAAGTAACAGCAATGCCATCAACGGCTGCTGCTCAAGCATAACGACTTGTGCGCCAGTACTGGCCAATATCAAACTATCATGGCCAAAGCCAGCAGTGGCATCGATAACACAGCTATCTGCGGTAATCTTTGCTGCTTGCAGTAATAGCTCCGACTTACGACCAGCACTCACCACGCGGCGTTGCAGCTTATCCCACTCTGGTGACACGCTCAGTCCATCACTAAGCCATGATAGCTTATCTTTTTCATCAAGCAGCAAAATAGGTTGAGAGGATGTTTGGCTCAGTTGCTGGCGACGTTTTTGTGTTAATTTCTCTGTGGAGAGCTCAGTCTTTAGGACGATTGGTAATTTGTGCTCAGCTATTAATGACTGTAGGCGCTCAATCTGAGCTTGTTGGTTGTCATTCACATAGAACAACTGGCACTGTACAAGGTCACCTGACTTATTATCTGTGTGATGCAGCGCTGTCATAACTATCATCCTTTTTACTACTCACTTTTTACCTATAGCATTACAAGCCATCGTACAAATTTAGCCCGCCATTTGGTAACCAAAGCCCCAAGCCGCAACCAACACGATAACACCCGTAATAATGCGTAACCAAGCAAAAATGGTAAAGTCACGGCGACTCACCCACGCCACAAGTAGGCGAATACAAAGAAGCGCGACGACAAATGATACGATGGTCCCAACACCTAATACCAACCAGTCTTCACGATTGCTCAGTACATCACCGTGTTTGAGCAGATCTAATAATGCCGCGCCTACAATGACAGGAATGCCCAAAAAGAATGAGAACTCAGCAGATGCCTTGCGTGAGACCCCAAGCCATAGTGCCCCAATAATAGTGGCTCCTGAACGCGATGTCCCAGGTATCAAAGCCAGACATTGAAACAGACCAATCATTAGGGCCGTTTTTATACTGACATCTTCTGCTTCTTTTGCAATGATGGTTTTAGGGCGTTTTTCCACATAGAATATGAGCAGACCGCCGATGATGAGCATAATAGCAACGACGATAGGGTTGAATAAATACGCTTTGATTTCATCAGCAAAGGTAAAACCGACAATCATCACAGGAATGGTCGCGACAATGAGACTGAGTCCCAGCTGCCTAGGATTGCTCATACCTTCTGCTTTGCCTGTTATGAGACCCATTAACGCCTGCCACAGTCTGCCCCAATAGTCATATATCACTGCCAAAATAGCACCAAGCTGTACCACGACCACAAACAAATCGACTTTTTCTTTGGTCCAAAATCCCATCACATCTGCTGATAGAATCAAATATCCCGTGCTAGAGATAGGTAAAAACTCAGTGATACCTTCCACGATACCCATGATGACAGCTTGAACGAATAACAGTATATCCACAATGACTTTCCTAAAAACAGGCCGATTGGCTGTCCTATATTAACGTTGGTTTTATATTGATTAATGCTTAAAAGATACTCAAAAGCTATGCTTTACCTTGTTCTTTGAGCGTTTTCCAAGCTTGATTGCGTAGATATTTTGGTAATGCTTGCGCTGCCTCCGTACCACCATCGTTTGCAAATTGGGCAACACCAAGCTGCCCGATGATAACAGCGTCTGGCCAAACGTCTTCATGGCACACTTGCTGATCATGTCGTGCTAATAGCATCGCGCCATTCCCCGTGATAGGGAGATTCAGTGCTGTTTTACTATCATAATCTAGTAGCTGTTCTGTACTGTCGCTACGATCATCTAATACTGGCTGCATGATGCCCTGACCTGACTGATCATCTACGGATAACTTATACTGTCCGAAATAGACTTGCTGCATACGAGCATCAAGGGCGCTGTATAGGTGTTTCAGTCCGTACTGCTGATACGCAGATTGTGCAATCGCTTGTAGGCTTGAGACGCCAACGCAAGGCAAGTCATGCGCGACAGACAACGCTTGCACCACTGCCGTATTAATGCGGATACCGCTAAATGCACCCGGCCCGCGATTAAATATTAGAGCCTGTATATCAGCAAGACGTAACTGCGCATCAGATAGTGCCGCATCAATCATCGGTAAAATCTGCTGAGTCTGCTGACGCTTGCCTGTTTCGGTATGGCTCGACAGTATCTGTCCGCTCGAATCTAAAATCGCGATCGAACACTGATCGAACACGGTATCCATTGCTAAAAACATCACAACCTCGGCTTTTACTTTTGGCGTTCTAAATTGATTTATCAGATTTTACTAATTTTTTATAACGATCTATCATTCATGTCCTGTAATAATCTAGACAGAGTGAAGCAGCGCCTATCATAGCATTTAGGCTAACTGAATTTTATGAATTTCTACGTTTTCCATACTTTATTCATCTGTACTCATTCATAGCTAACCATAAAAAACCCTAAAGCTTAGGTAGCTTTAGGGCCTATATAAAATACTTTCAGTATACATCACGATGTATTAGAAGCGTGTTTTAAACTTCTTTGGTGCTTGGTTTTGCATTTCTTGCATCTGCTTTTGCATCTCTTCGGTGCTTGGCATATTGTTCGGATCCAGTCCCATTTGCTTAGCCATTTGTTCTGGATTCACGTCTTTAGTGCCTTGCTGACCGCCGCCAAACAATGGACCGCCGCCACCGCCCGCGCTGCCGCCACCCATGAGGCCTTGCATAGACTTCATCATTTTACTGATACCTTCAGGCTTTGAGATCATTTTCATCATCTTTGCCATTTGCTTATGCTGTTTGAGCAAGCGGTTAACATCTTGAATCTCACGCCCTGAGCCTGCAGCGATACGGCGCTTACGACTTGGGTTAATTTTATCAGGGTTTTTACGCTCAAATGGCGTCATTGAGTTGATCAATGCTTCCATCTCACGTACTTTCTCTTCTGGTTTGGCGTCCTCAACGGCTTTTTGCATGTCTGAGCCGCCCATACCAGGCATTTTATCTAAAAAGCCTGCCATGCCGCCCATACTTTTCATCTGCTGGAACTGAGTCAACAGATCCTCAAGGTCGAAATCACCGCCTTTTTGCATCTTTTTCGCCATTTTTTCGGCTTTATCACGGTCAATTTTCTGCTCAACTTCTTCGACCAAACTCAGTACGTCGCCCATACCAAGGATACGCTGGGCAATACGCTCAGGGTGGAACAGCTCTAACTCGTCGAGTTTTTCACCGCGACCCAAGAACTTAATTGGCTTGCCGGTGATAGCACGTACAGACAGCGCCGCGCCGCCTCGTGCATCGCCGTCAGTCTTGGTTAAGATAACACCCGTCAATGGCAACGCATCATTAAAGGCTTTTGCGGTATTGGCGGCATCTTGACCCGTCATTGCATCGACGACGAATAGCGTCTCAGATGGGTTAACCGCAGCCGTTAGCGCCTTAATCTCATCCATCATGGTATCGTCGATATGTAGACGACCCGCGGTATCAATAATCAGGATATCTTGATACTGGATTTTGGCTTCTTCAATCGCACGCTTTGCGATATCAATCGGATTTTCATCCGTGCTTGAGTTCACAAACTTAGCATTCACCTGACCGGCGACTTGCTCAAGCTGTTTGATAGCCGCTGGACGGTAGACGTCGGCCGATACCAGCATGACTTTTTTCTTTTGGCGTTCTTGTAGATATTTGGCCAATTTACCAGCTGTGGTCGTTTTACCCGCACCTTGCAAACCTGCTAGTAAATAGACAACGGGCGGTTTGCCTGTCATCTCTAACTGCTGATTGGCGCTGCCCATCATTTCGGTCAGCTCATCGTGCACGATTTTGACAAAGGCTTGACCTGGGGCTAGCTCTTTGAGCACTTCAGCACCCAGCGCTTGCTCTTTCACGCGTTTGACGAAATCACGAGTGACAGGCAGTGCTACGTCAGCTTCTAACAGTGCCATACGTACTTCACGCAGGGTGTCTTTGATATTGTCTTCGGTCAACTGCCCCGTACCGACGATATTACGTAGGCTGGACGATAAGCGTTCTGTTAAGGTATCAAACATAAATAACTCTCAATTAAAATGGTTTTCAATTAAATAATACGCAATTAAAATAACTTTCAATAAAATGGTGGCGAATCAAACCATTCAAATGGTTCATCAATACTATTAGGATGGACTATCAAATACTGGGGTTTCTCTGATAAGAAATGTATAAAAAATCATATTATCAATACTATAGCATCAACATGGCTCAAAACTTATAGTGGTTTTGCAAAAGACTCAGTTCTTATCTTTATAATGATTTCTTATCAGTAATTTCTTGTCAGTGACTATTTATAAGCGACTGATTTTATATTTTGCTCGTTGCAGCCTTGGCAAACATTTATAAGGAATAATCAAGATGGTACTCAACTGGCACCCATTTTATGATAAATTGGACGATTATTCTAATCATTCTGATAATACTATTTTAGCGACACATTGAGCGGCAGTTTACGCTCAGTATAAGATGAGGCTTTTTATCTGTGCACCTTGCATTCTTACTTGCTAGCATGGCTTATGTCTTAGTCAGCCTCCACATTGGTTGGGCGCTGATTCAGGACAAACCTATTCATAAAGGCGTCAGTTTGGGGCTTTTATTGGTAGGGATGGCCGCACATGCGACCTTACTCTATCCATATGTTGTGACGCTTTATGGTCTGAATTTCAATTTGTTCAATATCATTAGCCTGACCAGTTTGTTTTTCTTATTCTTTTATCTGCTGTTTTGTTTGTACCGCCCTATTCTGAGCCTTGGTATTTTGGCTGCGCCTACTGCACTAATAGGTATGACCGTCGGCTATATTGGCCGCGCACCCTATCAACCGCTTACTGACGTCAGTGTCGGTCTTGAAGCTCATATCCTATTATCGTTAGCGGCCTATTGTGTGCTGTTGATGGCGGCAGTACAAGCGCTATTTTTGCGTCTACAAATTCGCGAGCTCAAGCATCATACCATTCACCGCTTTTGGGTCAATAAATTACCCTCATTACAAAGTATGGAGAGTCTATTATTCGATATGCTCTTGGTAGGCTTTGTGCTGCTTAGTATCGCACTGGGTATCGGGTTTATCTATGTCGAAGATTTGATGGCACAGCATATCGTACACAAGACGGTATTTAGTCTGCTGTCGTGGTTGTTATTTGGTACGTTGCTGCTTGGCAATTGGCGTGCAGGATGGCGAGGCAAACGTGCGGCGAATATCACTATTTATGCCTTTGTTCTGTTAGCGATTGGCTTTGTGGGTAGCAAGTTTGTTTTGGAAATGCTGATATAAAATATCACATCATAAAAAAGGCGGACAGTAACTGTTGCTACTGACCGCCTTTTTTACTTTTGAACTGGTTTCTTACGGAATTTTACTAGTTAAAAACCACGGTCTTGTTACCTGCCACAATCACACGGTTTTGCACATGCCAATTGACAGCACGAGCCAAGACATTGCGCTCGATATCGCGCCCAATCGCCCGTAATTCTGTTACCCCTTGGCGATGGGTCACACGGTGTACATCCTGCTCAATGATAGGGCCTTGATCAAGCTCCGCTGTGACATAGTGCGCAGTTGCCCCAATGAGCTTGACGCCTTTATCATAAGCTTGACGGTATGGATCTGCACCCACAAACGCAGGCAAGAACGAATGATGAATGTTGATTACTTGCATCGGCCAACGCTTCACAAAATCAGACGATAGAATCTGCATATAGCGCGCCAACACCAGCAAGTCATTTCCTGCCATCAGCTTATGAATTTGCTCTTCTGCTTCTACCTTATTCTCTTTGGTCACGGGCACATGGTGAAAGGTGATACCAAAATTTTCGACCGCTTGCTGTAAGTCAGGATGGTTACTGACCACACAAGTAATCTCGCAATCTAGCAAGCCACGCTGATGTCGCCATAATAAATCTAACAATGCATGATCAAACTTTGAGACCAAAATACCCACTTTGGTCTTGGTCGCATTGTTATGCAGACGCCAATCCATGTTATGGCGCTTAGCCACAGTATGCGCAAAGCTGGCTTCAAAATTATCGATGATATCGCTCAAGCCTGCCAACGCAAATTCCAAACGCATAAAGTACTGCCCGCCCTCATGCGCGGTGGAGTACTGATCCAAGGTGATGATATTCGCGCCATAGCGATGAATAAATTCAGATACCGCCTGTACGATACCCGCCTGATCTTTGCATTTGATGAGCAATGTCGCTGTATCGATGGCGCTAGGAATCTGTTTATTCTGAGAAGCTATGGTCGATAATGAAACCGTTTTAGTGTTGTCTGACATAATTCGCCCAATATAAAAAATGATGACTTATCGCTGAAAAATTGCTGGCAGCGGAGTAAACCGGTTATTTTAATCTTTTTTGCAATGCTTTGCTGAGCGAGTTGGTTGTTTTTGGTTATTTAGGATGATTTATATAGGGGCTGTAGTAGATAAGGATTAAATATCATACTATTTTTTCAAGGTTTTCAGCTGATTAGATAGTGAGCCATAGTTAAATCTAAACTCACATTCTTTTAAAAATAAATGGAAGTTTTTCTTATTAATCCCATTATACTTTCTGAGTGTTCGTTTAGACTGGTTCCAAAAGTTCTCAATGCCGTTGATGTGATTGTTTTTACCGCAAGTGAACTCTATAGAGTGATTGACTCTGAAATGTTTAAACTCGCTCACATCCAGTGCATTGTAACTTCGATAGCTATCCGTATAAACAAAGCTGTCAGGCTTGATTTTACGCTTGATGACAGGCATTAGGGTGGTTTGTTTGGTGTCTGCTACGACAATGGTATAAACCTTACCATTTCGTTTTAGGATACCAAACACGGCTGTTTTACCAGCAGCTCCGCGACCTCTTTTGCCTTTGCGTACGCCGCCAAAGTAACTTTCATCTAATTCGACCTCACCATCAAAAAGCTCATCAGCTTCTAATGAGAGATGATGATCTATCACAAGTCTTATTTTATGATAAAAAAGTGCAGCAGTATTAGGCTGAATATCAAGCAAATCTGCGGCTGTTCTAGCAGTCACTTCAGCTGTGAAAAACTCTAACAGCCTTCGCTGTACTTTTTTACTGAGTTTACAATGGGTTATCTTCATAAAAGTAGTCTAGCATAGTGCTTATCTACTACAGCCCCTTTATATATTCAGGGAGATATAACGCAAGAACCCCCAATGTAAGATTGGGGGTTTTATTTGAAATATACCTTAGCGAATTGGGTAAGTAAGTCTTGTCACATTACCATTTGGAGTAGTCGCTATTACTGTAAACTCATCACCAACTGAACAGTCTTTCAACTTGAATGTAGTAACAGTTCCCAAATTATCTCCAGGACTACCAGTAGCAACGTTAGCAGGTACTTTTTCTACACCAGAGCGAATCTCAGCTGAACAAGAACCATTTTCGCTCTCTACCTGAATGTCATCAGACGTTGGTGGAGTATCTCTTTCTAAATCTTCAAAAACATATGTGCCATTATTATTTTCTGTAGCTGTATATGTGTTTCCATCAAGAGTGAATTTTAGAATGCGTCCAGACCCTACACCGCTAAATAAAATATCATAAGTATTAGCTCGACCAGATGGACTCACATCAATATTAATCGAATCAGAATCAGTGTTATCAGTAGCCGTAGCACTAATCGTAGTGCCAGAAGGCATAGGGTTTAGATCATAAAAACCATCACTATTCATTCTTATCGAAATCAGGCTGTTATTAGCATAGACTTCTTGCGTTTGCGCATTGAGTTGGGGAGCGATTATCGTGAATCTAGCATCCTTATCAGCAAGCAAAGTAATACCCTGATAACGTACTACAGCATCCAAATCGTTATTACAGGTATTAACTTTATTTGGCGAGACAAACTCACCAATGTAATTTGCCTTATACTGCATTCTTTTCAAATCAGATAACGATGGAAACTTAAGATTAATATATCGATCAAGGTTATTATCACATGACTCGCTAGCACTCGTCGTTAACGGATAAGTAAACTCACCAAGTTGATAAGTGCCGTTTTCATTGTCATCACGGAAAGTATCTCCAATATTATGAACTAAAATATCGGTATCTTTGTCCCAAGCGTTATTTTGATTCAAATCAATATACTCTTTTTCACCTTCCGCTACCGCTAGAATGCTCACACGCCCATCACCTGGACGTGGATTTTGCGTTGAGAAAGTGACCGAACATACACCATTGCTAGTTGGACAGCTTGAAGTTACCTTGCCACCTTCGGCAGTAAAGTTAATGACCGTACCATCAGGTACTGCATTGCCATTACGATCGACCATACGCGCTGTAATATTACTAGTATCGCCATCTAAAGACCAATCCAAAACATTCTTTTCCCATGATAGGCTAAGGCCCGTCTGAGTCACCCTTGAACTTGCAATAGAGATATTTTTTGATAGGGCATTGATGCGAGGATCACTATCCAAAGTAGCTTTTATTTCTACGGGTCCAGGCGTTGTGCCTGGATAAATATTAACTGATACAACACCATTACTATCAGTAGTAGCAGGTATATTAGATGTATTGCCAAGTACACCAAAAGTTAGCCCTAACGGAGATTTCTCCAAGGACAAAGTTACATCGGCGTTGGCAAGCGGCGTTCTATTTGAAAATACAGTAAACTCAACTGCGCCTGTTGCTGAGGAGCCACTATTTTGAATACCTAGCGTTAGATCATTAGCTGTATAGACAATGGAAGTCGCTTCAGGAGCCTGTATAGAAATACTAGCCGATTGAGTAACATTACCGGTATTGGCTGAGATTCGCACGGCACCACTACATAAAGTGTTATCGATGTTAATGGCTTTGTACACAAAATTTATCATACCATTTTCATCAGAAGTGACCTGCTCAGGTAGCTGACCACAAGCAGCATTTAGGTTAACCAGCACACCGCTGATGGCGTTACCATTTGTATCAGTGGTTTTTAAAGATACAGCTGTCTGTCCACCTGCATTCAGTTGTGAGTCAGTAACCTGTAACGCACTCAAACTCACATTAGTCGCCTGCACTGAAAAAGTCAGGTTATCAATCGCGGTATTATTACCATTACTCGCATTCGCAGTAATAATATAAGCGCCCGAAACATCAGGAGCATTAGGCTTTAAAAATATACGAGCTTCGCCATCACTGTTCGTTAGAGTAGATCCTGATGTTGTTTGTGACAAAGCAATGCCTTCGGCATCGATTGAAAAGCTCACTCTAGCACCAATAACAGGCTCACTATTATCGTCAGTTACTAAAACTTCGTAGTAAGCCCCTTCTAGACCAATAGCATTTATTGGGTTATTGTCTGCATCTACCAATTGACTACTACTAATATTTAAAGCACCCACTGGAACTTCTGTACCGCCACCATTATCCGTACCAGGTAGTTGCACGCCAGTATCAGGCTCTGGCGCAACCGTATCTGTGCCCCCACCACCACAACCCGCCAAGGCCAATGATAAAGTTAGCGCTGTCAGTTGAAACAATTTAGAAGTAGGTAGCGAGGGATATGACATGTTTTTGACTCCGCATGAGCAGTGATTTATGAAGCAAAAAGGCAGAAAACCATTACACAGAATTAAATAAGATTGGTAATGATACTTAGATTTACAGTGATACCGATGTATTAACAGATTGTATTAAATATATAACAGCAACTTTACTGACTTTTGTTATAACTTACAACTAAAAATTAATCTTTACTATTAAACAATCAACAACATAGCGCGCTCATTTCAGGGTATAATAGCCCTCCTTTAATTCGACAGTTATTGTAAAAATATTTGAGTATTCATCTGTTTTATGGTATAAATGTCGGCTTTAAAATTTTCTGAATTGGTCAGCCTGTTATTTGCCTTTAGATAACAGCAAAACCAGCTCAACCTTCATATAGTTTTGTTTGGTGCA
This sequence comes from Psychrobacter piscatorii, assembly GCF_904846415.1. Taxonomy (GTDB): domain Bacteria; phylum Pseudomonadota; class Gammaproteobacteria; order Pseudomonadales; family Moraxellaceae; genus Psychrobacter; species Psychrobacter piscatorii. Next base: position 166,204 of record NZ_CAJHAR010000001.1, on the reverse strand, counting down.
AAGCTGCCGCTTGCTGTGTCCATGCCGCAAAAACGTGCAACTTGCCCAGACTGGTATGAGAAAAACTCATACCTCATAGATTAGGAGTTCGCCATGTCTCGAGTTTGCCAAGTGACTGGAAAGCGCCCTATGGTGGGTAATAATGTTTCGCATGCAAACAACAAAACCCGTCGTCGCTTTCTACCAAACCTTCACAACCATCGTTTTTGGGTAGAGTCTGAAAACCGCTTTGTACGTCTACGTGTGTCTACCAAAGGTATGCGCATCATTGACAAACTTGGTATCGATAAAGTGTTAGCGGATCTACGCGCACAAGGTCAAAAAGTTTAAGTTAAAAATAGCAGCTGAGTGATGACTCTCATCATTTAGGCTGCTGTTTTGCTACATTATAGGTAGCGACTTATTCTTCTAGACACATACCTATCGTTTGAAGACCCCTCATTTACAGGAAAGCTATCATGAGAGATAAAATTAAATTAGTATCAACAGCTGGTACTGGGTATTACTACACCACTACTAAAAACAAGCGCACTATGCCTGGCAAAATGGAAATCAAAAAGTTTGATCCAAAAGTACGCCAGCACGTGATTTTTAAAGAAGCTAAAATCAAATAATCTTCATTTTATGAATGATATTATTTGAACAAAAAAAGGGTTTATCAATTGATAAACCCTTTTTTCATGCTTGTATATTTAGCTATCTTCAGCTCGCTAATACACTAAAGATCAACTGTAGTGCGTTGGTTCTTTATCATACACATGCGCATGCCACTTACTCATCTGCTTTTGCATAATGACCTGAATCGCAGCATGAATCATATGTTGACCAATCGCCTGAGTATCACTACCAAGTAGTTCTTTGAGCTTATCGGAGAAATCAATCGTCATCAGCGGCGCTTCGTCTTGCTCGGCATCACGCAACAACAACCTGCCATCATCTGCTTCCACCAACTCTAACGTGGTTTCTTTGGCAAATCCTGCAAACTGATCGCTACTTTCGTTGTCTACTTCTATATCATTATCGATATCATATGGCATTAATATGTTCCTTATTATCCCGTTTAGTACTGGTAGAGAAACTAGTCATTGCAAAGCAGTTATTGATTGAAAACAAACTCATTCGGCAAATCTATCATCTTACAGTAACGCGGGTAAATCTGTCTTACTCATACAATGGACGCTTTAACACTAGAATTCAAGGGCTATCACATAAGTCTTCACTATAAAAACAAACTTGAATGCCTTGCAATAAGGACACATTAGCGCCAATAGCGCAGTTTCGCTAACGTAAATAAGAAAGCAACGAACATCCCAAGGTAATAGACCAGCTTTAGCTCAAGGGTGGGATCGCGGTATTTAAAAGGCAGAGCAACAGTCGCCGTTGCAGTCGGAAGTATCAATAACATCAGCAGCCAGTTCTCAATCACATTGAGCCAACCCTGTAGATCCGTCCCGTTACGCAGTGAAGCGAGCCCCATTAACAAACACGCGATAATTAAGCTGGTAAATAAGCCATTTGGTAAATCTTTTGGATAGATAATTTTGGCAATACTGGCCGGTACAATTCGCATATAAAATTCCAGCCATGCTTGCAAAGCAAGGCTTAACGATTAAAAAGGTATAGAAAATAGCTTATAAAAATATTACGACGCTATATTTATGAATAGATATTATCTTTGTGCTAAAGCATTTAACTATAAGTACCCATCAGCCATAGCATCAATATACAAGAGGTCAAATAGCCCAAACTAATGGCATTCCAACTCTCGATATGCAGGCCTTTGACTTTATTGAGTATGCGAGAACCCACCCAAAAAAATAGCGGAATACCTAACATAAATGCAGGCACAATGACCGCAGCATGGCGCAGCACTGTTCCGACATCATCACCCACCATCAAACGAAAGCCATAACCTGCCAAGCTCAGTACCAGTGCAAACATAGCCATGCCAATGGTAATACCTTTCGGCACCAAGCTACGTTGCGGTGTTCCACTTCTTGACTGCCTAACCTGCTGATTCAACGCTTCATGAGAGTTTGCTTGCTCAGAAGGCTCTGCCGAACTGCTAGAATTTTTTGTGTCCATATTTCACCTTTACGTGACTGACCGTTATATAGTCATAAGTTATACAGCACATTTTAATAGTATTGTTGGATGGCTAATAGCGTTTTATTAACCATCCAACACTTGCTAGCTGTTGTTGGCTAATGCTAACTCTGCTCGCATCTCATCAATAGCCGCTTTATAATCTTCTTGATTAAAAATCGCAGAACCCGCGACAAACATGTCAGCCCCTGCTTCAGCAATCGCACGGATATTACTGGCTTTGACACCACCATCAACTTCCAATCGAATGTCTCGACCACTAGTAATGATACGCTGACGTACCTGACGGACTTTATCTAAAGTACTATCGATAAACGACTGTCCACCATAGCCAGGATTCACACTCATCAATAAAATCTGATCTACTTTATCCATGACGTAATCAAGATAATGTAATGGGGTCGCTGGGTTCAATACCAAACCGCACTCTGCGCCGCCATCTTTGATAAGTTGAAGTGAGCGATCGATATGAGCGCTGGCCTCTGGATGAAAGGTAATGATACTAGCCCCTGCTTCCAAAAACTGCTCAATCATACTATCGACAGGTGATACCATTAGATGCACATCAATTGGCGCTTCAACACCATAGTCACGCAATGCCTTACAAATCATGCTACCAAACGTCAGATTGGGTACGTAATGGTTGTCCATCACATCAAAATGAATCACATCAGCACCCGACTCTAGTACCTTCTCTACTTCTTCGCCCAACCGCGCGAAATCAGCTGAAAGGATCGATGGGGCAATAAGGTAAGGTTTAGCAGGACTGTTCATAATTGGGCTACCTAATTCATGTTTGTATAAGATATGGATAGATTAAAAAAAATTCTAATCGGCTCACATATGCTGCGAGCCTTTGACATATTGATGTTAAATACTTAGTTGTTTAGCGCTGCTTGTATTGGGTCTTACAATAAGCACGGCCAACTTCAAAAGAGCGCTTTGCCTCATGCTTGGTAGCGCGATTACTCACGCGCTGACGCCATAAGCGAAACGATGACGGCTTTAGCTCTTGGCGCATGAGTTTGATAACCGCAGTCTCATCGAGACCATAGCTATGCTCTATCGCACCGAATGGCGTTCTATCTTCCCACGCCATTTCTATCACGCGAGATATTTGTACCTCATCAAGTACTCTATCGCCCGTATCATTGACGGTTTTTGCAATCAGCTCGTCTGACTTAATCTGAGATAATTGATCATTATCAGTCGTATTACGTTGTTTTTTTGCCAAAGCGGCATCCATATCAGCCTGCATAGTAGCCTTTGTAGCGCTAGTATCTGCTGACTTATTCTTTGAGTTAGAAGCTGTCAAATCTTGATAACTTGCCATAAAAATCACCTGTTGAGCATGAATGAGATCGTTAAAAATGTATCACGGTTGTCCGCACGGTATCTTAACTCAGTTGAGCCATATGCCAATGATGCTCGATATGATCGCTCATCATGCTTTGTATAAAATAATAGCTGTGATCATGTCCAGCGTGATAACGTAGTGTCAATGGTTGCTTGGCTTTTTCGCAGGCCTCTTGGAGTTTTGACGTCTGCAGGTGGCCCTCTAAGAAAAATTCATCAGCACCGCCTTGATCCACCAAAATACTGACATACTGCTGGCCTGCGCGTGCAACGATTTTTGAGGCATCAAAATGTTCCCATAGGGCTTTGTCGTCGCCGAAATACTCGGTATACGCTTGTTGCCCCCATGACGACTCACTGGCTGCACACACAGGCGACATGGCTGAGACACTAATAAACTTACTGGGGTGTTTGAAGCCTAATAACAATGACCCGTGTCCGCCCATTGAGTGTCCCATGATACCCATATTGATAATTGGGAACTCTGCACGTAGCAAATCATACAACTCATCAACGATGTAGGTTTCCATATTGAAATGCTGCGCCCATGGTGCTTGAGTGGCATCTACATAATAACCTGCACCTTGACCAACAAAATAGCGCTCATCATCAGCCACATCGATATCAGCATGGCTACGTGGAGAAGTATCAGGGGCAATAAAAATAATACCAAGCTCACTACATTTTTGTTGAAAGTGCCCTTTATGCGTCACATTGTCCGCGTTACACGTCAAACCCGATAGATATAATATCGCAGGACAACGTCTCCCAGCCAAAGCTTCATCAGGCAAATAAATGCTGAACGTCATTGGGGACTGGGTGGCTTTTGATTCATGGCTATAATAATGCTGCTCACCATTAAAACAGCGATTCACACTTTTTTGCGTAAGCTGCTTATTGTTAGACAAACTATGACTATAAGAATTCTGCATGAGTGATATCCTTTTTATTCAAAAAACCAACGATAGCGTTTAATAAGTGCTCGTTATTTGATACTAGCATTTGTCAGTTACTAGATCATTTCTCATATTTATTCGGCAGCTGTATCTACTTCGCCTACCGATAGATTAGTATTAGTTTCAGGTAAAACATTAACGGTCGTAGAAGCAGCATTATTCGTAATACTTGCAACTGAAGGACGCGCTTTATCAAACAGCACTTGCTCAAACGCAGGTAAGGCGGTTTCCATTAAACTGCCGATTACCATCTGCGGCTCTGATGGCTCAAATCCCATTGCGCTCTCACGCTCATTGACACGTATACGAGCATCCTTGAAAGCGGACTCAAAACTGGTATTTCCTCGCAAACTTTCAGCAAAAAATGCTTGACCAAAATACGTCATCTCAGCCGTATTGGTACAGCCAAACGATGCTTTGTCAGCGGCTGATGCCGTTATCACCACTGTGGTCGGAGACGCCAGTTCATCGATGAATGATCCCGAATAACAAGCAGACACTACGATCACGCGCCAGCGAATACCCGAAGCATCCAGCGCTTCACGAAGCCATGCAGCATCTAGATTGTCCATCGCGATTGGCGGATTCGCTAACTGAACGATATCCTCGTTACCATGTGAAGACAACGTCAAAAACAACACATCTTCGTCAGCATTCATCTGCTGACCGATTTTCTTTAAGCCGCGTAAAATGCTGGTTTTGGTCGCAATTGGCTCGTCCATCCAGCTATACGTATTGTTAATTAAAGACAACGAGTGCCCGCTGGTCCCAAAGCGTACATCAAACAGCTCACGTACTTTATTGATCTCAGAACGAAAGACGTTTTGACCAGAGAACCCTGCCACACCCATAAAGTACCAGTCGGTTTTGCCATCGATACTTGGGTCTATACTATTTAATGCTTGCTGTAATAAACGGGGCTGCTCATATAGTGCCGCCTCTTCCAACACAGGCTCTACTGGAATTTGCTTAAATATAGGCTGATCAGCGACATTGCGCTGCCAGATCGTCAACAATGCCACAGCACCAACTAGGATAATAATTCGCTCCCACCATGGTATGCGCAGGCGACGAGAAAAAATCCATAGCAAAGCAAGCGTCTGCCATAAAAACAATACCAAAAATAGTATGGGTAAAAACGAGTAACTCCACTCAGGTAACCAGCCATAGCTACCAAAAAACTGTACCAAACTCTGCAATAATGCAGATAAGGTATCAGCAACCAACCAAAGAACAACAGGCACAAAAACCAGTGTCTGATTGCTCGCTCGCCGTGCCAAGATAATACCACTTAATAAAATAATCATCGGCCAGATCAAATAACTGACCAAGCCTTGCTCATTGAACGTGCTGCTACTTTCAGCCGCTAACCACGAAAATAGGACGTTACTACCAAGTGCCAATAAGGCAAATACAGCAAACTGTATAAAAGTGGGCTTTACCCAAGAAAACGCCCGAGTTGAACCCACCAACATCCACAAAGTTGCGATAATGTTGGCAGCGAAATTAAGCGAAAAACGCTGGAGCGATACGGTTTTTAACGACGTAAGTGACAAAGACTTAGACCTCTAGCCAGTCGAGAAAAATAAAATGACCCAATGATAACTATCATGATGTCGTCGCCGTTTGATGTAATCGACTTACGATTTTTTCACGGCTGTAGACATCTATTTATATTGAATTCACGATGGAATGTTTATCGAAGATGACTAGCACTGCCTAATAGTTTAGCTCGCTAATCTATCGCGATTGTAACGGATTGTCGGTCAAGAGGATAAGGATGATTTGTAAAATTCATTCAAATATGACCATAAACCTCAATAAAAAAGGAGGCCTTGCAGACAAGACCTCCTTTTACATCAATTACCAGACATTATCTCATCAATAGCTCATTAACGCGCTTTAGATAAGCGGCTGGATCTTCTAACTGACCGCCATCGGCTAACAATGCTTGATCAAAAATGACTTGCGCCAAATCATCAAACTGCTCGCTGCTCTCAAGCTTCTTAATTAATGGATGATCAGGATTGACCTCTAGCGTGGGCTTACTTGCTGGCACATCTTGACCCATTTGCTGTAGCATCTGAATCATTTGCGGTGATAGCTCGCCTTCACCAACGACTAAGCAAGCAGGGCTATCAACCAAACGCGTTGAGACTTTGACATCTTTAGCACGCTCACCTAACGCAGTTTTAAGCTTATCAACGATAGGCTTTAAAGTTTCTTCGGCCTTCTCTGCTTCGGCTTTTTCTGCTTCGTCTTGCAAGTCGCCCAAATCTACCGCGCCTTTTGCGATATTTTGTAGCGGTGTGTCATCAAATGAGGTTAAGAAATTCATTGCCCATTCATCAACACGGCTGGTCATCAAAATAACTTCGATGCCTTTTTTCTTAAACAGCTCAAGTTGCGGGCTGTTTTTTGCTGCAGCTAGATTATCAGCGGTGAGGTAGTAGATCGCTTTTTGGCCATCTTTCATTCGGCCTTTATAATCTTCAAAGCTGGTCTCAAGGCCATCTTGGGTACTGGTAGCATAACGCAATAGCTTAGCAATACGTTCTTTATTACCGGCGTCCTCACCTAGACCCTCTTTGATGACATCGCCGAACTCTGCATAGAACTGCGCAAATTTCTCTTGCTTATCACTGTCTTCGCTATTGGCAAGGCTGGCCAGCAAAGTCAAGATACGGCGAGCGTTACCATCACGAATAGATTTTACATCACGTGACTCTTGTAGTAGCTCACGGCTCACGTTCAATGGCAAGTCTGCTGAATCGATGACCCCTTTCACAAAACGCAAATACATCGGTAGCAGCTGCTCAGCTTCATCCATGATAAAGACGCGCTTCACATACAGCTTTAGACCATGCTGCTGCTCGCGAGTGTATAGATCCATTGGTGCTTTTTTAGGGATGTATAGTAGCTGCGTGTACTGTACACGGCCCTCGACACGGTTATGCGTCCAAGTAAGCGGCCCATCCATGTCATAAGAGATATTCTTATAAAAATCGACATACTCATCATCTTCAATTTCAGAGCTAGAGCGAGTCCATAGTGCACTGGCTTTGTTGATGGTTTCCCACTCATCAGTGAGTACCATTTCGCCACCAGCAGGCGTGTCATCGTTTTCGTCTTCTTTTACGTCTTCTTGCCAGATCTCTTTACGCATCTGAATGGGCAAGCTGATATGGTCAGAGTATTTATTAACCAAGCGCTTGATTTTGCTGCGATCTAGGTAGTTATCTTCGCCCTCGCTATATTCTTCTTTTAGGTGCAAAGTAATCGCCGTACCGCGTGTGTCTTTGGTAATAGGCTCAACAGTAAAGCTACCAGTACCATCTGATACCCAGCGCACGCCTTTATCAGCAGGCTCACCCGCTTTGCGCGATTCAACACTGATGGTATCAGCGACGATAAAACCAGAGTAGAAACCAACACCGAACTGGCCAATCAGTTGACCGTCTTGTTTTTGTGATTCAGACAATTTATCCAAAAATGCTTTGGTGCCTGACTTAGCAATCGTACCCAAGTTTTCGATGGCATCGGCTTCATTCATACCAATACCGTTGTCGGTAAAGGTAATGGTTTTAGCTTCCTCATCGACAGCAATGCGGATTTTTAATTCGCCATCATCTTCATAAAGGCTGTCATCATTGGTAGCTTCAAAGCGCAACTTATCGCAAGCATCCGACGCGTTAGAGACGAGCTCACGGACAAAAATATCCGCATTAGAATATAGTGAATGCGTGACCAAATGCAGCAACTGCGCCACTTCCGCTTCAAACGTATGTTTTTTTAATTCTGGATTCAGACCTTCAGCTTGAGTTGCTTCACTCATAAAAACTCCTTTAAATTCTATGAAAGACCTATTATCAGATAACGATATACTCACTAAAGATGCTCACATAATGTTAGAGAACCTGCCGTATGTGATACCGTTAAACTGTCTATACTAATAGGGGCATTGAGAAAAAATTCAAGCTCAAAAGCCCTATTCAATAAAAAACACCGCGCTTGTTTATCAAGGTGGTGTTCTGGTATCGATCATTTTTTAGCGTAAGAACGAAAGCTAACCGCTATTCTGAATAAATCTCTATCAATAACTCCCAAATAGTTGTTAATTTTTTTGAAAATTGAGTATGTGCTTTCATAGTAACCTCTATGTCGATTGATATCGTCTGGTTGGTAATATCTTCTTATTAGTTACTATTAAAACCATTTCTCCAATATTTGTATAATTAATTGATTATAAGATATCGTTTCGTTTTCCAAAATCACTAGATAGTTGATTCTTTCTTTTTTAACGTGGCATCGGGCGAATGGTGAGAATTTGTTCACTACGACCGAACGGCCCGTATACATCGTGCAATACTGCACTGGTCAACCCAATACCATCATCGCCATATTGTTGTACGGCTTCGATACCGAGCCAGCGACCTTTTGGGAAGCGATGCATATGGATTTGCAAATCCGTATTGGGGAACATCCATTCTAACTTAGACAACCCAAGACCCAATCTTGGTACAACACCATTGGCAGTATCGACCATACCTAATAGATGCACCAAGTCATCAGTCAGCTCGCCTTCCACCATATCAAAATCATTGGTAATCCATACCATGCCGCGTCCGGGACGACGATCCTCTGTCGCCACCAAACGTACGCTCTCGATAAAGCCGCCCGGCCAGCCTTTCATGTCTTCCCAAACGGGCAACTCTTCAGGTTTGTATTTTGCTGGTTGATCTTCAAGTCCGGCAATCTCGCTGGTATCTTGCGTAATCAGTCGCCATGCTCTTGCAATGATGGCATCACGGCCTCGGCTACTCATAACTGCTTCAATCAATTCAATAGTCTTACCTGGTCGGATACAGCGAGTAGTGATGGTAAAGTCATCGAGCGGTATCAGGCCCAAAATATCAAGACTGACACGAGCTATACGGGTATTGGCTTGCGGCGCAAAGTTATTAATCTCAGCTGTCAGAAGACCTGTAGCTGGTGCCATATGCTGCTCGTGCTCATTCCAAGCGCCTTGTGCATGCTTGGTTGGCTGGTAATGCGCCACACTGACGCCGTCCTCTGGCTGTTCGCGTTTAATAAATTTGTAATAAGCAGTCATAACTATCCTATATTTGGCACTTTCACCTGTATTTTTTATTTATGTTTGTACTTTCTATTTATGGGTAAGCTCTTGTTTTCTTAGCATAAGAATACCGCGAGCTTTTTGTATGAAGAACAGTAAGCAAATCATTATGACTGCGAGTACAGCGTAAAGAACGCTTTTTTCTGCCATAAACTTCATCATATTCATAAACAGTACAAAGACCACTGCTACCATGACGAGCATATTGAGTTTCAGTTGCTTGTTCACTTCAGCGAGCGTGGCTTCTGCCAATACAAATCTGGCTTTTGGTTCTTTCATGCGAGCTTATCCATATAAATGACGATTCATACAAATACGAGGGCGTGTCCTAATTACTTACCAACTTGGGTGACAGGAATCCGTAAGGCTTTTGGCAGACTGAACGTTACGTTTTCCTCAATACCAGATAGCTCACTAGGTAGATCGCCACCCCAGTCCTGCAACTGCTGCAACACTTCTTGGATCAACACTTCAGGCGCGGATGCTCCAGCAGTCACACCGATACTCTGCACACCATCCAACCAACGCTTATCCATCTCACTAGCGTTATCGATTAAATAAGCACGGCAATTCATACGCTCTGCTAGCTCGCGCAGACGATTAGAGTTTGACGAGTTTGGCGAGCCGACGACTAAAACGACTTCGCAGCGACTGGCCAAATCTTTGACCGCATCTTGGCGGTTTTGGGTGGCATAACAAATGTCGTCTTTGCGAGGGCCTTGAATACTAGGGAACTTTTCACGCAGTGCATCAATCACGCGAGCCGTATCATCCATAGACAGGGTCGTTTGGGTCACGAATGCCAGACGTTCGGCATCTTGCACGGTCAATGCGGCCACATCGCCTTCATCTTCGACCAGATGAATCTGCCCACCATGGCGGCGATTGAAGCGCCCCATTGTACCTTCGACCTCAGGATGTCCGGCATGTCCTATCAACACCGCATCCATACCGTCTTGTGCAAACTTTGCCACTTCGATATGTACTTTAGTCACTAATGGGCATGTTGCATCAAACACTGTCAAATCACGTCGCTCAGCCTCATCTTCAACCGCTTTAGAGACGCCGTGAGCGGAGAATATGACGATGGAGCCGTCCGGTACTTCGTGAAGTTCTTCGACGAATACCGCGCCCCGATTGGCCAAATCCGACACCACAAATTTATTATGTACAACTTCGTGACGGACATAGATGGGTGGCTCAAAACGTGTTAGTGCTTCATTAACAATCGCAATCGCACGGTCCACACCAGCACAAAACCCACGGGGATTGGCAAGATAAATTTGCATAAAAAGGCCTATCGTCGGATAATTTATATCTAAAGCTTATGTATAAAAGCTTTGATTCAAAAGTTGGGGCAAAATCAATGCTCTACTTTAGCATAATTTGATTTTATTGCCCTCAAAAATAGCAGCACACTCATTGCAATGTGTCAGGTGCAAACATCAACATGCTAGCTACATATTGCAAAACCCGCTTTATCTCACATAAAAGCAGTTTATAATAACGCAACTATTATGATTTCTATCGCCATACATGATGGCATTTTTTCTTTTTTCCAGTCTCTACCACTGACTGAATCGTCTTTTAGTCTGTTACTAAGACACATTTTACTAGCACATACTCCATTAGGATAAATTGTATGACAGGTTCATTATTCATTGTTACTGCCGCCTCAGGTACTGGCAAGACCTCACTGGTTAAGCAGTTACTTGCTACGACCAACGACTTAACGGTTAGTATCTCACATACGACTCGCACCCCGCGCCCAGGCGAGATTGATGGTCAGCACTATCATTTTACAGATACCGAGAGTTTTACCAATGGTATCAATGCGGGTCTATTTTTAGAGCATGCAGAAGTATTTGGTAACTATTATGGTACGTCAGAGGAAAGCGTACGTACCCAGCTAGCGGCGGGTATTGACGTTATTTTGGAGATTGACTGGCAAGGGGCGACGCAAATCAGAAATATCTTCGCCGATGCCATTATGATTTTCATTCTACCACCTAGTATTGCTACATTGCGCCAACGTCTCTCAACCCGTGCGCAGGATTCTGTAGAAGTGATAGAGCGCCGTCTAGCTGGCGCGGTCACCGAAATGGCACAATACGTAAATGCTGACTATGTGGTGATCAATGATAATTTTGACGTAGCCTTAGCTGAGCTAAAAGCGATTATCGTGGCGGATAGACAAACCCTTAGCCGTCAGCAACAACGTTATCATCGCACGATTAGCAACTTGCTAAATAAGCAAGTAGAAGAGTAAACTAGGCTACAATGTTCGTCAGTTGCTTATCTAATAAGTAGATATAAAAAGCAACTACGCGACTTGGCAAAAAATGCTATAATATTTAGCTATCCCCCTTTATGTATTTGATATTATTTTTATTGAGTGGCGGGCAAGGTCCGTGGCTAATAAAAACAACCGAGGTAGCTATTTATGGCACGAGTGACGATTGAAGATTGTTTGGATAATGTTGATAATCGCTTTGAGCTAATTTTGGTCGCAAGCAAACGCGCCCGTCAATTGGCCAAAGGTATTGCCGAGCCGTTGGTTGATGTCGATAACGACAAGCCTACAGTACTGGCGTTACGTGAAATTGCCGCTGGCAAAATCACCCGCGACATTCTAAATCAACCAGAGCATAACTTTGCAACGAGCTCACTTGATTTGGCATTGTCAGGCGATCATAGCTTCTAAAAAGCTATTTTTGATAAGGTTTTTTTTACTAAGTCTTTGAAGCTGATAATGGCTTTATAAGATCAACATGACCTTCATTGATAACAAAGACCACAGCATAGGCTGTGGTTTTTTGGTTGTAACTGTATTGTATTTGCTGTTTTGATAGCCATTTATCTATCAAAATAGCCCACTGAGTCAAATTTTTTCATCGCCTACTCGCTTATCAGTTGACATTGAATGCGATTTGCGATTAATTAGAGAATGGCCTACCCCTACTTAAATTTCGTATGGTTGGTCAATATTCAGTCACCATTCACTGCTTACTTCGATCCATGATCAAGTCAGTCAGTCATGGAAAATAGGATCGTCATTTATGAGTCAAACCCTACCCAAACTCAGTCATCATCTCGTCGATGACGCTCAATATAACTTGCTGCGTTCAGTCGGTTATCTCACTGCTGCTGAGCGCCGTGACATTATTGATGCCTGTGAGTTCGGTGATATTGCGCACATTAAAGACAAGCGTAAATCAGGGGAACCTTATATCACTCACCCTATCGCAGTGGCTGAGATACTGGCTGGCTTTCGCTTAGATCGAGATACGATTATTGCAGCGATTTTGCATGACACGGTCGAAGACACCGACGTAAGTGACGAGCAGCTCGAGCAGCGCTATGGCAAGATAGTGGCTAGGCTAGTCGATGGTGTGACAAAACTAAAGTCCTCCTCTCACAATAAGCAGCAAAACAAAGCGGCGACCTTTCACAAAATTTTGACCGCCACACTCGCAGATCCACGTGTACTAATCATTAAGCTTGCTGACCGTCTGCATAATATGTCTACGCTTGATGCTGTGCGCCCTGAAAAACAACGTACGACAGCACAAGAAACCTTAGATTTTTATGTACCATTTGCACGCTTGATGGGTCTTAATGATATCGCCGATTATATTGAGGTGCTGTGTTATCGTAACCTTGATTCTGATATGTACAACAAGATATCTGACAAGCTGCTACAGCATGGACTTGGGCGTAATTTCCAAAGAGAAGCCATTCATCGTTATCTGAGTATCGTGCTCAATAATTTGGGGCTCAACGGACTGGTCAAAGTATTAGACAATCGCGTGGTCATTTACCGCCAGTTTTTCCGCAATCGCGGAGAAATCAACACGCTGCTACGACACTATGCATTTGAGATTGTCCTCGATAATATCGAAGCTTGCGACAAGTTGGCGTATTACCTTATTAAAAAGTATCAAATTGATGATACGCATATTGCGGATAATATTCGCAGGCCGTTACCAGGTGGCAATCAATCACTCACGCTCATTTATGAGCGCGACAACGATGTCGTAAAAGTGACGATCTTGACCAAGCAAATGCAAAGTGCTGCAAGGCTCGGTGTTATCGGTGCAGAGCATGCTTCTGATGTGAGTCAATCAGTTATCCAAGCGTCACTGCGTAACATGAAAGACTTGGTCGATGAAGACAACTTAAATGAAAATAGTCCTAACTTTTCGGCAGCGGTCTCGACTATTAATGAGTTAATGGATTATTTGCATTCAAGTAAGATTATTTGTTATAGCCCGCAAGGTCGTGCCTATGAGCTACCACAAGGGGCAACGGCACTAGACTTTGCTTACGCAGTCGGGCCTATGGTTGGTAACGTCGCTGTCGGTGCCAATATCGATGATAAAGCAGCAAAACTCGGTACCGTGGTAAAAAACGGACAGTCCGTTGAAATTGAGATAAACAGTCACTCAGAACCAAAAGCAGAATGGTTAGGATTTGTGGTGACCAACAAAGCGCGTGAAGAGATATTACGTTGGTTCAAAGACTTATCTACCGCTGACAAGCAGCACCATGGTCGTCAAGCGTTAGATCGTGCCCTTAAAACCTATCAAAAAACGCTCGATGACCTAACAGAGGATGATTGGAAAGACCTGACTGAATGGCGCGGTGTGACTGAAAAAAACGCCCTATTCGAACAAATAAGCTCCGGTACACTACTGCCACAGCTTGTAGTCACTCGTTTGTTTAACGATGAAGTCAGTGACGTGCAAGCCAAAGCACACAACGAAGATATGACACAGCCACAGCAGCTGATCGCCAATGCCTCTGGGGTTGAGCTTGATTTTGCTAACTGCTGTCATCCAATCTATGGTGACCCTATCGTTGGGCATTTATCTCGGCACGGCTTGGTCGTTCATCGACACAAATGCTTTTCGCTTGACGACATTCGTAAAGACAATCCCTATCAGGTGATTCAACTGCGTTGGCGTAGTGATAACGCTGTAAAACAAGGTGAAACAGACGAGCATGATATAAAAAATAGCGGCAAAATTCGTTTTCCTGCTTACTTAAAGCTGTCTATTGCGCTTAGCGATGAGCAAATCAGTGAAGTGATTTATCATCTGCGCCAGCTGCATATGGGGGTTGAGACCGTTGACGTGCGTAATAGTGATACTATCATCCATATCATCGTACGCAGTCGCAATCACTTGGCTCAAGGCATTCGTGAGCTGCGTTCATTACTCGGCTTCCCTAACATCATACGGCTATATCAATTATAATAACCTTGTCTGGCTAGCAAACTCATTGTCTAGTCAGATTTGAACGCATCACACTGAGGTTTTGACAACCTCTAAAACAATAATAGGTACTGTTGCTGGTTAGTGAGCAACAGACCACCCAATAAAATACGAAAAGGACATAACATGACTCGTCAAACGATCCAAACAGATAAAGCTCCAGCAGCTGTAGGCACTTACTCACAAGCCGTGAAAGTTGGCAACACTGTTTATATTTCAGGTCAGCTTGGTTTCGACCCTGAAACCATGGAATTAAGAGAAGGTTTTAAAGCGCAGGCTGAGCAAGTGTTCGAAAACATTAAAGCGATCTGTGAAGCGGCTGGTGGCAGTATCAATGACGTGGTCAAATTTAATGTGTCTTTGACTGATTTAAGTGACTTTGCGGTTTTAAACGAAGTATTTGTGGCGAACTTAAGCGAACCATATCCTGCTCGTGCTGCCGTACAAGTCGCAGCCCTACCTAAAGGTGGCGTGGTCGAAATCGAATCTATCTTATATATTGACTAAAACTGATAGTAATTTTTGTTTATATAGTTCTATTATTTAGATAACCTTATAACAGTTAATCCATCATAAGCTTAGCATCATGCTAAGCTTATTGGTCTCTGCCTCTTTTTCTTTATTTCACATCAATATTAATCTGATAGAACTGCGAAGCCATTTATGTTGGTACAAGTTGCGCTGCCCGTACCCCTTTATCGGGTGTTTGACTATAGCTTACCGGCGGATATGCTTGCTTCGCCAGACCGTCTGATGCCGCCAATTGGAAGCCGCGTTGAGGTTTCATTTGGTCGCCAAACCTTAATTGGTATCGTGATTGCTCATGTTTCTAAAGATGAGAGCAGTGTACCCGTCAATAAAATCAAACCAATTAATAAGTGTTTGGATGCTGACCCTATTTTGGATCCCAGCATGCTCAAGCTGGCCTATTGGCTGGCGCGTTACTATCATTATCCACTCGGTGATGTCTTAGCCGTCATCCTGCCAAGCCTTGTCCGCCAAGGTAAGCCACTAGATCTGCTAATTACTCATTGGCGAATATTGCCGCATATCACGGATGATGATTTTCGTGCCAATGCAAAAAAGCAAAAGCAGCAGTTTGATATGCTAAAGCTACACGGTGAGCGCGGTGCTAGTGAAGATGTTTTGCTACTAGAAGGTATGCAGAGAGCATTTTTAAAAACGCTCGAAGACAAAGGTCTAATCGAGCGCTATATCCAAACCAAGCAAGCCCCTTCCCCCGTGAAATTGGCAAAAATGCCACTTGATCTCAATGATGAGCAAAAACATGCCGTTGATGCCATCGTTGCTGCGCATGAATCTGAAATTTATACTGGCTTTTTATTAAATGGTATTACTGGTAGCGGCAAAACTGAGGTCTACTTACAAGCAATGCAGGCGGTACTAGAAGCAGGCAAGCAGGTACTTATTTTGGTACCTGAGATTGGTCTCACACCGCAGACACGGGCACGCTTTGCCAGTCGATTTGCTGCTCATATTGTTTTATTGCATTCCGGCTTGACCGATACCCATCGCTTGCAAGGCTGGCAAGACTGCCGCACGGGCCATGCACAAATTATCATCGGTACGCGCTCAGCAGTGCTCTATCCATTTGCAGCATTGGGATTGATAGTCGTTGATGAGGCGCATGATGGCTCGTACAAACAGCAAGACACACTGCGTTATCATGCAGCTGATGTCGCACTCTATCGCGGCCTACAGCATAATATTCCAGTCATATTAGGTACGGCAACGCCTTCTCTTGAGCATCTAAAACTGGTCGAAGACGGCAAGCTGGTAGAGTGTCAACTGTTGACTCGTCCCGGCAATGCCAAGCCTGCAACCATGCAACTGATTGATGCGCGCCTGCAAAGCACTCACCAGCAAGCGCAACATGATGGTGCTCGCTATGACACGGGGCTGACAGACTCAATGATTGGGGCAATTAAGCAGACTTTAGAAGCCGGCGATCAAGTCCTGGTATTTTTGAATCGTCGTGGCTATGCGCCTGTTTTATTGTGTGAGGCTTGCGGTTGGCAGGCAGATTGTCCCCGCTGTGATGCTCATTTGACCGTTCACTATAACAGTCTGGCGCAGCGCAGCGGCTATTCAGGTAGCTCTTATTTAAAATGCCACCATTGCGATTGGCAGGCTTATATTCCTACAGTATGCCCTGATTGTGGCAGTCAAAACCTAGATGCCAAAGGTATGGGTACGACAAGGCTCAGCGATAATCTGCATGCGATTTTTGCCAATCCCCAAACCAGTAAAGAGCTCTATCCGATTATTCAAATTGACCGTGATACCACAAGGCGTAAAGACAGCTGGGAGAACATTTATCAGCAAATTAACCAGGGCAATCCTGCAATATTAGTCGGCACACAAATGGTTGCTAAGGGTCATCACTTTCCTAATGTCACGCTGGTCTGCTTACCCAATGCCGATCGCGGATTTTTATCGGCAGATTTTCGCTCACCAGAGCATACGGCACAGCTTATGATTCAGGTAGCGGGCCGTGCTGGTCGAGGCGACAAAGCTGGTCGCGTGTTGATCCAAACACTACAGCCTGACAATGAGCTACTGTTAAAACTGGTCAAAGATGGCTACTTGTCATTTGCCCGCGAGCTATTGCAAGAGCGTAAAATGATGGGCTTACCGCCGCACAGTCATGCCGCACTGATACGCTGTGAGGGCAAGACGCTGGCAGCTACCACACAAGCGCTCAAAGATGCCATTGCTCATCTGCCAAGCGCGCATAATTTGGCTGTCCTCGGCCCGATTGATGCTCCTATGAGTAAAAAAAATAGCCGCTATCATGCACAGCTGCTGCTCTTAGCCAAAGACCGGCAGCAACTGCACCTTGTTTTGCATCAATGGTGGCAGCCCGTACTTGCCTTACCAAGTGCTAAATACCTCAAGCTTACCTTAGATATCGACCCCATTGGTTGGTAAGCTCATTCCCTTGCAGGTGTTTTTCACATGACATATTGCTCTATTTACTTCGTCGTTACAGCTTCTCAGGCGTGGCTATGTTAGATTTATAACCACTATCAGGTGGTATGTATCCAAAAGCCTCCTGCTACCTGAACCACAATCGATACTGTTTACTTAACCTAGATACTAGCTGACTTGAGTGTTGTTATGAATCAAAATAATCTTAGCACTGACGAGCACGATCATAATCACCATAGCCATGAGGGCAGCCACAACCATGGTAATCATTTAGAACAGCAGACAGCATCACGAGACACCAAGGGTTACCAGCGCACCCTGCTCTTTAGCTTTATTATTATCACCGGTTATATGTTTATTGAAGCTATCGGCGGCTGGCTCACTGGTAGCTTGGCATTACTATCCGATGCAGGGCATATGTTAAGCGATGCCATCGCGCTTGGCGCCACCCTAATGGCATTCAAAATTGGCGAAAAAGCAGCCACGCATCAAAAAACATTTGGCTATAAGCGTTTTGAGATACTGGTCGCAACCCTTAATGGCGCCACGCTCGTTATTATCGCCTTGATGATTTTTTATGAAGCGATCAAACGCTTTAATTCTCCACCAGAAATTGCAACCCAAGGTATGCTGATCGTTGCCACTGTCGGTATGCTGGTCAATATCTTAGTTGCATGGCTCATGCACCGAGGCAGTCAAGGTGGAGAGTCACACGGGCACAATCATGGTAGTAACGATGTCGCATTAACAGAAAAATCCGATAACAAAGAACCTGTCAATCTCAATATGCAAAGTGCTTATTTGCACGTACTGAGCGATCTGCTGGGCTCTGTTGCTGCTATTATCGCTGCACTCTTGATGATGGGATTTGGTTGGGTATGGGCAGATGCCGTGGCATCCGTGATTGTCGCCATTCTTATATTAGTCAGTGGATACCGTGTCGTACGTGATTCTGTGCATATATTAATGGAAGGCACCCCTGCCAACATATCGCTAGTCAACGTTGAGCAAAAATTACTCGCACACCCTCAAGTACAAAAAGTCCACGACCTACACGTTTGGAGCATTACTAGCGGCCTCAATGCTCTATCTTGCCATGTGGTGGTCGATGGAGAAATGAGTATTCATGAGTCAAGTAGCCTCATTGCCAATCTTGAAAAAAGCCTATCAGCGCTTGGCATTCATCATGCGACTATTCAAGTAGAAAGCCTGTCACATCCACAAAACAGCTCACATAGTGAGGCTCTCGTTTGCGACATTGCGGGACAAGCACCTGCTGGCAACAGTCATATTGGTCATAATCATTAAAAGCAAATATCAGCGTTGATCGAAACCTGACCAATTATTGGTTATGTTTTATCAGATGATAGAAATAAAGCAATATGTGCCAAATAATCCAAGTAGCCACCAATACCCAAAGGCTGAGACCAACTACGAGTAATGTCATTCTGATTGAAGTATCCAGACAGCCGTTGCAGATATTTGGCAAATAGACTGAGCCCATGTTTGACATCATCAGCAACCAAAACCCAAGTGCAAGTGCAAGTATGACTCCGGTACAAATGACGATAAAGGCTATTTTGCCAATAATTTTCAATAAGGCTCGCCACTTAGGACAGATCGTCAGTTCTGATGGATAGTTGCTCATAAAGGTCATTCTCAATAATCTGATTGGCTATAAATCATTGTTGTCTTAGATAGTATTAAAAATAAAAACCTATGAGCCAATAAAAAAAGAAGGTTTCACTTAAGTTTGCCTAAAACTTGTTTCTACGATTGTAATAGCATGTTAAAAGTGATGAAAAACCCTATCTCTCGACCATATTTTTGATATAAATTCTGTATACTTAAGACTTAATACCCCTTTTCACGATCTATTGATGATATAACATTATGTCTAGACGCTCAGCACCCTTTGTCGCCCCAGACTATATCGATGATCCTACGTCAAAAGACGGCAAAAAACACGCCAAAGTTTTGCTATCGACGTTGCAAGAGGACATTGCAAACTTTCGTCATGAGCAGTTTCCGCCTGATATTTTGCGCCAGATTCGCGATATGCCTATCTATGAAGGCAACTTAGCAGAGGTACAGGCTTATCAGCAACGTTGGCAAAATCTACTTGAGCGCGCCAAGGATTTTTATCCAGCGGCCAATATGCCACCTGATTATCTGCCGCTCCCAGCCAGTCTTGAGATACCGCAGTTTATCTACCATGTTCAGCGCCTACATTTAACCAAAACGCGAGCCAAGGAATCTAAAAGCTTTGGTTCAGTTGGTGCGCTGACTGATAAATGTGGACACTATACTGATGATGAAGTTGCCCGCATGACAGCAGTATTGGATAATGACGATGAAGCACGTTTGGTCGCTCATCGTGAGTTTATCGACCTACGTGCTTATGTTTTTTGCCGCGATAGTAAGGGTGAGATGCTAGAGCCTGAACGGGTACGTTTTTATCGTACTGGTCTTATCGTCCATGCTTTGCCTGATTTTAAGATTGTTGACAGCAGGCAAACACCGCGCAAGCGCCGCAACGACGCTTATAACAATCCGCTTGCAGATAATGGTATTTGGAAGATTTATCGCAAAAAATAATGTATGTTGATGCTATATTTTTTCGCGATACTAATTTTAGTTATACCCGTTTTAAATTGCTTATTTTGTCCTAATTTCTGAGGATTCCAGATGTTCGCTGCCGCCGCCGGCTCACCAAATTTAATGTTACAAGCCACTATCTTTTTGGGAGCAGCGCTGCTCTTTGTTCCCCTTGGTAAACGCTTCGGTATTGCAACGGTCCTAGGCTACCTCATCACAGGGCTTATATTGGGTCCAAGCGGTTTGGATGTAGCGGGTGACGCCGAAAGTCTCTTGCACTTTTCAGAGTTTGGTGTGGTCATGCTGCTATTTATCATCGGGCTTGAGCTGCAGCCCTCGCGGCTTTGGGCGCTGCGCCGCTCTATATTCGTTCTTGGCGGTCTACAGGTTGGGCTGACTGGGACGCTATTGATGGGGTTATTGCACCATTTTTTCGCCTTACAGCTAGATACCGCTTTTATCGTTGGCTTTGGTTTGGCACTCTCCTCGACCGCTTTTGTGCTACAGATATTGACCGAAAAACAGCAGCTTTCAAGCACACATGGCCGCGAAGCTTTTACTATCTTGCTATTCCAAGACATTGCGGTTATTCCTTTATTAGCGGTCATTCCATTCTTGTCAGGAGTTCGTGAACAAAGCTACGATTTACTGTACTTTGGGAAAGTATTTGCCGTCTTTGCTGGTTTGATTTTTGCCAGTCGTTATGTGGTTCGACCCTTCTTTAAATTTGTGGCCTCAAGCGGTGCTTCAGAACTACTGACGGCGGTCGCGTTGTTTATTGTTATGGGCGTGTCTATTCTGATGGGTCAAATTGGTCTATCAATGGCACTAGGTGCGTTTTTGACAGGCGTGTTGTTAGCTGACTCTGAGTATCGACACGAGTTAGAGGCCAGTATCGAACCGTTTAAAGGATTGCTATTGGGTCTATTTTTCATGTCAGTTGGCATGCTCACTGACGTCAAACTCATCTTAGCCAAACCGATATTTATCATTGGCTGTGCCCTCGCCTTAATGTTTATCAAATTTGCAGTGATTGCAGCCATTGCCAAAGTGTCAGGCAACCGCTGGCCAACGAGTATAAGATTGGGTGTGACCTTGGCGCAAGGCGGTGAATTTGCCTTTGTTCTGTTCAGTGTCGCCACCGCCCAAAATGTCTTACGTCCTGAGCTTGCCAATACGCTCAACCTTGTGGTTACGATCTCAATGGCACTGACACCGCTGGCCTTTTTGTTATTAGAAAAAATAGGCGAACCATTATTTGCCAAACGCAAACCAAGTCGAGAATACGACACCATTCCTGATCATGAGCATCAGGTAATTATCGCAGGCTTTGGCCGAGTCGGTCAGATCATCGGTCGTGTGCTTCGTATGCATAACATTGAATTCACAGCCATTGAACGTTCTGCCAACCGAGTAGATTTCGTGCGTAAATTTGGTAACCAAGTCTATTACGGCGATCCAAAAAACCCTGAGATTCTACGAGCTGCAGGTATTCAAAAGGCGCGTGTCTTTATTTTGGCAATCGATGACCTAGAGCGTTCCATCACCACCGCTCAGTATTTACGCAAAAACTATCCTGAGTTGATTGTATTAGCCAGAGCGCGTGATCGTCAGCATTACTACCGCTTGCGCGAAGTTGGTGTGCGTCACATTTGGCGTGAGACTTACTTGTCATCTTTAGACATGTCACGTGAGTCGCTACAGTTACTCGGTATCTCTCCAGAAAAAGCTCGAGAAACAGTAAAAACGTTCCGTGATTATGATGACGACCTGATTGAGCGTCAGCAAGCCATTTACGATGATGAAGCCAGCATGATTGAGTCTGCACAATCAGCGATGGCAGAGCTTGAAAGCCTATTTGATGAAGATATCGGCAAAGCGCGCAAGATGGATTTGACCGATTTCTACGAAGCCTTGAAGAGCCAAGCGACACCAGTTGACGAAACAGACGATACTGCAACAGACTCTAAACACTAGCAAAAACTAGATAGGTATAGCCCCTAGTCAGACAGGCAGTTTTTAGGGGCTTGCTTTTTATTCAGTGAGCTTGTGCAATCCCAGTTATCACTGTTTGGTATATGATAAAAAACCAATGTCTGCTCGTTTAGATAGCGGATTGGGAACGTCACATTTTGAATCGTTGCAATCACTGCACAATCAGTCATCGGCACGCCAGCAGCTTGAGTATCGACATACATGCGCACCTGTTGCTCCTCGGTACTGAGTGGTAAATCTACAGGACACTGCCCTGTCTGCTGATAAATCAATGCCACTCGGTTTTGGGCATTTTTGGCAATATCATAAGCATCAAATAGCACTTCATTTTCTTTTGGTTTGGCGATGATAGGTAAAAACTGCACCTTAATGACCAATAATGCAAAGGCAAAAAAACCAAATCCTAGCGCCAATCCAAATAAACTGACGCCGCCTTCTCTTTTTAAATGCGATTTTTGTGCCGCCTCATCTCGCGGATAATCGTTAATCGCATCCGCAATCTCACGTCGCGCCATCCGGTAATAATATGCATCTGTCCAGCGTGCCACCATAGCAGACCAAAACAACCAAATAATCGCAGCAATACCAATCCGCGTCGCCATCTGATAAGCGTCTGGCACATAAGATATCGCCACAAACTCAAAGGCAACTAAGACAATAGCGACATTAAGCTGGATAAATGACCACCCTGCCACGCTATACACAATGGCATCCATATAGCGTTTACGGTATAACAACCAAGGAAAAGTAATAAAAAATGCGGCCCAATGCCATTTTGGCGACAGATAGCCTTGCTGATCAAACTGCTCAAAGCGCTTGAGATAATAGCGCTGGGTACGATCACCGATAAACCATTGATCCAGTTGCTTGCGCTTGGCAGGTGTTAATGACTCTTGATAAAACGGTGGCGGTGAATCCGTCTCAATAAATAGCATGGCAATACGCTCTACTGACTCTTAGAAAAAATATCTCTTAACGATGACACTATGATAACGCTAAAACCCATATCTAGGATAGAGAAACGACAGAACTGAGCAGCAAACGCGCTAAAATAGGATTGTACGTTCACAGTTGTATGGATTTAACTTATAATGAGCCAACATCACTCACTTAATTAAGCCTTACAAATCCTATGAGTCAACATTCTGATATCAATGACACCATCAATAGTAATGATACTACTGATGAGCAAACCTCTAATAATACTAGTGCGCCTATCGATACGGATGCAAACGCTAGCCAAGAGGTAGAACCTAGCTCTGATAAACACATTCGCATCGTTAATACGTTTATGAAGCGGCGCACGCACATGAACAAAAACGCCGAGCTAGCACTCACTGCTCCAGAGTTTTCTGAGTATCTGGTCAATAACAGTTTTGGCGATGGCGACCTTTCAGGTATTGATAACCTGCGAGCGCTGTTCGCTGATAGCCCGAATGGTTCTGACGCACCTCTGACCTTAGAGATTGGTTTTGGTTTGGGTGATTCATTTATCGAGATGGCAGCCGCAGAGCCCACACGCAATTTCGTCGGCGTCGAAGTGCACGAGCCAGGCATTGGTAAATGCGCTTATATGGCAGGAACGCAAGACTTGAGCAATGTCAAAATCATCAATGGCGATGCTATTCAATTGCTGAAGCAACTACCAGAAAATCATATTGATCGTATTCAGCTATACTTCCCTGACCCATGGCAAAAGAAGCGTCATTACAAACGCCGTTTCGTCAGTCCTGAGCGTATGGCTATCGTTACGCGCAGTCTAAAACAAGGCGGCTGGTTTCATACAGCCACTGACTGGGAGCATTATGCATTTTGGATGGTTGAGGTATTGGATGGTTTTGCTGGATTGACCAATAAAGCAGGCGCAGGCAACTTCACCGACCGTCCTGACTTTCGTCCAATGACCAAGTTTGAGCGTCGCGGTCTTGAGCGTGGTCACGGGGTCTGGGATTTGATCTATATCAAAGACTAACAAACACAATCTTGCTATCGATAATTTTGACAAAGCGGCTATTCTATTTAGCCGCTTTTTTATGCCCGTTTATAAGCTTGCTATCATAGCTATAAATGTGCTTAGCGGGTCGTTGGTTGCTTTTATCTCGTCATACTCTTGACTTCAAAGCCCTATAGTATGGTAATACATGGAAGAATCATAAATTGTAATTATGTGAAACATAGCGCCCAGAGCCTCATTTATCGATGAAAAATCATCTTTGACGTACAATATTGGAAGCTTGCAATATATGACCTATAGACGCAAGCATAGATACCATAAGGGCTTCGAGAGTTCTCCCCATAAGCTGTGGATAACCCTGTGTATAAGTCGCCACTTGACAACTATATACCTAGGAAACTTAAAGGATAAGGTAAAATCGTTCATTTTTTGTACAATTTAAAAATCATTTAAAATCAATAACTTATATTAAATATAAAGCCATAAAAATTATTTTAAATATTTTTAAAAAGAATTTAGCCGTTTATAATGTTTCACAACCAATAAAAATAAAAAAATTATTTGTTGTGGACAACTCATAAGTCTATTGACAAACATAGCTGTTATCAGGTTCAAAAACACATTTGAACAAATGGCTATCTTCGTGAATCCTCACTCTTATATCGTACGACATTCAGTGTCGTTTAGCATCGTCCAAGACTCAATATAGCGCTTGGATTTTGTTATAATTACTCTATCGAATCAATAGCACTACAGAGACTCAGATAGCTATTAGTCGTTAATATCCGACTCAAAAGCTATTGTAACTGTGATTGATTATGAACTTATTTTTACTTCTCTCGTTATTTAATTTTACTGTATAGTAGAGCGATATCTCGATATTACTACTGATAGCAGTCATATGACAACCTGTTTATTTAAGCCCGTTGTCAGAGCGCTAATAGCTACGTTACTTACCTTATTAGCAACGCTCAGTACGCACCAGTTATCACTCTTAGTCGCATAAATATTTTATCTATAGCACCAAATCAATTATCAAAAATAAGGAATCCAATATGGACGACAATAAAGCCAAAGCCCTCAAAGCGGCATTAGGTCAGATTGAAAAGCAATTTGGTAAAAACACCATTATGCATCTGGGTGATGACTCAGCCATTCTTGACGCTGACGTGGTCTCAACAGGCTCTCTTGGTCTAGATATCGCGCTTGGTATTGGTGGATTGCCAAAAGGTCGTATCGTTGAGATTTACGGTCCTGAAAGTTCAGGTAAAACCACGATGACCTTACAAGCTATCGCGGAGTGTCAAAAACAAGGCGGTACCTGTGCGTTTATCGATGCTGAACATGCGCTTGACCCTGTCTATGCACGCAAGCTAGGCGTCAATACCGATGACTTACTACTATCGCAACCTGATAACGGTGAGCAAGCACTTGAGATTACTGACATGCTCGTGCGTTCAGGCGCGATCGATATGATCGTTATTGACTCGGTTGCTGCCCTGACTCCGCGTGCAGAAATTGAAGGCGAGATGGGCGACTCACACATGGGTCTGCAAGCGCGTCTGATGAGCCAAGCGCTACGTAAAATCACGGGTAATGCCAAACGCTCTAACTGTATGGTTGTGTTTATTAACCAAATCCGTATGAAGATTGGTGTTATGTTTGGTAGCCCAGAGACTACAACTGGGGGTAATGCCCTTAAATTTTACGCCTCTGTACGTATGGATATCCGCCGTATTGGTGCGGTCAAAAATGGTGATGAAATCATCGGTAACCAAACCCGTGTCAAAGTCATCAAAAACAAAATGGCACCACCTTTCCGTCAAGCTGAGTTTGAGATTACTTATGGCGAAGGTACCAACCATTTGGCCGAAGTGATTGACTTGGGCGTCGAGATTGGCGCGGTTGGTAAGGCAGGTTCATGGTACAGCTATGGCGATGAAAAAATCGGTCAAGGTAAAGCCAACTCTGTCCTGTTCTTAAAAGAAAATCCTGCTATTGCCAAAGAAATCGAAGATAAAATTCGTGACGAAAAACTTGGTACGAAAAAAGATAGCAAAGCGCCTGAAACTGACGATGTAGAACTGGCACCTGAATCTGTACAATAATGGTTTGCTAGTAACCATTATCAGTGACCGCTATAAATAATCATGACTTATTATGAAAATTAAAACATTGGCTGAAATCTTAGCTGAGTCGGAAACCGACTCAGCTAGTTCTGTTGATAGCAAACGAAAAAAACCTACTAAACACTCCTATCAAAACACATCTAAAAAATCAGGTAAATCTAGCAGACCTTCCAAATACCCAGCTCAAGATCATTCAAGCACTAGTGAGCCTACTGTTGATACAGCGTATTTTGAAGAATCTTCTTCTAAGATAAAAAAGACCTCCAAATCCAAAAAACGTAAAAAGCGCTTTCATCCAGCTGCTAACTTCACCGCTGAGCCAAGCGATACACCTGCTTATCAGCCACCTGAAGCACAAACTATCAAAGAGATGCTGGCAGAAGTCAAACTCAACGTTCATCGTGATGAGACAGAGGATAGTTCAGCTATAGATAACAGTATTGAACCATCTTTAGAAAGCTTGGATCATGAGTCCGAATTGTCTACCGCTAATGATAGCGACATAGACAGCCAAGACGATAATATACCAGCCGTTCTCAAAGCTTACTTACGTACCCCTGAACAAAAACAAGCAGAAATTGATGCCATTAAAGCTGAAAGCAGACTACGTTGGCTCGCATTCTATTACTTGTCACGCCGTGAATATGGCAAGGCTGAGCTCAAACAAAAACTGATCGACAAAGAACAAGACCCAGAAAAAATCGATGCCCTACTCGATGAGTTCGAGGAAAAAGGCTATCAGAGCGATTACCGTACTACCCTAATGCTCATACGTGAGAATATTCGTAAAGGTCGTGGACGCGGACGAATCAAGCAAGAGTTCTATCGTAAAAAAATCGCTATGCCAGGCAATATCGATGAATTAATTGATATGGCAAATAGCGACTCTGAAGAATTTAGCGAATTTGTCGATGACAGTGCAGATAATTTGGTCGATGGGGTAGATTGGCTAAAACTCGCTGTGGTAGCCCGTACCAAAAAATACGGTGATGACATACCTACTGAGCAAAAAGACAAAGCCAAACAACTGCGATTTTTGCAGTACCGAGGGTTCAATACAGATATCTGCTTTGCAGCGCTCAACTACACAGTAGAGACGTTAGATGAGCGATTTTAAAACTTTAATATTATTTTTATAGATATAAAAAAGAGCACGTCGTCAAACGCACTCTAAATTTATGACTCTAAGCTTTTTTAACTCAATTCGTTACTTTAAAGTACCGAGACGATTAGACAGCTGGCTGATAATTTGATCAATCTCTTCGTTGGCTTCCGCTTCATTATCTAGATTGCCGTTAGGCGTTAGCTGGTTCATCACCTCAGGCAGTAATTCAGCCAAACCTTGACGTACTTCTGTTTCGTTTGCACCCGTACGCGCTGCTACTTGCTGGATTTCGTCTTCGTCAAATAACTGGTTAATTTCATTCGGGTCCAAGTTGTCATTGGCCTCATCCGTGCTCATCCAAGAACGTGCTTGTTCAGCATGACCCATGCCAGTAATTTTTGATAATGCACCGCCTATACCACCATTACGCTTGATCCAGCTCAGTACCATTGGCATGAGGACAGCGATAAGCATCCCTTTGCCGCCAAAGCCACTACTGTTACGCTGACCGCCTAATACGCTACCTAAGATATCTCCCAGTCCACCAGCGCCTGAGCTTACATTACCACGCTGATTGCCACCAGCCAAACCACCAATGATATCGTCTAGCCCAAAACCATTATCAGGCTTACGATCGTATTGCTGCGGATTGTAGCCACCTGCTTGACTACCGCTGCCCAATACGCTGCCTAATATATCGCCCAAGCCACCAGTACGACGTGGGTCGGTGCGTTGGTTGACTGGATTGCGCTGAGCATCGTCTGGATTCATCGCGCTACGTGCAACTTGGCTAACCAAATTTCCTAATAAGCTCATACTCTATTCCTCTTTTTGTCATGTTATTTATCATAAAAACCTACTGCCTAATCCTATGAATACTTGCTTTTCGCTTGTATAAATTTGAGAAATGAGACAGTCGGTTTATGTGCTTTATTATTAACTTTTAATATAACAAAACTCTTTGAGCATCGAGATAGTTGTTTTGTTATGGCATGTAGGTAATCGTAAGCTCATAAAAAAGAGGGAAAAACTGAATAAAGGTATGAATGCTAATTAGTAAATTTAACCTTTATTGATATTGGCTAAAATACTGAGCTCTCGCCACTGCTCAAGGCTTACTTGATCGCGAAATATAGTCATTGATAAAGATCGCTGAGAAGGCTCAACAATACTGAACTCAAAAACCATTGCCCATTGATAGCGGTTGACAGAGATTAAATGCGCTTGCCATAGCTCATCGCCGCGGCCTGTTCGCATCAACAACTGCCATTGTTTATCCATACGCTGACCAAGGGGTGGTTGGCTAAGATGCAGTATGGTTGGTCGAGATATGGCTAGATAACTTGCAACCGCTGCTGATACTATAAAGATGAGTAGGTACTGCCAAAATGCTAAAGATGCCAGCCATGCCAACACAATCATGATGGCGGCCAAGCTAACATACAGCAGCCAACGTAAGTAACTGGTAGGCTGGATAGCTGTATCAATGCGTAGAGACGTTACTAATGTCATTTATATATGCTAATCAATTGCACAGCATCTACACCAAGTCTTTGGTATGACGCCATGTTTTGATCTTATTGACTAGCGCCCATATGTCATCTTCTTCTGGACGATTCTGATTGGTAAAGTAATCCAATAGATCAGGGTCCTCATGGGTGAGCATTTGGGCAAAGGTCTCTTGCTCAGCAGAATCTGCTGTCAGATATAGCTCTTTGACATAAGGATCGATATAAAAATCTAACTCTTTTAAGCCGCGACGAGCCTGATAGATAATACGGCGCTGCTCATTGGTCGGTTCTGGCTGAGTGATACTGGTCATAGAGATACTCTCTTTCATTTCAATAGTTTTTGATGTGGTATTCAACCATAGTGGAAAACTGGATTGTAGATATTGTATTTATCATAGTGCAGCTTTATCGAGTATTTGTATTAATAATACAATGCTCATGATGATACGCTGATAATTGACTCCATAGTGCCACTGCTTGCTGCATCATCCCTATATTATGCGTACGAATGATGCTGGCACCTTGTTGTAGCGCAAATATCCCAGCAGCAGTCCCTACTGCGTCTCGTTCTATCGCTTGAGTGGTCTGCACTGCTTTAACACCGCTATTGGTCAATACTTCTGCCAAAAAGCGTTTACGTGAAATACCAAACATCATTGGCAAACCCAATGCCTGTAGGCTGTTTAACTGACTTAATAAAGCACAATGATGCTCATAGTTTTTGGCAAACCCAAAGCCTGGATCAATAATAATATTTTCCTGCTTAACACCAAGGCGCGTTACCTCTTCGATACGTGCGGTCAGTTCCGTGCTCACTTCATCAATCACATTGTCATACTGTGCAAAGTCGTTCATTGTCGTTGGCTCACCGCGCATATGCATCAGCATGACAGGAATATCGAGGCTAGCGGCCAGTTCTGCAGCGCCAGTACGTTTTAGTGCTCTGACATCATTCCAAATATCAGCACCGGCATCAAACGCTGCCTGCATGACCTCTGGACTGCTGGTATCAATAGATAACCAAATATCATCTCCACAATGCTGGCGTATAGCTTGTACCACTGGCACAACCCGTTGTAGCTCCTCAGTAGTCGCTACCACATCTGCATTGGGGCGAGTAGATTCGCCGCCAATATCAATAATAGTAGCGCCGTTATCCACCATCTGCTGACAATGAGCAACGGCACCCTCTACCGCATTGAACTGCCCACCATCTGAGAATGAATCTGGCGTTACATTCAAGATGCCCATAATATGCGGCTCAAACAAATTCAAGGTTTTATTACGGCTCGATATTTTGTAGTTGGGTAGAGGCTGAAATAATGACATGACCGATCCATCATAAATAAATTGTATAAAATAACTCGAAGGTTCGTTATCTGTGCTTATGATACCAGTAAATCTTATGACGTCCTAAGGCCTTTATAAAATGAAAGCAATAAAAAAGCCCTTTCTCATAAAGGGCTTTTTATCAAATACAAATCAGATATGTACTACATCGCTGGTAATGGTGGCGGTGTAGAAGTAGTCGTTTTAATGTCATTTTTTGACAAGTTAACTTCGTTATGCTGATAGACTCTTGGTGGACGCGGTTCTTCACCTGCTAGAATATCTTGCAGTTGGTCACGGTCAATGGTTTCCCAATTCATGAGCGCTTCTACCATTGCATGCATTTTATCTTGATTGGCTTCAATCAATTCGCGAGCGATATCGTACTGCTCTTCTAGCATACGGCGCACTTCTTCATCGACCTTTTGCTGCGTGGCTTCTGAAATCGTACGGCCACCGCCGCCAAAGTATCCTTGCGAGCTGTCATCATCTTCATACACCATGATACCTAGTGCATCAGACATACCGTACTTTGTGACCATTGCGCGTGCCATTTTGGTTGCACGTTCAAAGTCGTTTGAGGCACCCGTTGACATCTGATTGATAAAGACCTCTTCAGCGATACGGCCACCAAACAAAATCGCAATGTCGCTTAACATCTTAGATTTATACATGCTGGTTTGATCATGCTCAGGCAGCTGCCATGTCACACCAAGGGCAAAACCACGAGGCATAATAGTGACCTTATGCACAGGATCGGTACCTGGCAGTAGCTCAGCTACTAACGCATGACCCGCTTCATGATACGCAGTCGCACGGCGCTCTTCTTCGCGTATCACCATTGATTTACGCTCAGGACCCATGTATAACTTATCTTTTGCATCTTCAAAGTCATTCATGTCGACACTGGTCTTGTTACGACGCGCGGCAAACAAGGCTGCTTCATTTACAAGGTTGGCAAGCTGTGCACCACTGAATCCTGGCGTACCACGAGCAAGAGAACCTGCATCGACACTGATGGTGTTTGGCAACTTTCTCAAATGTACTTTCAAGATTTGCTCACGACCTTTGATATCTGGCAAGCCCACTTGAACCTGACGGTCAAAACGACCTGGACGCAGTAGCGCTTTATCAAGCACGTCAGCACGGTTGGTTGCGGCAATAACGATAACACCTTCATTGCCTTCAAAACCATCCATTTCAACCAATAATTGGTTCAATGTCTGCTCGCGCTCGTCGTTACCGCCGCCCATACCAGAGCCACGATGACGACCGACTGCATCAATCTCATCAATAAAGATAATACAAGGGGCGCTTTTCTTTGCTTGTTCAAACATGTCGCGTACACGTGATGCACCAACACCAACAAACATCTCAACAAAGTCAGAACCTGAAATTGAGAAGAACGGTACTTTAGCTTCACCAGCAATGGCTCTTGCTAGCAATGTCTTACCCGTACCCGGTGGACCTACCATCAAGATACCACGAGGAATCGTTGCACCAAGTTTGGTAAATTTATCTGGATCACGTAAGAACTCGACCACTTCAACGACTTCTTCTTTGGCTTCTTCACAACCTGCCACATCTTCGAAGTTCACCTTGATTTGGTCTTCCGTCAGCATCTTCGCTTTTGACTTACCAAAGCTCATTGGGCCGCCGCCTTTACCGCCTGCGCCGCCCTGCATATTACGCATAAAGAATAAAAACAGACCAATAATCAGTAAAATTGGGAAACTGGCTATCAGTAGTTGCATCAATACGCTTTGGCGCTTTGGTGCGGTCCCTTGGACTTCGACTTGGTTCTCACGTAGCATTGGCATCAACTGGTCATCTGACACAGCTGGTCTAATGGTCTCAAAAGATGAGCCATTTTTCTTTTCGCCGGTGATCTGTTCGCCGTCGATTTCGACGCTGGCTACTTGGTTTTCTGACACAGCGGTCACAAACTCAGAGTAGTTAAGGTTATCTGGCTCAGATGATTGATCAAAGCCGCTAAACACCAGCACCAAAACGCCGATTACCACCAGCCACAATAAGGTATTTTTTACCATGTCGCTCACTAGTTATTCCCATCCCTTACTTATTGGTGTGTTTACTAAACACGTGACGTCTATAAACGTATTGCTCATTTTTGATAAACTTCCTAATATCAAAAAAACTTCACTTAGACTTGTATGATCTATAAATAGCATAAAGGCTGTTTTTACAAGTAATAAATACAATATAAGTGCAAACTTATCATCATTGAGCTGATAAAACGCTTATTATCAGACGACTTTGCCTAAAACGTATGCTAAAAACAAAGGTAATATACCATGATATGTGGTGCTAACCCGTATAATTCAAGCAGCTTTCACGATTATTCAGTTAACGATTGTAGCGATTTTCACACTATGATAATAATAGTTTATGGTGATTCATTATCTCGCTTACAATAGCAGCAACTCATTGATGTTAAAACTATTTAATCGCTACCCAAAACATCTCTTTTGAGCGCGGACGTGACGCACCTGGTTTTATACTACGAATCTTACTAAAATCCTGCTGCATCTGCTTGCGTAATTCTTGTGTGCCTTCACCTTGAAACACTTTCATAATAAGTGCGCCACCTTTTGGTAAGGTTGATAAAGCAAAGTCCACTGCCAGCTCGCATAAGTACATCATACGCGGCTGATCAATAGCGCTATTTCCCGCCGTATTGGGTGCCATATCAGACAATACCACGTCGACTTGCCTATCGCCTACTTCTGCCATAATCGCGTCAAAAACTTCAGCTTCACGAAAATCACCCTGAATAAAGGTAACATCAGGCAAGGTATCCATCGCCAGAATATCAGAAGCAATCAAGATACCGTCGTCACCAACCAACTGTCCCGCTACTTGAGACCAACTGCCAGGCGCACTACCCAAGTCTACAACCGTCATGCCTTTTTTAATCAGGTTAGTTTTTTCATTAATCTCTAATAATTTATAAGCGGCACGAGCACGGTAGCCATCTTTTTGAGCTTTTTGTACATAGTGATCGTCAATGTGCTCTTTCATCCAAGCACTGCTGCTCTTTGATAGTTTTTTGTTTTCGATACGCGTGGCCAAAATACCTGCTCCTATTGCTTTAATAAATCTAGCTGCTTTAATTGCGCTATCACTTACAAACTGATACTAATCCGTTGCGGATTATTCTAAATACGGTGTTAATCAGATTTTTTATTCATGGTTGGTCACAAACTGACCAAATTCTATTGGTTAAATAACTGTTTTATAAGGCAGTAGCGTTTATAATGTACCAAACATTCAGTTTAACATTTTCGTCACGTAAAATCGTGCAAAATCCTGCTGATCTCATGCAAGATGGTCACAGATTATCTATAATGATCAATAACTGTTTTTGACAGTACCATTTTTATTTTTACCAACACCTAGGAATTCTATGCAACTCGACAACGCTACCATCAAACGTCTAAAAGGCATCGGCCATGAGCTAAAGCCTATCGTTATGATCGGCAACAAGGGTATTACCCCAACCATTACCGAAGAGATTGATCGCGCGCTAACAGATCATGAGCTTATCAAAGTAAAACTACCTGCTGGCACAAAAGAAGAGCGTGACATCGTTGGCGCCGAACTTGCTAAAGCGGCTAATGCGTCTTTGGTTCATTCTATTGGACGTATGGCATTATTGCTACGTCAAAACCCAAATGCCAACCCTAAACTGTCTAACCTAGCACGTCACGCGCAATAATATGTGCTGACAAGCTCTGTTTGAGTAACAGTATGCCGCATCAGCTTAAATAATGACGGTAACTATAAAAGCCGCGATGCATCTTGCTCGCGGCTTTTATGTTGTCTGCTGGTTTTGGATTTACTTAGACTGTAATATTAGTTCCGTTAGAGGGTATAGCGCTGCTTATTATTAATTTTTTGTGATTACAATCGGGTTTGATAAATAATGAACCAATTTTTTAATCTTATTATAGCCACCGAGACGATAGAAAGTGACGCACAGCAACTGGATGTGACGGTAGAAGAGTTACAGCGTATTTGTGTCAAGGTGAACGCCAAGATCGTTCGACAGCCAGTATTACAATTACAGTTGACCTATCAGATCACTTTACCCAGCCAAATGTTAGCCAATCAATTGGCTTGGCCGACTTGGCAGCAAGCCCGAGTAGGATTTGCTGATTATCTGTGGGAAGAGACTTGCCTTGAATGCTTTTTTTCCGGTGACACTCTAAGTGATAAGGCTGCTACTGAGATTCAAGACGCTGAACCTTACATTGAGATTAATGCTAACCCTGATGGCCGCTATGCACTCTATAAGTTTAAAAGCTATCGTCAACCTGCCACATTACCACCAACACCTTTATACGAAGCTGATGGACATACACGTGCCTCTATTGAGTGGACGGATAATATAAATACACAGGACATAATACAGAACCCGTTATTTGCACCAGCAGCGTATTCGCTTCATTACTATGAGCGAGGTTTTAACGTTCCTCTAGTCGAACTTCCTAATCAAAAATACGCCATTGCAAATACGATTATTGAGCAGATACATCCTTGTGTTATTTTACAGCTCGGTGAGACTACTTTATATTTTGCCTCAAACCACGCCTCCCCCCCTGATTTCCATAATCGCGACTATTGGCCAAAATTTGTGCTTTGATTTGCTTCTATGAGCTGCGCTTATTTAGATACGGCTATTCTTAGATATCATTATTTAAAGCACAAAAAAAACCCAGCAATGTCATAAAGAGCATTACTGAGTTTGGAGAAAACTTTTAATTCGTTTAACTGATACTTATTTATCAGCCATCGCAAGGTAGATACCACGGTCTGATGCATCATCAACATACTGCGAGTCACGCCATGTCGTATAGCTGTAGTTACCACTATATGGGCTAATGCTGTTTTGACGGAAATCAGATACCCAGTCATTGCCATCAAAAATTTGGATATGACCGTGTGGACGGCTTGATGTGCGGTTATAGACAACGACGTCACCAACTTGAGGTTCCATATCGTTACTGATTTTGGTAAAGCCTGCTTGGGCTAGTGTGCCACGAGAGGCATATTGATAAGCTGAAGGATTAGGCGTAAATTCGTAGCCTGCTGACTGTAGCGCTTTACGTACATAGCGAGCACAGTAGCCAGAACTTCTAGATAGTGCGACTCGTGATGCGTTTGCTGCAGCAATAGCAGGGGCAGAGTTGCGGTCAGGTACACGGCTTGCTTGCTGTTGACGCTGCTCATATGATAAACGGCTAGTGAGTGACGCAAGCTGATATTCTTTCTGCTTAGCATGAGCGCTTAGATTGTCAATGGCTTGACTGATCTCATCGTTGCTATATACATGAGCACCACTGTTAGTGCTGTAGATGTTGCGACTAGAACCATAGTTCGCAGAAGTAGAAATATTTGTGATGGTATGACTCAAGGTATTATTTGGTTGAAAGGTTGTTTCGGCAGCACCACTCGTCTGTGCGATACCCATTCCCAATACTGACAAAATTAATAAAGCTTGTTTCATAAATTTACTACCTATTGTTAATACAAGTCTGCTCGTCATCCGTGACGAAACATCAATTAATTTAGAAGATATAATCATTAAACAAACATGATAAAATCTTTATCACAACAGCTCGTTCTTTTATAGTGACTAACACCAGTATCATCGCCCGTTTAGTCAACTACCTCATAAAATTTTGCTATATATCGCTTTTAGCATGTCTATTCTACATATCGAGTTTGTCACCTAATAGATGAGTCATCACGATGTCAAAAAAACAGCCTAATCGGCTTGCCCAGCTTATAGATCATCAAGCGTTTGCTGGTAGTGCGCTACCTCAAACTCTTGCTAATAACATGCGTCTATATATAGAAGCGACCAATGAGGTAAAAGAGCTGCTGGTAGACTGTCTACCTGAGGAAATCCTCAATACCTGTTGGGTCGTAGGCTTAACCTCTGAGCAGTTAATACTCAGTGTAGGTTCAATGACAGCGGCCAATCATATTCGCTATTTACAAAACGCGTATCTGCAAGTATTAACAGAGCAGTCAATTACATTTAAACAACTCAAGCAAATTCGCGTTGTAGTAGCTAAAACATCTGCTAATAATTATTCATCTAAACAATCATCAGCGTTATCAGCAACCTTGTCCAAACCTTGTAAAGCCAATGAAAATCAGGCTCTTAGCCAAAACACAAAACGGACTATATCACAGGCTGCAGAGCATGTCACCACTGATGAAAATCTAAAAAAAGCCCTCCTACGCCTAGCAAATCACTAAAAATACAGATATTACAATGTAAAGTTATGTAAACAAAACCATGAAATAAGATTGGTAACGCTGCCTTTTTGTAATGTCCTAAACAAAAAAAATCATCTATTGGTGCCATTCGATTTATGAATAGAACCAATAGATGATTTGGAAATCACCTACAGCTTTTACGCACTCTGCCTTGGAATAAAATTCACGAAATGCTATAGACTTTATATTCAAAATATTGCATATTATATAAATGTAATTATAGCGTTGCTATGTAATATTGCGTAAATGTTTCGATACTTCGTGTATATTCCTGTATTTATCCTTCAACTGCTAAACCATTTAGCGGTGAATATTCGATTGGGCATGTTACATTGTCATCAAAAGTTACAATTTCAAAGTTATTTTCATCAGAGAGTATTTCACGCACTAACAAATTATTTAATGCATGACCAGATTTGTAGGCATTAAAACGACCGACGATAGGATAACCAATCAGATATAAATCTCCGAGCGCATCTAAAATTTTATGGCGAACAAATTCATCATTAAAGCGTAGACCTTCTTCATTAAGAATATTGGCATCATCAATGACGATGGCATTTTCCATACTACCGCCCAAGGCCAGATTATTCTGACGCAATTGTTCTATGTCACGCAAAAAGCCAAAAGTACGTGCTTCGCTTAGCTGCTCAATAAAGTTTTGGGTGGAGAATTGCAACTGAGCATGTTGAAAGTTTTTGTCGATGGCAGGGTGATCAAAGTCAATCTCAAAGTTCAATTCAAACCCGTCATAAGGGCGTAGCTCTGCCCATTTATCATCTACTTTGACTCGTACTGGTCGTACAATCTTAATGAATTTCTTTAAAGCATCTTGCTCACAGAATCCTGCATCAAGTAGCAAAGCAACAAAAGGAGCGGCACTACCATCCATAATCGGTATTTCTGAAGCAGAAACACGAATCAATAGGTTATCTACCCCAAGCCCAGCAATCGCACTTAGCAAATGCTCAACTGTACCTACACGCGTACCACCAAATACTAAGTTTGATGACATCATCGTGTCTTGCACCAAAAAAGCACTTGCTGGAATAGGCTCGCTGCCTACAATATCAGAGCGCTCGAAAACAATACCAGTATCAACCGGCTGTGGATGAAACTCCAAGTCAACAGGTTGACCACTATGGAGACCAGTACCTGTAACGGCTATCGCTGTCTTTATGGTTCTTTGGTTCATGGCTGTCTTCTCACATATTTTGTTACAATTGACATAGTGTACCACTACCTTCCCCATATTCGCTACAAATAAAAAGCGTTAATTTCCTTATCTCTTTGATTGATAACACTTATCGTCATTGTCTCACCATATGTTTTCACAGTTTTATGCTCTATTGAACGCTTTGAAACACTAGATTCTGGACATATTTTTTCGATCAGAAACATTTTGCGATACTCCTGATTTTATAATTCTCCTTTTATAGGCCAGTCTTTTCTACGTAGACACAAAAAAGCCAGCGTTTGAGCGCTGGCTTTTTTTAACTTAATACTAAACAACTATTTGTTCTGTTGACGCTTCAGATAGTCTTGAATGCTATTGGTTTTGGTTTTGGTCTGCTCTTGAGGCGCGCTTGGGCGTGCAACATTAACGTTATCTTGATGCAGTTGAGCTTGTGATTTCTTCTGACTATTTAATGCACTGGTATGTACATTAGGATCGACAGGTTGTGTACTATTCACAGAAGGAACAGGTTGCTCAACCACTTCTGGCTCTTGGCCTGCGTTTTCATCTAAGGTCAGACCCGTTGCAATAACTGTCACATGCAAGTCATCACCCATTTTTTCATCGATTACAGAACCGTAG
Organism: Psychrobacter piscatorii; assembly: GCF_904846415.1. GTDB lineage: Bacteria > Pseudomonadota > Gammaproteobacteria > Pseudomonadales > Moraxellaceae > Psychrobacter > Psychrobacter piscatorii. The sequence goes on along the minus strand of NZ_CAJHAR010000001.1, from coordinate 127,669 downwards.
AAAATATGAGCATCGTCGATATCAGTAATTTCTTCAACGATAATGCTGATTTTGCTCATCTCATCAAGTGATAATGACTCAGAAGAAATCACGTTGACCAATAGACCTTTTGCATTTTCTAGACGTAAATCATCAAGTAGTGGCGATCTGATGGCTTTTTCGGTGGCTTGACGCGCACGATCATCACCGCTTGCACGGCCGATACCCATCATTGCATGACCTTTAGCCGTCATTGCTGTACGAATATCGTTAAAGTCAATATTGATCATACCTTCGCTAGCGATCGTCTCTGCAATACCTTGAACCGCATGTAGCAAAACATCGTCCGCTTTTTTGAAAGCGTCTTGCATAGAGATATTGCCGTATACGCTCATCAACTTATCATTTGGAATTGTGATAATTGAATCAACGAAATTGGTCAACTGCTCGATACCTGCTTTCGCAGCTTTGATACGTTTGCCACCTTCAAATTTAAATGGTGTGGTCACAACAGCAACCGTCAATACTTCCATTTCTTTGGCAATACGTGCAACCACTGGCGCTGCGCCTGTACCTGTACCGCCACCCATACCAGCAGTGATAAATACCATATCTGAGTGTTCAAGCAATGCACGGATAGCTTCTTCTTCGCTTTCTGCTGCTTCACGACCAACTTCTGGATTTGCACCTGCACCTAGACCACGGTTCGTTTTTGCACCAAGTTGTAGTTTGTGCGGTGCAGTCAGACGATCTAGCGCTTGCTTATCTGTATTAGCACAGACGAACGTTACACCTCTAATCCCTTGTTGTACCATATGTTCAACCGCATTACCGCCGCCGCCGCCAACACCGAATACAGTGAAGCTCGCTTGGCCGTTATTTTGAAGCTGGTTATCATCTGGCATGGTGTATTTTGACATAAAAAAGATTCTCCAGTTGCAGATAGCGTGTAGGTCGATACGTAGTAACGCACTCATATGGCGCGCTATCGACATACTATATATAAATGTATTTAAATAAAACAGGGCTATGGATCAAATAGTTCAGCGCGGACCATAATATGTCATCATCGCTTAAGGTATTACTGTTACTGCTTAGCGCATTGCTTTCAATATGACTTCAATTTTTGCTTACTTTATTTAAGAGCATCTTACAAAAGTGTTTATGCTCTACATGTTTGGTCAGTAGGTCTATAGTATTTTTTTCAACACATCAGCAAAACGTTTGCCTGCGCTTTGAAAGACCCCTGTGACTCGATTTTTTTGAATCGTATCAGGTTCACTTTTTTCACTACGGCGAAACTGCTCGCTTTGACTATATAAGAGTGTGCCAAAAGCTGTCTGGTAAGCCCGGTCATTGACCTGACTATTAAGCTGTTTAAATGACTCGTCGTTATCAAAATGATTGTAAGCACTAATAGCAGGATGTGTATTGGTCAATACTACTGGCATTTTGAGCAACCGTTTAGCAAACGGTATCATACCTTTAATTGTACTACCGCCGCCTGTCAGCACGATACCTTTGTCAATGTAGCCTATCAAACCTGCTTCATGCAGTTGACGAGCGACTTCAGTGAATATCTGCACATAACGCGCTTCAATGATGCGTGCTAAATTATAAATACCAATGTTGATTTCATCGCTCGATCCTTGCGGTTTAAACAAAAAGAATGAGCTTGGATCAACACTATTGGCGTCAGCGGTACCATGAGACTTTTTCAGTTTCTCAGCTTCAATCATCGATATACCAAAATCAGCTGAGATATCCATTGTCACTTCATGGCTGCCAGTAGCTATGCAGTGCGTAAAAATCAATTTGTTTTCTTTGTAGACGCAGATACTGGTCGTACTAGCACCGATATCTACCAAGCAAACCCCTTGCTGACGCTCTTCAGTCATCAGACTATATTCAGCACTGGTCACTGCATCAAACACGATATGGTCAATACCGACATCGCAGCTTTGTAATAGTTTTTGAATATTTTGGCGGCTAACGACAGGCATCATCATCATGTGGTACATCACAGTGATATTATGTGCCATCATCTCAATCACATCGTCGACCATGAAGTCCTGATCATCAACATAGATACCTTGCTGGCAGCAATGCATGAGATAGTAATCGGATGGCAGATCTCGCGACTTAGCATTAGACAAGGCCTGTACCATATCTTTGGCACGTACGAACTCGTCCTCAACCCTCACTTCTCCAGCACTATTTTTACTAGATAGCTCAGGTGTTGCGAGCGTCAACCACACGCTATGCACGCGGCAATTGGCAGTATCTTCTGCTTCTTGGATGGCTTGCTTGATAGCACCTTGTAGGCGTTCACGATGCTTGATTTGGCCTTGATAAAAATCGCTATTTTTAACTTGCCCTACGCCTAAGATACGAATGTCTTTTGCAGAGACAACATTGCCAATTACGACATACACTGCCGTGGCACTTAGATGGACAACAACCAAATTTTCGTTATATTTCATGGTACCAGACAAATTATTACTAAATAGGAGCGCAAATAACGCCATCCTATTGAATCATTAAAAAAAGCGCTGTTAATACGCTATGATGTTGTACATATCTTATTCATTTTGGGCAAACAGTTTGGGCTCAAGTAATCACTCATCAGTATTGCTTTAATTATTTGGGCTCATCAACTGGCGGCGCTGACATATCCCAAGCAATCGTAAAACCGTTCTTGTAGCGTAAGTCTACAGACTGCATCTCATCTCGGCGTCCGCTTAACTGATTACCAAGTAACTGGCTTAGATTCAGTAATTTTTGTGCGGTGTTCTCATTATCGACGATAACGCGCAAGCCATTATCAAAACGAATAAGCCAAGTCATTCTTGGTGACAAAATAATGTCTTCAACCTGCATATCAAGTGGCGCATACCAATCATTGACTTGCTGCATTTGCTGCATAATGACTGGCGCTTGAGCCATTTCACCTTGCAGAGTAGCAAAGCGCTCTTGCGTCAAGTCACTACTATCAGCAGGAACGAACACAGATCCTTTTGCATCAACCAAGCGCTCTGTCCCAAAATTAGCGACTGCTTGCTTAGGTAAGGCGGTAACCACAATGCCGCGTTGCCAGTCTCGAGAGATACTCACTTGATCAACCCATGCAAGGCTTGTCGTAATATCTCTTAATGCTTGCAAATCAGAAGTAAAAAAACTGCTGACTTTTTGCTGGTCCATCACTGTCTGTAATGAGTTATATTGAGCGGTAGAGAGCCCTTGACTACTGACATGAATCTCAGCAGGCGGTGCATCACGTAACGCTTTACCACCCATTATCAATATTAGTACCAATAAACCTAATACCAATATCATAAAAAGATATCGGGCCGAGGTCGGTAATTGGAGTTTAGATGCTGGGCGACCGGCTTTATCACTCATCAAGTCAGTTACCTCGTTGACAGTTTGAGCCATAACGACCTTTGTCCCTATATTTGCATAAAACTGATCATGCTAATTATTGATATAAACCTGCAAGTTTTTGCAGAAGCTTATTAAGGCAATATATTATCAAAGACTGTCAATAAAAAGACTGATAGTCAGCGATTATTCTTATTTAAACGTAACATTTTTCTTAGGTTATGAATAACTTATAAGTTATCCCTACAAAAAACGTAAATATTACTAAAACAAAGCTATTCTTACAATATTAACGTATTTTATAGGCAAACAATAGCGTAACGCTTGCTAGCAGCCTTGAATTTACACAAGTTTACATGAAGCTGTGTTATAGCAGCTCTAGTGACACATTAACGGCTTTTTTGGCTAAAATCGCCATGCTACAAAAGTGATAAAGCTAAGCAATGATAAATCTCTATATAATTTATCATTGCCCATGTTTTAACGTAGCTCATTTACTCAAAGTGATTGTCATCAGACTCATTGTTAAAAAGTCGTGATAAATATGATGAGCGCCACATTAAAAAATTAGACTGTCTGCGATAATATGTGCCAGCACAATGTGTCAAAATCCATGCCTCGAGCTTTGGCTGCCATCGGCACCAAACTATGGCTGGTCATACCGGGCACGGTATTGATCTCAAGCAACCAAAAATTCCCTGCTTCATCTTGCATGGCATCGATACGTCCCCACCCTTTGGCATCTACTGCACGGAATGCCGCAAGACTTAAATCTTGCAGATGCTTCTCATCAGCAGCGCTCAATCCGCAAGGAATATAGTAGCTGGTATCGTTACGATTGTACTTGGCTTCAAAGTCATAGAAGTTTGTGATATCAGCAGGCTCAAGTCGAATGACAGGATAAGCTTCGTCATCGATAATCACAATCGTAAACTCACGACCTGTGATCCAGCGCTCAGCCATCACGGCATCACCACACTGTACTGCTGTGGCATAGGCAGCAGGTAACTCATCAAGATGGTTGACCTTGGTCATACCAATACTTGAACCTTCATGAACTGGCTTGATGATAAGTGGCAGTCCTAGCATATTGACTACTTGTTGCCAGTCGGTATCAGCCGTCAATAATGAAAATGGTGCCGTTGATAATCCACAACCTTGCCATAGTTGTTTGGTACGCACTTTGTCCATACCTAATGCTGATGCCAAAATGCCAGAGCCCGTTTGCGGTATATCAAACCACTGTAATACACCTTGCAATAGACCGTCTTCGCCGCCGCGACCGTGCAAGACATTAAACACGCGATCGTACTCACGCAATTCTGTGATGTCTTGATGCTTAGGGTCAAAATGAGTGGCGTCGACACCTTGGTTTTGCAGTGCTTGCAATACAGCAGCACCGCTATCCAAAGACACACTGCGCTCATTACTGCTACCACCATAGATCACAGCGACTTTACCAAACTGAGCGGCATCTTTTACATGACCAGTCATCGTACTGATAGAGTTTTCATTCTCTTTTTCATTTGGTGAAATACTCGCGTCGCTTTGTCCTGCTTGTGCAGCCGCCGCTAATGCTGGTTCTGGATTGGTAATGGCTGACTTATCTTCGGTATCATCGATAGCGAGGTTCTGAGTACTCATGTTTTCTTTATTATTAGTCGTCATGAAGATAGTTCCTAAATTTTAGCTTACTTGATGTAAAGATTATTGGCAGCCAAATCAATAGCGATCTGCCCCACATTACCCGCGCCTTGCGTGATAAGCATGTCATTGGCTTTTAATAAACGCTGCATCACAGGGGCAAGATTGTCTTTGTCAATAATCGTCGGTTCAACTTCACCGCGCAGACGGATACTACGTGCTAATGACTTGGTATCAGCGCCTATAATCGGGCTTTCACCTGCTGAATATACATCCAATAGTAGCAGCTCATCAACACTTGATAGCACTTCGACAAAATCGTCATAGCAATCACGGGTACGGCTATAACGATGCGGTTGAAACAACATCACCAAGCGGCGATCAGGAAAACTTTGGCGAGCGGCTTTGATGGTTGCGTCAACTTCTTTTGGATGATGACCATAATCATCAATCAATAGGACATTGCCATCATCCATATCGACCGAGGCATGCTGCTCAAATCGGCGGCCTACCCCTTCAAATTTCTGCAAGGCACGCTCAATCGCGGCATCATCGACACCTTCATCCGTTGCCATGGTGATAGCAGCCAGTGCGTTGTAGACATTGTGTGTACCAGGAATGTTTAATGTCAGGCGCAATGGTTCACGGTCACGGCGCAATACAGTAAAGTGAGTCTTGGTACCTTCTGTCACCAAATCGACAGCTTGTACGTCATTAAAGGGCTCAAGGCCAAAGGTCAACACTGGACGACCAATATCATCAATCATTGCATACAGCTCAGGGTCATCACCGCATACCACGGCCAAACCATAAAACGGCATATTGTGTAAAAACTGAATGTACGCGGCTTTTAATTTATCAAAGCTATTGCCATAGGTTTCCATGTGATCTTGATCGATATTGGTCACAATTGCTGCCATTGGGCGCAGTGATAAAAAAGACGCATCGGACTCATCCGCTTCTGCTACCAAGAAACGGCTGTTGCCTAGTGCTGCATTTTTACCTGAGGCATTTAGCTTACCACCAATCACATAGGTAGGATCTAGCTGTCCTTCTGCCATCATAGTGGTGAGCAAACTGGTCGTCGTCGTTTTACCATGTGCGCCAGCAACGGCAATGCCATGGCGATAACGCATCAACTCGCCAAGCATATCGGCGCGGCGTACGACTGGCAGGCGAGCTTCAAGCGCGGCTTTGACCTCAGGATTGCTACGATCAATCGCTGATGACACGACGATCACGTCAGCGTTGGCAATATTTTTGGAATCATGACCAATCGATATCTTGATGCCAATCTGCTGTAGACGCTTCGTCACCAAGCTTTCTGCAATGTCAGAACCACTGACTTGATAGCCTTGATTGTTCATTACCTCAGCGATGCCGCACATGCCTGAGCCACCAATACCAATAAAATGCAAATGCTGAATACGGCGCATTTCTGGTATTTCAATCAAACGCTTAGGAAGGGCTTTGGCAGAGGTAGACATAAAATTTTCTCTTTATTAAGGGATAATAAAAATTAAAGGACAGTAAATATGATTAATAAAAAAAGACAAGTAGCAAAAATTTAGACTATAAGGCTTGCCAAATAATATCAGCCACTTGTTTACTCGCACTGCGATTGGCAAGCGCATGACCTTTTTGGGCCATCTCAAGGCATTTCTCTCGATTGAGTACGCTAAGCTCATCACTTAAACGTTGGGCCGTTAGCTCTGACTGTGGCAATAAAACCGCAGCAGCATGTGAGGTCAATGTGCGCGCATTGGCGGTTTGATGGTCATCAACCGCATGTGGTAGCGGTACAAAGATAGCAGCAATACCGACATTCTGGATTTCAGTCACTGTCAATGCACCAGCGCGGCAAACGATAATATCTGCCCAGTTGTAGGCCGCCGCCATATCATCGATAAAGGGCTGCACTCTGAATTGATGCTTGCTTAAATCTTGCTCGCTATAAGCCGCCTGAGTGGCTGCTTCGTTATTGCGTCCGCATTGATGGAGGACTTCAAAGGGCTGGTCTAGCAAAGCCAGTGCTTTTGGCACGGTATCATTTAATACCTGAGCACCAAGCGAACCACCCACGACCAGCAGTTTAAGCGGTGAGCTATCATTGACGTCATAACGCACCTTTGGCTCTGAGACACCAGTGATGGCGTTACGCACAGGATTGCCAACTGTTTCAAGCTTGGCATCTTGCTCACTATTGGCAAAGGTGTTCTCGAATGCTTGTAATACTTTGGTAGATAGCTTAGACAGATAACGATTGCTCATGCCAGCAATGGCATTTTGTTCATGGATAATTAGCGGTGTATTGGTCAGACGTGCAGCAAGTCCGCCAGGCGCACTCACATAGCCACCAAAACCAACGACCACGTCAATCTGATTGCTGCGAATCACTTTCACCGCAGCCATCGTCGCTGACAATAACGTTACTGGCAGCTTAACTAAACGGCCCACGCCTTTACCGCGCAGCCCCTGCATATTGATGGCATGAAAAGGATAACCCGTCGGTTCAACCAAACCGTTTTCCATACCATTTGGCGTTCCAAGCCAATGAATAACCGCACCGCGATCGGTCAGCTCGTCGCTCACTGCAAGCGCGGGAAAAACATGCCCGCCCGTCCCAGCTGCCATCATCAATATGTGCGGTGTTTTCATGAATATCTGCCTATCTTTACTTTACTTATATGAAGGATTTGTCCTACTACTATGATGCCATTTACTAAAAAAATGACACGGTAAAAGCCCGCATAGTATAGAGGAAATCATTGTCTTATATACAGTACTTTATGCAGTAGAAATAACAAAAAAACCAAGCCATGAGCTGGCACGACTTGGCGTCATGTACTACTGACACACGACCATAAAAGGCAATGCTAAACAAGGTATTAAGACGTACTTTCTCTAATGGACATCTGTCTTAGACTGTCTAAAACTATACCGTAAATTTATTTTCGATTGCCATGATAAAGTCGGTCGCGATATCGGTACCGCATTGGTCATCAATCTCACGTACGCACGTTGGACTGGTAACATTAATCTCAGTAATACGCCCACCGATCAAGTCCAAACCCACGAACATCAGACCTTTTTCTTTGACAATCGGCGCCACAACTTCTGCCACTTGACGCTCAATATCGGTCAATGGCATCGCCACACCGCTACCACCTGCGGCAAGATTGCCACGGGTCTCGCCTTTGCTTGGGATACGCGCCAAGCTATAGTCGACCACGACGCCATCTACAATAAGTACGCGCTTATCACCTTCTTTGATCTCTGGCAAATAACGCTGCGCCATGATGGGCAAAGTCTCAAGCTCAGTCAGCACCTCAATCGTCACACCAATATTTGGACTATCAGCAGTCAGACGAAAGATACCCGTACCGCCCATACCATCTAGCGGCTTAACGATGACATCTTGATGATCAGCGATAAACTGACGAATGTGAGCCTGTTTGCTGGTCACAATCGTTGGGCTCATATACTCACTAAACCACGTCGCAAATAATTTCTCATTACAATCACGAATGGCTTGCGGATCATTGACCACGAGCACGCCTGCTGCTTTGGCATGATCTAACATATAAGTGGCATAAATAAAGCGCATATCAAACGGTGGGTCTTTGCGCATCAAAATTACGTCATAGTCAGCAACTGAGCCTGTCGTTTTATCACCCAGTGTATAAAAATCTGCAGGATCACGCTGCACCGTGAGCGGCTGAGTATCAACCATTAACTGTCCACGATCCAACCACAAATCATGAATCTGACAGTAACCAAGCTGATGGCCACGGTCTTGAGCGGCCCACATCATAGCGAGACTGGTGTCTTTTTTATAATTGACCCGCTCGATAGGATCCATAATAACGAGTATTTTTAGCGACTTTTCTTGGTTTTTTTGGCTCATTGTTTGACTCATAGTGGGGCTCACTTACGTTATATTATTAGTATAAAACAGGCTCAGTGCCCAACTATACGCCGTACTGCTCACGGTAATGTTGCATTTTGGCTAACTGAGTTGCGTCTTTATGTTGGCCTTTTTGTGCACCATGGTCGTCTGCCAGATAACTGATTAAATCGTCGATATCAACCAATGCACGCACTGGCACTGCTAATGTGGCAGCAAGCTCTTGAATAGCAGAGTGCTCAGCTTGGCCTTTTTCTTTGCGATCAAGCGCGACGATAATACCCGCAACGCTTGCGCCTGCTTGCTCTAAAATCTCGACCACTTCGCGCATCGCTGTGCCTGCTGTAATGACATCGTCAAGCACCCAAACAGCCTTGCCACTTACGTCAGCGCCGACCAAATTGCCCCCTTCACCGTGGGTTTTGGCTTCTTTGCGGTTATAACCCCATTTTGCATTGATGCCATGATGTAACCATAACGCTTGCGCGGTCGCTGCCACAAAAGGTATGCCTTTATAAGCCGCACCAAAGATGACCAGCTCTTGCGCATCTGTGCCATTATTTGCCGTACTCATTTGTTCAGCCAAGGCATCGGCATAGCCACGTGCTAGCAGTGATAACATCTCACCCGTTGCAAGCAGACCTGCATTAAAAAAATATGGACTGATACGACCTGATTTGAGGACAAACTCGCCGAATTTAAGTACTTGGTTATCTAAAGCCAGTTGAATAAATTGATGAGATGAAAACGTTGGGTCTTGCGGGCGTGATACGTGAGACATGGTGACATTCCTATGGTCAAAAAGAGGGGCGAAAAAATTTGCATTATTGTACGCATTATTGATCAGCTTGACCAACCGTTGGTTTCGTAATCCTGTATATTGGCATAGCGAGTCAGCAAACCACTACGCGACGAGATATTAAAATAACTCTGGCCATCTGCTCGCATTTGTATCTCCCAGCCTAAATGATACGCAGCAACAATGATGTGACCAGCAAATATCCGGATCTGACGATATGCGTGACGCTGCGTAGGCTCACAGACAATCTGACTGAGCAAATAGCTACGTACGTGCTGGCAAATTTGCGCGGCACTATAGCTATAATTGATACTTTTGCGGGTTCTGCATTGCTTTAGCGCGTGGACAGCAGCACTACACGCCATAATGTCTGTCGCCAAACTACCCTCGCCTGTCTCAAATTGCTGCGGTTGCAAAATCACTTGCCAATCATCGGCATACAGACTACTCAGTAGCTCATCAGGATTATAACGTTTGGTCAATGCGCGCAGAGAGGCTAAAGACTCGTTAACTTTGTCATTGTTATTTGGCTCAGCCATCTCGTCGCTATCAGCAGAGCCAAACCCATATCGGTTTAGTTTTGGATAGGTACGAATCGCCTGCTGGATATCTGACATATCTAATAATGTCATCTCTGATAATGGCGATAATAAGGGCTGATCACTGTGGTTTTGATAAAAGCTATCAGGCAACTCGACGAGCTGTGCAGCCTTGAGTAACGATAAATGCTCCGCCAAGGGTTCTGAAGCAATCAGCGACCATTTTGACAAGCTATCTGCATTAGGCTGATAAAACCGCGTCGAATTACCATAAAGCCGGCGCAACTGGCCGTTTAAGCGCCTAGCAGGCTCAGGTATATCACTCAGCGGTCTGGCAGGATCAAGGGGTGATCGTTTGGGATCAAAATTAGGATGTACGATCGCAGGTTGCTGTGAATCAGCTAGCATAGAGGACTGCCCAGCATCGCCTTTTGTGAGCTTGCTACCTTCTGCTGCCAGACTAGCATGAGACAAACGGTCATCAGAAGTAGAAGGCTGGGTCATGAAATCTCCATACAAAATAAAATATAAAACCAATAAAAACGATCGAACTAAGAGACGATCTTAAGCTCAAGAGCTTATACTTAAATACTTACGCTGAAAAACTTACCCTTGATGGTCTAAAATATCACGGTATCCTGTCTGCCAATCAGCGTACTCAAGCCAAGCTAACGGAATATTGCTGTGCAAGCGCTTTCCTGTCACTGACGTCTTCTTTTCATCGATAGTAGGCGCGGCTTCACCGATTTGCTCACTTAACCAAACGCCAAGCTCAAAGGTAGTCACAGGCCTGTAGTCTGTCGCAAGGTAGAGCGCCTTTGGTGCGTCTGTCGTCAACACATTGGCAATGATAGTGACCAAGTCGCGATCCATAATACGATTGCTCCAATGCTCAGCGGCTACTGGCTCTTTTTGTGGCTCGCGAGCTTTACGTAAGCGCATAAGACGCTCACGTCCATAAATACCGCTAGGACGAATGATGATGGCTTTATCACCAAAGCTTTGTTGCAGCACCTGTTCGGCCTGCAATATGACCTTTGATGCGTCGCGATCAGGCGTCATAGGTTCAGTATGCTCGTCGATCCATTCACCATTATCTTGACCATAAACACCAGTAGAAGAAATAAACACGACGCGCTGCAGGTTCGCCAGATTCGGAGCAAGCATTGCCAAATGCTGGCTAATCGCCAAATAGCTGTCATGATAACCGCTGGTCGAATACTCATCAGGTGTGACGATAATCGCAATATGCGTAAATGCTTGCAGCTGATCGGTCGTCAGAGTCAGCGCATCTGCCTGCAAAAATTTAGCGTTATCCACTAATGCATAATGATCACGCTCACTACGAGCCAGCCCTGTCACAGAAAAACCCTTTTGCGCAAGGGTGTTGGTGACTGGCAAGCCGATATCACCTTGCCCGATGATGAGTATATTTGGTGTATTCATAAAACATCTTTCCTTTTATACAACTTATACAACGATGACAGCGCTAAGAGAGAACCCTACTTAAAAGTACCGTCTGTATGACAGCTGTATATCCTCATTCGCATCGACGCGCTCTTGCCAGTCATAGTTGGCATTGATGCGTAGTGCTTGTTTTTTATCAATATCGTATTGTAGCCCGAGGCTTGAGATCGGTTGCCAATAATGACCACGAACGTTGGACTTATCGCTGCTGCCATGATACCAATATGGCAATTGCAATTCAGCTTGCGCACGTAACTGATTGTTAATCTGATAACGACAACCAGCATTGACGCCTGCACCTACGCGAAAGCCTTTATTGATAGCGCGTCCTACTTGTGCTGTCCCTGCCAAAAACGTATAGCATAGTTGCGGCGGCATCTCACCCGCACCTATGCTTGGCGTACCAAACGCCCAAGACCACCCCGTCTCGTAACCGACACTACCGACCAGATGATCTTGCCCGCCCTCTTGTGAGCCGTCATTCACTCGCGTCGCCTCAATACTTGCGCCCCACGTTTTGCCTTTTTTGCCGGCATTGATAGGATTAAAAGAGCGTCCACGAATCAAAGTCGCATTTTGCAAGACCACACTATCTGGTTGATTGGGCTTATCATCATCTGTGTCATACAGGCGTAAGGTCGCAGCCAACCCCTCTAAATTAAAAAACTGTGGATACCCTGACGCGTGGTCAAGCGTATCATGAAACCCTGCTCTAACCCCAATATCGATATAGTCATTGTCACCGCGCTGACCGATAGCTATCGTCCCCAGCTGTAGTGGATGCCTATCTATTGGGTTATTATCCGATACGTCGATTTGACGTTTGCGCAACCGTTGTCCATCATCTGATAGGCTTGATACAGGATTAAGCTGTGCCGACTTTATCTCATTTAAGGTTTGTTTGGCGCTGTTATGATAGCCAAGCTGAGCACGTTGTTGCTTAACGTCATTAAGTTGAGCTTGACGCAACGTATTATCAGCAGGTGTGTAAGTGGCATTTCCCAAAAGTTTTTTGTTATTCAATAGTTGGATAACATCAGAGGGCACGACCACATAAGCCAGTTGATTCAGTAGACTTTGCTGCGGACGAACCACGTCGATAAGGCGCAGGATCTCAGAAGCACAATTATCCGTGGTGAAGTAATACGGCATTTTTAGCGATTTGGTCTCCCAAACATGGCGCATAATCTGCTGCACCTCACTAGGTGTCAAATTCAACTGATACGTCCACGTATCACGCTCATCGTCTTGTAGATATTTTGCGAGCTTTTCTGGATAAGTATCAATCTCGATGGCGCTGTCATAACTGCCAATCATGGATTTGGTCGCATAGATTGGAAAGCTATCGTCTGGATCACCGTCCACCGTATAATTGAGCGCATACGCCTGACTGATTTGATTGGGGTTTGCTACGCTCGATTTTGAATCAATGCGCAATAAGGTATGACCGAAGGCAGAGAGTGGATTGTCCAAATACTCTTCAGCAAACACAATAGATAACTGCTCAGGGGCCAATGTTGACATCCAGTCATCCAGCTCTGAACACTCAGCCGATAGGCTCGCATCATCGATAGCTAACTTTTCTTTTAGCCATGCCACTCGTGCCGGGAAACGGCACAGAACGGAATTATTATTGGCTTGAGTTTTTATATGAATGTTTGCTTGGTTATTACCAGTCGCCGTCGACGATGTGAGTTCTGTTGCCAGTGCGACTAGTGTCGCGTCTAATTCTGCGGCTGAATCTTTCTGACCGCTATCACTCAAAAAGAAGTTTGGGTCGTCGACCAGACTTTCCGTTTTCTTTTTAGAAAACATACTGCTTTGATCATTGTAAAAATACAATAAGCGTCGCCATGTTATATGCTGTGCTAGATTGTCAGTTTTTGCCTGTCGACGCCATGTTGAAAGTAGCTGCTCTGTCGTCATATCTGACCCAGACGCAGTATTATTTTGACTATTTTCTCCAGTATCACTGAGATTAGATGTCTCAATGCGAACAGCAGCTTTAGCGTCACTAGGTGACATGTTATCTGATAATTCAGATGAAAGCGCACCTTCAGTGACCAATAAAGGCGTCGGTAAAAATGCCTGCGTGTTTGCAGAGAATAATAGCGCCGCTATCGCCAATGGCAGTCGCGCTCGCTGACCAATGTTTATTAGAGTATAAGTTCCAGACGTAGACATCGGTTTTATAGACATGAGGCAGGCTCTCACACGTTATTATTTATACGCTATTCGCGCTGTTAAGGTTTATTATGCTAGAGACTCAAATGATATAAGCAAGCTGCGACCATCTAACTACTTTGATAAACTTTCTATCACAACATCACCAATACTATTATAAAAAGAGAGCTTTATGCCCACTTCATCATTAAATTCATCATTATCTACATTGCCAATGACAATCACAGATGGTTTGCTGTCAGCCGCTACTTGGCTGGCCTCACCAAACTATAATATCAGGCCAAAAGGTCTAAGTATTGATGCCATCATTATTCATAATATTAGCCTACCACCCAATGAGTTTGGTGCGTGCGACCCTAGTGGCACACATTATGTAAAGGCATTATTCACCAATCAACTAGACTGGGATGCGCACCCTTACTTTCAGACAATCAAAGGCGCAGAAGTGTCAGCGCATTTGTTTATTGAGCGTGATGGGGCTATCACGCAGTTCGTCAATTTTAACGAACGCGCTTGGCACGCTGGACGGTCTAGCTACTTGGGGCGGCCTGAATGTAATGATTATAGCATTGGCATTGAGCTTGAAGGGTCAGATTTTGTGTCCTTCACTTCTGCTCAATATGAGAAGCTTGCAGCGGTAATTGCGGCTATTTATGAAGCGTATCCGAAAACGCATCGTCATTTGACAGGGCACAGTGATATTGCGCCAGGGCGTAAGACCGATCCTGGTGATTATTTTGAATGGGCAAGGTTGCGGGAGCTAGTTGCAGGGTTATTACGAAATAACTCTTTATTACTGCAAAAATGATTTCCACATCCAATCCATTTATCTCAATGATGAAAGTGCTATAATTCGTCAGTTTTTTTGCAGCAGCAAATCAGTACACCACCTCTTATACAACCCTGTACATAACTTAGCAAGATAGGTTCTCATGGCAAAAAGTCGGTTATTTCGTTCAACCATGGTGGTCAGCAGTATGACCATGTTATCGCGTATTTTAGGTTTGGTACGTGATGTTGTATTGCTGGGGGTTTTTGGGGCTGGTGGTTTGATGGATGCCTTTTTGGTCGCCTTCAAAATCCCAAACTTTTTGCGACGACTGTTTGCTGAAGGGGCATTTAGCCAAGCATTCGTTCCTGTGTTGTCTGAGTACAAGGAAAAATATAGCTTACAGCAAGTACAGATTTTAGTCAGTCGTACCTCGGGCGCACTTTTGCTGGTGTTGTCGATGCTGACAGTGGTTGTTATATTAATCGCGCCTTGGGTAGTGACGTTGTTTGCCCCCGGGTTTGCCGATCAGCCTGACAAATTCGCCATTACCGCTGAATTACTCCGCCTTACCTTCCCCTATTTGCTGTTTATTTCTATGACGGCTTTTGCCAGTGGTATTTTGCAAAGTTATGGCCGTTTTGCTGCGCCCGCCTTTGCCCCAGTCCTATTGAATTTATGTATGATTGGTGGTGCGCTGATTTTTGCACCGATGTTTGATACCCCTATTATGGCGCTTGGCTATTCTGTAGCTATCGCAGGTTTACTGCAGTTTTTGATACAATTGCCGCAGCTATGGCAACAAAAACTACTGGTCGCGCCCAAGATTGACTTTCAGCACGAGGGCGTTCGCCGCATTCTAAAATTAATGCTGCCTGCTATCTTTGGTGTGTCTGTCACTCAGATTAACTTATTGCTGAACACCGTTTTTGCCTCGTTGATGATTGGTGGTTCGGTTTCTTGGCTCTACGCGGCTGAGCGTATGAGCGAGCTACCACTAGGCCTGATTGGTGTGGCAATCGGTACGGTCATATTACCGAGTCTATCCAAAAGCGACGCGCAAAAAGACGATGTTAGTTTCAAAAAGACCATCGACTGGGCCGCGCGCCTTATCATTTTGGTCGGTGTGCCTGCCTCGGCTGCGCTCTTTGTACTCGCAGATGTGCTGATGCAAGCCCTGTTCTTACGTGGTGAGTTTACCCTTCGTGATGCACAGATGAGCTCGCTGGCATTGCGTAGTATGGCAGGTGGTATCTTGGGATTCATGCTGATCAAGATCTTTGCCCCTGCATTTTTTGCGCGTCAAGACACCAGAACACCTGTCAAAATCGGCATCATTTCTGTTATTGCCAACATGGTATTTAGTGTCATCTTTATTGGGATATTCTATTTCTTAGAGATACCACTACATGGTGGCCTAGCCTTGGCAACGACGGGCGCAGCGTTCGTAAACGCAGGCTTGCTCTATTACTTCTTACACAAGCGTGATATTTTCCGTTTTGGCCCCCATTGGAATAAGCTATTCACACAGTTTGCCATTTCGACTGGCTCCATGATTGGTGTGCTTTATCTCATGTTGCCCTACTTCCCTACTGATGAAGCCCAGTGGCAACGCATCATCGCACTCGTGATTATGTGCGTCGTGGGAGCGCTCGTCTATGGCGTGGTGTTGCTAGCGACAGGTTTCCGTCCTCGCCAGCTCAAGCATGGATAAACCAACGTAGATATAGGCATGAGCTTGGCTTACGAAACCAAAACAAGCCTATCATCAGAATTGACAATGCTTGTCACCGATCGTTGTCATAATGGCCTATTAATGAATAACTGACATTTGAGGTTTGATATGACAACGAAACAGCCACTCTTCCAGCGTTTACCGCTTCTACTTGCAACAGGTGTACTCGGTACTGGACTACTACTGAGCGGTTGCAGTAACAATGAGTCTGCAGACACTGAAACTGCTACCGATAATGAAGAGGTTGTAGCTGTCGTTGATACTTCAGATACAGACACGGCTGAGCAAAAAGAGACAGCTGACAGCACAAGCGAAACGACTCAAGTCACAGATGATACTGAGAATAAAACAACCATTGGTAATGACAATATCAATCCAGTCACCGCTCCGACCAACCAAAAAAGCCTAGTGACTAATCCGACCCAAGCTGGCACACCAGAGGACACGGTCAAAAAAGCACTAAATAGTTTGTATTATGGCGATGTGAAGGATGCGGCAGGCTACTATCAAGTAGATATGGCAAATTTTGAGCAAGAGCTTGCCAACACTCAATCGGCATTTCAACAAACGGTCGATGGCGTGACTATTACTGATACAACGTACAATGATGACAAAACGCGTGCCACCATTACTGGCGAGTTGATGCTCAAAGGACAAAGTGACCCTGCACCATTGACCTATCAACTACAGAAAATAGACGGCCAATGGAAAATCTTGGGTTAAGGTACTTTACTCTAATTATCTGCAACGTTGTCCGATGTCACAGCTTTACCAAGCATCACGACATCAGCGATAAACCCGTCCATATCGCAAACTTCTGGCATATATCCCCACTGCTCAAAGCCAATTTTACGGAACAGTCCCAAACTTGGCTGGTTGTGGGCAAAGATAAGGGCAACGATATTTCTGATTCCTAAGCTGGGCGCTTGCGTCAACATCCAGCGTGTCAGCAGACTGCCCAGCCCTTTACTCTGATAATCTTGATTCAGATAGATGCTGATTTCAGTGCTGATATGATAAGCGGTACGCGCATATAAATCACTGAAACTGCCCCATGCAACAATTGGCAGTTTTGTACTTTGTCTATCGGTATCACCTTCTGGTAATGCTTTGACTACATAAATAGGCCTCGTTGGACTATCCAAATGCTCATCGAACCAAGCCGTACGTTCTTCGACCGTTACTAACGCCAAATTTGCCGTTGCTTGTTTGCCAGGAATACTTTGGTTATAAATCGCCAAGACTTCTGCCAAGTCTTCTTTACTGGCACGTTGTACCATAAACTGCTGGGTCAGCTGATGTGTCAACAGGTCAGTTGCTATGACATTTAAGGCAACATCGGACATAGAGTCTCCATATTGATTGGCATTCATGATGATAGTAAAAAATCGTCATACTGATAATAAACGTATGTACAAACCATGAAATTCATAGAGCGTCATTCATACTTGCATTATCCGTAGACTATAGGATGTTAGTGTGGCTATTTTACTTTATAATGGCTAATTTTCGACACATCAATTTTGACCATAGATGTGTTTTTTCGTTTTTTATCTGGTCTCATCATAGCTGAAAACTTATGAAAACCTATTTTCTTGATCAACTGATTGCATCATCAAATGCCACGTCTACTACTAATGACCCAGTAGAGTTAGCGCCTTGTGTGCTCACTATTGGCAATTTTGATGGCGTACACCTTGGTCATCAGGCAATGCTGGCCCAAGTTCGTGATATTGCGCATACCCAAAACTTGGACGCTGCGGTCATGATATTTGAGCCACAACCACGTGAGTTTTTTGCGCCAGCTAAAGCCCCTGCGCGTTTGACCAATCTAGCAGAAAAGCAGGCACTCCTAGCACAATATGGGGTTAAAACCTTAGTGGTGGCAGGTTTTGATGAGGACTTTCGCTCGTTATCAGCACAAGCCTTTGCCGATATATTAGCCACGCGCCTAAATGTAAAAGCGCTGGTATTAGGTGACGACTTTCGCTTCGGTCATGATCGTACTGGCGACAGTCAGTTTTTGCGCGATTATGGTTTGGATGTGACTAACCTAGATACCGTCACTGATAGCAATATCGACAATGACCACTTGAATGATGTTAATAATGAGGCTGCACGTATTAGCTCTACCCGCATCCGTGACTTGCTATTGGCAGGTGATATTCATGCTGCTAACATACTTCTAGACCGCGACTACGCCATTACCGGGTCGGTCGTCCGTGGCGATCAAATTGGTCGCACCATGGACTTTCCTACTGCCAATATTGATTTGCAGCGAATAAAACCCGCTTTGCACGGTATTTTTGCCGTTGATGTCGTCAGCTTAGATGAGAATGGAGAGGTCATACCTGATGGTTTAATAAAGCTAGCTACTGATAACAATATAGGCGTCGCAGGTTTACGTCCACATAGTTTGTTCGGTACCGCTAACATTGGCAAAAGACCCTCTGTTGATAAAGGTGATGACTGGCGATTGGAAGTACACTTTCCCAAACTAAAAGCAGATTTGTACGGGTTGAATTTAGAAGTGCGCTTCTTGCACTTTTTGCATGGTGAACGTCGCTACGATGGTTTGGACGCTTTGAAAGCCGGTATTCATCAAGATGTCACTGACCTACTCGAATGGCGTGACAGTCAAGTTTAGCAGTCAGACGTATCTTACATAAATGAAAAACCCCACGATATAGATATTATCGTGGGGTTTTTCTTATCATGGCTTTAATATGCTGTTACGCATCAGGATGCATGCGGACGTTTAGGTCATCAATGACTTCTACCCATGCTGCATCTTTTTGCCACTCTTCTTGTAAGAACATACGCTGGCTATCGCTCCAGACATCAGCTTCTATCAATTTCTCTTCGCTTGATAACTGGTTGTCTGCGATAAACTTATCAATCGCTTCATCAGAGCTATCTAGTCCCAACTGAGCAAACAGCTCATTCATATTGTATTCTGGCTCACCCAACATACTTTTCTCCTTAAGTGGTGTAGAGGTAATTGTGGTTATTATCCAAATTAACCCATTTATTGTAGCAAGCTTTATGCTAATAGCTGTTAATCAACGTTTAGCTAACGTTATCAATTGTATTGACAGCAAACAGGTATTGCCATTTAAAAAGATGAAATGAATTACTTTTTATTTCATCATATATTTTAGATACAAAAAATCTTATAGACACAAAAAAGCCCTCCTATATTAAGAGGGCTTTTCTTTTTCACGCATTACTTAAGTTAAGACAGTTATATAACTGCTTAGCTTATGGTAGCAGATGTGCTACTGCATCACGCTCTTCGCTAAGCTCTTGCTCAGTGGCAGCCATCTTCTCTTTAGAGAAATCTGATGAGACATCAACGCCGTCTACGATAGACCAGTCGCCGTTAATACAAGTGCATGGGAATGAGTAGATCAAACCTTCAGCGATACCATATTCGCCGTTTGAGTAAACACCCATAGAGACCCAATCGTTCTCGTCAGTACCTAGTGCCCACGTACGCATATGTGCGATAGCAGCATTAGCAGCAGAAGCGGCAGATGATGCACCGCGAGCTTTAATGATCGCAGCACCGCGTTGTTGTACTTCTGGGATATATGTGTTTTCGTACCAGTCGCGATCAACAAGATCTAGCGCAGGCTTGCCGTTTACTGTACAAGCAGTTAAATCTGGATACTGAGTTGACGAATGGTTGCCCCAGATAGTCATGTTTTTGATGTCATTAACGGTGCTGTCAGTCTTGTCAGCCAACTGCGCCATCGCACGGTTGTGATCTAGACGAGTCATGGCAGTGAAGTTACGTGGATCAAGATCTGGTGCGTTACGCTGAGCGATAAGCGCGTTGGTGTTGGCAGGGTTACCGACGACCAATACTTTTACATCACGGCTAGCGACTTCGTTCAATGCTTTACCTTGTGCTGAGAAGATCGCAGCATTGGCTTCTAGCAAGTCTTTACGCTCCATGCCTGGGCCACGAGGACGTGCGCCAACTAGCAAAGCATAATCGATATCTTTGAATGCAACATTAGCATCATCAGTTTGGACAATACCAGCAAGCAATGGGAATGCACAGTCTTCTAATTCCATGACCACACCCTTTAGGGCATCAAGCGCTGGCGTAATTTCAAGTAATTGCAAAATAACTGGCTGATCTTTACCTAGCATCTCGCCAGATGCAATACGAAATAGCATCGCGTAGCTGATATTACCAGCGGCACCAGTGACGGCAACACGTAAAGGCTGTTTCATTGACATTGAATACTCCCTAATTGATGATTGGATAATGCATAGTTTTCATTGATGATTATCATTATAGATATCGACTTGTCTGCCGCATTGCAGCATACATAAACCGAGAGCTAGTGTAGCACTTCATCACAGCGACCGTCTAGATACAGTCATAGACCCATCAGGGACTATATTGTTACATTTTATACAGGAAGAATATTTATAGACTCAGAGCCCATGAATAAAGGGCTGTAGAATTTTTAGATACGGTCCATAGTATATTTTATCGCTATGAGACGAGTAAATAAGAGCGTAAAAATGAAAATGTAATACTGCCAAGTTCACTCAGATTTCATTAAAGATAGGACCAAAAAGGATGTAGAAAAAGAACAGTGGAGTATCTAAAAAATAGTTAAATAAGAGCTATCTACCACCTGAAATGATGAATTGGCTACCGCAGTTATCTACAACATTGTGACAAGTGCCAAAACTGCTGCCCTCATAGCACACATGAATATCCGTCAGTATCGATTGACGACGGCTGCCTTCTTGGCAAATGAGATCGACACTATTTGATGACATACCACTATTTAGGCGCGTCATTTGACTAATAAATCGAGATTTAGAGACTGTATAACTGTTGCCCGTATTCAGCTCATTAGGCAGTTTTAGTTCACCAGCGTAGTTAGTGATTTGTCGAAAGTAACTACTGGCACTCAATGGGCTACAAGCACCATAGCGCTGCCACGTTTGGCTACGTACTGTCGTATCAGGCATGATCCGATTGACGACCTTTAGTTGTAGTGGCGTCAAACGTGGCTCGCTACCACGACCACAGCGTTCGCCGTAGCCCATGTCTAGACCTGAAACTGTCAATGAATAGCCTTCTAAACATTGACGCATACGGGCTCTTGTCGGTTGCATGCTGCATAACGCAGGAGTCATCTCAACCATCAATACGCGCTGACCAGCTTTGGCCGTACTCGCCGCATATGCTGGCGTAAGCATAAGACCTTGTATGATTAACAAAGCACCAAAACTCGTCGTCTTATTAACTTTACCCATATGATGCCTATTTATCAAACTTCCACTTATCAAACTTCCACGGAACTGCACCAAGAAACTGGATGTCTTAATTTTTGCGCTTGTTTCTGCTTTTGTATTAGATAACGAGGGCACCTGAATCAGTAGAGGTTGCCTAGTTTTCGATAATACAAACAGTTTGAAGTATTTTTTGATCATAGGGCTGGAAGCAATTAGCAATGATAAAACATGGGCTATCACTTAAATCATTGTGCTAACAGCATTAAACACATAGCGATCTAAGAACAAGACTGAAGAATATAAACGTCAATTAAAGCAATGGTAACAAAATGTCTTTTTTAATCTATAGCAAAAACGTAAACGTTGTCGTGCTCGTCAACAATTACAAAACTAAGTCCAGTATTTATTATGCAGAATAGGAAAACTTACTGTCATTCAGCCCATAAAAAATAGACCATTAACTATAAAAGCTAGTGGTCTATTAAATACGAATTCACTGATTAAAATGCAGCAGGTACTGTACCCATACGTTGACTGATTGGCTGGCTACGACCTAACAGACTACTATAGATAGTGGCGTTTTCCATCACGTGTTTGACATAGTTACGCGTTTCAGGAAAGGCAATCGATTCGACATATTGATCTGCGGCGATTGCGCCATAGGTTGGCTGCCAGCGTTTGGCATTATTAGGACCCGCGTTATAACCTGCGGTTGCCAATACTGGCTGATAGTTCAGTTTACTTAAGATATCACCCATATACCATGTACCATAACGGATATTGGTATCACCACTGTTGGCACGGCTCGCACTATAAGTCTCACCTAGATTTCGAGCGATATATTTTGCGGTATCAGGCATGACTTGCATCAACCCACTGGCGCCCACATTTGAGCGCGCGGAAGATACAAAACGGCTCTCTTGACGCATGATGCCATAAGCCCACGCTGGATCAATACCCGCTGACTGGCTATAGCGCACCACTGAATCTTGGTGCGGCATTGGATGCGAAAGTGCCAAGCTATCAACTCTATCGGTATTATCAACGGCATAAATCGCCCGATCGAGCCAGCCCATGTCATAGGCTTGACGCGCGGCAGCAATGATCAGATTATCATCACGATTATCTCGTGCTTGCTTCACAGCCCAGTTCCATTCGCGGTTGGCATACGCACGGCTGGCATCAGAGTTATATAAGGCAAATGCGCGAGCAAAGTTGCCATCTTGCATCACGCGAGCGCGGTCAGCGGTACTAACATTGGGTAAATTGCTACCACCTAGGCGACTGGCATCAAATCGCTGACCAATTCTGTCTTTTGCCATCAAGCCATAGTAGTCGTTACTTTTCGCTAGATTTTGATACATCTTTTTGGCAGTATTGCGTTTGCTACTATTGCTCGATTGTTCATAAGCACGAGCAAGCCAATATTGCCACTGACCATCCTTTTGAATTTCACCATCCATTTTTGAGATAGCTTCAACTACATCATCCCAGCGGCCAAAGCGGATCGCTGCCATGGCGTAGTCTTCAGCTTCTTCAAAGTTAAAGTCATCATCTAAACTATTGCGGAGCCACTCTACCGCTTCAACATTAAAACCGTCATCTGTATTGTGGTTCATGCGCTTAACACCAAGCGTACGATAGGCGTAACGACGTGTTTCGTCATTCAATAGTTTGATAGCGCGCTGATTGTCTTGTTTGATATCAAAATCTAATTGCAGTGCTGCCTCTCGATAGGATTTATCTGCGACACGGCCAATAGCATATAGGTATAGGTATTGATTGGTTTGGCTGGCAGGCTCGCGGCCAAAGCGGCTAAAAAACGACGAGGGATTTAGCTGAATTTCACTGAGCGCCGAATAAGCAATCGGCGTACCTAGTCGTGACGACAGCGCCATAATATCACCTGTTTTGCCTATTCGTAACATACGCTTGAGACGAGAAGCGCGATCTTGATTGCTAATGAGCGCATTATTATTCATTTCCATCGCTAGCTGGTCACACAAGGCGGGCTGCTTTTTGGTGGTTAACCAAACATCAGATTTGGCAGCCATGGCACGCATGGTATCACCGCCATTATTGAACCCAAGGGCGATAGCGCAGCGCTCGCTAGCATCGGCATTGGTGATAAGATTTGCCACTTGTCTGACAGAGGCGTAATCATTCGACCCCGCTTTGGTCTCCGCAAAGTCAGCCACCAGCTTCTCGGCCATGACTGTATCTGGATACTGGCGTACAAACTGTGATACTGCCGCTGAACTTTGTGAATTGAGGTCTAGATTCATCCGCCAGTAAGTTGGATACATGGCAAATAGACCACCGCTCATTATTTGCTCATAATTATAGAGCGCACCCACATCGCCACGATCCGCTGCGATAGCCGCCGCTGTAAACGAATCAATACTGCTGTCTTGTTGATAGTTGCTCTCTTGTTGATAGCTTTCCTCATCGCCCCACGTCAACTCCGCGCAAGCCACTTGCGACATACCAAGTGCACTTACCGCTGTTGCCACGCTAAACGCACTCATCCGTAACGTACCGGCTGCGATCCGCTTCGACACGCGCTTTTGACTGACTGATTCTTCATCCTTGATGCTATGCGCAACACGCAACTTTGTCATACTGACTCTCTTTATGATATCTCTACAAATATATGAATAACGGTTCGCTAGGTACCGCCAAGGGTATATCAATCATCATACTATACTCATTGTACTTTCAACTATCTCCTTTACCTTTTGTTAATAAATAGGACAGCACGGTGTAACATAGAAATGATAACGAGCCTCAGTTTTTATAAATGGTAATATTAATCACAGTAAATAATTGATACTGCTATGAATTATTTATCATATTGACGACCCATCGCCTATGCTAATTTTTCACATTGGTACAGGGTTGTGATAAAATACGCCACTTGTTAATCGGCTACTCCGCTATATTTTTGGTCAATCATGGACTTATCCTTATGAGTGTTACTGTATTCAATCCCCGCATCGATGACGATGCTGCTGCTGAGACGACTGTCACCGCACGTGCTGTCACTGCACTCAAAGAACCAGGTCCAGCCCAAGCGCCCGTCGAAAAAGCCGCAACTAAGAAGGTATTCATTACTACTCAAGGCTGTCAGATGAATGTCTATGATTCTGACAAAATGCTCGATGTGCTCGGCGATTCACACGGTATGGAAGTGACACATGATATCGATGAAGCCGACGTGCTGCTGATGAACACCTGCTCTATCCGTGAAAAAGCCCAAGAAAAAGTCTTTTCAGAATTAGGCCGTTGGCGCAAACTCAAAGAAAAACGTCCTGATCTGGTGATTGGCGTTGGCGGCTGCGTGGCCTCACAAGAAGGCGACAACATCCAAAAACGCGCACCTTATGTAGATATGGTGTTTGGCCCGCAAACCTTGCACCGTCTGCCAGAACTATATGATCAATCACATGAGCAGCGTGATATCGCGCCCAAAAACCGTATCGGTACGATTGACGTATCCTTCCCCAGTATTGAAAAGTTCGACTTTTTACCTGAGCCAAGAGTAGAAGGCTATAAAGCCTTTGTCTCAATCATGGAAGGTTGTTCAAAGTATTGCTCATTCTGCGTCGTGCCTTATACGCGCGGCGAAGAGTTGTCACGCCCGCTTGATGATGTATTGGCAGAGATTGATAGCCTTGCCGAGCAAGGTGTGCGTGAAATCAACCTACTCGGTCAAAACGTCAACGGCTATCGTGGCGAAAAAGACGATGGCAGTATTTGCCGTTTCGCTGAGCTGCTGCATTATGTCTCGCACGTCGATGGTGTCGAGCGTATTCGCTATACAACCAGCCATCCGCTTGAGTTTACCGATGATATCATTGATGCTTATGCACAATTGCCAGAGTTGGTATCGCACCTACACTTACCTGTTCAAAGTGGCTCAAATGCTATCTTGGCAGCGATGAAGCGTAACCATACCATTGATGTTTATATCAATCAGATCAATAAGCTTAAAGCTATTCGTCCAGATATTCACTTGTCGAGCGACTTTATCATTGGCTTCCCTGGCGAGACGGAACAAGATTTCCAAGATACCTTAAACTTGGCAAAAGAATTGAACTTCGATCACTCGTACAGCTTTATCTACTCCAAGCGTCCTGGCACGCCAGCAGCAGAACTGCCAGATGACGTAAGCTTCACGACTAAAAAAGCGCGTTTGGCTGAGTTCCAAAAAGTTATTATCGATTCAACGCTTGCCAAAACGCATGAGATGGTCGGCACCACTACTCGCGTCTTGGTTGAACAAGTTGCCAATCGTCACCCTGACTGCCTAATTGGTACAGCGGATAATACGCGTACGGTCATGTTCCCTTATGACGAAGACAAAATGGATGAGTTACTTGGTAAACTCGTCAGCGTGCGCATCACTGATTTTGTCAGCCCGCACATGGTAAAAGGCGAGCTAATCGAAGTGTTGGCATAGAACTACATATAACAATTCTAGTTAAATAAAAAAAGGCCGTTCACTATAATAGCGAACGGCTTTTTTGTGGGTGAATGTTAATCATCACTATTCTGATAACCAATCTGTCTTCCGTAATTGCTGCTTGGTCTCACGGCGACGTTTCTTGCGGACGATATCGATATCTTCCTTTTCATGAAGACCACCCTTTCTTAACAGCGGATCCAGTGCCAAATAATTACGCGGTTTCACTGCGCCATGTGATGGCTCTGTGCCTACCGCCTGTTGTTGTGCTAGCTGTCGCTCAATCTGTTTGGCCTTTTTTAACATTTGTTTTAAGCTCATTATTTTATCCTTTATTCTTTGCTACATTTTCTATAGCCTTTAATTTTTGTGGCATGTCTTTACCTGTGGCCATCAAGATGTCATGGTGATTGTTACAGATGAGCCAATCATAATTTTTAGAAACAAAATAGCACTCGTCAAAGAAGCAGATTTCATCGAGTATTTTTATTATTGCCTCAACTTTACCCTCGTAAAACCAGATTTTTGAACGCTCCTTGAATGTTCCTGTGACACCAAACCAAACACTTTCATTGGGCTGAATTAAGCGTAACAAGTAATTCTCAAGAGAATCTTTGATTTCTATTGAATACGTTTCTTGTATCAGATTTTGCCATAACCAAACTGGACGGCTTTTACCATTTTCAATTTTGCAAAAGGTTTGATAAATCTGCTCTTCTATGCCTTTGTAATCATCGTAAGGGGTTAGAACTCGAAAAGATTTATCCGTTAGATTCAGCTCAGTTTTCAAGCACATAATCTCTGCTCGTATATCAGCCCACTCTTTTGATTGAGGTCTTTTCTTACCATTTTTATTGATATAAGGATAATCTCTCATAATTGTCTCCTCAATTTGATCTTGCGTCATAAGATGCTGACAGTCAAAGCAAGATCAAGTTTCATGAAAAAGCTAGCCTTTAATACACATGACTTGTTTTAGCGTATGCACCACTTCAACCAAATCTTTTTGATTGGCCATCACTTCATCAATGTCTTTGTACGCGCCGGGTATCTCATCGATAACGCCTTTGTCTTTACGACATTCAACACCATCGGTTTGCGCTTTTAGCTCATCAATGGTGAACGCGCGTATCGCTTTACCACGGCTCATCTGTCGCCCCGCCCCGTGTGAGCAAGAGCAAAACGATTCTGCCGCGCCTAGACCACGGACGATAAAGGATTTTGCACCCATGGATCCGGGGATAATGCCAAGCTCACCGGCATAAGCACTGATTGCACCTTTACGCGTCACGTAAACCTGCTCGCCAAAATGCACCTCTTCATTGACATAGTTGTGATGACAGTTAATGGCCTCTTTGGTCAGCTGAAATCGTGGCAACCCTGCTTGCGGTGATTGCAGCGCCTTAATCACCAAACGCATCATCTCGCGGCGATTCTCTAGCGCGTAATCCTGCGCCCAGCCGACCGCCTCAACATAATCGGCAAAGCTGTCAGACCCTTGGGCAAAATACGACAAATCACGATCGGGCACATGACCAAAGCGCGATTGACGCTCTTTTTTGGCCAAATTGATAAAGTAGCGCCCGATACAGTTACCAATACCGCGGCTACCAGAATGCAGCATTACCCAAACGTCTTGGTTTTCATCTAAGCACAGCTCGATGAAATGATTGCCACCGCCAAGTGTACCCAGCTGCTTCGCCCACGTACGCTCAAAACCTTTAAGCATTTTAAGCAAGCCCGGATGCTTATCGGTAATCGGTTTTAGGCGTTTGCCGAGCGGATCAAGTGTGGAGTTTTTCGCTTGGATTTGCTTGTGCATGTTGAAACCCACAGGCACTTGTTGCTCCACTACCAAGCGTAATGACCTTAAGCTATCAGGTAAATCAATTGCAGTCAGGGATAAGCGCACGGCGTTCATACCGCAGCCGATATCCACACCGACCGCCGCAGGAATGATGGCAGACTTGGTCGGAATCACACTGCCAACGGTTGCACCTTTGCCCACATGTACATCAGGCATAACCGCAATGTGCGAATGTACAAACTCTAGCTGGGCTAAATTGCGTAACTGCTGCATCGCACCTTGCTCGATATCAGAAGTGTAAATCTTGACAGGTACTCCATGTTGACTATTTTTATTTAATACTAATTGAATGCTCATTATTTATTTTTTCCACTTTTTTTATTTTTAAAGCCATACACTTTTTTAATTCGCCTATTTATATTTTTTAGACATTACTTATCTATCTCGATTAAACATAATGTTTAACAAGAAATAAAATCGTCAATTAAGAAATAATAGGCAATAAAAAACCGTATTTTTATTAATTAAAAATCAATAAAAATTATGGCTGATTTATTATGGACGTTTTAAAGAAGAATCTTTCATACCAAAAATGAGGGCGTAAATATTATGCGCACAGGTAGACAATCGCTAAGTGTTAGCGTGAATAATTTTTTGGTAATAAAGATACAGCAGAATGTTGGATAAGCAGATAACGGCAAGCACGAAACTACTTAGCACTATCGCATCACTATTTTAACAAAGTAGATTTAGAAGAAGGATGGAGCGAGTACATATAGGAGGCTATTCATTGATATGAATAGATAGAATATCACTCAATAGCTATATATAAATTTAGCCAAACCTTTTCGAAGTCTTCATTGTTGTCATGCTTTTCATACATTCAATCTTTAAAAACGTCTTAACAGTTATATAGGACACGATGATTCCTCCATAGGTTGTGGCTAATGTCAGGGCGACAGTAGCAGATTTATTAGAAATTTATAGCAAGACTATAAATCAGTGAGATAATAATAACGATTTAAAAAATATTGTCAACTATTAATTTTTAAATAACAAAAAAACTCGATAACAGAGACCATTCATTTAACAAAGTAATTATTTCAAATAATAACTAATAACTTTTTATACCATAAAACTATTAATTACTTCAGTAAACAAAGCCGCTGCAATTATGATAAAGATAATGCCGCAACCACGATTGAGCCATGCTAAGCGATTACCGACATCAAGCCAGCTTGCCAGCTTTTTACCGCCTAAGGTATATACGATCTGCCAAATGGTTTCGCTCATGAATAGCCCAATGGTCAATAAGATATATTGCGGCCATAGCGGCGCACTAAAATTAATAAACTTAGGAAAAAAGGCCGCGAAGAATAAGATCGCTTTTGGATTGGATAAGGACACCCAAACACCCGTACGAAACAGAATAAGGTTACTGGGGCCTGCCTTGACCGCTGCACTCGACAGCGAGCGTGGCTGTGGTTTATCGGCTTTACCATCAAAAACATCGTAGTCGGCTTCAACCTCTGCACTTAACTCTTTGGCATCGCTCATCAAGCTACCATCACCCGCATCACGCCATGAGCTAATCCCCAAATACACCAAGTATGCCGCGCCCACCGCTTTGATAATTGTGAGCAGCCAAGGCGATTGACGGCTGATCACATCTAGTCCCAACAATGTCGATAGCAGTAATACAAATAGACCAAGGCTCAAACCTGCCAGCGTCCATAACGTCCGCTTCACGCCATAGTTCATACCATACTGGAATGCCAGTAGCATATTGGGACCTGGGGTCGCGGAAATCAAAAACGTACTTGCGAAAAATACTGCAAACAGATGCCAAGACATCAGCTAACCCCTACTTTGTTATATATAAATGGTTCTTATACGAACAGCCATATCGCCAAAAAAAGAAATACCGCCATTGAGACGGTATTTTTATACTTACTTATATTATATACATATGTTTAGCATTTTTATAGGCTACTTGACGGTACAACTGTCTAATAGTTTTTGCAAAAAGCCGTCACAACGTTCGATTTCGATCAACTCAACATATTCATCCGCTTTGTGCGCCTGTTCAATACTACCAGGACCGCAGATGATCGTTGGGATACCTGCATTGGTAAACTGACCACCTTCCGTCGCATAAGCGACTTTATGACGCTCGTCGTCACCAGTCAGCGCAGCTATCAATGACTGTAGCTCAGCGCTGTCATTATCCGTCATTGCTGGGACGCTCTCTTCTTGCATCAGCTCGATACCCGTCTCAGGCGCACGTGCTTGCATTTGCGCATTTAGCTCAGCGACTTTTGCTTGAATAGGTTCCAGTATATCGTCTTGCGTCATGTGCGGCAGGTTACGGTAGTCAAAGGTGAACTCGCACAGATTGGGCACGATATTGGTGGCTGTGCCGCCGTGTATAGTACCTACTGACAATGTCGAATAAGGCACCGTAAACAATGCATCATTATCATCACGAGCGCTCAGCTCTTCGGCAAGCGTATCGACGTAGCCAACCAATTTGCTTGCATAGCTGATCGCATTGACACCTTGTGCAATCAATGAAGAATGCGCTGATTTGCCATGGACACGGCAACGATATACCGCGATGCCTTTGTGCGCGACCACCATCGCCATATTGGTCGGCTCACCGACGATACAGTAATCAGGGGTGATACCGCGCGCTTTTAGGTCTGCCAAAATCAATGGCGCACCCAAGCAGCCCACCTCTTCATCGAACGAAAATGCCAGATGCAATGGGCGACGCAGCTGACCGTTATTGGATAACTGTACTGCTTGTGGCAACATCGTTAACGCACACGCGATAAAACCTTTCATATCGCACGCACCGCGTCCATATAGTTTGTCACCACGTATCGTTGCCGTAAATGGATCTGATGTCCAGTCCTGACCATCAACGGGTACGACATCCGTATGGCCAGACAACACCAAACCGTTATTCACGATGTCAGCGTTTTCACCAGCGGGTACGGTCGCAAACAAGTTGGCCTTGGTTTTTGCCTCGTTAAAGGTCAAATCTACCGTCAGACCCAGCTGTTCACAGTACGCTTTTATATCATTGATCAGTGCTAGGTTAGAGTGCCGACTGACCGTATCGAAGGCGATCAGGCGCGTCAGCCAGTCAAGGCTATGTGTTGGATGCTCAGTACTATTTAACTGGCTGTCGTTATTATTGCCAACGTCATTACCATTAGCTGTATTATTAATATCTTGGATCATAAAATATCCTTATTACGATATAGTGCCAACTCCAAAATACACCACTCGCTAAGTGAAACTTGCCAAGCTTATCAAATATACTGGCACTCGTTTACTCACAACTTTGGTTTTCGAAATGGCATAAAATAAGTAGGCGCTACCCTTTTTGGAATGAGCGCCGCTGTAAAGCTCTTACTTCTTCATCCAGACCTGAAATAGGTCCTGTCACTGGCACGTTTGGAGCAACAGCTTGAATGGGTAAACTACTCACTGGTGATGCAGACCCCGCACCCATCTCCTTCATCCATTCGCTCAGTTGCTTGGATGAGCTGATATAGACAATGCAACCAAGACCTGCCCAAGCATGCGCCGCCGCGCACATGGCACAGTGCTCACCTGAGGTATAAACCACAGCTACGGCTCGTGCATCGACCGTCATGTTTTGAGCCGCCCACTTTGCGACAGCGATTTCAGGATGATAAGTGGCATCGACTGTGTTGATACGATTGCGATCCTCATATAGCACATGACCTTCACCATCAACCAATACACTACCGAACGGCTCATCACCTGCGTCTAAGGCCTCGGTGGCAAGCTCAATACAGCGACGCAGATGTTGCCTGTCATTATCCGTGATCATCCTTGCCTTCCTTTGTTCTTTTATCGCAAATCACGATGGCTGTTGTCAAATAGTATCACTTATGATGGATTATTCTGATTCATCACGTCAAGCACTGGCGGCATCGGTTTTGGTAACCTGCCTTCTGCTTGTAGCTCTTTGGTGGTTTTGGCATTGATAGACAGTCCAGCAATCAGCGCGATGTCTTTCACAGGCTTACGTTTACGCGTCGCAAAGCTCACTGGCACCATACGAGCAAACTCATAGATATAAAGATAAGACTCTTCACCACCTTCAAAATCTTCATCTTCCTCTAAACGAATCGCACCGATCTTAGCCAAATCAGATAACATCTCATTCTCTTCACTGGTCAAACCGCAATCAGTAATACCAAAACCCGTCATAAAGCCGTTTGACCACTGTTTCAATGCCATCACACGCTCGTATAAATCATGTTCATCATCAGGGATGAGCGGCATATAGGCGTAAGCATCATCTTTATCTTTTAACTGAAACACGGTGTCTTCTGCTTCCTCTGTCAACAAGGTCAATGCAGCCTCTGGTAGTGGCGCAAAGCTCAGCTCTTCAAACACCTTCGCCCATGTTGCTTCATCAGGCGCGTTACAGGCCGTCATGAGCCCTGTCATTAGGCCATGCACTTCACTGATAGACACGTCAGTCCAGTCGTCAAACGCAGTCAGCCAAGTATTCCAGCCAGAGATATTATCATTCATAACAGATGTCCTAGTGATTAAGTGTTACTTATAAAATAAAAAAATCGCGATAAAATGTCAGGGACAAATCATCGATAAATAAAAGTAAAAATACAAAGCCTTGTGCTTGTAATTACTTTGTTGATATAGATATTATGCGGTCACCTATGGCATTATTAAATGCAGCGAACAAAATTCATTCACGCTTACTTGTTAAGGATAAAAACTGACTATGTATGATCAACTTAGAATATTAGAAAAAATGGTACTCGACATCAAAAAACAGTATCAGCTTGTCAGTGCTGAACTTAGCAGCCTTAAACAACACCCTGTCACCGACTCTAAAGAATTTGCCGCTCTAAAGACAAAGCTCGATAATAGTCATAGCGAACGTGACGGTGCCAAAAAGCAACTGAACGATCTCGACAAGCGCTATCAGAGTCTCGCAGAAGCGCATCATATGATCGGTGAAGAACAAGACAAACTGCAAAAACAAATCAGTCAATTACAACAACAAAATAGCGAGCTGCAAAAGCACAATAATGAATTGAAGCAGCAATATAGCGATATCAAACAACAAAACAGTGAACTGCAAAAGAAGAACCAATTAGCCGCCGAGCGCACGCAAGTAGTATTGCAACGCCTGACCCTTATCGATCAAGCAGAAGGCTAACGCATTCCTGTAATAGATAGCAAAATATGCTACTTATCAAACCGCCCAACGCTATTTGTAAAACCTGATATCACTCATTTCACTGACCAGACATTGTAGGATGTATCATGACCGATGACCAAAGTAAATCGATAGACAAACAACCAAAAAATACTCAAGCGCCAAATGCACCATCAGCAGCGCAAAAAACGACAGCCACAGGATCAAATATATCAAGCGCCATGGCAGAATCGAATACCAAGACACCTAAAGCGCCAGAACCACAAATCAAAAAAGTAGATATCGCGATTGCTGGTGTTACTTATCCAATTTTTTGCCCAGTACATGAGCAAGAAGAACTGCTATCAGCGGTGTCTTATATCAATAACTATGCGCTTGATCTAAAGCGAGATGCACCAAGCCTCAGTCAAGAAAGCATACTAGTACTGTGTTGCTTGAATTTATACGAAAAAATCCATGCCAATCAAAGAAGTGATGAAGACCGTGTACAAAAAGATAAGCAATCACAGGCATTGTTAAATAAAATCATGAAAGACGCCCACTCTATTCTTTAAGTTAGCAGTGTTTTATAAGCAAACAGATCGTTCAAAACATGCATGATCTAATAGTGTGCGATATGATGAAAAAGCATCAAACCTATTAGCGCTTAGCCTACTAAAGCTAAGCGCTTTTTTATGTTCAATCGTTTTTATCTATCTACTTACGCATAAGGTTTGTAAGTCTTGCCTGCGTGAAAGTCTGCCTGATGCTCATAATTGCAAAAGAATAATTCTTGGGCTGATTCAGTATTACCATCACTGGTTGTCGCTAAGCTAGGCTTAGTTTCAAGGACACCGCGATACTCCGCCAAACTGTTACCACAAAAATTGCACTGACGCGGTGTGGTGACATCACCCTCTTTTGGCATCATGCTTTTGGGTGGACGTGGGTACATAAACTTGTAAAAAGCCCACATGGAAGCCCAGATAATAAGAATGACAATAATAACGGCAAACACGGCAGCGCTCCTTCAATGACAAATAAACGTAATGAATAACAAGAGTGATGACACTTACCATGATCCAATACGCTCGAATGCATAAATTTTACCGTCAATAATGGCAATGGCACAATGACTTTACGGTTAATTGTTGATTATGCTGGATTGTCATTAATGGCACTGACAAATACCCAAGTGCTATAGCAACAAAAAACTGGCCACATTGAGCCAGTTTTTATATCAAAACCTAAGATTAAAGGCTAGCAGTTATAGCTGTAACTCACTGATATCAGCTACAGTCAAGAACAAGGCGCGTACCTGCTTGAGCAATGCCAAGCGATTGTTTTTGAGCGCCGCATCTTCACTATTAACCATCACATTATCAAAGAACTGTGTCAATGGCTCATCTAAGCTCGCCAGCGTTTGCAATACTTGCGTATAGTCCGCTTGCTCCAGCAATGGTTGTACCCTTGTCTGTGCTTGCTTCACATTTGCATATAAATTTTGCTCAGCAGGTTCAGACAGTAGCGTCTCATCAACTGTATCAGCAACGCTCACTTCTGATTTGGCCAATATATTGGCAACACGCTTGTTTGAATCAGCCAACATCGACGCTTGTGACAGCTCACTAAACGCTTGTACGGCGCGAATACGCTGATCAAAATCAAGCGGCATATGCGGGTTAATCGCTTGTACAGCCTGAATCGTATCAACGCTAACGCCTTGCTCGGTATACATCGCACGATAGCGCGAGTTTAAGAACGCCATGACTTGGGTAAAAGTATCGCCCATTTTGGCAATCTTGCTACCTTCAGCATCGCTATAGCCTTTAATCGCTTGCTCAACCAATGCCACCAGATTAATCGGTAACTGCTTTTCAATCAAAATGCGTAAAATACCAATGGCAGAACGACGTAAGCTAAACGGATCTTTTGAACCCGTTGGTACTTGGTCAATCGCAAAAATACCAACCAACGTATCCAAACGATCAGCTAATGCTAAGCAGATGCCAATCGGTGTCTGTGGTAATACATCACCACTGAACTTAGGCAGGTATTGCTCCTCTAAACTTGCCGCAACTGCTTCAGGCTCATCATTCAGACGCGCATAATAAGTACCCGCGATACCTTGCAATTCAGGATATTCACCAACGAGGGAGCTGGCCAAATCTGCTTTAGACAAAATACCCGCACGTACGGTGTCATCGACATTGATATCGTGACCTTGCTGCTGCATCAATGTGGCGATAAACGCGGCAAGCTTAGCAATACGCTCAGACTTCTCCCAAATCGTCCCCAGTTTGTCTTGGAATACGCGAGTTTTCAGACTCTCTGTGAGTGCAAATAACGGCTGCTTTTGATCTTGTAAGAAGAAAAACTCTGCATCAGCCAAACGCGGACGCACCACTTTTTCATTACCTTCGATAATCTGATTGGGATCTTTTGATTCAATATTGGTGATAAAGATAAAGTAAGGCTGCAATTTGCCAATTTTATCGGTCAAGCAAAAATACTTTTGATCCGCTTGCATGGTCGAGATAAGCGCTTCTTGTGGCACTTGTAAAAAGCGCGCCTCAAAGCTGGCTCGTAATGCAATGGGGAAATCAACCAATGCGGTGACTTCGTCCAATAAATCCTGCGGTACGATAGCATCAGAATTAACTTCATCTGCCAATGCTTTGACTTGGTTTTTGATCAGCATTTGACGCTTATCAAAATCTGCCACGACTTTTAAACCATCTAACAGTTGCTCATAGTCATTGGTATGAGCAATGTTATGGTAGTCAGGGCTGTGGAAGCGATGACCACGCGTTTGCGAGCCTGTCTCATGCCCTTGGATAGTGGCATCAATGACAGTATCATCCTGCATCAATACTACCCACTGTACTGGACGTACAAACTCGTTGCGACTTGCGCCTGAGCGCATACGTTTGGCAATCGGTAGGCTATCTAACGCCGTTTGGAAAATCGCTGGCAGTAGCTCGGTAGTCGCTTGACCACTGATCGTTTGCTCAAAGCCGACATAGTCACCTTTATCGGTGTTAATGGTCGTAAGCTCGCTCGCTTCAATACCTAAGCCTTTGGCAAAACCCATCGCCGCGCGGGTTGGATTGCCCTCTGCGTCAAATGCCGCTTTGATAGCTGGTCCGCGTTTTTGCTCAGTGCGATCAGGTTGCTTGTCGCTAATGCCTTCAATTTGAATCGCCAAACGGCGCGGTGCGGCAAAGGCTTTGATGCTATCAAAGGTAATCTCAGCTGCAGACAACTGCTCAGCGACACTGGCTTGCAGCGCATCGCGTAATGGTTTTAGGCTCTTTGGAGGTAGCTCTTCACACCCCAGTTCAAATAGAATAGTACTCATGGGATGCTCCTATTGCTTGTTAGTCGGTTGATTGTTATTAGTGCTTTCTTTGGTTAAGCTGTCTGCTGCCGCGTCTTCTTTGGGCAAGTACTTCTCAAGAGCTTCGGCGCGGTGCGCTTCATCTGCCAATGGGAAGCCTAACTTGGCACGAGCTTCGACATAACCAAACGCAACCTTACGCGCAAGTGTGCGTACACGCAGGATAAAACGCTGACGCTCAGTGACCGAAATCGCACCGCGTGCATCAAGCAAGTTAAACGCATGAGAGGCTTTTAACACCATCTCATAAGCAGGCAACGGCAATCCTGCTTCTACCAACTTATCTGCCTGCTGCTCATAAAAATCAAACATCTCGCCCATCATTGGCACATCAGCGTGTTCAAAATTGTAGGTCGACTGCTCAACTTCGTTTTGATGGAACACATCACCGTACGTGACACGCCCAAACTCACCATCCGCCCAGACCAAGTCATAGACGCTATCAACGCCTTGCACATACATCGCCAGACGCTCAAGACCGTAAGTGATTTCACCTGTCACTGGGAAGCACTCAATACCGCCGACTTGCTGGAAGTACGTGAACTGAGTCACTTCCATACCGTTTAGCCAAATCTCCCAACCAAGTCCCCATGCGCCAAGCGTTGGTGATTCCCAGTTATCTTCCACAAAACGCACATCATGCACCAATGGATCGATACCAATAGCGCGTAGCGAATCCAGATATAGCTCTTGGATATTAGGTGGATTCGGCTTTAGCACGACTTGGAACTGATAGTAGTGTTGCAAGCGGTTTGGGTTGTCACCGTAGCGACCATCAGTCGGGCGACGTGACGGCTGTACATACGCTGCATTCCAACGCTCAGGACCTAACGAGCGCAAAAACGTAGCGGTATGAAACGTGCCCGCGCCGACTTCCATATCGTAAGGTTGCAATACCACGCAGCCCTTGTCGGCCCAATAATTCTGTAGGGTTAGGATTAAGTCCTGAAAAGTCATCGGTTGAGAGTCTTTGTCTTGTATCATCGGGGTTGTCGCTTCGGATGTCATAGTTTGGGTTTTCATAGTAAGTCACTGTGAAATGGGTATGATTAAATAAATCTCTGATAGCACTCGTCACCTATTTGGCAACGACGCTATTTGCCTGCTCACCTTACTAAAAATTGACTATTTTATCCATATTTACGTTAACTAAATTTGCGTTGTCGATAAAAACACGCGGCTATATCCCTGATTTACGACCAAATCATCATAAAAAATGCTTGACCGGCGACTAATCTTGAAAACAAAAAAATACCCAAATGCGTGAGCATTCGGGCAGGAGGAAAATTGTATCTTGGGCATCCTGATGATTCAGGCTTTTTATTTTTGGAGACTACTTTTTGGACAACTGCTTGTGGTACAAACTTGATTCTTTTAACGGGTCTTAATGTCTAGATATTAAATCTGGTTACTGATAGGAATCGCTATTTGCTTTTGGCATGATTATCCATAATACGATATAGATCAAAATACCCGGTACGGCAGCACTCAATGATGAGACAATTACAAACAGTAATCTGACCCACGTAGGTGACCAACCGACATATTCTGCAATACCGCCCATCACGCCCGCTATCATGCGATTATTTTGTGAGCGATGTAATTTTGCTAACTTAGCCAAACTAAATACCTCTCTATTGTCTATTTTTATAATGTATTTTTTCTTCTTTTCTTACTTTTTGAGTCTTAAGGCTACCTCGCCTTGCCAACTTACAAGTAAGTATATCAATTCTTGAAAATTTATCTGTTGAAGGTATAGACGTACTTTGTGAGTTTATGATACGTAAGCT
This sequence comes from Psychrobacter piscatorii, assembly GCF_904846415.1. Classification (GTDB taxonomy): domain Bacteria; phylum Pseudomonadota; class Gammaproteobacteria; order Pseudomonadales; family Moraxellaceae; genus Psychrobacter; species Psychrobacter piscatorii. The sequence continues at coordinate 89,323 of NZ_CAJHAR010000001.1, read as the reverse complement.
TGCCCTAACCTGTCATACCACCACGCAAGCCCCTGATTTTAAATAGTTATTTCAAAATGTTTCAGAATCCACTTTGTTGCTAAAACCTTGCTTTAGCTACTTACACAGTTCATTATTTTTTAAATGAATCAAAGAGATAAGCAGCGTTTTGCTAAAAATTTGATAGTAATAATGACCACTCAAACCTTCAACTGTCAAAAAATCATCACTCGCTTTTTATTTTTAGACTTATACAAAAACCGATGATGAAAAAGTTAAGAATCTGCGTAAGAGTCAAATATAAGTCAGATTTACAATAACCTACCTGTAAATCCTCTAAAACCTTTATACCATGCTGATAAGTAACTCAGGTTTTAAAGGATTTATCCTTAAATCTAAAACAAATATAAGCCTAAAACAAAATAAGGATGGCTATGTACGACAACGGATTGATGATTGGACACTTTGAGCCCTTACATTTGGGGCAAATGCGCAGCATATTAGAAGCAGCAGGACAAGCAAAGACCCTGCATATCGTCATTATGGCGCATCCATCACCGCATCCAGATTTTACGATCACCTTACAAGACAAAGCGCGTTGGCTACAGATGGCCTGTGCGGATTTACCATTTATTCATATTCATACCACTGATGAGATCGAGTTGCCGCTTCATGAGCATCTTTATGATAGCAGTGAGGATGTCAGGATCGATGTGGCGACTAGTAATGCTAAGTTGCAGCGCTTGATAGAGGCACTTGCACTCCCTGCAGAGACAGTATTGTTTATGGCGGAGAACCACCCGCTGACGCAGAGTGATGTACAGGAGCAACTTATCCTACAAGTGGTCACGACAGCACTACAGCCTGAGTTCGACTCGTACGCCATTGCTCGCGACCCAGTCGCCCATTGGTCAGCACTTCATCCAGAAGCACGCGCCAACTATACAAAAACCGTTGCGATCGTCGGCGGTGAAAGCTCTGGCAAGACAACACTGGTGCATAAGCTGGCTAATTATTACGGTGCCAGCTTTGCGCTGGAGATGGGGCGTATATATGTTGGCACAGATTTGGGCGGTAGCGAAGTTGGGCTACAGTACAGCGATTACGGCCCTATTTGTCTGGATCATGCGCAAGCGATACGAGAGTCTAAAGCCAATGCGACTGCACCGATCACGATCGTTGATACGGATTTTGTGACCACGCAAGCGTTTTGTGAAGAATACGAGGGTCGCACCCATCCTTTTGTCGCTGCTTGCGTTGATGAGTTTCGGTTAGACTACACCATCATGCTCGACAACAATACGCCATGGGTCGATGATGGCATGCGCTCTTTGGGTACCCCTGAAGCACGCGGACGATTTGAGCAGCGCCTACTAGACATTTTTGCGCGTCACGATATCGCGCCGCACATGATTGACCAGCCGGATTACGATGCTCGCTATCAGCAAGCGTTGTTATTTATCGATCAGCACATCTATGGCAAAACATCATAAGCTATGCCAATAGGTGCCACATTTATAATAATAATTTACTTAGCTAGCGCATTGTAGTTAGCGCCATATTGAAATCAGTATTTACTTTAGAGGAAAAAGTTATGCGTATTCAGCTATTGGACAACATCACCGGAAAATGGTCGATGCAATGGATTGTCATTTGGTTCATTTGCGGGGTCATTGCTCTGTCCGCAGGTTTTTGGCTCACTACAGATCACACTACGCTTGATTGGTTTTACTTGGCTGTCTCATTTATTGGCTTGGTTTGCGTCGTCTCGCTGTCATTTCGCAAAAACGTCATGGGCAATGGCTTTGGTATGGGCGCAACCGCAGGGGAAGTCATTGTACAAGCAACATCTGGCGCAGTGGGTCTGATGCTCGCGCCCCTATTTAACTTTTTCACTCATGTGTATGGCATCTTTTACTGGTCAAAACACACCGACCCTGATGGCGACATGATACCCAAATCAGCGAGCAAAGCCGTTTGGTTCATCACTGCCGCATTTATCATCATTGGTCTGGCTCTTTTCCCAACCGTCAATGATTTACTGGCGAGCTATGGTTATGCGGTCGTAGAGGATGATAATAGTCTGTTTTTGGGATTCATCTCTTTCTTTTGGATCAACGTCATTGCCTTTGTGCTTTCTATTACCGCGCAAGCCGCCATGATTCTGCGTTATTCCTTTAACTGGTGGTTATGGATCATCGTCAACTTTGTGTGGCTGATCGTCAATCTCATGTCTGGTAACTATATCTTTGCGATTCAAACCATGGTTTATCAAGTAAACGCCTTTGTCGGTCTCTATGAGTGGCACCGCAGCGAACGAGGTTAATAGCAACATCTGTAGAAAAAAGCGTTTGAGATATTGAGATAAATCCTACTAATATCGCATTGGCAATACGAGTGAAATTGACTGTGCCGTCTATCAGATAAAATGGTAGACACGCGCAATTAGTGCTACAACTGGTACTAATTGCGCATGTTAATATTTAAAGTGATAGCGCATGTCAGTGTTTTATTTCATTTACTAACAAGGAGGTTAGTATGTCTCGTCAACCCAAAATGTCCAAACGCACGCTCGAGCAGTGGCTCAGCGAGTACGCGGTCAGTCACCAAAACTTGGTCAATAAAAAAATCCATTGGCTATGTGTGCCAACGATTTTTGTCAGCCTGCTGGGCATGGGAATGTCGCTGTCTGTGTGGTTTACTCTCGTACTGAGTGCGTTGGTATTACTGTTTTATATACACTTATCTACGCCGCTATTTTTGGCAATGGGGCTGTTTATTCTGATTTGTCTGTCGGTCATGGCAGCAATGCCATGGGGATTCAAAGCGTGGGCGGCAGTATTTGTCGTTGCTTGGATTGGTCAGTTTATTGGTCATAAAATCGAAGGCAAAAAACCCTCATTTTTTGAAGATTTACAGTTTTTGTTAATCGGTCCAGCATGGGTCGCCAACAGTTTAATGCAACGCAAATAATCATTAAATTGTCGCATCAGTTCTGCAAACATCCAGTATAGCTGTACTGTCTTTAATTTTTATTATTCATAAAAAAACGCCATCCAATGATTGGGTGGCGTTTTTTTATGTGACATATATTTTATTTAGGATATTTCCTAAAATAAAGCAATAAGCTGCTTATCTTAAGCACCAAACACTTTCATACGCTCATCAAGTGGCTTGAATTCTTTGTCGCCCGCTGGCTGCTCAATCTTACCAAATACCATTTGTGCTTTTAACTCCCAGTCTGCATCGATATTCCAAGTGCTCGCGACTTTTTGATCGATTACTGGGTTATAGTGTTGCAAGTTTGCACCGACATCAATGCTTGCTAGTGCCGTCCAGATGACGTACTGATGCATGGCGTTGGTTTGAGTTGCCCAAATTGGAAAATTATCAGCATACAAAGGCGCTGCTTCTTGCATGCCTCTTACCACTGCTTTATCTTCAAAGAACAATACCGTGCCAGCACCCGCTCTAAAACCAGCAATTTTTTCTTTAGTTGACTTGAACGCTTCTTCATCACCAACGATTGCACGTAGTGCGTCTTCAGTCATATCCCATAGTTTATGATGCTCGTCACCGAATAACACAACGACACGCGTTGATTGCGAGTTAAATGATGATGGTGTATGCAAGACAGCATGCTCAACTACTTTGACGACTTCATCGTTAGATACTGGCAACTGGTCGCTTAGTGCATAAATAGTACGGCGTTTCTCTGCTAATTGCTGTAAGTCTTTTAGTTCTGACATAATACTTCTCCATATTATTGTAGGAATGATTTGCTTTGGGTTGATAGACCTTGTCAATCTTATGATCAACAAGTTTTTATAAAATAATTTGTTTATTTGCGCTATTATCGGAACAATTCACTTAAAACCCCATAACTTTTTTGTAAAAAAAACTTAACGATAGTGATTGTCTTTGAAAAATAGGTTAATAAATTTTGCGTGTTGATAATTAGCCTTTGAAGCCTTTGGGTAGTTCTGGTGCCATCAGACGCTGCATATCAGAATCAACCTTGCCAAAACGCTCATGGCCATTATTCCAATCGATCACTGACTGCTCAAGCTCTTCTTTGTTATCAGCGACAAAGTTCCACCACAGTAATACTCGGTTATCTAAAGGCTCACCGCCAATAAACATCAAGCGTGTGCCTTTCTTGGCAACCAGCGTTATCGTTGTATCGTTATTAACGTCTGTACGATGAAAGCGTAATAATTGGTCTTTTTTATACACCTGACCTTCAGACTCTAACGTACCGACAACCACCAAAACACCGTACTCAAAGCTTGCTTCCAAATTCAGCGTGACGTCCCCATCTTCTAAAAAATGCACATCAATCCCAACCATCTTTGAGTACTGCAACGTTGGCGCTTGATAGTGCTCACCAGACGCTGATTTGTAACTACCCGTAGTCAGAATCAGCTCGACGTTGCCCTCAGTCCATGTTGGCAGCTCCGGATAATGGTGAAAACTGCGTTCAATCTGCTGGTCAGTGGGTAAAGCGATCCACAGCTGTACCATATTGATATGACGCTCAGCGACGCTTGAGTGAGCAGCATCTGAGTCAGCACTGTCCAAAAACACGCTTTGCTCTGTATGGCTGATACCTTGTGTCAGCCCAGTACCTGCCGTCATGAGGTTGACTTGGTTTTTGGCAATGACTTGCGCGCTACCCAAGCTGTCTTTGTGTAAAATCTCACCCTCAATCATCCAGCTAAACGTCTGTAGATTGGTATGCGGATGGCGCCCAACTTGCACCCCTAAATCATCTTGAGCAAACTCAGCTGGCCCTGCATGATCCAAAAAGCACCACGCGCCAATGGGCTGTTTGCCTTTGTTAGGCAGTAATCGAGCAATAGGAACACCGCCAACCTCAGTCATTCGTGGCTCTAGAGTTCTAATTGTCATGTGACACCTCTTGGTATATGCCCTATTTATTTACAAAGATAGCGGTACTTCCATCACCAATACTTTTGCAGCCTCTTCCGCTTCCATAGTGAAGTGCTTAGTATCCCAAACTCCAAGGCTGTCTCGAGTAGACAAAATGTTACCGTCTATCACGATTGTTCCTGCAATCACAAAAATATAAACACCGTTATTAGAGTTGTTTAGCTGATAGGTCTGCGTCACGCCTTTATCAAACTCTCCCATGCTGAACCAAGCATCTTGATGAATCCAAACCCCTGCATCATCCACATTTGGCGATAACACTTGATTAAACTGGTTGGATGTCATGATTGTCCCCATATGCACTTGCTGATAGCGAGGGGCAACGTTCATTTTATTTGGCATGACCCAGATTTGTAAAAACCTTACGGCTTCTTCACGACTACCATTCATTTCACTATGGGTGATGCCTGTGCCCGCTGACATGACTTGGATCTCACCCGTCTCAATCATGCCTTCATTACCGATGCTATCGCCATGCGCAAGTTTGCCAGCTAAAGGAATGCTGATAATTTCCATATCACGGTGCGAGTGGTTGCCAAACCCTTGACCACCAATGACAAAATCATCATTAATGACACGTAACACCCCAAAGCCCATACGCTCAGGATTATAGTAATTGGCAAAGCTAAAGGTATGACGGCTTTTGAGCCAGCCATGGTTGGCATTACCGCGGGAGTCTGCTGCATGATAGATCGTTTTCATTATTTATCCTTAATTATCAACACGTTTATCATCTATATATTTGTTATTAATTCACGTGATTGAACAATGTATCTATTATAATTGTTGACTATACAGAGATAAACAGACGTAAATGCAAATAACTATTCTTTTTATTAGAACAATCATGAGGCATCGATAATGGGACAGTTAGAAGACATGGCGATGTTTGTACGCATTGTCGAGGCAGGCAGTATTACCAAAGCCGCTGAGCAATTAAATATTGCAAAGTCAGCTGTCAGCCGCCGCCTACAAGACTTGGAGACGCGCCTAGGCACTCAGTTGATCAGCCGTACGACGCGCCACTCTCACTTGACACAAGCAGGTGAGCAGTACTATCAGCAGGTCAACAGTATCTTAAACGCGGTTGATGCCTTGAACGAGACTACCAGTGATACGCCAACACGCATTGGCGGCACGCTAAAGATGACAGCGCCGTTATCGTTTGGTCTTATGCATCTGACTGATGTGATTGATGAATACGCCAATCAGCACCCAAACCTGAAGTTTGAGTTGGATTTTTCTGATCGGCATGTTGATTTGATTGAAGAAGGATATGAGCTGGCTATTCGAATCAGAGAGCTACGAGATTCTAGTTATCAAGCAAAGCCGCTGGCACGGATTCGTTGCGTCATCTGCGCCAGTCCCGACTATCTAAAAAGAATGGGCACACCTGATACATTAGAAGATTTAGAGGGGCATGAGTTTTTGCAATACAGTCTTGGTCAAACAAACAGCATAGAGCTGATTGATGCCCAAGGGAAAAAGCATTATCACGCGATGAATGCCAAAATTAAAGCCACCAATGGTGAGTTTTTAACGGATTTGGCAGTAAAAGGACATGGCATTACTGTCATTCCAACTTTTATCGCTTATAAAAAACTAGCACACGGCGAGCTTGTACCGATTTTGCAGCAGTATCAATTGCCAATACTAAACGCGTATGCCGTCTATCCAAAAAATCGATTTTTATCGCAGCGTTGTCGTTATTTGATTGACTTCATTGCCGAGCGCTTTGGTGATCATCCCTATTGGGATGATTTTTGATAGGAGTTGATTGCGCAAGGTTATTCTTTTACAAAGTATAGCGCCGTAGTTACTCTACGAAGCGCTCTGCTCTCAATAATTTCACTCTACTCAGTAATCGCTGAGATTTGACCAATCAGCTTCTTGGTCTTATATCTTGCTTCTGCTAATGCCATCTTGTCTTGTGCCACAACGGTCAATACACATGGCTTGCCGATATAGTCTGTTTTGACAAATAGCATGTTGCCAGACGTGGCTTCAACGATTGTGATATCGCACTTACCTTGTTTCATCTGGGTAGCTGATGAGTCGCTGAGCGCTGATAGCGTACTGCTCATCGCCGCAAACTTATCGGATTGGTTGCTCAACTCTTTGATCGAGAAGCAGCTGATAGGAAAACCGTCTGTGGTGCATAAGCTGACCAATATGATTTCTCTATTGGCTTCACATAAGGCTTTCATGTGACCTAAAAGTGCTATTTTCGCTGGTGATTTTTCGTTTTGTGTAGTCATATCTAACATCAACCTTGATTGTTCAGGGTATTAAATAATGATAATAGAGACACGGCGGACTCTTTGTTTCTAGGATCTGTATTGATTACTGGAGCAACTATATCGTGCTCCATCAGCATGACTCTAATTTCTTGTCCGAGCGCTGCCAAGCTTTGTTTATCAGCATCTTCACAATGTGTAATACCAATAATACAAGTCGTCTGCTTTTCTGCTGGTGCAAAAAAATGTAGCAGTTTATCTAAGTTAGCATAATCAGGCGTCTCACCATGCTTGATCAAGATTAGCAAACCCCACAAGGAGTGATTGACGAATTCCCACAAAAACGAAAAACGCTCTTGACCTGGAACCCCATAAATACCTAATGCCATATCATCAGACAGGGTGATTCTTCCATAATCAATACCGACGGTGGTGTACTCTTTACCAATATCAATACTGGATTTTGCTTCTGTCTCGAAAGGACTTATCTCACTTAAAGTCTTAACCATTCGAGTTTTTCCGGCGCCCACTTCACCAATGATAGCTAGCTTTTGATAATTCAATTTTTTACCTCATTCCTAAGAATCTTTTGATCGCACCGTAAAATTTGTTAGGTTTTTTTTCACTAACCTTTTGCTCATCTACTGGCTGTGCGTCTGTCACATTTAGTATACCTGATTGCTCAAATCCTACTATCATTTTTGTGACTTGATCAAGTGAGCCAAACTCACCACTATCCACTAACGCATCAAATGGATACGGTTTCTTAGTCAATTTAACACACAAATCCATAATCATTTGAGGGTTACTTTCATGATTTAAGTCAGGCCAAGCCAATAATTTGAGACTTTTGCCTTTATAATCCTTTTGGGAGGCGTTATTAGATTTTTTTATGTCAAAGAAAGGCTGAATACGCTTGGTTTGTAGTTCATCAAAACTATTTAAAACCGCACTGTTATTTTCAATAAAAGTATCAAAAAAAGTGCCTTTATCTACAAAGTCAAACACGCTGACGCCCCAATTATCAAAGCTGCGCTCTGTCACATCCTTTTCAAGAAAAACCCAAATATCTTTATGTCTAGGATCAGATGCTATCTTGGCCATCAACTTATCTACTGCTGCATAAGGGCCTTCAAGTACTTGAAGATACTGCCCTTCGCGATAGGATATGATACCAGTGATTTGCAACTCTGGATTATGCTTGCTAGAGACTCTGACAATATCTGATAATCCAGCAGGCATACGAACACTGCGATCTTTGATAGGCGCTCTGCTGACATATGCAACACATTTCATTTTGTCACCATTTGATAGAACATCCAAAACTCAATAAATTCTTTATAACTATATATAAAATAATAATTCGTTATACACAGTACGCATATAACGAATTTGACCTTATTGCTCATAATGTTTGACACACTATCAGCAATAAGCTGGACTCAACAAACCAACGACGGTTTGATTCATTTTAGCCAAATTATATTTCTAATTTGCTTTCAATTGATTGTACTTTACGGCGTGCCAATGCAAGGTTCGCTTTTGATTTATCAAGTACTAGGTAGATGAATAAATCTTCATGACTGGCTGTCGGACGAATGATGTGCAGCTGAGACTCTAGTGTGATCAACATATCTTCGATTTCACCTTTGATGTCTAGTGATTTCATCGTTGCTACTTTTGCTTTTACGACTTGCGAGTTACCAGCAGCAGCCAGTTCTAAATCAACACCGCCACCAATCATACCTAGTACCATACCTGACATGTAATCAACGATACAGGCACCCATAGCACCATCAAGATCCATTAATTCTTTCAAAGACTCATTAATATTTGACATACTTTTTTCCTATCCATTTGTTTGTGTGTAGATGAGATAATTTCTCTTGAAAACGCTTGTGCAATTCAATCGTAATAAACTGCTTGATACTTATTCACTACTTACCTAATTATTAGATAAACTTAAATTATTTGATTTATATTGAAGAAAGTGATGATAATTCAATACAGACATTTAAGTGTGTTTTTAGGTACAGGAACTATAGCGTGCTCGTAAACAAAGCCGTCATCCCATATCAATTATTATATTCTATATAGCAACTCAGAGCACATTTGTACCTAACCATTCAAGAACAAATAACGACCGCTGAGTAGGAAAAACCATAACAATCAATAATCATTCTACTTTAGGGCGCAAAATTGCATTTTTGATTTTGAATTTAATAGATTTTTTCGCAGGCTTCATCAAACAATAAGAGAAACATAATGTCAGATTTACTCATAAAAAATGCCCGATTGGCCAATCGAGAAAACTTGGTCAATATCAGCATAAATGGCTCTCATATTGAGAGTATTGACAACATCTCGGAGGCATTTAAAAATAATGACAATGAGCCAACCGCTATTTTTGATGCTAAAGGCCGTTTTGTCTGCTCAGGATTTTTTGAGAGCCACATTCATCTTGACAAAGCCTGCATCCTAAATCGTTGCACGATAGAGCAAGGCGATTTAGACGAAGCTGTTGAAGAAACTAGCAAGGCGAAAACAGAATTTACAGAAGCAGATGTATTTGAACGCGCATCAAAAGTGATTGAAATGTCCATCAAAAAAGGCACGGTTGGTCTGCGTAGTTTTGTCGAAACCGATTCAAAGACAGAAATGCGGGCGTTTAATGCAATAAAAAAAGCGCGGGATAAGTACGCATTTGCCATTGATATAGAGATTTGTGCTTTTGCCCAATCAGGATTAACCAATGCGCCACATACCTATGAGCTATTAAAACTCGCATTGTCGCAAGGCGCTGATTTAGTTGGCGGTTGTCCTTATAAAGATGATAACCCTGACAAACATATCGAGATGGTGTTTGATTTGGCAGAACAATTTGACGTCGATGTTGATTTTCATCTCGATTTTGATTTGGATCCAAAAAACTCCAGCATTCCAAAACTGGTGGAAGAAACCATCAAGCGCCATTACCAAGGCCGTGTGTCTATCGGCCATGTGACCAAACTGTCTGCAATGGACAAAGACAAGCGCACAGAGATGGCAGCGTTATTGAAAATCGCTGATATTACTTTGACTGTTTTACCTGCTACCGATATATTTTTGAATGGGCGGGATTATGATTTGCTAATTCCTAGAGGCATGGTGAATGCTAATGAGCTTTTAGAGATGGGTATCAATACGACCCTCTCTAGTAATAATATTTTGAATGCTTTCACACCTTATGGCGATGCCTCATTGGTCAGAATGGCGAATATGTACGCCAATATCGCACAGTTGGTAAAAGATAAGCAGATAGCAGATGTGTTCAACATGATTACCAAGAATGCAGCTCAGCTACTCTCAAAGCAGACAGAGATAGCAGTAGGAGCACCAGCGACGTTCGTGATACTAGAAGCAAAAGATGCGGTAGAGACGATTAGAACCAACGCTCAAGCATTAGCAGGCTTTAAAAATGGTAATCAAACATTCTGTAATGACGCCGCTCGCATTTGTTTTGAATGATATAAACGATATCACTTGGGGATATTCAATTAGTTGAAAGACTGAATCTATCAAAGCGCCACATGTCTAAAAATTTTTATTAATTTAAAAGTTATTATCAAAAAGTATCATGACTAAAATCATAAAAGCATCATCCGACTACTCATTGGATGATGCTTTTTGCGGCTTATATACGCCTACTTTACTATCACGCTTAGATATCTACACTCTCAAATAAAGCAATACGTGTCTCACCACGAATAACTGCACTCACATAATGCTTCAGATCTTAAGATAAGAAATAAGTTAACTATTATAAAAATAGCATTATTTATAAACTGTCCTTATTAAAATCATTGCCTACTCACCCTCTTACTAATCGTCACCCCCGTAAAGCCAAACAGCAATGTTAATAGTAATGACAAATAACAGAAGAATGCATACGGCAAGTAATCCAGCACTGGCACCCCTAATGCCTGACTGATAAACACCCCGCACACACTCCAAGGCACCAATGGATTAATCACCGTTCCTGCATCCTCAATCGTCCGCGACAAATTCTTCGGATGTAGGTGCAAGCGCTCAAACGTTGAACGAAACGCCGTACCAGATAATAAAATACTTAAATACTGCTCCCCGATCAGCACGTTGATGCTCAGTGCCGACATCGCTGCCGCAAAGATCGCTCGTCCTGATGTTGTCAGTGTGTCCTTAATACCGGATAGTAATGCTGGCAGAATACCTAATGCCGTCAGCAGACCACCTAAGCTTAATGCCAGTATCACAATCGCCTGTGTAAAGAACATACTCTGTACACCGCCACGCGACAGCATACCGCCCACCTCACCCAACTCTAATGACTCAGCAGGCGCATAACCGGCAAACAAATAACCACCTAATTGACCAAAGCTTGGTGAGCTGTGCATATAAGTAATGATGAGTGCAGCGGCAATCGTACAGATAATCGTATAAATCGCATTGACCCGAAACAGGGCTAACCCTACCAATATCACAAAGGGTAATACTGAATAACCATGTACCAGACCACTCTCTATTAGCTGACCTTGTAAGACAGTCACTTGACTCAGATCAGCACTGGTCGTTTGCCCTGAGAAAAACCAGAACAAGATGACTGTCAGTATCCATGCAGGGACTGTCGTATACATCATGTTGCGAATGTGCTCAAACAGATCAATACCCACCACAGAGGACGCAATAGTACAAGTATCAGACAAAGGCGACATCTTATCACCAAAGAACGCACCTGATACTACAGCACCCGCCGCTATCGCCACATTGGCATCAAAGGCATTGCTCATACCAATAAAGGCGACACCAAGTGTTGCTGCGGTAGTCAAACTACTACCCAAAGCGATACCGATAATAGAGGTCAAGATAAAGGCGGAGATATAGTAGTACTCAGGTGAGATCAGCTGAAAACCAAAGTACATCAAAGTAGGAATAGCCCCTGACATCATTAAAGCCGCAACCATCAAACCAATAAAGAAGAACAAATAGATGGCACCAATACCGCGCATGACGCCTGAGGCCATTTGTGCTTGCATGTCATCAAAGCTCAGACCTTTGGTCATACCGATAGCGAGTAGCACGCAGATGGCCAATATAAGAGACAGGTGCGGTACCCAGCCAAAGCCAATCATGGTAACGCCCATGATGGCGATGACGATGGCTGAGATAATAAAGGCGAGCTTGGCGCTGATCTGGGTGAGCGGTTTTGGTGGCATGACGTGCCCTTATATTGCTTATAGATTGAAAATACTCAAGTATTTAAGTTGATACGTCTAGTGCATAGCACCTATGACAGTTATTACTATATTCTCTTCTTTCCATAGAGCGTCGACTTGTCCTTTGTCTTCCGTTATTTATCTAAAAAGTAGCGCTAAGTTGGATTTTACGCATAAAAAAAAGCCTCACTATAAAGTGAGGCTTTTTACGCTTTTTCAAGCCATATTTGGAGCGGGAAAAGAGATTCGAACTCTCGACCCCAACCTTGGCAAGGTTATGCTCTACCACTGAGCTATTCCCGCTTATTATCGAATCATCGTGTTGTTAACAACTACTCCGTCTCGATAGGCTGGCTATTTTAGCAAATATTCTGTGGGTGTCAACACCTTTTTTAAAAATTATGGCTAATATTTTTAGTCCAGACCTTCGTTTTTGAGGAAATGTAACATAAGCAATTGATTTAAAAACAGGAATTACTTTTAGAGAAATATAAATTATTTTATATTAATAATAGCACTTTGAGGTTTATCCTCTGTCATTGATACCTACTACTTCAGCTAAACCTTATCAGTCTACAATTTACCTTATGTGACGTTTGTACATGACTATAAATTTTTTTGCTATCACTAAAAGCAAAACGTTACTTCATTATGAGCAATGTCTGTTTCACTTACAATCATACGCTCTATTGTTACTTTTCCTATCTTGGTTTTACTTGGTTAACATTATTATACTTATCTACAATGACAGCTCGAACAGGCTTTTACTATCTTAGTAGGTAATTGGGCATCGATAAAGAGCCATAAAAAATAGCGCCATTACCTGCTGCAACGCGATTTACTTTGTTTGATTTTGCTTTTTACCATTTATCGAGAGGATGCTTTTCATGAAAAAACTATTGACCACTAGTGTGATGGCGGCTTCATTGTCCGCGCTGACATTGACTGGTTGTACCAGTACGACCAATACTGGTGCCATTGGCGTCGATCGCCAGCAGTTATTATTGGTTTCTAGCGAGCAAGTATTGCAGCTATCTGCACAGAGCTACGCTAAGACATTGCAAGATGCGAGATCAAAAGGTGTATTGGATACCAATACTGCTCAATTAAATCGCTTGAAAAACATTGCTAATCGTTTGGTTGGTCAAGTGGGTGTTTATCGTGCAGATGCAGCAAAATGGAAGTGGGAAGTACATACGATCAAATCTGACCAGTTGAACGCCTTCGTTATGCCAGGTGGTAAGGTTATGTTTTACTCAGGTATCATTGACCGTCTGAACTTAACTGATGATGAGATTGCTGCGATCATGGGGCATGAAATCTCTCACGCATTACGTGAGCACTCACGTGAACGCATCTCACGCGAATACGCGACCCAAACAGGTATCGGTGTTGCTGCCAGTATCTTTGGTCTATCACAAGGTCAAGCGCAGCTAGCAAGCGTTGCCGGTGATCTAGGTTTAAGCCGTCCACACAGTCGTACCCAAGAAAGTGAAGCCGATCAAATTGGTCTTGAATTAATGGCACGCGCAGGTTATAACCCGCAAGCCGCTATTACTCTATGGCAAAAAATGCAGCGTGCGAGCCAAGGCGAGCCGCCTCAATTCCTAAGCACTCACCCAACGAGCAGCAGCCGTATCGCGGAGCTACAATCGTTGATGCCAAAAGTAATGCCACTGTATCAAAGGTCGCGTCGTTAATACATCGCCTTCTACTTTGATATTTGATTTATTAAATGTGTAAATATGAAAAGCAAAGTACAACCAACGTGTTGTGCTTTGCTTTTTTACTGGGGTTTGCTTAGACAGTAAAGGCTTTTTAATCAAGTGCTATACCGATTGCTCTGTCTGCTATAATGCCAATAGATATCATTTGCAGATTGCCTAATAGAATTGCGCAATATACATTGAAGGATTGTTATGAGCACTACACCTACCGCCGATGCACTTCATGCCAAGCTACAGGCTCTAGAGCCGCAGCACATCGAACTAATCAATGAGTCGATGGCTCATGCTGGTTATTTCGAAGGCAAAGAAAGCCATTTTAAGCTCGCTATCGTCAGTGAGGCGTTCGAGGGCAAGCGACTGGTCGGGCGTCATCAGCTAATATATGGACTGGTTACGCCTTTATTGACGTCACAAGGCGGTCAAGTACATGCCTTAGCCATTCATGCCTACACACCGACAGAATGGCAAGGTCAAAGCCCTGACAGCCCATTATGCGCAGGTCAAAATAAATAGCTGACGATAAAATATTTTAAACAAGCCCATATAATGCAGTTCTAGCAGGAGCGATACTCGATGAAACATCTACACATGCTGATGGCGGTACTGACCATTGTGCTGTTCTTATATCAAAGCTACTTAGTGCTCAGCGCAAATAGACGCGCGCCACTCGTGGTCAAAATCGCCACTCATATTATCTATGCATTACTTATCGTATCAGGCGCTATTATGCTCATGCAGCTGATGAGTGCTAATGCGCCTGTGCAGTGGGTATTTGCCAAAATTATCTTACTTATCGCAGCGATTAGCTCAAGTATCAAAGCCTTTAATGCCCATGCGACACCTACTCAGAGCAAAACAGGTATCCTGATTGCAGCTGTCGCGTATATTGGCATTGTAATACTCGCCTTTGCTAAACCAGCCAACTTATTCTGATAAGCAATTGTCGTTGTAGCAGAGCTTCAATATTTTGAGTAAATATCGTACTGCTATCTCACAAGCAATCGTATTAGCAAGGCAACAAAATATTTAACCATTTATATTTTTTCAATATCTTAATCATGCTATTTTTGCTATCTTAAATAGATATAAATACAATCACTTAGCCTAATGGAGCCACTATGAAAACGTTTACCACAGCGACACTACTGGCAACAGTTGGCGTTTTTGCGCTCTCAGGCTGTGCCTCTACTGGCAATGTCACGCCGCAATATGTACCGCCCAGCACTTATCAAAACTATGACTGCCAAGCATTGAGCCAAGAGTACAATCGCGTCAACCGTTATGTTGAAGCGGCGCGCAATGAGCAATCTACCTTGTCGGCTTCGGGTGTGGGTGTTGGCGTCTCGGCAGGGCGTTGGGGCATCTCTCCCAATATTAGCTTTGGGGTTGGCAAAAGCAACAATACCAAAGCGCGTGATGCAAAGTTATCGCGGCTTTATGGTGAGCGTGATGCCATCGTACAAACTGCCCGTATTCAACGCTGTAGTTTTGCCAATGGCATCAAGATCTATGGTGAATAAGATTTAGGCCAAGAAAAATCTAGCGGTAACACAATACTGTTAAATTGTTATCATGACACAAGAAAAAGCCAATACGCGATCAGCATATTGGCTTTTTTCTCATTATAGCGTTGACAGGCATTGTACTAATCTGACGAATACTACTTTACTAAGCCCTACGCCTGCAAGCTTTGTACCCACTGGACGATTTGGCTGCTTGGTAGTGCGCCTGACTGACGCGCGACTTCCTTACCATTTCTAAAAGCAACCATCGTCGGTAAACTGCGGATATTATAAGGGGCTGCCGCTTGCTCGTATTTATCTGTTTGTACTTTGGCAAACACCACCTGCGTCAATTGACCAGCAGCCGCTTTGAATTCTGGCGCCATCATAATACACGGCTGACACCAGCTCGCCCAAAAATCTACAATGGTCAATACGTCGTTCTTTTGGATAACCTTATTGGCCGTTTGTGCGTTAAGCTCGTGCGGGCTTGCGGTCAATAATGGCTGACCACATTTACCACATTTTGGTGCAGCGCTTAGCCGTGCAGCCGGAACGCGATTGGTTGCTTGGCAATGTGGGCATACTAAATGAAAACTGTGTTCACTCATCATATAATTCCTATTTTAATTATTCTAATCGCTTTGCTTCTTAAAGATTTGTTATTGGTATCTGCCAATAAAAGCTATCTGCACAAAATACTTACATGAATCATTTTAACATTGTTGCTGATACTCGTTCTTTATACCACTTGCTGTGCCACGCCACTATACACATAGCTCATCGGTCGTGGACCGGGTAAGTACGCTTCGCTCAACTCATCGATGACAAAACCACCTGCTCTAATCAACGCTGGAATGTCACGATCTAAATGACAACCGCCCGCCATCGGTTTCCAAAAAGGCGTCAATCGATGCTGCCAGCGCTCGACAGAGACATCTGGTGCCAAGCCATGCTCACAGAATAACAAGCGACCATCAGGTTTCAGCACACGCGTCATTTCTTGTAATGCTGAGATCGGATCGTCGATACTGCATAGGGTAAAGGTCATAACAATAGTATCAAACCTATCAGTATCAGCATGAATACCCTGCACATCCACCGCTATCACTTCAACTGGAATGCTAATGTCAGCGGCTCGCTGCCGTGCTAGCGTCTGCATCTGAGCCGCTGGGTCAATACCAATAATAGTAGAGACTTTTTTGGGATCATAAAACTGCAGATTTAGACCGCTACCAATGCCAACCTCTAATACCTCACCGAACGCCTGAGGAACAATTTTAGACCGAGCTTTCATTACATTGCCTGTGCTACAAGCGACATCTATCAGCTTCGGCAATACATAACGCTCGTATGGATTCACTGTCCTCTCCCTTTATTGAACTACTTAGCGCTTGCAGGTATTCATACCAAGCATGCTATACAGAGGGCAAAAACGCGATAATCCTGTTAGTAAAGGAACTAAGCCGATTACGCCCCACCAACTGCCATAATATATACCTAATGCGATAATCACCACGCCAACAATAATACGTAGTAACCGTTCAGTACTGCCGATATTTATTTTCATGGCTGTGCCTTTTATATGTCATTTATTAGGTAGTAATGGTCACCCATAGCGCAACTTGGTTTATTCTCCAAGGACATTGATAGGTACTTTCAGATAACGTGTACCGTTGTCTTCTGGCTCTGGAAAATGCCCCGCATCAATATTCACTTGTACCGCTGGGATAATCAGACGCGGCATGTCCAAGGTCGCGTCACGGCGCTCACGCATCTGCACAAACTCTGCTTCGTTGATACTGTCTTTGACATGGATGTTTTCTAGTTTTTGCGCCGCAACCGTGGTTGTTGGGCAGTGCTGACGACTCTCACGCGGATAGTCATGGCACAGATACATCACCGTATCACCAGGGAGCGCCAGTAGCTTTTGGATAGAGCGATAGAGCGTCTTTGCGTCACCGCCTGGGAAATCACAGCGAGCCGTACCCACATCAGGGGCAAATAACGTATCACCCACGAAGACCACTGTTTTCTCATTATCAGCAGCCATATAAGCCATATCGGCACGGGTATGACCCGGCACGTATATTGCGGTGATTGTAATATCACCAAGCGCTAGCGTCTCGCCATCGTCCGTCAAAATATCAAACTGACTGGCATCGGTGCGGAAACTGGTATCAAAGTTAAAGATTTGCTTAAATATTTTTTGTACTTCAGTGATGTGCTGCCCCATGACTAATTGCCCACCAAGGCTTTCTTTGACATGAATGGCCGCCGATAAATGATCAGCATGCGCATGAGTCTCAATAATGTACTTGAGCGTCCAATCATTTTCACGTACAAACTCAATGACCTCGTCAACGCTGCTCGTGCTCGTCCTGCCTGATTTTGCATCAAAATTTAATACGGGATCGACAATCGCACACACTTGCTGCTCGACATCGGCGAGTACATGAGTGTAGGTTTCTGTGTCTTTATCTAAGAAAGAATGAACTTGCATGGTTGCCTCTTTACTTATCTATGAATGTTTTTGCTATAGGGCTTTTTTTATCTCTAATTAACCCTTAAGTATGATATTGAGTCGTATATAATGTTTGCTTATATTTACGACTTTTTGTTATCACCAATATAGCAACTGCGATACATTTTATCAATTTATATAATGTAAATAATGATATCTTGCTATGTGGCGCGATATCATTGATAATCAACCATATATTATTAAAAATAATATGGCAGTGACTGTCCTATTATATAAGGAGCTTATTCTGGCTACTTCTAATTCAGCAATGAGTATGTCTACTCACAGCGCTAACGATGAGGTGTCATCTGATAGCGCAGACTTTTCATCTATCGATCTTGCTAAACAAATGCAACAAGCCTCGATGCAAGCCAGCCAGCTACTAAAGTCGCTCTCGCATCCTGATCGCCTACTTCTACTCTGCCAGTTGACACAAGGTGAATACTGCGTCGGTGAGCTTGAAGGACTGGTCGGTGTTGGACAACCAAGCTTGTCGCAGCAGTTAGGTATCTTGCGTAAAGACGAACTGGTTGCGACACGCCGTGAAGGCAAGCAAATCTACTATAGCATCGCAAGTGACGATGCCTTGGCCGTACTAGAGCTGCTTTATCAGAGATTTTGTGCCAAAACCGAATAATGCCGTACTCGCCTGACTGTTTTAAGCTGCTTTCTATCTTGGTGATGTATTGATATGTCTTCTATCGCTGCTCGTCTGATTCCTACTTGGCTGCGCCAATACCAGCTCACAGCGTTACCGACCGATCTTGTCGCAGGACTGGTGGTGGGCGTACTGGTGATACCGCAGAGCCTAGGCTATGCAGTCCTTGCTGGTCTACCGCCCGTGTATGGTCTGTATTCTGCGATCGTGCCTGTGCTCGTCTATGCTTGGCTGGGTTCTAGCAACGTACAAGCCGTCGGGCCCGTCGCTATCACCGCTATTATGACGGCCAGTGGTCTACTGCCTTATGCTGAGCAAGGCACAGAGCAGTATGCTCTGATGGCGAGTTTATTGGCATTGATGGTAGGCGCACTGCTGTGGATTGCAGGGCGGTTAAAGCTTGGCTGGATTATGCAGTTTATCAGTCGCGGCGTCTCAGCAGGTTTTGTGAGCGGCGCGGCAGTACTTATCTTTGTCAGTCAGCTAAAGTATCTGATGGCGATTCCTATTGCTGGTAGCAGCTTGGTTGGCTATTTATCTACCATGCAGCACTATGCCAGTCAGGTGCATCCGCTAACGTTAGTGATTGGTATTATCGCGTTTTCGCTGTTGGTCGCTAACCGCTATGCGAGTCAATGGGTATGGCGAACGTGGCTGTCATCATCGTATGCCAAATGGGCCGAACGTTTATTTCCACTGGTTTTACTGGGTATTGCTATCGTTCTGAGTATGCTATTGCACTGGGACTCGCTAGGGGTTGCGACCATTGGTAGTATTCCACAAGGTTTACCCAGCTTTACGCTACCGCATATGACCGATCTACAGGAAGCGCTCAAGCTCTTGCCGACTGCAGGATTGATGGCACTGATCGTCTTTGTTTCTAGCAGTTCCGTTGCCAGTACTTACGCACGCTTGCGTGGTGAGAGCTTCGATGCCAACCATGAGCTGACGGGTCTTGGTCTTGCCAATCTATCTGGCGGGCTGTTTCAGAGCTTTGCGGTCGCAGGTGGCTTTTCTCGCACGGCGATCAATGCCGATTCAGGTGCAAAGACACCGCTTGCCAGCCTTGTGACGGTGCTGGTAATGATTGCCGCGCTGATTGCCTTTAGTAATGCACTCGCACCCTTGCCTTATGCACTACTCGGTGCAACCATTATGGCTTCTATCATTGGTCTGATAGATATTGCGACCTTAAAGTCTGCTTGGCAGCGTGATCGCTTGGATGGTGCTAGCTTTTTGGCTGCGTTCGTCGGTGTGCTTATATTTGGGCTCAATACAGGTTTGGTCATTGGCCTAATGGTGTCATTCGCCAGTCTCATCTGGCAATCAAGTAAGCCACATGTCGCCATCGTGGGACAGCTAGGTGGTACAGGACACTTTCGCAATATCAATCGTCACGATGTAGTGACTTTTGATAATTTATTGATGCTACGTATCGATGAGAGTCTGTTTTTTGGTAATAGTGAATCGGTACACCGCCGTATTCTAAATGCCATGCAGCAATATCCAGCAGCGCAGGAAATTGTTTTGATCATGGCCGCCGTCAATCATATCGATCTGACGGCACAAGAGATGCTCAGTACCTTAAATAAAGAACTTGCGCTGCAAAACAAGCGCTTACATTTTAGCTTTATTAAGGGCCCTGTCATGGATATCATCGGCCAGACCCCGCTCATTAGCGAGCTGTCAGGGCAGGTCTATCTCAGTACGTTAGATGCCGTCGATGCTCTAAAGGATAGATAGCTGCGTCATTATTTTTGTACCACACTTTCAATCGTTACTGTTGTCTATCGCACAATATCGCTATGATAGAGCCTGTGTTATGCTAGATTGACTGAACAGAGGCTAATGAGACATAAACACATATCACCCTATTTTTTCATTCTCAACAGTGCTTGACCCCATTTTGATAATCTCTGCCAAGACCTCAATAATAAATATATATTAACAACGATAACTGAAGCTATTTATGACTGATGACATAACGATTTATAAGCAAATTTATCCAAGCCAATGTATCAAAATTGCCGAGCTTGGCTATCGCTCAGTGCTCAATATACGTCCAGACGCTGAGATCGAGACACAGCCCAACAGCTGCGATTTAGCGATTGCCACGAAGGAAGCAAACCTAACCTATCATCATCTGCCATTTGATGATGAGCGCTTGAGTATGCTGACCGTAGAGCAGTTTGCTGACTTTTACCATTCAATGCCAAAACCCATATTGATGTTTTGCGGTACGGGCGCGCGAGCCAAGCTGCTGTATCAAAGCGCATTGATGCAAGGCTTGCTATAGTCATATTGCTCGCTTTGGCTCAATCATAAATGCATTTTATACCACCAACTGAACCAATAAAAAAAGGAGCTCCCATGAGCCATGAAGTTAGCTTTACCGGACAGATCACCCCTGACCAAGTGCCTATGATTGCCGAAAACGGCTTTAAAACCATTATCAACAATCGTCCTGATGGTGAAGAGCCAAATCAGCCAACCAGTGCAGAGATTGAAGCCGCTGCTAAAGAAGCAGGACTTGCTTATAAAGAGATTTCATTCTCAGGTAATGGCTTGACGCAGCAGCATGTCGAAGCATTTGCAGATTTCTTTAATCAAGCTGAGCAACCAATGCTTATCTTTTGCCGTACAGGTAACCGCTCAAATGGTATCTATGAAGCCGCCAAGCAAATGGATTTGTTAGATGACTAGTCTTTTGTCAAATTAACAAAATCCCCTACTACTTAAAATTAAAAATGCCTGTCCATATATTGGATGGGCTTTTTTTGGAATATCATTTAAATGATAGAGATATCACGCAAGTTATAGACTGGTTAACTCTCAATATTGAGTACATAATAAAATTTTATAGACATGGCTTTATAGGACTGTACGATGCAAAAACCACTATTGATTATCGGCAATAAGAACTACTCCTCTTGGTCGCTACGCGCTTGGCTATTGCTAAAAGCATTTAACGTTGACTTTGACGAGCAGCTGATTGAATTGTTTGATCCCTCAGCACGCCCAATACTTGAGGCGC
Organism: Psychrobacter piscatorii; assembly: GCF_904846415.1. Classification (GTDB taxonomy): domain Bacteria; phylum Pseudomonadota; class Gammaproteobacteria; order Pseudomonadales; family Moraxellaceae; genus Psychrobacter; species Psychrobacter piscatorii. The sequence goes on along the minus strand of NZ_CAJHAR010000001.1, from coordinate 67,478 downwards.
ATTCACCAACAGGAAAAGTCCCTGTATTGGTCTACGGTGAAGACGATGAAAAAGTCACTGTTTGGGATACATTAGCTATTGCGATGCATATTAATGAGTATTTTACGGATATCAATATTTGGACGGGTATCAGCAAATCTGACACCAGCACCCAACATGGCATCCAAAGTAAAATAAATAGCGCTTATTGCCAAAGCATCATTGCTGAGATGCATTCAGGATTATCAGGTATTCGTAATGAGATGCCGATGAATATCAGAGCGACTGCTAAAATACACCCAAGTGAGGCGTGCTTAGCAGACATTGCTCGGCTTGAGGCTATTTTTGCCGATTGCTTAAAGGGACATTCAGAAGACAGTTATTTGTTTGGACATTTCACAGCAGCTGATGTTTTTTTCGCCCCAGTGGTACTGCGATTACAAACCTATGCTGATGCGTCCAATATCACCTTGCAACCATTGACTAAGCAATATTGTCAGACCATGCTGAATAACCCGCATATCAAGGCTTGGATTCAAGCAGCACTGCAAGAGACACGGATGATTGAAGAAGATGAAGCGGGTGAGATTGTCTCGTTATCGGGTGTTTTGTCAGCTAAATAATACCTTCCACAAAAAAACCACTTCAGCTTGGCTAAAGTGGTTTTTTGTTTGATAAGACTTCGAATATAACGTTTTACTGTTTTTGCTCTAACGCCTCTTTGACTGCTTTTTTGCCCCATGCACTCAGATCGAGATCTAATTTCTCATACTCTTGTGCATCGAATAATGGCTCTTTGACGCCTGATTTTAATTGACGGGCAAAATCGTCAAGTAAGCGCTTGGCACGTGGGAACAGCATAATCAAGGCCAGTAAGTTGGCTAGTGCGAGTACGCCCATCAATGGATCAGCGAAGAAGAAGACAGTGGTTGCCGCAGGTGCTACCGCGCCCAAGAACAAGATCGCAATCACCACAATGCGTAATACCAGGGTCGCTGCTTTAATATTCTTCTTAACTAAGAAGTTAATCGCATTTTCGCCCATGTAGTAGTTATACATGATCGAGCTTAATGCAAACAATAATAGCGAGATGGTTAACACGTACTGTGACCAATCACCCAGCTGAGCGGTGAGCGCTTGCTGCGCCAGTACAATACCATCAACTTCGGCACCTGGCTGATAAACGCCGCTGAGTAAAATCATAAATGCCGTAGCACTACACACAACAATCGTATCGATAAATACTGATAGTGACTGTGAGATACCTTGACTAACTGGATGCGTGGCATAAGCAGTGGCGGCAATGTTAGGCGCAGAACCCAAACCTGCCTCATTAGAGAACAGACCACGCTTCATGCCTTGCTCAATCGCCACACCGATACCGCCGCCGACGACAGATTCAATGCCGAATGCATTTTTGACAATCATTGCCATCAATGCAGGCAGTTCAGTGATATTCAGCACGATGATAATTAGTGCCATACCAATGTAAATCAACGCCATCACAGGAATGACAACGTCAGCGACCTTTGCAATGCGCTGGATACCGCCAAAAACAATAAATCCGCCTGCAACCACCAGTACCGCACCTGATATCCAGCGATCAATACCGAAACTCTCAAGCGCAGAACCTGCTACCGTATTGCCTTGGAACGCCACAAAACCAATAGAGAAAGACAGTAGTAGCGAGATCGCATAAATGACAGCGAGCCAGCGATAATCTTTACCTAGACCATGTAAGATATAGGTTGCAGGGCCGCCGCGAAAATTACCATCATTGTCTCTACGCTTGTAAAGCTGAGCCAAGCTACATTCGACAATACTGGTCATCATGCCGATGAGGGCCACAACCCACATCCAAAAAACCGCACCGGGACCACCCAAAGAGATCGCAACGGCAACACCAGCAATGTTACCACCACCAACACGCCCACCGATCGACACGAGCAACGCCTGACGGGCAGAAATGCCATCGTCTCCTACTTCATCCGTCTTAAACACACGGAACATACGTTTAAAATATGTAAACTGAGCGAACCTGCCCACAATGGTAAATAATAAACCAAAAATAATTAACATAGGCACGAGTGCCCAGCCCCACGTTAGATCCCCGACTAGGGCAAAAAAAGATTCTATATATTCCATGCCTATTTTCCTTATAGTTCATGACGCTATGATAGGTTTTATTGGGCTTATTATCGCATCTAAGACCCGTATTTGTAACGAAAATGGCGCATTTGTAACGTAAATGATGACATTTTTCGAGAGAAATTGCTTTATTCACTCATCAAAATGACTGGTTTTTAAACTTTAGGCGCTATTCTATAGAAAAATTCCTATAAAACGCAAAAAAAAGCCACCTCAATTAAGGTGGCTTTTTCTTCTGAGACTAATTCTGATACTAAAACTTACTGCATAACCAAATATTCGAACGCTGACAATGCCGCTTTACTACCCTCACCCATCGCAATATTAATCTGCTTGAATGGTACGGTGGTCACGTCACCGCAAGCAAAGATACCTTTGCGATCTGTACGGCAGCGCTCATCAATCTCAATCTCGCCGAAGCGGTTTAAATCGACAAAGCCTTTGACAAATTCAGTGTTTGGTACGAGACCGATTTGTACAAACACACCTGATAAATCACGCTCATGTGTCTCGCCTGTGCTGCGATCTTGATAGACGATAGACGATACTTTGCCATCAGTCGCCTTGATCTCTTGTGTCGCAGCACCAGTGATGAATTCAATATTAGATTTTTCTTTGGCTTTATTGATCAATACTTGGTCTGCTTTTAACTCATCAGCGAACTCTAAAACCGTGACGTGCTTGACGATACCTGCCAAATCTAGCGCGGCCTCAACGCCTGAGTTACCACCGCCGATGACTGAGATATCTTTACCTTTAAAGAAGGGACCGTCGCAGTGGGCACAAAACGCCACGCCTTTACCGATATTTTCTTCTTCGCCTGGTACGCCAAGCTTACGCCACTGGGCACCTGTCGCCAAGATAATACTACGAGTCTCAAACGTCTCACCGGTATTTAGGTTGATGCTGTAGTTTTCTTCTTCTGTCTCGCCGATATCTTTCACACTTACATGCTCTTTTAGCGTGATATTGTACTCAGACAAGTGCTTAACGAAATTAGTCGATAAATCAGTACCATTGGTTAAAGGCACAGAGATTAAGTTTTCGATGTCCTGTGTGTCTTTGACCTGTCCACCGATACGATCAGCGACCATGGTCACTTTCAGACCTTTACGCGCAGTATAAATAGCTGCTGCCACGCCTGCAGGACCTGCACCAATGATAGTGACATCTTGCTGCTCTAATTGCTCAGCGTCATCTTCTACGTCTGACAATAGATCTGGGAACTGCTCTTGTAACTTTCCAATCAGTTTTGCGGTGTCGATTAACCCATTGGCAAACGGCTTTCCGTTCAAGAATACTGCCGGTACACCTTGGATTTTGTTTGCTTCTACTTGCTCTTGGAATAGCGCGCCATCGATCATCTCATTGCTGATACCATCGTTTAGTAGCGCAAATTGGTTCAACGCCTGAACCACTTCTGGGCAGCTATGGCACGATAATGACACATAGGTCTGGAACTGTAATGGCTTATTAAAGCGCTTGACCAGCTTTTGGATACCGTCATCCAATTTTAGCGTATGACCACCCGCTTGCAAAATGGCTAGAATCAATGAGGTAAATTCATGACCACCAGGAATACCACTGAATACGATACCTGTGTCAGCAGCCTCTCCATCGATATGACTGACTACTTTAAAACTAATCGCGCTTGGCAGGCTGTCATCAGTCGCTTCTGCATCGAAGTTAATTTTGACAGTTGTACCAGCAATCTTGGTCAAAAAATCAATGAGTTCAGCGCGTTTGTTGTGCTCACCGCTACCCAATACAAAAGTAATCGGGCGCGTCATGTTTTCGCTATATGTCTTAACTGCGTCTAATAAATTCTGATCTATCATGTTTGTTCCTCATTATGACTGAATATGTAACGGCAACTGTCATGCTGCACGCCTAAATATGAAATTCTTACACTTAATAATTTTATAAAAAACATTGTATATATCGAACTTTCGCTCTTGAATGACCCTATTATCAGGTGTTCACAGCATTTGGGCAAGCTGAGAAACTCAAACCTTAAGTTTTATAAAACCAATCGTTAATAGGTTTAATTAATTAAATACAAATACACTGGTGGATAATAGCGATAGTAACTGGATTATTTTTTCGCTACAATCGAGAATAGTTCTTAAGTTAAGCCGTCTTTTTAAAACAATACGCACTGCTTGTGACAAGCTTGCGTTTCATGACAAGGATGAACACATGAGAAAAACAGATACTTTCCACGATAATAGAGATATTATTGCCGAACTTAAGCTCAAAGACAGTCATTTTGCGAGTATTTTTGATGAACATACCGAGCTTGACCAAAAGATTAATTACCTCGAAAAAGATCTAGTCAAGCATGCCAGCCGTGAAGAAGAAATAGAACAAATGAAACGGCGTAAATTATATCTCAAAGACGAGATTTATAAGATTATTGATAAAAATAAAGAACAATCTCGCGCCTGATACTACGCCTACTACGCTTATGATCAACAAATAAGACTCATAAGATTGTAGCTAGCGCCATAAAAAGACCCCATCAACATCAGTTAATGGGGTCTTTATTTGTAGAACTGATTCCCATAGAAGTATGAAATTCAGCACTACTTTATCTAAGGGATGAAATAGCTACTTAGATTTTACCAACTAGGTCAAGACTTGGCTTAAGTGTATCGCCGCCTTGTTCCCAAGCTGCTGGGCAAACTTCGCCGTCGTTTTCACGAACATACTGAGCTGCTTTTACTTTACGTAGCATGTCTTTTGCGCTACGGCCAATACCCCCAGCGTGGATTTCTGCTACTTGGATCAAGCCATCAGGATCTACTAAGAACGTACCGCGCTCAGCCAAACCTGCTTCTTCAATCATAACATTAAAGCCGCGAGTGATTTTACCAGTAGGATCACCGATCATTGGGTATTGTACTTTACCGATAGCTTCTGAAGAATCATGCCATGCTTTGTGCGTGAAATGCGTGTCAGTAGATACTGAGTATACTTCAACACCAAGACCTTTTAGCTCGTCATAATGAGCGGCCATGTCTTCTAGCTCAGTTGGGCAAACGAACGTGAAATCAGCTGGGTAAAATAGGAAAATCGCCCAGTTGCCTTTTACGTCTTCTGAAGTGATGGTTTTGAACTCACCGTTTACGTATGCATCTGCTGAAAATTCTGGGATTTCTTGATTGATGATAGACGCCATGGTTGGCTCCTCTATAGTTAAGTAAATTGGAAATTATTTATATGGTTTTTTCAATTAGCCCTCTAGCTCTCTGGGCTACCTGACAAACTATACGCGAATTCTACGGTTAATCCAGTTAAAAGTTTTTAATATGATGTTTTGTTTTATTAAACTTGTTAAACTATTATCTCTACATTTTATCATTGGTGCTTAATTGGTAATTTGCTACCTTATAAAGGTTGACCAAACATAATAAATTGCATTAAAAACCCACTAACAGAGAGGTTTTATGATTACTTTACGACAACTTGAGTTTGCCCTAGCCGTCGCCAAACATCGTCATTTTAAACGTGCGGCTGAAGATTGCAATATCTCGCAATCTGCACTAAGTTTGGGTATCGCAGAATTAGAAAAACAGCTAGATACTCAGATTTTTGAGCGCAACAATAAACAGGTATTGATTACCCCTATCGGTCAAGACATCCTCACACGGGCGCAGCGAGTGTTTTCTGAGGTCAGCGATTTGACCACGCGTGCTCATAGCCATCAGACGCCGCTCGCCTATCCCATGACTGTCGGTATCATTCCGACGATTGCGCCTTATTTGCTGCCAAAAGTACTGCCTGCGCTGCGTGCACAATATCCAGAGTTCCGTATGACCATCGTCGAACAACAGACAGAGCGTTTGCTTGAACAGGTACGCTACGGTCATATCGACACCGCTATTATTGCGCTACCTTATGCGGTAGATGGGCTACACAGTTTTGAGTTTTGGAGTGAAGACTTCTTTGCTGTATTTCCAAAAGATGACATACATGCCAAGCTTGAGACCATCAATGCTGACGAACTGGCAACTGCCAACCTCATGCTACTTGGTGAAGGACACTGCCTAACTGACCAGACCCTGTCTGTTTGTCATTTCGACCGCGCACAAATGAAATCAAGCTTCTCAGATGCCAGTTTAAACACTTTGATTCAAATGGCACTTGCCAATATGGGCACAACGCTAGTGCCTGAAATGGCGCTCGATCAGCTACACCTGCAAAACCAGAATGCCGTCGCCATACCATTGGCTGAAGACGGGCCGCATCGCCATATTGCCTTTGTCACCCGTCTGAACTATGCGCGTGTCGATGATGTTAGCTTGCTTGGTGAGGTGTTTAATAAAGCATTTAAAGACGCAGTGGCTAACAAAGAATAATCAAACCATTTTTACCACGGTCATAGTGAAAAAATGACATATGAAAACTGTCTCAAATAAGCATGATGAGCTTGGCAAGTGCTTTGCACAGCATTTGTCAGCTATGACCAGCGATATCCTGCCAAAGCAAATAGATAGGCTTTGGCAAGATATCGTGACGCGCTACGGCGAACCACAACGTGCTTACCATACACTCAATCACATTGAGCAGTTATTGGTACAGTTTGAGAATATTAAGCAGTTTCTGTCTGAGCCGCATATCATTGCATTAGCACTGTACTATCATGATGTAATATACGACCCAGCACGCTCCGACAACGAGCTAAAAAGTGCTGAGTTTGCGACAGATGTTTTGAGCCCTTATCTAAGCACAGAGCAATGCCAGCAGATCTACGCTCTCATTATGATGACGGCTAATCATCAGATAGATGTATTGATAGACAGTGAAAAATACAGTGATGCGGCATATCTGTTAGATATGGATTTGAGTATCTTGGGTACGCCTTGGCCTGCATATGAGCAATATGCAAAGGCGATACGTCAAGAATATAAGCATGTTGCCGCTGACAACTACCGTGATGGGCGCACTGCAGTGTTGCAAGGATTACTAGCACATCCCAAGCTTTATCTAACTGACCATTACTACAATCAGTTGGAAACACAAGCTCGAGATAATATCAAGCGCGAGCTTACTTCGCTCGCAGCTTTATAAATAGCTCACTACCCTGCCGTGCTGGATGTGAATTATAGCTGGGCTCCATAATATCGATATCAAAATGACTTTGAAAACGCTGCTGGTACTCTTCTTTGCTGCCGCCGAATGGTGGCTCTTTGCGTCCAAAATCCGTGTCAAACAACAACCCAACCAGTTTACCTTGTGGCTTTAACAGCATTGCCATCTGTTGCACGTATTCATCACGTCGCGATGGATTGATCGCACAAAAAAACGTCTGCTCAAGTATCCAATCAAATTGACACTGCTCAGCTGACAAACTAAAAAAATCCGCACAAATTAACTGCTCAGATGAGAAATCAGGATAGCGCGCTGCAAACGCCTCAATCGGTGCAGGCGCAAAATCGACCAACGTGACATTGGTAAACCCTTGCTCATATAAGTAGCCTACTTCATAGGCATTACCAGCACCTGCTACCAATATCGCCTGATTTTTGACGCTTTGAGGTAGCTGATCAATATAAGCTTTGAGAGGTGGCGATACTTGCCCCATATCCCAGCCGATACTGTTTTTCTCATAACGCTCCTGCCAAAACTCAGCTTGGTTGACGTTTTCCATATGACATCCCTGTATATAAAACTATTATTTAAACGACACAATTTATATCGTTATTTCTTATCATATCAGGCTTGTTGAAATTATCTACATTATTTAGATGACATGTTTAATCCAACTGACCTGTCTTACCCGCCAATATGTTATGCCATTGCTGATAATCTGGCATCGCGATTGCAACCGTTTGCCAAAACGCACGGCTATGGTTGGCATGATGCAAATGGCACAGTTCATGGACGATGACATATTCGGTGCATTCGATAGGATAGGCAGGAAGATAAACGGATAGCCAAATTCGCTTTGCACGCGTGTTGCAACTGCCCCAGCGTGTGTGCATTTTTTTTAATCGTATCTCATTGGCGTAAGCACCAACGATTGGCTGCCATTTCTCAAATAGCGACGGCATGACATCGGAGAGCTGCTGGCGATAGTAGGTGATTTTTTTATCAGGGCTTAGCGTAAATGATTGCGCTGTACCCCATAATAAAACTGAATTATTATCAGCTGAAATGTCAGACGACATACTCTGTCTACGTTTGTATTGCTCTAATACTTGATGATGATGTTCAATAGCCCACGGCACCCGCTTAGCCACAGCATGTAACATTTGTGATGTACTGACATGCATCGGTGTAGAGACCATCAACATATAAGGCTTTAAGCGAAAATTGATATTTTTGACACGCTTTTTGCTGATGTGCAGCTCAATGCTTGCCTGTGCGAGCTGCTCTCTAACAGTATCTAAATTGGTGTCTAAGCTAATGCTTTATCTCCTCAATGACAATAACTGTACCGATGGCTATGTACTATAACGCTTGCAAATGGTTATCAAAGGACATCATATGCAACTTACTATCCTTTATAATACGAGCATGTTGTTCAGCATCGTTTGCGTCTAATTTAACTTCTGAAGAAACACTTACTCTTAACGCTGTTAACTGCCCTTGCCCATCACTCACGATAAATCCTGATGACTCGATGGAATTGTCGACTTTGTTAGCTGAGCTACTAGCACTGGATAGGACGGATGCCCCTGCACAATCTGGCAAACTCACATCGTCAATCAATTCACGAGTGTGCAAATCATAAATCGCTGCACAGCCCCCAATCGGAGTGGTCACACAGAGCAAATTACGGTCGCTATCGACGGCTACGCTTGCGATATATTGGTGAAAACGTTGCCATTGATTATTCGGCATAGTCAGGGGCGTAAAGCTGACATCACCGCGCTGGTGAGTCAGTACCAACGGTACATTGATGTGCTTTTCGCCTTGGAACTGAATACCGATCATGACAGTGCCATTATTGTGCATCGCTAAATGGCGTATACTCATCTGATTATGCTCGGGAGTCACTTGCTCAAGCAGTGTGCCATCATGACGATTCAGGTAGACCAGCGATGGTCGCATAGTATCTAAATTTAACTCTTCACGTGAGGCCTGCTCAGTCTTGATGCCTCCATTTGCAATTACTAGTGTTTCGCTATCAGGATGCATAATCAGTTCATGCGGCCCGATACCATAGGAGTCAAACTCTGCTACTTTTTTATAAGCATCGTTAGCATCATAAATACCAATTTTACCTGCCAGACTAACTGTGTCATTTTCAGTTACGTAGAGCAACTTCCCATCTAAGCTATAACAAGCATGACCATAAAAATGACGGTTTACATCAGCTGTAATCGCATGCTGTACTTGCCCATTTGACGTATTAAGTACCCAGAACCTTTCGCTTGGACGGCGCCCCATCACAACGACATCGCGTCTTTGTTCGACATTGCTATGCTGAGCTTGGGCATCCAGTACAGTAACAGGTACAGGCTGAACAACGATGTCGTGGACACGCTCAGGCATGGTCGTCTGCCAAACGAGCTGTCTATCGGCATCGATACCTACCACGCCAAAATCATGCTCATTTTGATTCAATGAAGCGGTATTTTTTGGCATAGATGCGACACCGCTGACCCAGCGAACAGGTCGTGCCAGCAACGTCGTCGTATGCATAGCAGTAAGATCAAGAATGTCACTCTTATTATCATCTATCGCTTGATGATAAGCCTGCTGCCATGTCACCGCTACTTGCTGACAAGCATAGCGAAAACGTTTGAGGTTTGGCGTTGACCCAGTGGCCGATTGCAATGCTTGTAACTGCGCTCGCATACCCGCCACATAATCTTTTAGACTGGCATCTGGATGCTGCTGCTTACGATAACGATGGTGAATACCGACCAAAGCCGCGGTGCCGACTGCCGTGAGCAGTGAGGTCGTCAGGAGCTCACGGCTTACTGAACTGGCTTTTGGCTCATATGATCTGTCATGACGCTCATCATCTGACATCGTATTGCCTTTAGTCATAAACATCACTTAATCGCCATCGGTGCTATTAAAGCCCACTCGGATACCGAGAGCTGGGATTAACTCGCGTTTAATCAAGCGAGTGACGGTAGTGAGATGGTCATATAGCGCCTGCTGATCGTCTTTATCTACGTTTGATAAATCTTCTGGCATTTGTGCCAATAGGGTCGTGGTGTCAGCCAATGCCGTCGATAGATTGTTAGCCACTGTGCTCTCATCATTGCTGCTAAGAATCGCCGTCAATACGGGATCCGTCATGGCTTTATTGATGGCATCTAGTTTTGCATTGATAATAGCGCGGCTTTGACCAGCGGTAGCAGCTGGTAAATGACCTTTTGCTTTACCCGTTAGACCGAGTGGCTGATCAATGGCGTTAGATTTCATGGTCTCAACCAATGACAGTAGAGAGTTGATCCATTGATTTAAGCCTTGATCGCTCTCAGCTGTTTGATCTATCGCCAATAACTCAGTCGCGTTTTGCTGCCAGTTTTTTTCGATGTCCTTTAGGCGTGTGCTCAAGGCACTACTGGCACTAATCACGTAAGCACATTGACCAGCATTCAAGCTCTCATTGGCAAATAAGGCTTCTTCCAATCCTGGCACGCCTTGTACGATAGCGCTCTCGCCCTCGAGCTGCTCTGGCGTTAGGGTTGGATTGGCAGCAATCAAGTCAGCCACGCCGCTATGTACGAGTCCGCGCTCATCAGGATAATAATTGATGTACAGATTGCTCATACTGGCAGTCGCAGGACCAAAATTAATCATCTCAGCACTCGACCATGCTTGTGCCAATACTAGCCACTGCGCACGTAATGCTTGTAGCTCATCGCCACTGACGGGTGCTTGCTGACAATGTTTCTGCGCCAATTCATTTAACAGATCACTTTGCTTTGCTGCATCAGCATACGCAGGAATCACTATATCATCTGCCACATGCGTCAAATACGTTTTTTGAGTCTCAGGACTGATATCTACCGCAACGATCTGCGCAGTGCTTTCCTTACTGCTTTCTGCTGAGCTGTCAGTAGTCGAGTTGTTCTGTGCAACTTCTTGACTATCCACTTCTGCAGATTTGTTGTCGTCCGCAGGTTTGACACAGCTGATCAGCAGCCCGGCACTCAATGCAGATAGCGCCATCGCCAAAGCGTGATTTATTTTCATAGATTTCTCGGTAATGTTATAGGTAGTAATTTATAGCGTTTTTATGCTGACTTTATCATGGTGACTGTATTACAGTGACCTTATTATAGCGACTTTAGAAACGCATTTAGCTCGGCGCGACCTTGCTTGTCTAATTTCAATACTTGTTGCTGTTGCTTTTCGGCTTCTCCGCCGTGCCAAAGGACCGCTTCCATCAGCGTACGAGCGCGTCCATCATGTAAAAACGTCGCTTGTGGATCAACCGTTTGTGCAAGTCCAACGCCCCAAAGTGCGGGCGTGCGCCATTCATAAGAATTGGCTAAAAACTCAACTTGAGCGTCTTTTGGTGGTAGCTTACCCGCGATGGTACGATCAGCGAGAGCATCACCCATGTCGTGCAATAGCAAATCTGTATAAGGATAAATCACTTGTCCATGCTGCTCAAGATGATCATCGTCAGTTTTTGGCAACTGATATCTTGGTGTATGGCAGCTTTGACAGCCCATGTTATAAAATCGCTTTTTGCCCGCCAGCACAAGCTCATTATCCGCATTGCGGCGATGGGGCACCGCTAAGTTACGGGTATAAAACTCCACAAACTTGGCAACATCATCATTCACTTCCACAGGCGGTTTGCCATTGCCTTGCTCATCAGCGCCTGTTGTCGCATTTAAGCAGGCGGTCTGTGTCGGCATACAGGATTCATGAGGACGAATGTTTGACGTCAAACCCATGTCTTCGTTAAAGGCACTTTGATTTTGAGTAATCAGTTTGGTTTGACCGGCTTTCCAGCCAAAACGTCCAAGCGCACGTTTGCCAGTCTGTGGATCCATTACCCAATTGAACTTACCACTAATGTCGCTATTACTCTTATTGCCTGCCTGTTTCTTAATATCATCATCAGGTATTTGCTCTAGTAGCCCAAGCCCAATCATCGGGAGCGCCACTCGCGGTGATACCATCATTGCGTCGTCAAAAGCGCCATAACCTGAGTTAGTCAAATTAAAAGTTGGCGCACGTAGCGTCTCAACATGCCCATCAGCAAAGGTGACTGGCTTATCTGTCCACTGCACCGCAATTCTGGCTTCAGCAGGTACACCCTGAATACCGCGGTCTTGCAGTTGCCCGCCATACATGGGGTGGACGACCTTTTCAATCAGCGAGTCCTGTAGCTGTTGTCGCTGCTCATCTGTCGTTGCTGGCATCGATAGACGAAGCAATAAACTGTCTGCGTCATCATCGGCCGACATGGGCGCATGACCGCGACCATCTTTGATATGGCAAGACTGACAAGCGGCAACATTAAATAGCGCACCAAGCCCATCTCGACTGTCGGTACTGGCAGGAGCGACGACCCAAGGCTGCTTAAAGAATGCATTACCAATGAAAAACGAGCCCTTACGCGACGCCGTCAGGTTCGATGAAGGCTTAGAGTAGCTTTCAGCACTGGTAATACTGATACCAGAGTCGCCACCCTGCTTGATCTCTTGCGGATCAAAGCTGATCAGTTGCTGCATCGGCACGCCAGCCAGTGCTTCTATATTTTCGGCACGTTCAGAGGTGAGCGGTTGAGCTTTTTCCTTGGTGCTTGCGACGCTCTCATTATCCGAAGTCTCATTTGACACGCTATCAGCCGGTTGACATGCGCTCAGTGCCACCGTCCCCATCATCATAAGTGCAAGTTTGGATGGCAAATTTTGTATTATGCTAGAGGAGAAAGGAAAAGCAGAGGATTTGGTATAAATGGCTTTCATAAAAATTAAATGCCTTGGTTTTAGAGTAGAACCATAAAAGCCGATGACGATTACATATCTAGTCATCGACATATTGGTTCGGAACACCGACCTATCGGCCTATTTTGATACTTGCAAAAATACGTTGCCGACCGTAATCGACAACGTATATATGAGATCCAATCTATATTTTATAAAAGTGAGCCTTGTTACTTAATAATAAGTTGACTCAGTATGATGAATATAATAAAAAGCCTTTAATCATCAAAAATGCGCTTAAAACTGTGATCCTGCATCTGCATCAAGATTATCAATACCAACGGCTTTTGCGGCGTTTTCGATACCAGCGGTCAGCTCTTGCAAGCTATTAATACCTGCCTCTACCCAGCCGCGACGGATATTTTGTTCTTCAGCAGAGACACCTTCTTGACTTGCTTGACCAACCGTTGCAATCATTTGGTCAATTTTGATGTCTTCTTTCTCACCCTTTTCAACGATGACGTTGAATGCACCTTCGACTTTGCTAAAGTCAGCAGCCAATTTGTCAGCTTCCTCTACATGACCGCTGTCAACGAGATAGTCTTTAATACCATAGCCACCGACTGTTTTACCAGCGACTGTCTGGTAGCTACCATTAAAGACGTTTTGAATACCGCGGGCATTATTGGCATAGCTCAGATGCGTCAAGTCACTAAAGCATTCGTGCTCATCTTCGGTAGACCCTGTGACAAAAGCGACCTGCATACGCTCAGAGGCCAACTCACCCAAGGCTAAACTGCCCATTTGGTACATAATCTGACGCAGGCCATTGTCATATTTACGCGCCATCAAATCACTGCGTAAAGTATTTTCGGTATCAGGCTGCCACTGAGCTTCCATCGCAGTCAAATCATCTACCAGTAGTTGAGTAGCGGCTTTTAAAAACTCACCACGGCGCTCACAAATACTGGCATCTTCATTGACCGTATCCCCGCTGGTACATTGTCCAGCTTCTGTCATATAGTCGGTGACTGGGCGATTACCCGCGCCTTCTTTTACGCCATTGGTGTCTTGACCCCATAGCATAAACTCAATCGCATGGTAGCCAGTCGTTACATTGGCTTCGCTACCACCGATCTCATTCATTTCTGCAAGCAGTTCAGGTGTAATTGTGCTGGTATCTTGCTTGGTACTACCGACCGTAATGCTGTCGCTATTGATGATATTTTCTTGACTGTTGTATTCGCCTTGATAGTCATCACTGACATAATCAATCAGCGCTTCATCCAGTGGCCAAGCATTGATCTGACCTTCCCAGCTATCGATGCTATTGATAGCACGCTTATCATTTGCCGTCACAAACCCTTCATCAAAACGGAAAATTTCCGTCTGTGAGTACGGCTGGCGCGCAGCTTTATAGGCAGCTTTTGCCGCATCAAGGTTGGCTTGAGTTGGCGTCGCAACATAGGTATCTACCGCTGCTTGTAATGTCTTAGCAGTATCTAGCGAGTCTTTGTAAGCGGCGTGTGCCATGTTTGCATAGCTGATCATCAGTCTATCAATATGTGCTTTTTCGGCAGCTGATATATCTGTATTGTCGCCTGTTTCTGTGCTTACAACCTCTGTCTGCGTCTCAGTAGCAGCAGTGTCTTCTTCGGTTTTTTTGGTACAGCCCGATACCATTAACAATCCTGCAAGTGCAACAGCTAAAGTAGTTGGTAAAATCTTACGGCGTGTTTCTGTGGTAATCGTCATACAAATCCTCAAAGAGATAGTAAAATTCGTTTTGGTTAAATGGCTTCCATCATATCGATTATCAAATCACGCCTTAATCAGCTGATTTGATTTCGTATATTTATGCTTATCGCATATTATCAAGCTTGTAACTATTCAGTAATAAAACACTAACAAATTATAGTGTTATTGATAATCATTATCAATACTTAATTTTATATTAATAATCATTAATCTTTATGACGATTTTATAAAATGTTATCAAACGCTAAACGAGTACTATTCTGTTTGAGACAGCAGACATTATACTCGCACTCTTCTAACTATCGAGTTTGATCAATCAAAATTTAACGCATAAAAAAAGAGCCAGCATATTGCTGACTCTTTTTGCTAGATAGGGGCGTAAAAATCATTCGCACCTACCAAACAGTTATATGGAACTGTCGATTAGTTTACGCTTTGTGGTGCATTAACCGTTAGCTCAACACGGCGGTTTTGCTGACGACCAGATTCAGTGTTGTTAGTAGCAACTGGACGTGACTCGCCATAAGCGACTACGTTGATACGGTTAGAAGCAACACCGCGAGCAGTTAGGTAGTTAGCAACTGAGTAAGCACGATCACGTGACAGACCCATGTTGTAAGATGCTGAACCTTGGCTATCAGTGTGACCAGCAATCGTGATTGTGTTCTGGTTATACTGGTTCATGGTTGAAGCAAGCTTATCTAGCGTTGGCTTGAATGATGAGTTAAGTGTTGCATCATCAAACGAGAAAGTGATGCTACCTGGCATAACAAGATCAATGTTACCAGTGGTTGGGTTTTGATTAACAGTCACGCCTGTACCAGCCATTTGCTGCTCAAGCTGACGAGCTTGACGCTCCATGTAGTAACCAACGCCAGCACCAAGTGCAGCACCGATAGCAGCATCACGGCCAGTTTTGTCACCGCCTGTTGCTTTTGAGATAGTTGCGCCACCTGCTGCACCAACCAAACCGCCTAGAGCCGCTTTGTTCAAACGTTGCTGTCCAGTGTTTGGATCAGTCGTACAACCACTAAGTGCTAGACCTGATGCTACTGCTGCAATTAATAATGTATTACGCATGATATTTCCTCTATAAGTTTAAAAATATTATAAATCGTGCTTTATCAAGATTGTCCGTTAATCTTATTAAGTACTTATTTACTTTCGTCATTATTATGGCAATTACAATCTAACTCTGTGTAATATTTTGTCACACCTATGTATGAGAAGTGCAGATTAACTTTGCGGTATTTCTTAGCATTTAAACTATCCAATAGCTGTTCCTTGCTATCACTAGTCACGTTTACACTCGTACACTGCGAAACGTTTCTGCTAAAATTATGTCACCAAATTGCTCATCGTCAAATGACCGCTTTATCAGGGATTAACCAGTAACTTTTCTATGATTAGCGCTTAGTTCACTGGATTATTGATCATCAATCATATGAGCAGTTTTGGCAATATTTGAACACATCGACTTGTGAAATATATGGCTTACTTAATTAATTAAACGGAACCAAGAGGATCAAGCATGCGACTGACATCCACCATTCGAAATCTACATAAACGCACGCCTAAACTGGGCAAAGCTGTTTCTCTAGCCACGGCAACAGGCGTCATTGCAGCCAATAGCTTCGGTGGTAGTATTCCTTTGTGGTTAATGGGTGTCGGCAAGGTCATTACGGGTGCGCCTATCGCAGATAAAGCGGTCATCAAAATCGCGACTTATTGGATCAGCAGCAATAGTGCCCTAATCGATGACATGCTGCCTCGTAAAGACTGGCGTATCAGCTTACCAGATGATATTCGTATCGATGGTAAATACCTTCTGGTCAGCAACCATCAATCTTGGGTCGATACCAGCATCGTGCAGTATATTGGCGAAAAGCGCCTGCCATTGACGCGTTTTTTTACTAAGTTTGAGCTGATCTATATTCCTATCGTTGGGCAAGCTTTTTACTTTTTAGATTTCCCCATGATGCGCAGGCACTCTAAAGAAGCCATCGCCAAAAACCCTGCACTCAAAGGTAAAGATATCGAAGAGGCCAAGCGTGCCTGTGCCCTTTTAAAAGACAAGCCATTCACCTTGCTAAACTATCTAGAAGGCACCCGCTTTACCAAAGCCAAACACGCCAAACAGCAGTCTCCTTATACGCACTTGCTAAAACCACGAGCTGGCGGCTTATCCCTTGCGATTAACGCTCTAGGCGAGGACATTGATGGCATACTGGATGTGACCATCGTCTATCCTGACGGTGTACCAAGCTATAGTGACCTGTGGAAAGGCAATATCAAACGTCTGGGTGTGGATCTAAGATATATCGATATACCAGATGCGTTGTTTGAGGGAATTAAGCAGGGCGGCTACGAAAATAATGAAGAAATAAAAGCGCAAATGTTTGACTGGGTTGAACACATCTGGCGTCAAAAAGATCAGCGTATCACTGACATGCTGGCTGATTTTGAGACAAGCCCTGAAACCAGTCCTAATGCTCAAGACATTTGCTAAAGTGCTCCCTTTATCAAGTATCAAATACGTTGTATACAGGAACAATAAATCATAGCAAAATAAGCTATAAAAGCGAGCAGTACTCGCAATGAGTTATGGAGTAATCGACCAAAAAAATACTGATAATAATAAGCGAGCATTTTATTTGCGATGCTCGCTTTATAGGTTATAAATTATTATGCGTAAATTTTAATCGCAGATGGGTTGTTTTTTAGCCTTATTCATTGATAATGTGACTAATCATGAACTCATAAATTTTCGATGGTTATTTTTGAATACTCATTAGAAATTTACTCATTTTTTGTACCATTTATCACTTATAAGGTATGACTGTGCCCGCCTCTCCTCCTCCTAGCCCGCCTCTTACGACCGCACCGGTTTCGCCTCATCTTGCAACCAGTGAGCCGCCAAGACCGGATCGCCCGCAGCCAAGTCGCCTAAAGCTCACTTACGACATCGTAATGATCATCGCCATCAGTATTGATTTATTACTGATCAGTATTGACGCGGTACTGATGAGCGATTTTAGTAGTAATGCTGCACAATGGCTGTCAGTCAGCGAGGGGCTCAACTGGTATCAGGCTACCTTGCATGAGCCGTTACGTACCGCTGGTGGGTTTTTTACTATATTTTTGGTTAGTGAGCTGCTGTTACGCTGGGCGATTGCAATCAAAGAAAAATTTTACTATCGCTGGTTTTTCTTCCCTTTTGTCCATTGGTATGAAGTCTTGGGCTGTTTTCCGCAACTGCGTTTGTTACGGTTATTTAGGGCAGTCGTTATCGGGCGTCGGTTGTACCAGCTTGGCTATCAAGTACTGCCGCAGCCATGGATCAACCGTATCAAGTTCTATATTGACCTACTACTAGAAGAGCTATCGGATCGTGTCATCTTGACGACTATCCAAAACTTTAGACAGGAATTGACCAATCCTGAAACGCACAAATCATTTATTGAATCAGCCATCACACGTAACCGTGCCGAGATTGAAGCGGCCGTATTATCTATCCTTCGCTCCGAGCTTGCGCCAAAATTGCAGGAGCTGACTGCCTCATCAGGTGGCGGCAGCATGTTGGCTAGCGACATGGGCAACGCCATTGAAGAAGGCTTAGCCAATACTCCTGAGCTACGACGCTATTTGCGTATGATACCCATCGCTGGTCATTTGATTGAATCGCAGCTACAGCATGTCGGACATAATATTGGTGAAAATGTTGTTTATGCGTTAAATAAGCGCCTGCTTGACCCTGAGCGCCTCGACTCATTGATGGTCGCTATTGCCAGTGGTATCGCCCAAATAGATACCGATAATACTGCGCTTGATACATTGATTTCGAGTATCATTGATGACAGTTTGACTGCATTTGAAGCACAAGTAAAAGTACAGCAATGGAAACACCAAGACATGCTAAATCTATAGTATGTCTACTAACATGACACGATAATAAAAATGACACCGTGAATACAGTGATAGAATTATTTTTAAGGGTTTATATATGACAGTTTCAGACAATAATAATCAGACTGCAAGCGCAGCACCAGCCTTAGCCCTATATGGCAAGATGCTAACTTTTTCACGTTTACAGTTCAATACCAGTGATCTAGGTGCTATTGAAGCCCAACTTGCTGAAACGCTGAGCAACAAATCCAGTAATATCCCAATCCTTATCGACAGCGCGGTCGAGCAAGATTTATCCGCCTTAGTAGAGTTATTATGGTCATGGGGGCTGCAACCTATCGGTGTGGTGACAGGCCTACTTGATGATCAAGCGCGCGAGCAACGTTTGGCCATATTTCCAGCAGATGGTAAACGTATCGAACGTATCGTACCTAGCAAAACAGCCCCTACACCGTCCAATAAACCCAAAGAAGATAATGGCACAGAATCAGCCAACGCTACTAGCACCGAGAGTGCGGCAAATATACCTGCCACTGAAACTACCATCTCTAGTCTTCCAGATGAGACATTATTAAGTGCTCAGCATATAACCAGCCTAATCTATGACCAAATGCTGCGCTCAGGACAAAGCTTAAACCATGTTGGCGGCGACTTGATTTTGACCAACAGTGTCAACAATGGTGCTGAGGCAATCACCGACAATAGCCTGCATGTCTATGGGCGTGCGCAAGGTCGCTTGGTTGCAGGTGCAACGGGCGACAAAGATGCCCGCATTTTTTGCCAAGTTTTCAACCCTTCATTGGTTTCCGTTGCTGGGACGTATTGCTTACGAGACAATCTGCCAGATCACGTGATAGACAAACCGGTGCAAGTCAAGTTTGTGGAAGGTGAAGGCCTAGTATTTATCGTGATGGATGAAGCTTAACGATTACTCGGTTAAAAATAATAAACGGTTAGGTGATTGTCTAGTAAAGTAAACTGGGTAAGGTAAGCCTTAATTATATAAGCTGCTGTGTCAGATAAATAAAACAAGATATATCAAATTAATCGTTACAATTGAGCTATTATTAAGTGTTGGTTTTGACGTTATTTGCCTTATATTTAAATAGCTATCAAACGGCTAAAAATTATCGCTGTTAACTGTGCAATTTATAAGCAAAAGCCTTTTATAGCTCATATCTCAGTTGTTTTTCTGCTTTAATATAGACTTGCTATAAATCCTTGTATATTTATGCTAGGCTAGCTTCGCAGATAGTACATATATAGTTAGTAGATAAATACCATGCAATTGTGCTATTTATATAAAAGATATCCCATTGATTCATAGGAGTGTGCCATTGTGGCGAAGATAGTTGTAATCACTTCAGGTAAAGGCGGTGTGGGCAAAACCACGACAAGTGCCTCTTTTGCCGCTGGTTTAGCATTGCGTGGCTATAAAACGGTTGTAATTGATTTTGATGTAGGTCTACGTAATCTAGACTTGATCATGGGTTGTGAAAACCGAATTGTTTATGATTTCGTTGATGTCATTACCGGTAGCGCACGCTTGTCACAAGCACTTGTCAAAGACAAACAGCTTGAAAACCTGTATATCCTTCCTGCTAGTCAGACGCGTGATAAAGACGCACTGACAGACGAAGGTGTCGCAGAGGTCATGACTGAGCTGTCTAAACAGTTTGACTATATCATCTGTGACTCACCTGCTGGTATCGAGCGCGGTGCACAGTTGGCCATGTATCACGCTGACGAAGCCATCATTGTTACCAATCCTGAAATCTCTTCAGTACGTGACTCGGATCGCATCATCGGTATTTTGCAAAGTCAAACGAAAAAAGTTGAAGAAAACCTAGGCTCTGTACGTGAGCATTTGGTCATCACTCGTTACAATGCAGAACGTGCTGCTGCGAATGAGATGATGGACATCGATACTATTTCTAATGATATTCTAAAAGTACCATTGCTCGGCGTTGTGCCTGAGAGCCATTCTGTGCTCGAAGCATCGAACCACGGTGAGCCTGTTATTCATTATACCGACTCTGTTGCTGGTCAATGTTATGATGATATCGTCGCCCGTTTCTTAGGCGAAGAGCGTCCACTACGTCATATTGATGTGAAGAAAAAGAGTTTACTACAGCGCTGGTTTGGGGGTTAATGATGACTAAGAAAAAAGGATTTTGGAGTAGCCTATTTGGTACTGACGATAGCAGTAGCGCAGGCAGTGCCAATCTAGCTACCGAACGTCTCAAGGTTATCGTAGCTAGCGAAAATCGTCTAAATAACCGCCTAACGGTTGATCGTATCGAAAAAATGAAGCGTGAAATCTTAGAAGTGGTCAACAAATATGTGAATGGCGTGCAGATTGATGATGTCAATATCAATCATCGCTCGGAAGATAGCTTGGATGTATTAGAGATGAACATCAATTTACCTGAACACAAAAAGTAAATTTGTAATCAGACCTTTAGACCGTAAGCACTGTCATTTATCACTTAAAAAGCCCTAAGTAATGTACTTAGGGCTTTTTTGCATCTTTAAGTTTATTGGTACGGCGTGATGTATGTATATAGCATCCGAGCATTGATCAATGGCAGATCATTTCATACGCGATATTAAATTGTCTTTTTTGATAAACTGATGATACAAGGCAGCACCAATATGGAGCGCTGTAAAACCGATAATCATCGGCCAAATAATATCAGTATGTAAATCATTATAAAAGCGTGCCAAACTCCTATCAGGAGTCACAAACACGGGTATTTGGAATAAACCAAAGATATCGACAGGACGACCACCATATACCGTCATCAATAAACCAGCAAGTGGCATAGCGATCAGAATGGCATAAAGAGCAAAATGCGACAACTTAGAGACCATCGATTGCCATTTTGGCATTGGTATAGACGGTGGCGCTTTGGTAAAGACGCGGTTGATAACTCGCGCAATCATCCAAAACAACAAGCTTACCCCAAACGCTTTGTGAAATCCGATATATAGATTGCTATCGAGATTTTCATACAGCAATATCATTACCCATGTGATCAACAATAAAACTGCACTGATCCAATGAAATATACGACTGCTGAGCGACCATTTTGATACATTAGAATTATTCATGAGCGGCTCTATAGTTTTTATTAAGCATTATTTATAATTGATATTATATATAGGACAGCAACTCATTCAATAACAAAAAGTAATCAGCATTGCTCGGATACTACCTATGAGGTGAAGCATAACTGAAACTTAGACGAGAATCTAGTTATCTAAATTAACCAAATGATGCGCAATTTTGTCTAAATCTGGTACCAAATAAACATTGTCGTCAATCATAACAGTCTGATACAGATAAGAGAGCACAACGTTTTCGTCAGACTGCCCTTCTATTTTATCAACACCAGTATCTACAAACTGCTCGGGAAGCTCTGTATCTTTGACGTCAGAAATACGAGCTTGTAATTGGCGCAGCTCACCTGCCGTTTGCAAAGCAAATCGATGCTCAGTGGTGTTACCCTCTAGTATGATGATTTTCTCTGGTGTTCTATCTTGCGGTAACAAGTGAAAGACAGCAAGATTTTGCTCTTGCCACTGATACGTGGATATACGCTCTTGATAATCCTCGACGCTCAAAATCAAACTGCTCGGAATGATCCAATCAGGTTGGTTAGATGCTGGCACGATAGTCACATCAAGCATACCATTATTCGTGGTCAGTAAACTTACCGCTTCAAATGAGTGTTTCAAAATTTGTTTCATACGTCGCTCACAATCAGTTAGCGTGAATGGCTTGCTGCCCTTTCACCAATATAATCAGTCAGTTTTTTTGCCAAATCTGTCGGACTACCAACGAAACCACAATACCCTGAATCAATAATAGCCTGAGGTTGACTCGGACATGCACTCAGACTAGGGTCTTGCGCCCACAACTGGCTGTTGTTGTCTTGAACCATATCCAAATACTGAGAGCCATCATTACCCATGCCCGAAAATATAATATTGATTAGATCGCTACCATAAACATCGCTGGTATTTTTAAGAAGCTGACCAATAGCAGGCTTATATTCACCGCTCCACGCTTGCTCCAACAGTATCACCCGACCTGCCGAATCACAGACAATCTGCTTATCGATCGGTGCTATAAGACATTGTCCTGCTCGCAAACGCTGCGAGGAAGCGATAACCTCACAGCGCCAATCATTATGGCGATTAAGTATCCTTGGTAATGTACCAATCATAGTCTGATTGAAGTGATGCGCCAATAAAATGCACACTGGCAGTGTCGCTGGTACATTATCTAAAAACTCTTTTACTGCACTAGGACCACCCATAGATGCACCCAGAAATACGACATATTGCCAACTTCTTTCAGCATCATCACTCTTATGTGCAGCAGTATCCAGTAAGGTTGGTAGCGCCAGTAGCTTCGCCAGTTTGCGTTTTAACTTACGCTGCCATTTGGCATATTGCTGTGCTTCGTTAAGATAGGGTGCCTGACTAAAACCCACCAAGACAGCAGCAGATTTGGAAGCTGTCGTTGCGGTTGCAACACTGTCATCATAATCACTGTCTATGAGCCAAATATCGATATCTACATTAGACAGCTCACTTTTTTCTTGCCACTGAGCCCATGATACACAGCCGACAAGCGTGAAACCGCAACTACGTACGGTGTCCGAAAAAGCCACACGCTGGCGATGATCTTCTGCCACCACCAGCACTTTAATCTCATTATTATTTTTTTGTCGCAGTGCTAAAACACGTGCATTATCCTTCATTAGTTAGGCTGACCTCTTCACCAAGTAGTCTTTGGATTTTTTCAAGCAACTCTTTTTCTTGGAATGGCTTACCCATATAGTCATTTACCCCAATCTCTAGAGCACGCTCACGATGCTTTTCGCCAGTACGTGAGGTAATCATAATAATTGGGATATGTTGCAATCGACTATTGAATCTGACCTGAGTCGCCACCTCGAAGCCATCCATACGCGGCATCTCAATATCTAGCAATATCATATCTGGCGTCGTGTCCTGTAATATCTCGAGCGCATCGATACCATCTTTTGCAACCGCCACATTGAACCCTTGACGCTCCAAGAAACGAGAGGTCACTTTACGTACGGTCACGGAGTCATCGACTACTAACACCGTCGATTTGGACTCTATACGTCCTCGCTTGGCACTGGCAGATTTCGAGCTGTTCTTCACCAGCTGCGCATTTCGCATTAACGCAATCAGGTCCAAAATGAGCATCACCGAACCATCGCCCATGATAGTAGCAGCTGAAATACCCGGTATATTCGATAATTGCTGGCCTAGGGGTTTAACAACCACTTCAATACGTGATCCTGCAATTTGATCAACTTGTAGTGCGATGTTTTGTCCCGTACGGTTTTTAATAATAATCAGCGGCAGACTGGTGTTGGTATTGACGACCAGCTCATTCAGTTTATTACCTGATAGAATCTCGTTTAGATAGCGTACACGGTATTCGGTATCTTCAAAGTTCAGGGTGGCAGCATCTGACTGATAGTAATCATATAGCTTTTCTGGGTTGACACGTACCACGCGCTCGATCTGTACCAATGGTATGGCGTAGTAGCGATCTGCTGCGCGCACGACCAAAGCGTCAGACACAGCGACGGTCAATGGCAAACGCATCGTGAAGTTAGAGCCTTTGCCAAGCTCTGAAACAACCGAGACGGAACCACCTAATTGACGGATTTCACTGATCACAACGTCCATGCCAACGCCGCGGCCAGAGATCTGTGTCACTTGCTTACTGGTACTCAGTCCAGCATTGAAGATATATTGCATGATATCAAGATCAGAGAGACTATCATCGTTTGCATCAATAAGACCTTGAGAGATAGCTTTATTGCGTACCGCCTCTACATCGATACCACGGCCATCATCTGATAGTTGGATAACAATCTCGCTACCTTCTCGATGGACCTCAAGCGTAATATGCCCACTACGTTCTTTGCCTGCTTTGAGACGCGTCGAGGTAGTTTCGATACCGTGATCGACAGCGTTTCGTAGCATATGCTCAAGCGGTGAAGTAATACGTTCTAAGATGGTTCTATCCATCTCATCATCAGCATTAATGATTGTCAACTCAACGGACTTGTTCAACTCATTAGCGGTCTGACGAACAATACGCTCAAGACGCGGTGTCAGACGCGTGAATGGCACCATACGCGAGTTCATCAGCCCATCTTGCAACTCAGTCTGTGTCCGCGATAGCTGTAGCAATAGGCTTTCACTGTCACGAGTCTTTTCTAGTAAAGTATGGTTGATATCAACCAAATCCGAGGCAGATTCTGTCAATGATTTTGACAATTGATTCAGTGAAGAATACTGATCCATTTCTAGTGGATCGAAATCCTCATTATCAATGAGCTCATCATCTATCTGTGACAAAATCTGAGCTTCAAGCTCAATCTCCATACGGCGTAACTGATCTGCCAGTCGCTGTACCGTTGTACCCATCTCTTCAATACTGTTAGTCAAACTACTAATACCCATATCAATACGGGCACGGTTAATCGCTGACTCACCAGATAAGTTAATCATATGCTCAATCAGACCACCTGAGATACGAATCATTTCATTACTACTAGTGCTGTCATCTTCCTCATTAGTGTTACTGAACATAGATGGCATCTCGCTAATATCTTTTGCAAGATAGTGAGAGTCTTGATTTTCTTTGGCAATCAAAATTGCTTCGCGCTGAGACTGTAGAGATTCTTTAGGAACTTGTTTGAGACTATCAGGATTTCTCCCAAACTGCTCTAACGCCTCGATTAATAGTGCAGGCGTTGGTGGATTCACATTTTGTTGAAGAATAAATACGGCATCGGCAAGCCAATCATGACTGGCAACTAGCAATTCTAATACTTTCTGAGTAGGGGGACGACGGTTACTCACAAAGTCTGTATAAACCGACTCCATCTCATGAGCCAAATCAGCAATACCGGACGCAGTCACCATTCGGGCACCGCCCTTAATGGTATGCAGATCTCGCTGAAGCGCTTGTAATGCTGTGGTATTGTTTGTGTCGTTTAAGAACAAGTGCAGGTATTTATTACGATTGGTAAGCTCTTCTGCCTCTTCTAAGAACACTGCTAATATGTCTGGATCAGGCAACCCATTAGCCCATGATTGCTTAATCATGGTATCTAGGCTGAGCAATTCTGATGTCTCAGTACTGATATTAGCTTTATCCTCCACTACGTTTTGGACGTCTGGTTCAAAATAGTTTTTCGGTACTGGTATGATCAGCTCTACCGTTTCTGGTAAGGTTTTTTCCCTTTCAAGTACTTTTAACTGCTCAATAAGCTCTGAGGTAAAAAAAGATTTTTTATGATTCACGATATGCATCACTTGTTGCGACATCGTGTCTTGCACCATTTGCATAATCTCAAGCCATTGTGTCGTCGGCTCCCGTCTGTTTTCTACAAAAGACTCATAAACACTTTCTGCTTCGTGAGTTAGATCACCAATACTACGAATGCCAGCCATCCGTGCGCCACCTTTAATGGTGTGCAAATGACGCTGTAATACTTTTAGCGAGTTGATATTAGTAATATCGTCACGCCATTTATTGAAACTCTCATCTAGCGCATTATCAAGCTCTTGAGCTTCTTCTAAGAAAATCTCTAATAGCTCAATATCCGTATCAATCGTTTCAAATTGGATTTCAGGTGCCGAAATAGCTCGAACTACAAAGCCTTCGTCGTTATCATCAAGGCTATCATTTTGATAGATACCTTGTAGATCACTCATTACCTGCTGGTCTATTTTCAGTGACGTACTACCAGCTAGCGCATCGAATAGACCAATCAACTGGGCATGACCCGACAGTAGAATAGATTGGATATCTCTATCTCTCGCTTTATCAATATTATCACTCAGGTATCTATAGGCATTACCAAGCTCATTCAGAACGGTAATGAATTTTGGAAATGCTTGAGCTTTATCTATTAAACAGGTGATTTGTGAAATTTGCTGCGCGATATAGTCTTGACTGTGTTCTGTTTCAGCATGACCAAGCGCCTCTTCTAACTCCCACTCAGCATCTAATAACGTATCGATATTATTATCTAATAGCTCTTCTATCGTTGGTTTGCTATCAGTAACAACGGTCGCATCAGCATCACTAATGACATACTGCTCAGCCAGCATTGCTTGCAATGACGCTATGTCTTGCTCTTGCTGACTGTGTGAATCTTCTTCTATAACACTACGCTGCTGAATATTTTGTTTGTAGCTACTTAAATAACCATTTATCAGCTTGGCAGATTGCGCTAAAGCCTCTAAATGTTGGGCGCTCATCGCTGTATCTTGCTGCTGCAATAGCTCCAAACTATGCTCTATTGTTGCGCTAACTTCGCTGATAGCAGCCAAAGCACTGGAGCCAGATGCAGCTCGCAACGTATGGAATGCACGTACTATTTCATCCGTTATCTCAATAAGCTGCTGATCTTGATTGTCGCTGACAAATTGATCAATGTGATGAAGTAACTCTTCTGCTTCATCAATAAATATCTTACAAAATGCTTTTTCTTCTTCGCTTTGAGGCGTTAGAACGACGGTTGCCTCTGCCATTTTTTCGTTGACAGAATGGAAGGTCTGTAACGTCATGTCTATCGCTTCATTAGTCTCATCATAGGTAGGATTGGCTTCGTCTATGCTAGTCGCCAATACGGGCTCTTGCGCGGCGTCATCTTCAGAATGGCTTGTTGCTTGCTCATATAAACGAGAGTAACTAAACGCATCACCCTGTTGCTTACTATAGGCATTGGCGCAGGCAATCCATAAAGGCACTAAAGCTGGGTAATCTTGGCTATTGTTTTCAAATGCTACTAACATTTCAGGATAAGCGGCCAATACATCTGACATCAGCTGACCCATATCGCTTGAGACAACAACACTATGATCCAATACGCGATTAAGCATATTCTCTATCGCCCATGCTAGCTCGGCGGTGTAGTTAGCGCCCACCATGCGGCCAGAGCCTTTTAGGGTATGAAAACCGCGACGGATATCTTTTAAGGCGTCTAGGTCAGTCGATGCTAGCTGCCAACCTTCATATAAAGGTACGATTTCGGCAAGTACTTCCTCGGCCTCTTCTATAAATATCTCTTTAATATCAGGATCTGCATCATTCGCATCGGCTGCTAATTGCTCGGTTTCTTGCATAAACGGGACAAGTACTGCTGGAATCTCTAAACCAGATAGCGATGCTAGTACATTTGTATTATTGCTTTCAGAATCTATTCCTGCAGCAGCATCAACGCTCGAAAGTAATGTTTCTAACGATAAATCATCCATTGAGTCAGAGTCATTGATACCTAACGCTACTTCAACTGATGTTTCAGTGATTCCAGTCTCAAACGTATCTAAACCAGCATTGACAGGCTGCTGCGCCATTAGGTTACTACTTTGTAGAATAGTAATAGCAGGATCAAAGCTCGGTGATTGTTGTGCGGCAAAATCTGTCAGTAGCACTGGCAAACGTTCCGCCGTCTCTATCACCAGACGTACGACATCGTCTGTTACAGGGAGTGTTTTATCCAACAGACGGTTAAGTAGGTTTTCTATTGACCATGCCATCTCACTGATGCTAAAGGCACCAACCATGCGGCCTGAGCCTTTTAAGGTATGAAAGCTTCTACGCACCTCAGTCAATGGTGTTAAGTCTTGTGCATCCTGCTGCCAAATAGGCAGAAAATCCTCCAGATCGTCAATTACTTCAGTGACTTCTTCGATAAAGATGTCACGAATCTCTTCATCAACTTCAAAATTGTCAGGCTTGACTTGTTCACGAGCACGCAGCAATGCGTCACTCTCTACATTAGGACTAGTATCAGTGGTATCTTGCGCTGCTATCACCGTTTCATCATCTGAACTGATCACAGGTGCGATCTCACCACTATCATCATAACGAAGCACATTCATCGCGACTGGCTTTTGCGTCAGCCATGTCTCGTTAATCGTTTCTGGTGATGTCACATACGCATGAAGAAGCTGTGATGCTTTCGCTGCATACTCATTTGCCTGCGTCAGTAAGTTTTGATCAAAGACTTGTTGCGCAAGATAGTCGAGTAACAATTCAATCGAGGTCAGACTCTCTGCCAAGGCTTGGGTCACATCCCAGCTAAGTACAGCAATCTCGTGAGTGAGCAGTTGCGTGAATATACTACCTATATTTTCTATCGTCTCACTAATGACTGGCAGTCCCATATCATCAAAAGCATGGGCAATTTTGTCAAAGTCAGCAATGGCTGGTAAAGACTGAATATCTTGACGTTGTATATACTCGTTAAAGCCTTCCTTGATTTCCTCAACGGCAATACGTAGCTCACGTAAATCACTGTCATTAGAAACTGATTCATGTCTATCTTCACCCTTTACATCACTGCTATCAAACGCTTCAGGTATAGTAGCAAAAGAAGCAGCAGCGCCGATTTTGAGTGATATTGCCTGCTCGGTATCATAAATAGCACTATAGAGCTCTTGTAGCTTGCGCTCAATGTGCCATTGCTGCTGCGTAAACTCTGCCTCTGACAAGCGTGCTTGCTCTAAATCGGTAAGGATTGATTCGACTTGCGACGCGTATTGTACCCAACCTCGACTCTCAAGCTGGCCTTGTATATGTCGTAGAGGATTGACTAGCGTATCTGGCTTATCTAGATTAAAGATAAAGGTCTCAATCTCACTGAGTAATCGCGTTAAAAAACGTGAGGTCGCAGGCCCGTGCTGTGATACGTCATTAAGGATAGATTGAGTTCGCTCGCTACTACTTTCTAAATAGCTGAGCTGGATATAGACACTGGTGATTAAGCTTTTGACAAGGCTCGAAGATAACTGGGCTGGCTGAGTAGCAGATTCTATGACGCGATCAAGCTGACCTAATAGTGGCGCATAATATTCAGGTAACGGCGCTTCATTATGAGCAAGATCACTCAGCCACAATTGAGTCAAATACCATAGGCGCTGTAAATCATTGTCTTGAGTGGTCTGCCATAGATATTGACTAACTTTTTCTAAAACCTGTAGAACAGGTGCCTGATTACTATTGGCAACCAGCAATTTTTGTACTTGCTGTCGCCACACCAGTAACATCTGCTGATAGTGCTGATCTTCCAAATTGGTCGTGACATTACTCGTGGGTACTGCGATCTGAATGCTATTGACAATATCTTCATGAACAATATCTTCATGAATATCATCGTTATTTCGATGATCGTGCTGGGTATCAGTAGCATCTATAAACGCGTCTGCTTCCACACCTCGTTGCGATAGTATCTGGGCAAGCTCATTAGTAGCTTTATTTATTAGAGCACGGTTGTATTTGCCTACACGCGCATATTGGTTGAGCGCATGTTGTAACAACTTATGAGAAAACTTGCCTATTTGACAGTTTCTAGTAGACAGATCATCACTCTCCCCCAAGCTCGCCATAAGGCTCAACTTATTGGCAATATCTGCTAGTAGAGGCAAGCGAATCATCGTCAGCGCGCCGCTAATCTGATGGTAGTGCGATGTCATCTGTTGATAACTGTCGATTTCAGCACCTGATTGCCAGCCATCAGATATCTGTGATAATTGCTGATTGAGCAGTGGCGACAACCACTCAAGCGTCACTATGTCATTGGGCTGCTTTTTCATAGGTTTATCCTAACTCGTCTAGGCACTAATTTAGGCACTAATTTTTTGCCACACATTCACTTGTGGGTGCGCAATACGGCGCATATTCGAAGGACGCCAAAACAACGCCTCACCTGGAGCCAATATAATATATCCCTCTATCGCACACTGCTCTGATAAACGTGCCAAAATATCACGCTGATCAAATTTACGAAAATACAGCAGCATATTTTGGCAGATAATCACATTTTGGAGATGCGAAGTGGGTGGTTTTTGTTCAATAACATTGTGCAGAGCAAAGCTAACATAAGGTCGCAAAGCCGGCGCTACTTGCCAATCAACGTGAGTATTGATAGACCTTTCTGCTTTACTAGAAGCATCAGCCATACTCAGCTCAGTACCTGCATTCTTGGTGATCAAAGGGTGAACAAACTGCTGACAATTTTGAGGAATTAATGACTGCTGCCGTTTATCATATTGTCCTAACCGCGCGTTTGTAATCGCCTGCTCGCTCACATCTGTTCCCAGTATCACGTGATTGGACAACTGCGCGGCTGTCATACTCATAGCCAGCGACCAAGTCTCTTGCCCACTTGCACAACCAACACTCCAAATGCGAAATGGTGTATCCGTTTTATTTGCTCGTTGATAATTTGCTGCATATTTTGTGATAAAGGCTATAGAAGGTCTATGGCGAAAAAAGCGACTCTCATGAATCAGCACCTTATCCAACAACTGCTGGCGAATTTCATTATCTTTAGGCAACTGATGCCATAGCTGCTGGGTAGTGAGTCCATTTAACGTTGCTGTATGGTCAATGGCATTGGTCAACCACTGCAGCTGCATATTTGGCAATATGAAGCCAATCTCTTGTTCTATATATCGCTGCCACTGCTGCAAATTAGCACTATCGCCCTGTATCATCTCGTCACCCCATACAGGTTCAAATGTATTAGATAGAGCCTTTTTTGCTTGTGTATGATTGTTCACGTCACCTGCTATTATCACTGCTGCACGGCATCAGAACCTATACAGCATTTTAATTAAAACCTTATGTAAAAAACGTATCGATACCGCTTCAACATTCAAGCTAAAAGGTTAGACAATTTCCGATAAGGTTCGTTCAGAGTGAGTCATTTCATCATCTAACAATTCATCATCGTTCGATACTTTAAAGCCGGTAACAGATTCTTGTAGTGCGGCAGCCATTTCACTCAACTCACCAATAGAACGTGCTGTGGCAAGCGTACCAGATGAGGTTTGTGAAGTAATATCTTGAATGATATTCATAGTATGAGAAATATGACCAGCAGATTCAGCCTGCTGTAATGCAGCATTTGAGATGTTCTGAATCAAGTCAGCCAACGTGTTAGAAACGCTCTGTACTTCTTCTAGTGCTTCACCAGCATCTTTTGCCAAACGAGCACCACGTACTACTTCAGATGTCGTCGATTCCATCGACATAACAGCTTCATTAGTATCCGCCTGAATGGTTTTTACCAAGGTTTCAATCTGCTTGGTCGCATTCGCTGAACGCTCAGCCAGACGCTGAACCTCATCAGCAACAACCGCAAAGCCTCGACCGGCCTCACCTGCCATCGATGCCTGAATAGCGGCGTTCAATGCCAAAACGTTGGTTTGGTCTGCAATATCGTTAATCAAGCCAACGATATCACCAATCTCTTGCGAAGACTCACCAAGGCGTTTGATACGTTTAGACGTCTCTTGAATCTGATCACGAATAACGTTCATACCTTCAATCGAACGCTGTACAACTTCTGCCCCATTATAGGCAATGGCAACTGAACGCTGAGCAACCGTCGCAGACTCTGACGCATTATTCGAAACTTGGTCAATTGACACGGTCATCTCATTAATAGCGGCTGATACGCCAGCAATTTCTTGCGCTTGATGTTCAGAAGCTTCAGCAAGCTCAACAGCATTCATCTGCGTTTGATCTGAAGACTGTGCAACTCGGTCAGCGGTACTGTTAATAACCAAGACCAATTGACGTAATTGGTCAATTGCGAAGTTTACTGAGTCAGCAATTGCCCCTGTAAAGTCTTCTGATACGGTAGCATTGACCGTCAAATCACCTTCTGCCAAATCACCCAACTCATCAAGTAGGCGTAGAATAGCGATCTGGTTACGTTCGTTTTCTTCTTGAATTTGACGAGCTCGTTCAGACTCTGCTTCTGCTTCTTGACGGCGGCGTAACGTTTCTTTTTCAATCAGTAAACGCTCCGATCCACCACGTTGCTTGAGCAACTGATATGAGGCAAACATAATACCCACGGCTCCGACTGCAAATATCGCCGCCGGTAAAACAACCGATTGATCAAAGCTATCAAAGTATTGACTTACCGTTGATAGGGAGTTGATCAGCCAAATCAGACAGGCCAAACTTAATAGCACAAAAAATCCTAACAACAATTTCCATGTACTATCAGAGCTTTTGCCATCTACTGCTGTTTGGCCCACGCCAGCTACAGGTTTTCTTTTAACATCACTCATCTTGCGTATTCCTTTCAAACAATCGTCAAAGTCTTATCGTGACTGACTTTGACAATCTTATTGTTATCAAAACAATGATTAGCAAAGCCTGTATAAATACTGACATCCCACTGTATCGTGTCAGTCGCTATCAATCTGTCGTTACCGAATAAATAGGTCTTCTATTATCGATTACTATATCGCAGCATCTGAATACTGCAGATCCTGTGCCAGCAAGCTTGGCATGAAAACGTACCACTCCTGCTCGTCTTTCAAAAACTTACCATGGTTATAAGGTGCAAATGGTGAATTGGAATCAATCGCTTCTGGGCGATATTGTTCCTGAGTGAATTGTTCGATACCAAGCACTTGATCGACTAGTAGCCCTGAAAAGTTATTGTCATGATCGATTACAATAACTTTTCGCTGGCTTAGCTGTGACAAGCGACTTGGCACTTGTAAAAAGTGTGACAAATCCGTCAGAGGTAGTAATCGTCCGCGAATATTGGCAATACCTAGCATCCAAGACTTTACTAGAGGTAAGCTAGTATATTCTGGCATGGATAATACCTCTGATACCTGACCCATAGGGGCAACTAAGCGCTGCCCACCAATCTCAAATACCACCCCTTGCCAATCAAACTCTTGACCACCGCGGCGACCACTTTTGCGCGCACGTGCCAAGTCTGCTAGACGCAGAAGCTCAATAAATCCTCTAGAGGCCACAAGTTACTCCATCACTTTGCGAATCATATTGACCAATCCATTTTCATCGACTGGTTTATTCATATACTCTTTGGCACCTTGACGCTTGCCCCACACTCTATCGGTTTCTTGATTTTTGGTACTAATCATAATGACAGGTATATGAGCGGTGGTTTTACCACGAGTGATTTTTCGCGTAGCCTGAAAACCGTTCATTTCTGGCATGACCACATCCATTAAGATGACATCTGGCAGGTGATCAGCTGCCATCTGACAGCCCTGCTCGCCATTTGATGCTTCTAATACTTGAAAATTATTTTTGGAAAGCATGTCGCGAAATTTCGCCATTTCTGATGGCGAGTCGTCAATGACTAAAACGGTAGTCATAGGATTTTCCTTTATTTTCTAAAATATCTATGAAGATATATTGTTGATAAAAAGATTGAAAATGATGCCCAACAACTTATTCGTGATTTATTTTTATGCTAATCATTTAGTATGTTAGTCACTTAAATAGTGAGTCATTATTTTTAATCTTAGCAATCACTATATTTGAGTCTATAGAGCTGATTAACGGTACTGGTTAATTGCATCAAAAAGCTCATCTTTACTAAATGGTTTGGTCAAATACTCATCAGATCCGACGATGCGGCCACGGGCTTTATCAAATAAGCCATCTTTAGATGACAACATAATCACGGGTTTATTAGCATAATCAGGGTTATTTTTTATGAGTGCACAAGTCTGATAGCCATCTAAGCGCGGCATCATGATATCGACAAAAATAATATCTGGGTTGTTATCAACAATTTTTGCTAAGGCATCGAAGCCATCTATAGCGGTTACGACTTCACAACCCGCTTTTTGTAGCAAGGTTTCTGCGGTACGGCGAATGGTTTTTGAATCATCAATCACCATTACTTTTAAACCTTCAAAATTATTTTCCATTATCATTATCCTATGAACGACTATTTATTCGTAACGCTCTCTGTCTATATAAAGCTCTAACGATCATCTTAAGTCATGATATCAGTCAATGTTAGACCAATACAAAAGACTAAGATTTTATTAGACATTTTATGACAGTGAATACCTTTTATCAGTGTCTGCCCATCAAACACAGCGTCAACATGAGTTACTATACGCACTTTGCTCGTAATAAGCTCATAAAATTGAGTGCGGTTCTTAGCTTTTTAGGCTCAATATTTTACTTCTATAACCATCAAGCAAAGTCGTATTATCTCTTAAAATACTCAAAAATTTTGAACTTACTTACTGTCAGTGACAACGTCATTCAAACTACGAGGCAACCAACTTTATGATATTCCTGCATTATATAGAATCAATAACCACATTGCTGAATAATTTTCTTTTGTGATAAAAATGTATCACAGTATTTCGTTATGTTTGTTTTAGCACAGTTATTGATGCTTTTCCAGTCATTAGCGAATTAATGTTCTAACTAATGAGTATCATAAATCGCTGTTCTTATTTAATAAGTCGGCAACCACATCTGTTTTCTTACGACAAACGCTTACGCTACTTAAGATTAGTAAGTATGGCGCAATTGTTCCACCGCGTATCTATTCACTATATAATGAAGCGACGACTATAACGGTAACTGCTATGACAGCCTTTAAACATTCCAAAAAAAGCCTTTACTTGCTCAGCGTTTTATTGCTTGCTGCTTGTCAGCCCTCACCACCTGAGAATGAATCAGTCGCTCCTGAAAACACGGCAACGGCAGACTCCCCCGTTGTCATTACCAGTGATAGTGTTACGATGACGCCTGAACACATACTAAGTATAAAGTCCTCACGTTATCAGCCAAGTCTAGGGCTGCAAGGTAGCATCGAACCTATCAAACAAACCAAATTTGTTGCAGTACATCCAGTCAATATAGAAAAAACGTTCGTTAGCGAAGGTCAATGGGTAGAAAAAGGTACGCCCTTACTAGTTGTCAGGCGTTTGGCGGCGGTGAGCGATCCTACCGTAAAATCAGACACATCTACAGAAGCCAACTCTTCTAAAGAAGAGATAGTGACAAGCACTACCAATAATAAGAAACCAGAGAATACACCAAGTATTGACGACAACTCTGATCCTAAACCTACTAAAACTTTATCTGTTGATAATGATGCTAATGTAAATAATACTAGCAATGATAAAGAAGAGTCGTCAGCAGCAAACCTTGTGACAGATAATAGTGATAACGCCGATAGTAATGGTGTAAAAGCTGATAATAAAAAACCAAACCCACAATATAATTTGGTGACGATAACTGCTAGCTTTTCAGGTCGTGTAGAAAACCTATATGCCACCACTGGTGAAAAAATGGCGGCGCGCACTCCCCTATTAGAACTTAGTGACGAGACCAAATTGCACTTTGCGGCTACACTTCCCATTCAAGCGGAGCCTCAGCTTTCAGTTGGTCAGACTGTCAATTTTACGACCGAAGGTATCACTGACAAGTTTACAGGTCAGGTCAGTAAGCTTGTGCCTACCAGCCAGCCAAAAAAACTGTTGGTGTATGTTAACGTCATTGACAATGAAGCCAGCCGTGACAAGCTAAAACCAGAAATGAAGGTCACGGGGCGAGTCAATTATGGACAAATAGATGTGGGTACTATCGTGCCTAAGCGCGCCTTACATGATGTTGACTTAACAGAGTTACAAAAACCGCCATACATGCCGCTTAAACCCTTAACAGCTAATGTCTGGATTATTGGCCAAGACCAGCGTTTGACACGCCAGCCTATTGAGGTTGTTGAGTATGATCCGACCACGCAACAATATTTGATTGCTGGTGTGAGTAACGATAGTTTAATTTGCTTGGCTGACTTACCTATTGATTCTGAAGGCAAAAAAGTCATCGTGTCATAGCAATTCATGCTGACAGTTACATTTGGTAGAAACATTAACAAAGCCTATCTTGTTTTGTAACAGCATCATTGGGCAATATAGTCGTATTATATATAGCACTATCCGAGTATTTAGGACTATTTTTATCACTACGTATTTTTATCATCATGATAGTTCAGTACTCTAGAACACCTGAAAACTTAGAGGCTCAAAGGTTTAATGGCATAGAATGTAAAAATTATTGATACTTCTATCATGTATCATGATTAAGCGACTAGCGCACATTAGACTTTTGGCAAATTATAACAACAATTAGAGGATATCCCATGAGCAAGCAGATTTTATTGATTGAAGATGATCCAGATTTAGCAGAGCTGATCAGTGATTATTTGACCATGAATTACTATGACGTCCATCATGCAGGTTTGGGTCAAGAAGGTCTTGATCTGTTAGATACTAAAGAGCGTGATATCGATTTGGTCGTACTTGATTTGATGTTGCCTGACATGGATGGCATGCAAGTATGTCAAAAAATTCGTGGCAACAAGAATAATATGACCAATAAAGTGCCTATTATCATGTTGACCGCAAAAGGGGATACAACTGATCGCGTGTTAGGTCTGGAGATGGGTGCTGATGACTATATCGCAAAGCCTTTCGAGCCGCGTGAGCTTCTTGCCCGTATCCGTGCGGTTATCCGCCGTCATGAGCAACCAAACCAAGCAGATAGCCAGTCAGATAGCTTAACCTTTGGTCGTTTGAGTGTGTTCCCTGACAGTCACGAAGTTACTATCGATGACGAGCCTGTACGTTTAACGACGCATCAGTTCCAATTACTACACTATTTTGCTACTCATTCTGGCAAGGTATTAAATCGCGAGCAGCTTTGGCAGGCAATGCCAAATGACGACAGCTCAGATAACATCGATCGTGCCATTGACGTGCATATTTCACGTTTGCGTGCTTTGATCGAAGACAACCCACGTCAACCAAAACGCATTATCACGGTGCGCGGTGTTGGTTATCAATTTGCCACTGATCAGGTTTGATCGTAAAAGATGGATTAATCGATAGAGAGTATATTAAGCTCAGTCGATATTAGTGTCCAATAACAGAGATTGTTTAATGCAGCAATTGGGTTTTCGTTCCGTATTTGCCAAACTATTTGCCAGCGTTATGCTGGCACTTACTTTATTTGCAGTTGCTATGGTGCTATTGACCCAGCTGGTGCATGACAAGGACGCAGGAATCCGCTCAGAGATATTGGCCACGCAGATTTTGGGTCAAATTGATCCGTTTCTGCACGAGTTGAACATCTCTATTAGTAAGGACAATCGCCTACAATCACGATTTATGCTGGCTGTTGTCAAAAAAAGCTTTGATATTTTTGATGAGTCACTACAGGCCAAAATGGGCTTGTACGATAGCGAAGGTCGGCTGCTCATGCAAACCGATAATAGCGATTTGCCACTAGAGCTACCACCTACGCCATCTTTATTTTCACGTGTTTTCCCTTCATTTGCAGATACCTCCCCTACTAAGCAGGCTCAAGTCTATAGCAGCACTGGCTATACTTTGCTGTATGAGTCACGTTTACCTCCTAAAAAGCCCGTACTTTCTGCAGCGCTGAATCTGTTTACGGGTACTTTGTTGCTGCTCATTATCATGGCAGGTGTTCTGTGGCTGATTGCCCGTACCATGACATGGCGTATCGATCAGTTAAGTCAGCAGATGGCTCAGTTAGGCGATGGGGATTTTACGGTTCGAGTGAACGCGCGTGGTAATGACGAAATTGCCTCATTGGCGCGTGGGTTCAACCAAGCAGCGCAAAAGATTGAGCACCTCGTTGATGCCAATAATTTATTACTGGCGCATGCTTCTCACGAGCTGCGTACGCCTATCACGCGCATTCGCTTGCAGGTTGAAATGATGGATATGTTGGCTGGTGCTCTACCGTCTGACACCAAAGCCAAGTTTGATAAACGCGCTCATGCCATCACTCGCGATCTGTCAGGTCTCAATGATTTGGTCGAAAGTATATTGTTGGTCAGTCGTCTAGATGCAGGTCATGCGCTGCAGCAAATTGAAAACTTGGATTTATACGATTTGGTCAATCAAGAACGTCAGCACTATCCTGAAGCCACGCTGATTGGTGAGCACATCATGATTGATGGTCAATCATCAATGTTGACTCATCTCATCCGTAATCTACTGACCAATGCCATGCTTCACGGCAAGCCGCCCGTTACCGTGTTACTGTACGGCGTTCAGACTATCGAAGAGGCTGGCACTGTTCCTGATTACCTATTGCAGACCGTGCTCTCTAGCAGTTTCACCGATTATAATAGCTTGTTGGATTTTGACTCTTATGAAGAGTCGCTTGATACCAACAGTGATGCACACGAATCTGCTTCACTCGAAAATGCTGACTCTACTCTGAGCAATAAAGACAAAACGGAGTCAGTCGAGCCAATAGCTGTCTTGCCAGCGCCGCCAATCTACAAGAATGGCGAAAATCTAGCAGTCGATGAAGATGTAAATGCTGATATGAATACAGATCTTAACCTTATTAGAAACACCCCAAGCTCTGTAAAACTTGATGCTCATATTGCTAGCACCGATTTAGATAAAGTGATTTGGAAGGCCATTCCTGATTCTAAAGACACCCTAGACTCTAATGAAGACGCTAAGAAATCCGTACATAATGATTTTATCGAATCTACAAATGAAACAATCGATAATCGTGCGCATGCTCTTAAAAATGATAGCAATCGAAAAACTGACAAAGTAGCAACTGATACAACTATCAGCAAAAATGGCAACAAAGATAAAGCGAAAAACGGCACTAAAGCCAACACCCAAAATAATAACGAAGCCTCAGCCACACCGCGCAAAGAAGGCTTATTTGCTAAGCATCTAAAAAAGGCAAAAACTGAGCCTGTGCGCCCACTACCGAAATACGCGGTGCTAGCAGTGATTGATGAAGGCACAGGTATTCCTGAAGAGAAACGCGAAGAAGTGTTTAGCCCATTCGTACGATTGCAGCAGAAAAACAAAGGTTCTGGTTTGGGCTTATCTTTGGTTTCACAGATTGTCACCGCGCATCAAGGGCGGATCACTACTGATACGCTAAACGGTCATACTCGCTTCTTAGTCGCCATACCCGTTAAGCATGACCCTCATTACAATCAGCATGAGTAGTCAGCTATATTTGAAAACATGTTGCTTTGTTAATATTACTGCCACTGATACCCCTCAAACATTCCTTCCTTAATAGCTATTCATCATAAGTCAGTCACGGATGTGCATATCCAAAGTGGCTGATAATATGCTATATTACCGCCCCTTATTATACGGTTATTGACTGTTGTTGTTTTGATGGGCTTCTTATCTAGTAATAGAAGCATAACGACACACGATGACCATTAAAAAATTTATTGAATTTTGAGCCCTCCATGAATGACATGATTGTCTTAAACGATGTGACCAAAAGTTTTTTAAGCGACCGATCAATCAAAGACAAAGACGGCAAACCACATTGGTTTACTGCTGTTGAGCCGACATCTCTGACTATCAAACAAGGCGAGATTTTTGGTCTAATGGGCTATTCAGGCGCAGGTAAATCCACCTTATTGCGTTTGATTAATATGCTTGAGCGTCCAGATTCAGGCCAAGTGGTGATAGACGGTACTGACTTGACCACGCTATCTGCCAGTGAACTGCGTATCGCCCGTCACAATATCGGTATGATTTTTCAGCAGTTTAATCTCATGTCTAATCAAACGGTTTTTGACAACGTAGCATTTAATTTAAAAGTGTCAGGCTACCCTAGCCGCGATATTCATAAACGCGTTATGGAATGTCTTGAGATTGTCGATTTGACAGATCGCGCTGGACATTATCCTGCGCAGCTATCCGGTGGGCAAAAGCAACGTGTCGGTATTGCCCGCGCGATTGCACCGAGTCCAAAAGTATTGCTGGCCGATGAGCCAACCAGTGCGCTTGATCCTGCAACGACTCGCAGTTTGCTGACTTGTTTGCGCGATATCAATGATCAACTTGGTGTGACCATCGTCATCGTAACCCATGAGATGAGCGTCATTCGCAGACTCTGTGATCGCGCAGCATTATTGCATCAAGGTCAGCTATTAGAAGTGGCCGATGTACGAGATGGTCTGATTCAGGCAACTACCCCGATTGGCAAAGGCTTAGTCGTTGAGGACTAATGAGGCAGGAGAAATAGATATGTTAACTGGTACTGAATTATCCGCCTCTATAGACAAGCTGCTTGCCCTACGCAAAGAGATTGTGAGCGCGTTTGTTGATACGTTCGTCATGCTTGGTATTTCAACCACGGTCGCTATCCTTATCGGTGGGCTCTTTGGCGTATTCTTGTTTTTGTCTAGTGATCGCCAGTTTTTGCAAAACAAAACACTATATGGCGTGCTCGGCGGCATTACTAACTTTATGCGCGCCTTCCCTTTTGTAATTTTGATGATTGCGATGAGTCCGTTTACCAAGGCCATCGTCGGTACTGGTATCGGTCCGATTGCCGCATCGCTCGTACTGGCGATTGCAGGTTCATTTTATTTTGCGCGTTTGGTTGAGCAAAATTTGCGTGAAGTACCGCGCGGTATTATTGAAGCGACCGAGTCGATGGGCGCCAGGCCTTTTACTATCATCAAAGTGCTGCTCAATGAAGCGCGCTCAGGTTTGGTACTCTCTGTCACCATTTTGTGTATCAGTTTGCTATCTTACTCAGCGGCGGCTGGTATGATTGGCGGTGGTGGTTTGGGTGATTTGGCCATTCGTTATGGCTATTATCGCTATCAGACCGAGGTGATGATTTTTATCGTGATTGTACTATCCATCATGGTTATATCGATTCAAGCCTCTGGCAACTGGCTCGCCAATCGTTTAGACAAACGTTAAACCGCTTTAGAGAATACTTGACATTGCGAGCGACTAGGTTTATTTTTGGCAACACTCAACCCTTGTCTCAGCGCTCACAAAAAAGCAGCATTACTATTTATAATGTTGCTTTTTTAATGTATCGACGATAAACGCTTTACTCAATCCCATTCATTATTAAGGACATATTATGAAATTAACAGATATCAGCCGTCAGTTAGCCACCGCATTTGCCGCCGTTGGCGTATCAGGTTTGGTCTTAGTTGGTTGCAGCAACTCATCAGCGCCAGAAGCGAATCAAGAGCCTGTTACCGAAGGTGCCACTGCAGAAACTGCTGCTAGCACTAGCGACATCGATCCTGAACATACCAAAATCGTTATCGGTACGACTGAAGGCGATTTTGCTGATATGGTTCGTAACCAAGTGAAAGGAACTCTTGAAGCTCAGGGTTATGAGGTTGAGTTGATTGCGTTTACTGATTATGTTCGTCCTAACCTTGCATTGGCTGAAGGCGATTTGGATATCAACATCTTCCAGCACAAGCCTTACCTTGACACCTTCAAAAAAGAGAACAACCTTGATCTTGTTGAAGTATTCCAAGTACCAACAGCTCCACTTGGTATCTACTCAGGTAAAAAATCTAGCCTAGATGAAGCATTCAAAGGCATGAGTGTGTCTGCACCGAACGATCCAAGTAACTTTGCTCGTGCGTTGGTCATGATGGACGATCTTGGCTGGATTAAGCTAAAAGACGATATCGACCCATTGACTGCATCAAAAGCTGACATCGCTGACAACAGCAAATATGATATCGACATCGTTGAGCTAGAAGCCGCTCAATTACCACGCGCGCGTGATGAAGTTGACTTTGCAGTAATCAACGGTAACTATGCAACTGACTCTGGCATCAAGCTGACTGAAGCATTGTTCCAAGAGCCAAGTTTTGCTTATGTGAACTGGTCAGCGATCAAATCTGCTGATGCTGGTAAGAAATGGGTCGAAGATGTCACCAACGCTTATAACTCAGAAGCTTTCAAAAAGTATGCTCACGAAACCTTCCCTGGCTATAAGTACCCAAAAATCTGGGGTTCTGATAACAGCGCAAAGACAGACACTGCTGCCAAAACTGAAACTGCAGACACTGCAACTACAGAAGCCGCTGCTCAGTAAGATATTAAAATCATAAGTACCCAAATATAAGGGTATTTCAATGATTATCGGCGCCCATCACTTAACCGTGATGGGCGTTTTTTTATGGCATTGAGTTTGAGGTTTTGCACTTTTAAACATTTTATACATTCTAACTGGTGATCAAAATCACGTTACAGCCTGTTTGTCCTTTGTAGGGATGCGTCACACACTCTTCCACTTTGCTCCAGTTTTTCTTATAGTAGACAAGCTTGATTATTAGATAAGCTAAACAAATGCTTAGGTTCGCTAAGTTTTTCTACTAGTATCAACTGTATTAAATGTTTTGCTTAAAACCATTTTTAACTCAAAACATACTATAAATTATAAATAAAATAAGGATAAAAATATGAGTACTAAAAACTATAATATTCGTACCGCTGGAAAAGCCAATATTCCCGTTCTAGGACTAGGTACTTGGCAGTCAACTGGTCAAGACTGCATAGATGTGGTCAAAAAGGGTCTAGAGATGGGCTATGAGCATATTGATACCGCTCAAGCGTATGACAATGAAAAAGAAGTTGGCGAAGGTATTAAGCAGTCTGGCGTGGCTCGTGATAAGTTTTTCTTAACCACCAAAATTTTTCCTGATGACATGAAGTTTGAGCCAGAAAAGCTGAAAGCTGCTGCTCAAAAGTCATTAGAAAATTTGGGCGTGGACTATGTCGATCTATTGTTGCTACATTGGCCTGATGACCGCGTACCATTATCTGAGACTATACCCGCATTGTGTGAATTACAAAAGCAAGGTCTAACGCGTCATATCGGTGTCTCGAACTTTAATATTGCTAACATCACTGAAGCTGAAAAATATGCGGATGTACCTATTGTCGTAAACCAAGTTGAATTTCATCCGTTCATTAAGCAAGATACATTACAAACCTTTTTGAACAACCATCATATTTTGCTAGAAGCTTATTCACCACTCGCTCGTGGCGATGTATTTGATAATGATATTATCAAAGAGATTGCAGATAAGCATAACGTAACGCCAGCGCAGATTTCATTGGCATGGATTTTGTCGGATAAAGACCGTGTTGCTATTCCAAAAACGTCTAACCCTGACCACTTACAAGGCAATTTAGACGCCATTAAAGTAGAGTTGAGTGCAGATGAATTAGAAAGAATCGGTAAGCTAGCAAGTTCTGATGGTCGTAAGATTGAGCATCCTGACTATAGCCCTGTATGGGATGACTAGT
This sequence comes from Psychrobacter piscatorii, assembly GCF_904846415.1. Classification (GTDB taxonomy): domain Bacteria; phylum Pseudomonadota; class Gammaproteobacteria; order Pseudomonadales; family Moraxellaceae; genus Psychrobacter; species Psychrobacter piscatorii. The sequence continues at coordinate 23,823 of NZ_CAJHAR010000001.1, read as the reverse complement.
AATCAGTTACTTGAATAATTAGTTAAATAAGCAATCAGTTAAATAGCTTAGTACTATGCACAAAAAGGCCACCGATTATCGGTGGCCTTTTTATATGTAATCAATACTTATCATTATTACTGTTGCAGGGTTTCAGTTTCATGAATTCTTTCGGCAGGATTATACTGTTCAGAAGAAGGTACTGCTACCCCATTACGATTGTTTTCTTTCATGGATTTAGCGACTTCTGGTGGCATATAGTTTTCATCATGCTTTGCCAATACTTCACCAGCGACAAAAGTATCGCCCTGCATTTTACCCGTGGCTACGACGCCTGAGTTTTCGGCAAATAAGTCTGGCAAAATACCTTGATAAGTCACAGGTACGGTTGATTGAAAGTCAGTAATCGCAAACTCAACATTCAATGGATTGTCTGCTGCACGCTGCACACTACCTGCAACCACCATACCACCAGCACGGATACGCTTGTCTTGAGGCGCCTCACCTTGAGCGATAGCGGTCGCATCAAAATAATAGTCGGTTTGCTGCCCAATAGCATAAATAACCAATATGACTGCTACAGCTGCACCTGCCAGCGTAAACATCACCCACATCAGCTTTTTCCGACGAACTGCATTCATACCTCTACCTCGTTGATGAGTCTCTGTTTTAAAGACAATTAGCCCATAAAACAGAAAATATTAAAGAAACGACGATTAGAAAAACGCTTTCAATAAACATTGTCAAAAAATCTTTCTAATCGTAATCTTCTAATGATCATATGATAGCATTTTTCGGACAAATCAATAAGCCCTATAGCTACTCGCGAGGTCATATTTTTGTCAGTAAAAGGATAGGGTTTCTTACGCTAAAACCCTGATATTAAGATAATTTCTCAGTCGGATTGCTTGGTGATCGGTGTGGATGTTTTGGTCGTGCGCTGTGCCTGACGCGCTTGCTGTATAGTCAGCTGCTTGATAAGCGCTTGTCTTTGTCTGCGACTATAAATAATAAAGGCCAGCATCACGCCGATGGTAATCGCCCAACATGACCACACAAAGACCCCATGCTTACCCATGGCGACAAACTCAGATAGGCTATAAAAGTAAGGCTGCATAGTAGGTTCCTAGCCGTTATTTGTGTTGAGCGCGAATGTATTCTTTGACCCATGCTTTGCCTTGGTCACGATGTAAGATCAGCGTATTGGTACGATAAATCGCCATGGTCGCGACCAGTAAATAACTGCCGATAATCATGAGCAACAGTGGCATCCACATATCAGCTGACATCTTCGGTGCTTCGGTCAGACTAAAAGTGGCACCTTGATGTAAGGTATTCCACCATTCTACTGAATATTTAATAATCGGTAGATTTACCGCGCCCACGATAGATAAAATAGCAGCCGCTTTACCACGATTGGCCGTGTGCTCAAAGGCAGCAAACAGCGCCATCACCCCTGCGTACAGAAACGCTAATATCAGCATTGAAGTGAGACGCGCATCCCATACCCAGTAGGTCCCCCAGGTTGGCTTTGCCCAAATAGACCCTGTGAGCAAACTGATCACACAGAGCAAAAACCCCATCGGAGCAAGTGCCTGCGCGACCAGACTGGCGGTCTTAATTTTCCACACCAAATAAATCACCCCCAAAACGGCAAGGGAAAAATAAATAGAGATAGCAAGACTGGCTGCTGGGACATGGATAAAAATAATACGGTAGCTATTGCCCTGCAAATAATCAGGCGGCGCAAAAGCAAGACCCCATACGCTACCAATAAGCAAACAGAGACTGGCTAATATCGCGAGCCACTTGACCCAAGGACTAAAAATCCGAAAGAACTGCTTGGTGCCTACAGTGGTCAAGAAGCCCTGCCAAATGCGCTGCCATAGGCTAGGAGACGAGACGTTATTCAGGTTGGGCATGGGAATAAACCTATTACACAGCTTACTGGTCATGACCGACGTGGCCTACAAAAGCACACTATCAGCTCACCTGCTGGCGTTAAACACTGGATAGAATCTACAAAGAGCTGTTTACGTATTCAATTGACTATTATAACCCCAATTCGGGATAAGCGCTCAAAAAAAAGATAAAAAAAGAAGTCCGAAGTTGCTAAAGTAAGTTTACCAAGACCACTTAAGCAAAAAGGACTTCTTACATGGACAACCTAACCGAACTATACTGCCATATTGACGACTTTTATCAGCAATTCAAACCTGAGTTTGACGCTCATTTAATCGCAACGGGACACCAAAGGTTAAGAGTATGCCAGATAAGTGTAGCAGAGATTATGACCATCTTGGTACTGTTTCATCAATTACGTTATCGACAGTTTAAGGCGTTTTACTACCATCACATGCTTGGCATGATGAAACGGGAATTTCCAAATCTGCCGAGCTACTCGCGATTTATAGAGCTTGTGCCGCGCAGTATCATGCCACTGTGCAGCTACTTGCAAAGCATGATGGGCGACTGTACGGGTATCAGCTATATTGATTCAACCAAGATAGCAGTTTGTCATAACAAGCGTATCTACCGTCATAAAGTCTTTAAGGGACTTGCAACCCGAGGCAAAAGCAGCATGGGCTGGTTCTATGGCTTTAAGCTACACGCCATTATCAATCATAAGGGCGAGCTTGTATCTGTTAAAGTCACTGCGGGTAATACGGATGACAGAGTGCCTGTTAAGGATATGACAACGCCGTTATTTGGTAAGCTGTTTGGTGATAGAGGATACATCAGTAAAGCACTAAACGCGTGGCTCACAAAACACAGTGATACCACGTTGATAACTAAACTTCGGCGTAATATGAAACCCCAATTACTTGAGCCTATGGATGAGGCACTACTCAATCATCGCTCTTTGGTTGAAACGGTGTTTGGAGAGCTTAAAAACTTGTGCCAAATCGAACACTCACGCCATCGTAGTGTCACGGGGTTTATCACAAACTTGCTGTCAGGTTTAATTGCTTATTGCTGGTTTCCCTATAAACCCACCATCAAAAACATGCCTCAGCAGGGACAGGTAGCAACATTGTAAATAGTATCAATGAGTTACAATGTGGCTTATCCCGAACTGGGGTTATTATAGCAAAATTGCCCGTTTTCAACACGATGTTAATACATGGAGTTCAGACAACTGGATTTAGACGACTGGGTTTCTAATATATGGCAAATACATTAATCAATTGAGCCATGACATTTTTAGGGTCAGCGCAATCACCCACGGCATGACTAAGACAGATATGATACTTCCTGCCAGCAATAAGGCCAAGATCGGCAGACCATTCAGGCCAGTGGCAAATAAGTCAACCGCGCCTGTGGCAAAAATCAATACTGGCAACTGCATCGGTAACGCAATCAAAGGCACTAGCACCGCGCCATTCTTCAATGATAGCGTTAAGCTACTGGCGACTGCGGATAGCATCAAAAGCATCGGACTGCCTGTCACGATAGACGCCATCAATATCCACGCTTCAAACCAACTGAGTTGAAATAGCGGCACAGCAAGCAGACTAAGCAATGCCACAATACCACTGCTAAAAATCCAGTGAATGACCAGTCTAATCAGCACCCATAATGGTAGTGACGCTTTGGCCACGACCAATTGTGCAAGCGTACCATTATCAAGCGCAGGCTTGAACAAGCCATCAACACCCATTACCAGTGACAGCAATGCAGCAATCCACACGGCTGATACGCCAAGACGCTGCAATAACGCAGGCTCACTACCGACCGCTAGTGGAAACAAGGTGATAATCACTAAGAACAGTACCAATGGGTACAACCATTGCACCGCCCCTTGCTGCTTGACTTGCCATTCACGGCGCCACAACTGCATAAACCCAATACTGCGCGGCGTTGTGACAATAACATTTGAGTTTTTATTCGCGGTTATGGTTGTGCTCACTTGCGTTGGACTGTCTGTCATTATTCATCCTTTTACCGATACTGATGGTACTGATAGCAGTCACATTTAGACCATGTAATCTGACAAATCAAGCATTTGATTGGCGACACCCACTGCCTGATGACTGGTCATGAGTATCGAGCCGCCAGCCTGCGCAAAGTCGCATAACCGTGCTTCCATACGTGCCACCATATCGACATCTAGCGCCGTAAACGGTTCATCAAGTAACCAGAGCGGTGTGACAGCTGGCGTCAATAAATACAATCTTGCCAACGTGATACGCCGCGTCTGACCAGCGGACAGATGGCTTGAGCTGATCGTTTCGAACCCTTGTAGCCCTACCCATGTGAGCGCATCATCAATATCGGTAGCGCTAGGCGTGATGCCATATAAATTCAATAAAAATATCAGGTTTTGTGCCACAGTTAGATTCGGATGGATACCCAACTGATGCGAAACATATAAAGGTTGAATAGGCAAACACGCTTGCCCTTGATAAGTAACCTCTCCTGACAGAATGGGTAATAATCCTGCCAGCTGGATGAGTAACGTGGTCTTTCCGGTTCCATTTGCCCCAATCAGATGACAGATACTACCGGCAGACAGGTGCAGCGTCACCCCTTCACAGAGCGGTATCTCGCCGCGCTGAACCGTCATCTCATCAAGCGTTAGTACAGGCGTATCCAAAACCGTCATCAAAACCTCTGGTTATTTATCAAGCAGCAGTCAATATTCATCACAAACAAAGGTAATGTTCGTGGCATAATACCCTATGCTCACCACAAACACACAGTATAACAAATTGTCGATTACTCTTACTTCAAAAAGTACGACCTCAAAAAAATACGACCTCAAAATATGACTTCAAAACCTATGCAGACTTCACAAGATAGCCAAAATCAAATGCCAGATGCAGAGACCAACAATGACAATGCAGACACCGAATTGTCAAAAGCGCCATTAACCAGCCGCTTGACGATAGACAGTTTGATCGATGCGCAAGTTGATTTCATGCAGCAGTGGTTGCACAAGCAGGCCGAGCCGTTATCGATGGAAGCTTGGCAGTGGTTTGGCGCGCAGCCCTTAAGCAAATATATTACCTGTGACCATTTACAGCATTTAATGAAAGACTGGCTGTTAAATCAGCCAATGACTGAGGTGATGCGTACAGATATCCGTGATATTTTGCATACCATTATCTATCATCCAGTCAATGACAACGTGCCTTTGTCTGAGCTGGTCGATGACACCCAAGTTCAGACTCTTGCTGACTATATTGGTAGCCATGAGCAGCAGCGTAACGTCCTCATTCATACGCTGGTGGGTAACGAAACCTTTGCCGATCTGTTGACCCAAACGCTCTATCACGCTATCAATGACTTTATGGAGACCACGCTTGATAAAGCGGGCGGCGTTGGTAAACTGATGAAGCTTGGGCGCAGCTCATTTGAGAAAGCGACCAACAGAAACCTCGATGAAAAACTACAAACGTATTTGCATCGCAATATCAAAGACTTGACGCGCAAAGCCGAGGCCAATGCACAAGAACACTTGTCAAATGAAGAAGTCGCACGTCTGATGGTCATGGGCTGGGATCGTATCAAAGACCAACCAATCAGTGAACTACAAACCTACTTAAGCGATGAGCCTAATAACAGTAGTATCGACCATATCGAAGCGGGTATCCAGCAAAGCTACAATCGTCTGCGACTGTCACCCTATTTGCACAGTTTGGTATCAGCGAGTATTGATACTTGGTATGCCAATCATCAGTCTGATACGATAGCTACCATTGCGGCGAGTTTGCACATCGATGACGCAGCGATGGCGCAATGTAGCAGCGCTCTATTACCCATCGTATACGACGCCATTGAAACGCCTTGGTTAGCGGCTCATATTCGTGACATGCTAGAAGCATTCTATGCGCAGCCTGCTATCAAAGAAGGTTTGGCTCTTAACCACGATTAATTTATAACTTTTATTTGTTAGCATACTATTATGAGTCAACCCAATAAACTCAGCTTATGGCAAAAAATCAAACGATTACTGACGGCTTCCGCACCGCAGTCAGTAATCGATGGTATAAACGAGCCAGCACAGTCATCACTTGCTGACAGCGACATTGATAATACTACCTCTAAAACTGCGCCCAAAGACGATACTATTCAAAGCAACGAAAAAGCGCAAGCAGATGCGTCTCACCTCAAAACTGACAACCCAAGTTCAGAACCACAAAATCATAGCGACATGCCCATTGTTGACTGTCTAAAACAATACTTCAATGACAAGCAATGGCACTATACGCACTATCGTCCCAAAGCCAATGACAGCCAGCAATCGCATCATTTGTCCCTAAGAATGCGTCATAAACAAATCGACTGTGGTTATCTGTTTCGTGTTCAGGAAAAAAATAAACTGTTAGCAATCTATGGCATTTTGCCATTTTTGATACCAGAGAGTCATCAGAGCGCTGCCCTATTACTTATCACTCAAATTAACTACGACATGCTCATTGGTAACCTAGAGATGGATGTCAATGATGGGGAAATACGCTACAAAAACGCGATCGATGTCGAAGCGGTCGGTATCGATACTGAGATCATTGAACACTCACTACAAAGCGTTGTTGCGATGACCACGGTTGCAAGCGAGCTATTTGGCGATTTGATTAATAATCAGGACCCTGCTGAAGACATGCAGACATTACTGACAGAGCTGCGCCAGCAATCAGATGCACGCACATTCTTTTTACCGACGCAGTTTGTTCAGTAATGCGTCAGTTTATTCACTCATATAGTTTACGCAATAAGGCCGCACTCAGCGGTCGCTCATCTATCTATTTGTATATCCAAAAAACCATCAATATTAAGCTAGAATTCTTATGCTAAAAATTGCCTACTCTGACGTCTTTCGTTATTCTGTGCCCGAAAAGCACCGCTTCCCCATGCAAAAGTATATTATGATTCCTGAGCGCTTATTGAGTGAGGGCACGATCAGTCAAGATAACTTCTTTGCCCCTGCCTGCTTAAGCGAAGAGGAGATTTTGACCACTCATACAGCAGAGTATTGGTATCAGCTCAAAACCCAAACACTACCACGCAAAGCCGCTCGAGCAATTGGGTTTGAGATGACACCGCAGTTGGTGGAGCGCGGTCGTTATATTGCCCATGCAACCTATGAGTGCGCGCTATATGCTCAGCAATATGGTGTGGCCATGAATGTCGCAGGTGGCACCCATCATTCTTTTGCCGATCATGGAGAAGGGTTTTGTGTGTTCAATGATGTCTGTATCGCTAGCAATTTATTACTAAATCGCGGACAAGCGAAGAAAATTTTGATTGTGGATTTGGATGTTCATCAAGGCAATGGCAACGCCAGCATCATGCACGATGAGCCACGCGTTTTTGTCTTTAGTATGCATGGTGCCAAGAATTATCCGTTTCGCAAGCAAGTATCAGACCTAGACATTGAATTGGAAAACGATGCTGGTGATGACGAATATTTAGAGATATTAAAAGACACACTCCCACGGTTAATCGCTGAGGTTGCGCCCGATATGATTTTTTATCAATCTGCTGTCGATGTACTCGCTACCGATAAGCTCGGCAAACTTGGACTGACACAAGCAGGATGTAAGGCGCGTGATGAATATGTATTGCAGCAAGCAAAGTCAGTCAATATCCCGATTGCCATTGTCATGGGCGGTGGCTATTCAGAAGATATCGAAGATGTGGTCGAGGCGCACTGCAATACCTTTCGAGTGGCACAGCAGATTTATTTTGGTGAAATGGTTTGATACTAAATTCACTCAGAAGATAAGAATAATTTCAGAGTTGAACTCGTTCTGGCAACTTTGATTATAATAATGCGGTCACGCCTTGCCAGCCTACGCGCACTCCAAGCACGATTAGAATCAATAAAATAAGCTGACGAAAACGCGCTTGTGGCAAATAACGACGTAGACGAATCCCGACTAAAAGCGTAACAATAGATATCACACTGAGCAAGGCAATCAGCTGCCACTCACCGCTACTCAACGCCATGATAGGCTCACGCAGTACAATAATTTGTGCGATCTTTCCTAAGAAATAGCACATGTTACCCACTTTGGCGATGGTGTTTTTATCGTCACTTGCAGAGAGCAAATACATCATCAGGATGGTCGACATCGCATTGGTTGAGCCGCCAATGACGCCTGCACCAAAACCAACGGCTATCAACATGGGCTTCGTATCTGGTAAGCGGATTTGTTTGCCGAGCAAGCTACTCACGACGTAAAAGGCAATGACCGCCGCCAACAATAAAAGGATATAAGCGCTATCGACCCATAGCAGTAGCTTCGCACCTAGAATACTACCTAGTAAGCTAGTAAGCGCAAGCAGCCAATAGCGTCTGCCATAGTAGATAAAATTTTGCCAAATAGTGCGCTCGCCACCTGCTAGCCAAGTCATGAGATTGACCACTAGCGAGGGGAAGATCACCAATACAATGGCATGTGGCAATGGATACATGCTAGCAAGCGCGGTAGTCGTCACAAGCGTCGCGCCAAGTCCGCTAATACCGTGTAGCAGCGATGCCAGCGCAAAAATGAGCGTCAGCACTAGCATCTGAGTGCTATCGTTACCAGCTATGTTGGTCATATTGTTTATACCATTTGAGGCTCAGCGCCTATGTCTATACCACTAGCTATTTTGACGTTGAGCGATTGTTTCACCAATAATACTGGCTAACCGCTCAGCGATTTTGTCTTTGCTGGTTTTGTCTAACGTTATCGCATCACGCTCATAGCGCTCAGAGAAAAATACCTGCATGGCATTATCGTCACTAGCAAAACCAATATCTGCCCGTGAGACATCATTACAGGCGATCATATCTAGCGCTTTTGCGGCGAGCTTACCACGCGCATAACGCTCGACATCTTGTGTTTCTGCGGCAAAACCAACGACAAATAATTCTGGATGAGCAAGAGAAATCGTCGCTAAAATATCAGGGTTTTTAACCAAGCTGAGATTCATAGCATCTTGCGTCTTTTTAATTTTTTGCGGTGCGGCTTCTTCAGTACGATAATCTGCTACTGCGGCGGTCGCGATAAAGATATCTGCCTTTACGAATTGGTGTTCAGTATAAGCCTGCGGTAGTTCATGCTCATCACCGCAACCACAATCGCTATGATGGTGCTCATGAGTGTGAGGATGGTTATGTTCATGTTCATGTGCGTGTTCATGAGAATGGTCATGCTCATCTTCAAAATCCAGTTGAAGATCGCTATGCGTACCATCCACACATTGCTGGGCAGCGATTAGCATGTCTTTAGCAGACAGCACATCAATTCTCGTGACATTAAGCGGCGTAGGCAATGCCACTTTACCACCAGCGATTAGGACCACCTCTGCGCCAGCAGCCACACAAGCACGCGCTAAGGCAAAGCCCATTTTTCCTGAAGAATGATTGGATAAATAGCGCACAGGGTCGATCGCTTCTACTGTAGGTCCTGCGGTAATGACCACTCTTTTGCCTGCTAATAATTGCGGCGTCGTGTTCATTGCTTTGAACAGGAGCACTTCGGCCAACAACTGCTCAGGCTCAGGCAACCGCCCTGCGCCCACATCACCACATGCTTGCTCACCGCTGGCTGGCTGGATAATCTGATAGTTCATATCACGTAAGGTTTGTACATTCAGATTTACCGCAGGATGCGCCCACATCTGCTGATTCATGGCAGGAGCGATAATGACTGGCGCTGTTGTGGCAAGGCACACTGTGGTCAACAAATCATCAGCCATTCCCATAGCCAGACGTGCGAGCGTATTGGCTGACGCAGGTGCGATGACAATCAAGTCTGCCCACTTAGCGAGCTCAATATGCCCCATGCCTGCCTCAGCTTGCTCATCGAGCAACGAGACATGCACCTCATTACCCGTCAACGCTTGCAGAGTCAGCGGTGTGATAAATGCTTGTGCGCCTGTCGTCATAATGACGCGCACATCAAAGCCTGCCTTAATCAACAGGCGGGCAAATATAGCAGATTTATAAGCGGCGATACCGCCGGTAATAGCAAGCACAATATTGGACATAAGCGTGGCATCAATAAAAAAGTGAAAAGATAAAATTGCGCTTATAGTAACAACTATGAGATAAATTGGGTAAAATTTTCCGTATTTACCTCAGATAACAAGTAGCAATTTATTCTTAAGGAGTGGCAATGGCGATTAAAGACTGGCATGAGGATGACAGACCACGCGAAAAGTTATTGAAATTCGGTGCCGCTCATTTGTCTGATGCGGAGATACTGGCCATATTTTTGCGTACGGGTACGCAGTCACAGTCAGCAATTGAGCTCGCGCGTCATTTGATTGATCAGTTTGGCAGTCTAGCTGAGCTGCTTGCCGCCCCGCAACAAACCGTTCTTGCTTGCCATGGGATCGGTCCCGCCAAGTATGCTCAGATATTGGCATCGCTTGAGATGGGTACACGTTATCTGGATAGTAAGCTAAAAACGGGGCAAGCGCTTGGGCGCTCGCAAGTGGTCAAAGATTATATCAGCACCCAGTTACGCGGTGAGCATCGTGAAGTATTTGCAGTCCTCTGTCTAGACAATGCCTTGAACCTTTTAAACTTTGAGATACTTTTCACCGGCGGTATCTCATCGTGTTCTGTCTGTATCAAGCATGTACTACGGCACGCTCTAAGCCACGCGGCGAGCCAACTTATCATCGCGCACAACCATCCTCATACCGATGCCAAGCCATCAACAGCAGACAATGTATTGACCTATGAGCTAAAAAAAGCGTGTGACTTATTAGATATCTCTCTTGTTGATCACATAATCGTTGGCCGCAACGATACCTTATCTTATGCCGAAAGCTGCCTTGCGCCTTTTGGTTAGTTCATAACACTGATCGCTTAACTGGTCAGCAAATTTGAGCTGCTTGGCAAACCCTCTTCATTAGAGTCTATTGGGCATGATACCTGATACATATTATCGACAGAGCGTAGCATTTTGGCTCTTGATAGTCATCGACAACTGTTTCATATTAGTAGGTAGTATTATAGTTTGCTTATATATATTTTTATTATCGATGTATCCATTACAATGACGTAAGACAAAACAATAAATATCGTTATTCACACGTTTCTTATCTTTTATATTTTTCACGCTTTTTATTCAGTATTTCACAGGAGATAGTCATGGCAATTGGCTTGTTTATTTTGGCAGTCATCATTCAATTAGCCGTGGTCTTGGCCATCTTTTTGTTGTCCTTGTCACGGGTTACGGGCAGCGTCGTTGCCCTGATTACCGTCGTTGTTACCGCGATTATCAGCCCACTGTCCCTGATATTGGGCGTACCGATCGCATTGCTTTGTTTGGTTTTACTCATCACACCTATCCGTCAATCTTTGATTACCAAACCGGTCTACGAAGCATTAGGCGGTGCGATGCCAAGTATGAGTGATACGGAGCGTGAAGCGCTCGATGCTGGTACTAGCTGGTGGGAAAAAGAGCTATTTATGGGTGCCCCAAATTGGGAAGCTTTTGCTAATTATCCTTATCCGCAGCTGTCAGAAGAAGAGCAAAGCTTCATTGATAACGAAGTAGAAACGTTATGCGCCATGCTCGATGAATGGCAAATCCAGCACAAAGATAAAGAGCTGTCACCTGAAGCGTGGCAATTTATCAAAAGTAATGGCTTTTTAGGTTTAATTATTCCAAAAGAGTTTGGTGGTTTAGAATTTAGCTCTTACGCGCAAAGCCGTGTGATGAGTAAGATCGCGTCGCGCTCACCGACTGCTGCAGTGACCTGTATGGTACCCAATTCGCTCGGTCCTGGTGAGCTACTAATGCACTATGGCACGGACGAGCAAAAACAGCGCTGGCTACCGGGTCTCGCCAAAGGTGATGAAGTACCTTGCTTCGGTTTGACCGGACCTGAGGCAGGCTCTGATGCAGGTGCGATTCCTGATACAGGCGTCGTCTGTTATGGTACGCATGAAGGCGAGCAGGTACTTGGTCTGCGTATGAACTTCTCCAAACGCTGGATTACGTTAGCCCCTATCGCTACTGTCGTGGGTTTGGCTTTCAAGATGCATGATCCTGAAGGGCTGCTTGGAGATCCGGACAAAACCGATTACGGTATCACCTGTGCACTGATCCCCGCCAATCACGAAGGGGTGGTCACGGGCCCACGTCATAACCCAATTGGCTCGCCATTTATGAATGGTACGGTCGATGGCAAAGATGTCTTTATCCCACTAGATTACATCATTGGCGGTGTCGAAAATGCCGGTCGCGGTTGGCGTATGCTGATGGAGTGCTTAGGCGTGGGTCGTGGTATCTCCTTGCCTGCTCTATCGACCTCAGCCAGTGAAATGACCTATCTGTCTGTCGGCGCGTTTGCGAAAGTTCGTGAGCAGTTCAAAATATCAGTCGGTAAGTTTGAAGGTGTACAGGACGCCACCAGCCGCATGGCAAGTAACACTTATATGTTAGAGGCGTTCCGTCATTTGGTGACTTGCGGGTTAAACCAAGGTGGTACGCCATCAGTAATGACTGCAATGGCTAAATACTACGCGACCGAAACCATGCGTAGTGTGGTCAATGATGGTATGGATGTCGTTGGTGGTCGTGCCGTACAGATGGGCCCACGTAACTTCTTAGCGATACCTTATCAAGCAATTCCTGTATCTATCACTGTTGAGGGTGCCAACATTTTGACCCGCTCGCTGATGATTTTTGGTCAAGGCGCGATGCGTTGTCATCCTTATCTATTCGATGAGCTGCAACTGCTACAGAGTGAGGATAAAAAAGCAGCGACTGAAAAATTCGATACGCTTTTCTTTAAGCATTTAGGCTATACCTTTAACCGCGGTGCAAAAGCGTTTATCGCAGGTTACGTCGGTGGTAGTGATAATGCGCCACGTTTTGCTGATGCCTTTACTCGTCCTTATTACAAGCATATCAACCGTCTCAGTGCTTGCTTTGCATTGACTGCGGATATGGCGTTAGGACTGTTAGCAGGGGATCTAAAACGTAAAGAGATGCTGTCTGGTCGCTTAGCGGATATTCATAGCCACTTATTTATCGCGACGGCTATTTTGCAATTTTATGAGCATGGTAGTAAATCAGAAGCTGAGCGTTTACATGCTGAAGTTGCGCTACAAAACAGCTTATACACGATTCAAGAAGCTTTTGTATCTTTCTTTGCCAACTTCCCTAATCGCATGGCCGCCAATGTGGTGAGCTTTGTGACTTTCCCAAGTGGACGTATCTTTACGCCAGCAAGCGATGAGCTAAAACGTCAGCTGGGTGATACCTTTATGGATGATTTTGCTGCCAATCCATTCCGCGATTATCTCAAAACCATGGTTTATTACAATATCGACCCAGATGATGTGACAGGCCGTATGGAGCATGCTTATCAGACCTTGGTTGAGATCGAACCACTGTGGCAGAAGTTCAAAAAGGCAGAACATCAGGATAGCTTTGAAGGCCTAACCTTCGAAGACCATGTGGTACATGCGAGCCAAAATGGCGGTATTACTGAAGAAGAGGCTGAAGTGCTGATTCAATACAATGCCATGCGCTTTGATTCATTATTAACCGATGTATTTGATAAGCACCTATCAGAAGCTCAAGAGCGCGATAATCCACATACGCTCGAAAACGCTGTCAATCAACTAACAAACTATGCAGAGCTAAAAAAAGAAGCAAAAGACAAAAGTAGCGTATCGACTGACGGTGAGATGCCAGTCACGCATGCGTTAAATGATACGACAACTACAGAACCACAGACTGGTGATGCCAATCCCAATCACGGCTATGAGAGCGATGGTGATGTAGAAATGGTCAGTGAGCAAGATACTGTGAAAGAGATCAAGTCACAGGCGAATTTTGAGAAATCAAATCCTGAAGCCGAAGCGCTTGATCATCGTTATCGTGATGCAGAGTCACACCTCAATGAGCGTATGAGTAACAACCACAGTCGCCACATTGCTCCACCTGATGAGGTCGACGAAAGCGCAAGTGACAAACACCTTCAAACCTCAGATGATCAGACGCATCTGCCGCGCGAACGCGAAGAAGATGACAAGGTATAACTAAAAGGTCAATTCAAACGCGTAAACTCATGAGTATCGTAATTATTCATGACGATAAATATAAAAATTCAAAAGCCAGACTGTCCACACGCGACAGTCTGGCTTTTTTTTGGAGTTGCCAAAATGCAAACGTATTTTATGACATCAAAATGATAACACTGGTTTAATATCAATAGTTTGATATATCCATTTACCCTAAAAACTCTTTCATGAATATATTGTTTCATATCAGAAACAAACCGTTTACAATAAATAATCACTATTTTATGGGCACATAGTTGTGACAGGGATTATTCTCTCAGAATAAAATGATAAAAAAAATCTTGCAGTGCCCTTAACTATTCTTTTATATTGTCCTCGAAAATGTGACATCAAGCGACAATCACAAGAACTTAATAGTCATAACACGCATTATAGTTAGATTGGTAAACACGGTCACATAGATTTGGGTGACGCTGACTATAGCGCTGTTATGCACACAAAGGATACGGATATGTGGAAAAACATGGGACTGACAGGCAAGATTATCGTTGCCATGGTGCTCGGTATCATACTGGGTCTATTTTTAAACTACTCAGGATTAAATGGCGAAGGCAGCTTCGTTAATACTTATATCACAAATGGTGCCTTTGCTATTATCGGCAAGCTATTTGTTAACTCATTAAAAATGTTGGTCGTACCTTTAGTACTTATCTCACTGATTTGTGGTGTGTGTGGCATCGGTGATATCCGTCTGCTAGGACGTATTGGTACCAAAACATTTATGATCTATATGATGACAACCGCGCTTGCTATTGCAACGGCGATTGGATTGGGTGTGCTATTTGGTATCGGTAAAGGCATGAATATCGAATCTGAAGCCACGTTTGAAGCTGCATCAGCGCCACCGCTGCTTGATGTGTTCTCAAACATTATCCCATCAAATCCCATCAGTGCGATGGCAAATGGCGACATGCTATCGATTATTTTCTTTGCCATTCTAATCGGTATCAGTATTTTGATGGTGGGTAAACCTGCCAAAGGCTTAGTTCAAAGTCTAGAGCTTATCAATGAAGTCATCTTAAAGATGGTGACAATCATTATGAACCTAGCCCCTTATGGTGTATTTGCGCTGTTAGCTAAGGCGATGTCTGAGCTAGGCTTTGAATTAATTTTGTCACTACTAAGCTATATGGCAGTATTGGTTGGGTCTTTGGCCTTCCATTTCTTCGTTACTATGATGATTGTACTAAAAGTCTCTTCAGGTCTATCTATCAAGACCTTTTTGGCAAAAATGCGCGAAGTACAAATCTTTGCGTTTAGTACGTCAAGCTCAAACGCGACCATTCCGATTACCTTGCGTACCGTTACCAAACGTATGGGTGTGAATAACTCAGTGGCTTCGTTTACCGTTCCTTTTGGTGCCACCATCAACATGGATGGTACAGCCATCATGCAGGGTACAGCGACCATCTTTATTGCCAATATTTATGGTATTGATTTGGGCGTGACCGAATATCTAACCGTTATCTTGATGTCAGTACTGGCCTCTGTCGGTACGGCGGGTGTCCCTGGTGTCGGTCTGATCATGCTATCTATGGTATTTGCCCAAGTTGGCTTACCAATCGAAGGTATTGGTCTGATTCTAGGTGTGGATCGTATCCTAGACATGCTACGTACTGCCGTGAACGTTGGTGGTGATGCAGCAGTGACTGCTATCGTGGCAAAATCAGAAGGCAAAATGGATCTTGCTATTTATAACGATCCTAATGCTGGTGCCAAAGACGTGTTTGACGGTCATATCGATGAAGACAACGAGCGTGAATTCTCTAAAGTCATGAATGATGGCATCATGGGTAGTGAGTACGATGACGTTGATCGTCGCCACTAATCACCTCTGCTAGATAGACATTTATAAAATAAAAAACCTCAGTCACATTGGCTGAGGTTTTTTTTGAGGTAAATCATAAGTATGGTTACTCTCATTTAGCCAAAAACGTATTTGGTCAACATTGCCAAACACACCAGTACAATCATCGGACGAATCAGCTTACTACCGCCTTTGACGACCATATGTGAACCAAAATACGCGCCAACGGTTTGCCCAACCATCATTGCCAATCCCACTTTCCACAGTACATTGCCACCCAAGATAAAGAATATCAATGAGCCAATATTGGTCGATAGATTCAACACTTTTGCGGTGCCTGTCGCTTCAATAATCTGACGACCGCGCAGTGCCACATTGCCCAGCGCAAAAAACATCCCTGTGCCGGGACCAATATACCCATCATAAAAACCAATCAAAGGTGCCACCCCTTTTTGCCACTTACCCTCTGATATGCGGGGAGCCGCCTCTACCTCACCAAGCCTAGGGGCAAATAAGGTATAAATACCGATAGCGGCAATCAAAAAAGGAATCAGTTTTTCGAGCAAATCAGGTGGTGACATCTGCACCGCAATGGTACCCAAGACTGATCCGATAAACGCGGCAATAATAGCAACTTTAATACGCTGCGGTTTGACGACGCCCTTTTTTATCATAGTAATGGATGCGGCCAATGCGCCAGAAGCAGCTTGTAGCTTATTGGTGCCGAGCGTGAGCACTGGTGGAATATTGGCCAATAGCATAGCAGGTATGGTCAACAGACCGCCGCCGCCAGCAATCGCATCAATAAATCCTGCCAATGCTGCGACAGCCGTAAGCATCAAAATAATCTCTAGTGAGAAGGTTAAGTCCATAATGCTGACCTACAAAATATGGTGATAAAAGAAAAGGAAGCCTCAGATACTAGGCTAAAAACTTACTAATGACACTACTATCGTTGGTAATAACTATTGTTGGTAATAGTAGTGATAAGACGATAAATTTCCTGAAAACTTCTTAAGACATGAGATAACGTCATAATGCGTCGATCATTATAGATATAAAACTGCAAAAAAAGCCAAAAACGTCACAAAGTCTGCTAGATTTAGCCAATAGTGTTCCAAATCTCTCATATAACGGACAGTTTGTTAAAAAGATTTAACGACTTACAACTATTTTGCTCGTCGCATCGCCTTTATAATGTCACTATCATTGAGACGATATAATAGGCTAATGGCATTATTTCAGCGTATTTTATTGTCTATATTAATAAGAGTGTGAGAAACTGTTTTTATCTGCTTGCTATATCGTCATGAATAGTAGCGTGGATATTTGAGATTATTTAGTAAATTGTACTTAGGAGATGAGGATAATATGGCAATACGAAGGATTAAGGCATTTTTTGAATTTGAGGCAGCGGGCGGTATCGTCTTAGCATTGGCTGCCGTTGCTGCAATGATCATTGCCAACTCCCCTCTTAATGTTTGGTACGAAGGTTTTATTCACGCACCAGTTGCCATTCAAATTGGCGAGTTTGCGATTGCCAAAGATGCTCACCACTGGATCAATGACGGTCTAATGGCTGTTTTCTTTTTCTTGGTCGGGCTTGAGCTCAAGCGTGAAGTATTGATTGGTGAGTTGTCTAACGTCAAGCAGATTATCCTGCCAGCTGGTGCAGCACTGGGCGGTATGATTATGCCTGCGATTGTTTATCTACTCTTTAACTACAATGAGCCTGAGTTTTGGAAAGGTTGGGCCATTCCTGCGGCAACGGATATTGCTTTTGCGCTTGGTATTTTGAGCCTTCTTGGCAACCGTGTACCCAACTCTCTGAAAGTCTTTTTGGTCTCTATTGCCATCTTTGATGATATCGGTGCAATTTTGATTATCGCTCTGTTTTATACCAGCGATTTATCATTAGAGTCGTTAGCATTGGCTGGCCTATGTCTACCATTCTTGTACCTTCTTAATCGTCGTAACGTTACTAGCATCACGCCTTACCTACTTATTGGTATTATCATGTGGATTGCAGTGCTCAAATCGGGTATCCATGCAACACTGGCTGGTGTGGTCTTAGCACTATTTATTCCTATGTTTGACCGCACTGATCCTGAGCACTCTCCGCTTGAAGAGCTAGAGCATGACCTACATAACACCGTCGCCTTTGGTATTTTGCCAATATTCGCTTTTGCCAACTCGGGTATCTCACTCGAAGGTGCAGGTCTTGCTGAATTATTCCATTCAGTGCCACTAGGTATTGCCGCAGGTCTGTTTATTGGTAAGCAGTTGGGCGTCATGATTATGTGCTGGTTAATCTTTAAGCTTGGTATCTCAACCATGCCAAAAGGTATGAACTATAAGCAAATCTACGGCGCAGCGCTATTGTGCGGTGTTGGTTTTACCATGAGTTTATTCATTGGCGGCCTCGCATTTGCAGGTGATACGACTATGTTTGACGAGCGCTTGGGTATCATCATGGGTTCTATCGTCTCTGGTATCGCAGGTTACATCATGCTCAAAGTGAGCTTGAAAGATAATGTCAGCGGCACATCAGTCGATTTGACTCGCTCTCATTAATAACAAAACGAGCGACTTATGAGCCTATTAGCTTATAAGTCGCTTTTTATTATCTGCAAAACCTGTTAATGAAAAATAGGGATTTAGCCAAGGTTGCTTATTGTTAATGAACCAGCTGTAGCATCAGCAATAATTGTAATGTCGGCAGACGAGAATATCCAATATATCATGTCTGCCCTATCGTTAGTGCGAAAGACGCGCGTGTAAGACTGCTATTCTTATCTGATGAAATACGTGACCTAAAATCTCGTATCAGTACGATACAAAGACAACGAGATTCATTGAATCCATCAATTAACGCTTATAAGTGATGGTTATGGATCGCTCATACGATACGAATGTTGTTTTATAGCTGACTTATAAAGGTGTTTGATCATATGGATAAGAAAATCAGCAATACTGCAAATATCCCCACCAATAAGACGCAGCATCCATCAACAGCGTCTTATTTGCGTCATGGGCGTACAACTGCTATCGATGACCATAGTGATTTGCAAGTGTTAAAGCGAATTAAGCGATATCTACTGCCAAAAGATTTTGCTATCTCGCCTAAGCTACTAGAGGAGATAGTCGCCGGCTACGATATTGGCGATCCACTCGCAGATGATTTGGCCGCTAACAATATCCGCTTTGCAAAGCCCCTACAACAGATTATCAGCGGCGGCAATGATCTAGACCCAAATAGTGACCTCGCAATCAATGCCTCATTTAATACACTAACCGAGCAATTTAGCAGTCATCCTGATTGGTTCGATCCCAAACTCGCGCAAATCGGTGCGGTCGCCTATCGACGCTATCCATTGATGCTCATTTGGCTATTGCGTAATGTCGCGCTGATGGCAGGTTATAGCATCCCAGCGCTATCACTACCACTCATTCAAACTGGCGCGTTGATGCACGATGCGCTACCACGGCTCATGCGTACCTATGCCTATATCCTGGCGGTGTCTGAACATCCACAATCGGATATGAGCATGCGCAACCACTCTCAACCTATCGATCAAGTATTGGCGATTGGCTCTGAGGGCTGGCGACAATCCATCAAAGTACGTCAGATTCATACATTGGTACGGCAAAACTTGCTCAAAGGTAAGGGCAATGCGGCAGCTGGCGTGATACCAAACGCCGACCAACATCACAATCCTGATGGTAGCTGGAATACCGATTATTGGGGCGTGCCGATTAACCAAACTGACATGATTGCCACCCATTTACAGTTTTCATTATTGATTATGCGCGGCCTACGACTGCTCGGCGCTCGTATTAGCTCTGAGGAAGCGGAAGGTATTTTGCACTTATGGAATCTTGCCAGCTACTGGATGGGCGTTGATTTAGCGCGTCTGCCAAAAGATGAAGCGGCTAGCTGGGAATGGCTGTATACCTACCTATCTATACAGCAGCTAGACTTTAAGATGGGGCAGCCACTGGCAAAAGCCTTGCATGATCTGCCGCGTCAGTTAATGGGCGAAGACAATCGCCGTGGACGCTTTGTGGAGATGGTCAACGCCAGTGTGACGCGCACTTTGGTTGGTGATGATATTGGTGACGGCTTAGCTTTACCAAAATCAAAGATACGATTTGGCGTATTGTCTTCCGTGCCGATTCTTTTTGCCCTTGATACTGCGCGGCAGCACAATGCAACGGTCGCCCAAAAATTAGAAGCATTTCGTGCCAAACGCCAAGACAATATGAACTGGTGGCTCAAGAAAAATGATGATTATTATAAGTAGATGACCATAGTAGATGACATTTATCAGCGTTTGTTTTCTACGCGGTAATACCATTCTAGCTGACGATCGAATCCTGTTTCTAGCAGATTGGCAATGACGCGCCCTGTCAGTCCCCACACCGTCTCACCATCCACTTGCCAGCTCGGCGTCAGTATGGTCGCGGTTTGTTCTTGCATTTTATATTCTACCGCATACTCCACCGTTGGCTGGTTGACTAACGACTCTAAATCCGCCCAAAAAATACGTGATATCTCTCCCACTTCAGGAACTAACACCAGACCTGGGGCGATGAGTGCGACAATTGGACGTACGCTCATACCGCTTTTGGACGTTTGGATCGGTAGTTGTCCCAGTAATTGCACTTTATTAGGTGGTAGCGCCGTCTCTTCACAGGCTTCACGTAACGCGGTCACGACGTTGTTGCCATCACCTATCTCGTGTTTGCCGCCTGCACAGGAGACCTCTCCCGCATGGCTGTTCATATGAGCGGCTCGGCGCGTCAATAATATTTTTGGTTTACGCTCATGAGTGATCGCGACCAATATCGATGCATCAGCAATAGGTGTCTGATATAAGCTGTCCAAAATACGTGTACTTTGTGAGGTGTCGCCACTCTCGGACATCGCCGGACTCGTAAGCGCATTCAATGTCTCCTGTTGCACTCGCTCGGCCAGTTTTCTGAGAGTGGGATGACGAATAAAGCTTGGGACAGCAACGCTAAACTTATTAAAAAAATCAATATTTTCGGGTACGGTCATTATCAAATCCTATGAGTGGTCATCTTCATATTACTCATGAAAATACCGGTGCCAGCATACCAGTATAACCTGTCGCTAGTATGGCAGCCTTTTTTATTAATCAGATTATCGCTTTTATAGATATATGTCATATTTATGCCGCTTTAGACAAAGTGCGATTTATTAATGTATTAGCTAACTGCTACACATATATGCGGCCACTGGGGTAAACATAAAATGGCTTGCCGCTTGTGTATAAGCTTTGTTATATAGACTGAGTCTCTATCCGAGTGAGCCTTTCAACTAAATGCCTATTTTTTGCCGCGTCTTTACATTTTTCCAAATCACCCAATGTCTCATACCGTCTGTCTTAGACGGTGATCGCTTTATTAATTAATATTTTCTCAATATCCTTTTTGCTTAGTATTTGTCCATGGTAATAAGTATCATAACTGCATCTTTAAATTACCAAACATTAACCGAGTAATATTTCAAAAAACGCATTTGGGTATTATGATGACTGCTAGCAAGACTATGAGGCGGACATCCTAAAATAGCATTATAAAAATACTGATGCCAGCGTCATAGGATTGCTGTAATAACAATAAACAATACCTGAAAAGAACAAAGGATACAGATTATGACAGACCAAATCGACAGCATGATGCCACCTGCTGAATACATCAATGATAACTATAAAGGCTCAGGAAAACTGGCTGATAAGCGCGTTTTAATCACTGGCGGAGACAGCGGTATCGGTCGTGCAGTGGCTTTTCACATGGCACGTGAAGGTGCCAAAGTTGCCATCCTTTATCACTCTGACGAAGAGAGCGCAAATGAGACGCGTGAAGGTATTGAAGCAGAAGGCACAGATGCGTTGGTATTGCAGGGTGATACGGCAGATAGCAGTAGTTGCAAAGAGGCAGTAGAAGCCGTCGTGGCACAATGGGGCGGCATTGATGTGCTAGTCAATAACGCAGGTATGCAAAAGCCGTATCATGATTTGTCTGAGGTCAGTGACGAAGACTGGCAACAGCATTTCGATGTCAATATGGCAGGAATGTTTTATGCAACTCGCGCCGCCCTTGAGCATATGAAAGAAGGTGATAGCATCATCAATACCACCTCAGTAAATGCATATGTCGGCAATGATGTATTGGTGCCATACACCGCGACCAAAGGCGCTATCGTCGGCTACACTCGCGCGCTATCGCAACAACTACTTAGTCGTGGTATTCGCGTCAATCAGGTGGCACCAGGTCCTGTGGTGAGCGAGATTCAACTGGTATTTAAAGACTTTGATAAAGATATTTTAGAATCCATGTCCTCACCAATGGGGCGCATGGGTCAGCCACGTGAGATGGGTGCTGCCTATGTATTTCTTGCTTGCCAAGACAGTAGCTTTGTGACTGGTCAGACCTTACACATAAACGGAGGCATGATTACCAATGGCTGATATCATGGATTCTCCTGACTCCTCTGACCTGCTATCTGTCTGTTGGGCAGATAGCAGTACTCATCGCCGTTGGTTGCTCGCTGAAGGGCAACGTTTGCTCGAACATTATGCCAAAGCGCGCGTGCCATCAGGGTTTGCTACTCTCGGTCACGATGGGAGCATGGTAGATGACACAGCAAAGAGCATCATCACTGCGAGGATGGTGCATTGCTATGCGCTAGCGGCACTAATGGGCGTACCGGGTGCAGCAACACTTGCTGACCATGGCCTAGATGCGTTGCTTGATGGCCCATTACGCGACTCGGTACATGGCGGTTGGTTCAGTGATGCTTCTTCAACTCATGAAAACCCATCACGCAAAAACGCCTATCTGCATGCGTTTGTCGCGCTTGCTGGTGCGTCTGCTAGCATTGCTGGTCGCCCGCGCGGTTCAGAGCTCATGCAAGCAGCGATAAATATTATCGATGAGCACTTCTGGCTAGAAGATGAGCAATCGATGCTACCTTCTTTTGCGGCTGACTGGTCTGATCCTGAAGATTATCGCGGCGCCAATTGCAACATGCATACGACTGAAGCCTGCTTAGCACTGGTAGATGCCACGGGTGAAACGCGTTGGCTCGATCGCGCACTACACTTAGCCAAGCGTTTCGGTCATCATATGCCTAGTAATTACGATGGTCGCCTACCTGAACATTTTGATAGTGGGTGGAATCTATTGCCTGATTACGATGCCAACGAGCCTTCTGATGATTTGAGGCCTTGGGGTCTCACACCCGGTCACTTTGCAGAATGGGCAGGACTGCTGCTGAAAGTTGAGTCTGCCTGTATCGCCCATGGTTATGACGTACCTGATTGGCTGCTACCTGATGCTATCGCATTATTTGATAGTGCTATCGAGCGCGGCTGGGCACCTGACGGTCAATCTGGCATGGTCTATACCATCGGCTGGGATGATGAGATTTCAATACCAAACCGTCCTTACTGGGTACAGGCTGAGATGGCTAATACCGCGCTAATGCTATCGCGCCGTACGGATGATCCGCGCTTTGAACATTACTACCGCTTAGCTTGGGATTATATTGCCAGTACTTTGATTGATCTTGAGCATGGCGGTTGGCGTCATGAGGTAGATGCATATGGCAACTTAAGTACGGTCGTATATCCAACGCGCGAAGATCTTTATCATGACTTTCAAGCCACTGTAACGCCATTGATTCCCATCTCTGCGTCGGTAGCTGGTGGATTACTCACACAGATGCTCGAAACAAAAACCCAATCCCTATGTAGGATATACTCGATAATATAAGTACGCTCTGATGGCGATTGAATTGCGCCGTTAGAGCGTTTGCTTTGTAATCATAAAAATCTTAGATTAACACATGAAGTGCAATACCAAATGCAAGGTGAAAAAAAGACCTAGATGCGCTAGCATCAAAGTCTTTATCCACCGACCAAAGTGAGATTGCAACCATGAACTATACGCATCTAAGCCT